>JANNZM010000125.1:0-102258 GCA_031410595.1 Actinomycetes bacterium | reverse complement strand
GTGCAAAGACACAAGGGAGCTTGACTGCGAGACCAACAAGTCGAGCAGGTGCGAAAGCAGGACTTAGTGACCCGGCCATGGCATGTGGAAGCGTGGTCGATCAACGGATAAAAGGTACCCCGGGGATAACAGGCTAATTTTGCCCAAGAGTCCACATCGACGGCAAGGTTTGGCACCTCGATGTCGGCTCGTCGCATCCTGGGGCTGAAGCAGGTCCCAAGGGTTGGGCTGTTCGCCCATTAAAGCGGTACGCGAGCTGGGTTTAGAACGTCGCGAGACAGTTCGGTCCCTATCCTCCGTGGGCGCAGGAGACTTGAGGAGAGCTGTCCCTAGTACGAGAGGACCGGGACGGACGGAGCTCTCGTGTGCCAGTTGTTCCGCCAGGAGCATGGCTGGTTAGCGACCTTCGGAAGGGATAACCGCTGAAAGCATCTAAGCGGGAAGCCTTTCTCAAGATGAGTACACCCACACCATAAGGTGGTAAGGCCCGTGACGAGACCATCACGTTGATAGGCCGGAAGTGGAAGCGTGGTAACACGTGTAGCTGACCGGTACTAATCGGCCGAGGGCTTGATTTTTTCATTTGATTTGTTCGTGCTCGCTCTGAAGTTCTTAGGGGCGCCCGTAGTGGGTGCTGCCCCTTGACAACAGATTTCCGGTGGCCATAGCGGTGGGGACACACCCGTTCCCTTTCCGAACACGGCAGTTAAGACCACCAGCGCCAATGGTACTTAGGGGTAGACCCCTTGGGAGAGTAGGTCGTCGCCGGGATTTATCTAGTACAGCAACCCACAGAGAAATCTGTGGGTTGCTGTCGTTTTCGCCCAGAGTTTCGGGTCGCCTACACTTTCAGCGTGCCAACTTCTGACGACCCTTCTTTCTCGCGCCCCAAAACGGATGGCGCCGAAGCTCGTCCTGTCGGCCGGTCGGCCTCCGTTCGCCGCTCACCCGGATCGGCTCGAGCCGCAGCTCGCCAGGGCCGAACCTCAGGACCAGACGCCTCTGCCAACAAGGCGCCGAACGCTCCCGACCGCCCCTGGTTCGCCGATGACCGCACGGCCTCGGGGCCCGGTGAAACGGCGCCGCGACCCTCGTCAACTGGCCAACTGTCGGGTGGTAAGCGCGGCGGAGCTGGCACACCACGGACCGGAGGCGTGCCCCGCACGGGCAGCCATCGCACCTCCGAGCCGTACGAGAAGCGTGCCCCCCGTCCAGGTCGCCAGTTGAATCGTCGATTGGACGCCGCTGCGCCGCTGTTGCCGTCGCCTCGTAAGAGTGACCGTCCCCGATCTGCCGGTGCGAAGCCAATGGAAAAGGCCCCATGGCAAGCCGAGAAGTGGGTAGACGAGGGTCCGCTTCGTGACGCTGTCGAAGCAGCGGTTGCGAGGGCCGAGCCGAGTTTGGTGCCGAAAGACCGGTCGAAGCCAAAGCCGTTGCCTCCGGAAGTGGTGGTCGAGCTGCAGCAGGCCGTTGGGGCGAAGCGGGCGGTCAAGCTCGAGGAGCGGCTCGACGCAGCGCGGGGTGCGTTTGAACGTGAGCGGTACAGCGACGCCAAGCGAATCATCGCCAAGTTGGCTGAGGAGGCCCCCGGCGCCCCTGCCGTGCGCGAGCTGTACGGGCTCACCCTCTACCGCCTGGAGCGGTGGCGACAAGCTGCCGGCGAGATGGAGGCCTACCGCCTGCTCACCGACTCCTACGACCAGCATCCTGTCCTTGCCGACTGCTATCGCGCCCTCAAACGGTTCTCCACCGTCGAGGAGCTCTGGGACGAACTCAGGGCCGCCTCACCGTCAGCCGAGATCGTCGCTGAGGGGCGGATCGTTTATGCCGGCTCTCTTGCTGACCGGGAGATGTTCAAAGAGGCCATTGCGCTGCTCGAGAAGGCTGCCGCGGCCACGCCAAAAAAGGTGAAAGACCACCACCTCCGCACCTGGTATGCGCTGGCCGACCTTTACGACAGAGCAGGCAACGTCCCTCGGGCCCGGCAGCTGTTCCGGCAGATCAACGATGTGCTGCCTGGATTCGCCGACGTTGAGTATCGCCTGGGGGGCCTCGGTCGCTGAGCCGCTACAGCACACTGCCCGACAGCGGTGAGCGGCCGGGCAGTCTGCGTGCGAGGGGGACCGCTCGAAAGGCGGGCGTCTCCGGGGTGTTAGAACTTGCGGTCGTTCGTCTTCTTCTTGGGCGGTGCGGTGAACGGGCCGTTGATAAGCAGCTCGAAACGGGCGTCGTCGGGCTGGTTTGGCTCGTTCAGGCGCTGCAGGTACATCTTGAGCGATGCCCGGGCGGGGGCCACGTGGTCACCCTTGACGCCGACGGAACGGGCGAGCGCGTCTTTCGCCTTGGCGACGCGCTCTTTGCGCAGGGTGCGTTCAGCCTCGGAGAAGCGCGAGTTGGACGGGGCCGCAGCCTTCGGTGCAGCGGCCGGGACAACCGCTGCCGACTCGGCCGCGGCGGGTGCGTCGGCAACAGCGGGTGCCTCGGCCGCTTCCGTAACGACAGTCTCGGGAACGGACGATTCGACCACGTCGGTGGACACTTCGGTCTCGGTTGGGGTGGACTCGGTGCTGCTGGCCATGAAAAACGTTTTCCTCCGTTGGGGGTGCCAGAAGATAGCCGATCTGAGGCTCTTTCGTCATCTTCTGTGCCGCAGTAGGTCTCGGTTCGGGACGAACAGTCAGTCCTGGAAGACGAGGATGCGGCCGACATAACAACTCACCCAGAGCTGATGGGCCTCATCGTCATAGGTGATGCCGATGGGATTCGCCGCGGTGGCGACCGTCTGCACCACGGTCATATCCGACGTGCGGATCTTGCTGGCGGACGAAGACTCATAGTTGACGACGTACAAATAGCGACCGTCGGCTGTGATGGCTGCGCTGCGCGGTTGTGTGCCGGTGGTTGCCCTGCCGACGACGCTCATGATCGTGGTGTCGACCTTGGCGACGGCGCCTTCCTCATTCAGCGTGACGTAGAGCCAGCGGCCGTCGGAGGAGAGGTTGAGGTGACGGGCACCGCCGCCGATGGGCACCGATGGCGACACTGCGCCGGTCGCGAGGCTGATCGTTGTCACCCCTCCTTCGCCCATCAGCGCGACGTACGCGAGCGACGAGTCGGGCGTGATGGCCAGGCCGCGAGGATTTCTTCCGACGTGAACTCGGCGGACCTCACGGGCCGTTGCAATGTCGACGAGGCTGACGTCTTCTCCACACCAGTTGCTGACCACCAACCAGCGTTTGTCCGGCGACACCGCCACGTACTTTGGAACCTTGCCCACCGGAATGACCTGATCGATAGTGAGACCAGTCAGGCGGTACACCGTGCTCTCACTGACCGCGCTGGCCGTTGTGCATGCATCGAAACCTTCGGGTCCGGCACCCGGCCCGTACATCGAGTAGTTGCTGACGTACATCTGGCGTCCGCCCGGGAAGGCGGCGGCTTCGACCGGCGCACCCCGCTGAGCTCCGACCTGATCGGAGATGGTTCGCACCAGATCTCCATCGCGGTCGTACACCGTGACAGAGTGGTTGTACATCATGTTCTGAGCAAAGACGAGGCCGGTGCCGTTGGACACGACCGATTTTGGCGAAATGGTGCCGGATATCTCGTGCACAAGATGAAGCGCGCCGTCGCTGGACGGAAAGGTCGGCGTCGGTGCAACGAGCGGCACGTCCGCGTTGGCGGGCGCGGACGGACCGGTGAAGTAGCCAAGCGCATCAACGATTGCGTGCGTTGTTCGTTGCGCATACAACGAAAGGCCACCGTTGGCTCCGACCTGCGACAGCATGATGTTCGGCAGCGTTTGGTAGGTCCTCTCGAGGTTGAGTGTCGATGTCGTTGGTAGCGACGTGCCCGACGGATAGGCGCTCAGCCAAGTGGCCTGCGACGTTTCGGTGGCGGTGAGGTTGGCGAGCACGGCGGACACGTTGTCGGCAGGAATATCCCCTCGTCCGGCGATTGCGATGTCGCGACGCCACCCACCTCGCAACGGCCCGCGCTGGTCGTCTCGCGTGTCAAACAGTCGCGACGGAGTGAGGGCGACGAAGAGGCCGTCGGAGGAGATGGGAGCGTCGACTTTGGTGAAGATGCCCAGAAGATCGATGATGACGTCGGCTTGGGTGTTGGTCCAGATGTCGATGGAGCCGTCAAGGCCGAGGGGGACGATGGCGAAGTTGGCGATCGTCTGACCCGGGTGCTCGACGTTCAACGACGACACCTCCGGCTGTGGCGTTCCGGCCGGCCAGACCGAAACAAAGCCACCCCGGCGCGGGTTGGTGACGGTGAGGTTCACGGCTGCGGCGCTGGCGTGGCGGGCATTCTCCCCGAGCGGCACGCGCAATGTCGTCACCGGTTGCGTCGAGCGCGTATCAAGAATGCGCGTCGGCGTCGTCGGCATGAATCGCCCGCCGGCCGAGCTGCTGGCGGGCGTCCAGGCTCCATTGATGTCGACGATGAGTTGTCCGCCAGGCTGATCGAGGAGAGTGACGCTGCCGTCGGCGCCGACCGGTACGACGACGGCGTTGGCGATGGTTTGCCCTGCTCGTTCGACATTGAGGTTTGACGCGGTTGGTTGCGAGAGCCCACTGGGCCAAACGGTCACGAAGCCTGCGGCGCGGGCTTCGTTCACGGTGACATTCATCGAGACCGCGACGGCGGCGTGGGGGACGCCTGCGACTCCGGCGATCGGGAGCCGCAAGGTGGCGCCCGGCGCGAGCGATTGGCGGTCGCGGGTATCAAGGAGTCTGGTGGGGGTGATCGGAATGAATGCCGACGTTGCCTGGGTGGCGGCGCGAGCACTCGGACAACAAACCACGATTGTTGCGACGGTCAGTCCGAGGCTGACGACCAGGGGCCAGGAACGTCGCAGCATGGGGCCGGAGCCTAATGGCGTCCTTCGTCGGCCGCGACCAACGTCTCTCAACCTTGTAGCACCCCCTCTGTACGGTAAGGGGTACTTCCCCTTTGGTATCTGAACATGTGAAGAGGTTCGACATGAACATTGTTGTTTTGCGAGGAACGCTGTCGTCGGACGCGGTGCAGCGGAGCCTGCCGTCAGGGGATTGGTTTGTGACCTACGAAGTGACTACCCGCGACGGCGAAGGGGGCGCTCGATCGGTTCCGGTCAGCCTGCAGCGCGGCGACGCGCCGGTCCTCCCGAAGGGCACTGAGGTGGTGGTGCTGGGGTCTGTGCGCCGTCGCTTCTTTGCCGCCGGTGGAGCCACGGGGAGCCGCACCGAAGTGCAAGCCGTTGATGTGCTGCGCGCCACCGCCGCCAAGAAGGTCGAAAAGGCGCTCCATCGCGTGGCGATCGAGCTGAGCGCGGTGGTTTAACGGGCTTGTCGGAAAACCAGACCCGTCTTCGGCTTTGGGGCAAAGAACGTCGACTTCGGCGGCATCAAGAGGCCCTCATGCGCCGTGCGCTCAATCTCGGCGATCGGTACCGGCCGCAGCAGCACCCCGTACTGCGCCTTGCCGCTTGTGACCGCCCCGACAATGTTGTCGACGCCGTGCTGGTAGGCCTTCGTGTGTGTAAGGCTGGCGAGAGCGCGCTCAAGCCGGGCCGTATCCAGGTCTCGCTCGCCGTCAAACGCCTCGGGCTTTGGCTTCAAGAATGTGCCCGTGCCGTCCGGGTGCACCAGACACAGCGAGCCGTTCGAGGTCATCTGCTGCAACGTGTCGGTGGAGACATTGCCGGCAGGGGAGGCGTCGAACGACGACGACAACTCGGCCAGCAGATCGGTACCGGCGGGAATGTCGGTAAGCAGTCGGTGGATGGCCTGCACAAAGAGATGGTCTGGTGCCAATTCCACCACGAATGTCATCGTGAGGTCATGCGGACCCTGCGCGTGTCCGGCAGCCTGCTGCTCTGCTCGAAACACACGAGCGATTTCGTAGCGGTGGTGACCGTCGGCAATGACGACTGGTGCCGCCTCGACTGCGGCCTGAATGGTGGCGATTGCATCGGCGGTCTCGATGCGCTCCAGCCGGTGGCCGACGCCGGCATCATCGATGAACTCGCCTATGAGGGTGGCCTCGGCGGCCGCAATGGTGGCACCGATGCCGGGTGCCATCGACAGGCCCCACACTGCCGACAAGTTGGTACCGGTGGAGCGAGTCAGGTCGAGTCGATCTGTCTTGGCTTTCGGGGTGGTCTGCTCGTGAGGCAGTACTTCGCCCGCGCCGGCGGCGCGCACTTCAAGGCCTCCCAGCACGCCGACCGTCTGATGCTGCAAGCCGGTCTCGTCGTTGAACGTCATCGTGTATCGGTAAAACGATGGGCCCCGGTCCTGCACCAGCACGCCCGCGCCGATCCACTCGCACATCAACTTGCCCGCCATGTCGTAGCGGTTCGGTCCGTCGGCTTCGATCGGTACGTCGATCTTCACCACGTTGTGCGGATGCCTGCCGGCCAGCGAGGCACGGTCGGCGTCCGACAACACGTCGTAGGGCGGCGCGGTCACATCGGCCAGCGGAAGTTTGGCGGCGTAGCGGAGGGCGGCGAAAGGTTCGAATCGAGGCACGCACGCATGATGCCAGAAGCGAGCCGACCTCCGCCCGCTCACCGATTGACGTTGGGTTCGGTTCGTAGCCGCATGGGAGGATCGCAGCGTGAATGTGATTTGTGACCTCGATGGTGTGATCTGGTTGGCCGACAACGTCATCCCCGGCTCGCCGGAAGCCGTAGCTGCCTTACGGGCGGCGGGGCATCGGGTGACGTTCGTATCGAACAACTCCTTCTCACCCGTGTCGACGGTGGAAGCCAAACTCGCCCGATTCGGTATTCGGGCTCACGGTGATGTGTTCACCAGCGCGCAAGCGGCGGCGTCGCTCATCCACGCCGGTGAGCGGGTGTTGTTGCTCGGTGGGCCGGGCGCGCATGAGGAGCTGATCGCCGCAGGAGCCGAGATCGTCGCCGATGGACCGGCCGATGTTGTGGTGGTGGGTTTTCACCGCACCTTCGACTACGAGGCTCTCCGCAAAGCAGCGACCGCCATTCGCCAGGGTGCCCGGTTCATCGCAACCAACGACGATGCCACCTATCCCACGCCCGACGGTCCGATTCCCGGCTGTGGGTCACTGGTGGCCGCCGTGCAAACCGGATCAGGAAAAGCGCCCGCGATTGCCGGCAAGCCCTACGGGCCGATGGCCGACGTGGTGCGCACCGCCTTGGGACATGACGGTGAATTCGTGATGATCGGCGACCGGGGTGACACCGACGGAGAGTTTGCGGTGCGGCTCGGTGCGAGGTTCGGTTTGGTGCTGTCCGGCGTGGTCCGTCCGAATGACCTGCCAATCAAACCGACCCCGAATCTCATCGCCGAAGACCTGCGTCAGATGAGCAAGGTGTTGCTGGCCGAAGGCTGAGGGGCACGCCTCCCGAGTAGCACTGCCACGATGGCACCGAAGGCAAAACCGACGACGTGGGCCACCCAGGCCACATGCGAGCCCCTCGAGGTAAAGAACTGCAGGACGAGCCACACCAACAGCACGATGAAAGCCGGCAGCCGAACCGGTAAGAAGAAGACCAGGGTCTGCACCCTCGCCCTCGGATACCAGATCAGGTAGGCACCCATCACCGCGGCGATGGCACCGGACGCACCCACCACCGGCGCACGACTCGACCCGTCGGCGACGACGTGACCAATGGTCGCCACGATGCCACCGGCAACAAAAAACAAGAGGTAGCCGATGGGGCGAAGGCGGTCCTCTATGTTGTTGCCGAAGATCCATAGGAAGAGCATGTTTCCGAGGAGATGAATGATGCTGGCGTGTAAGAACACCGACGTGATGACAGCTAGTCGGGTGTGCTTGCCCGGCGCATAGGGCACGATTCCGCCCGGTTGCTTGCACGCAATAGAACTGGATGCGGCTCCGAGAATCCCGGTGCCGACCTCGCAGGTTGCCAGCGGATGGCCGTGCACGACTTCGGTGGGAATGGCAGCGTAGCGGTACTCGAATCGAGCATCAGCAGAGGTACTTGCGAACGGCGTTGGTTGCACCAAGAAGTAGACGGCGGCGCAGATAGCGATGAGCAGGATCGTTGCGAAGGGCCGATGTCGAGTGGGGTTGAGGTCGCGAAGCGGTAGCACAGCGCGACCCTACGGCAGGGAAGTGACGCGAATTGCCGATACGCTCTGCGCCGTGAGCGAAAACAACCCGTTGAAGAAGATGCTGGAAGTCGGCATGGCCATGACCGGAATCTCCCAAAGCAAAGCTGAGGACCTGATCAAGACGCTCGTGAAGAGCGGCGAGAACATGTCCGGCGATCTGCAAGAAAATGTCGAGAAGCTGGTGGAGCAATCCAAGCGCGGCGCCGAGCAACTCTTTGAAATGATCCAGGGCGAAGTGCATCGCCAGCTGAAGCATTTCGGTCTCGTCGGCAACGACACAACTGCGCCGGCACCCGGGGCGAAGCCCGTCACCGTCGTTGCTGCGACTGCGCCTGCGAAGGCCGCAGCCAGGAAGGCAGCTCCGGTGAAGAAGGCAGTTGCCAAGAAAGCCGCACCGGCCAAGAGGGTGGCTGCAAAAAAGGCTCCGGCCAAGAAGGCGGCACCCGTCAAGAAGGCTGCGGCCAAGAAGCGAACGTCCTGACCCACGACGGGCATCGGGATCATCGGCGCGGGCAGTAGCCTAACGGTCGTGCGCCGGCGTCTCGATGTGGAACTGGTGCGGCGCGGGCTGGTGGAGAGTCGTCGTGACGCTCACGACGTCGTGGAAGCAGGCCGTGTACTGGTCGGTGGTGCACCAGCGCTCAAGCTGGCCCGTCTGGTGGCCGACGACGAACCAATCGTGATCGTTGGTCCCCCCAAGAAGTACGTCAGCCGCGGTGGCGAGAAGCTCGAAGGCGCGCTGGAATCCTTCGACATCGATGTGAACGGCCTGCGCATCATCGACGTCGGTGCTTCGACCGGTGGTTTCACCGATTGTGTCCTGCAGCGCGGCGCCGCGCACGTGGTGGCGCTCGACGTTGGTCACGGTCAGCTTCATCCGTTGCTCCGCAATCATCCGCACGTAACGGTCATCGAGCGCACCAACATCCGCCATGCCGACCTGGCGGACCTTGGCGCACCGTTCGATCTGGTTGTAGCCGATCTGTCGTTCATCTCCTTGACAGTCGTGGCCGAGCCGCTCGTCACCGCGGCGGGGCCCGGCGGACACATGGTGCTGCTCATCAAACCGCAGTTCGAAGCGGGCAAGGCTGACGTGTCAAAGGGCAAGGGCATCATCACCGATTCGGCACTACACGAACGGGCATGTGCCGATGTCGCGGCCGCGCTCGCTGCGCGAGGCGCGCACGTGATCGGCCAGATCGAATCGCCCATCAAAGGCGGCCAAGGCAACGTGGAGTTCCTGGTTCATGTAAGAGTTTCCCCATGACCGATGTCCTGGTTGTGGCCCACCATGAACGAACCGACGCCACCGAACTGGTGCGATCAATCGCAGCGTGGCTCACCGAACGCGGGCATCGCCTGTTCGTTTCCGAGGAGGACGCCAAGGCGCTTGACCTCGACGACTGCGATCGAGCCGACGACCTGCTGGTACCCGGCCTGGCGCTCAGCATCGGAGGCGACGGCACCATGCTTCGAACCGTGCGGCGGGTGGCAACGCTGGGCACGCCCGTGATCGGCGTGAATGTCGGCGCGCTTGGGTATCTCACGCAGGTGGAACCTCCGGCGTTGATCGCGTCGCTGGATCGCTTCTTCACCGGCAAGGCCACCATTGAAGAACGCATGATGTTGGCGGTGGAGCGGATTGGCGGCGAAACGAGTTTGGCGCTCAACGAGGTGGTGGTGGAAAAAAGCGAGGCTGGTCACACCGTGCGTCTGCTCGTGACCATCGACGGTGCCGACTTCACCACCTATGCGGCGGACGGGCTCATCGTGGCCACGCCGACCGGCTCAACCGCGTACTCGCTGTCGGCCCGCGGACCCATCGTGTCGCCGTCGCATCGGGCCATTCTGGTGACGCCCGTGTCGCCGCACATGCTGTTCGACCGTAGCCTTGTGCTCGGTCCGGACGAGTCGATCGAAATCGAAGTGCTGGGCCACCGCAACGCGGAGTTGACCATCGACGGCGGGCGCATCGCCCACTTGGTTCCGGGTGACGTCATTCGTTGCACAGCTTCCGAGACTCGGGCCCATTTCGTGCGGTTCGGCGCCAACCCGTTCCATCAAATCTTGAAGGCCAAATTCGGCCTCTCGGATCGGTAGTCGGCGTGCTCACCGAACTGCACATCGAAAACATGGGCATCATCGCTGACCTTACGTTGCGATTTGGTCCCGGCCTCACGGCGCTCACCGGCGAGACCGGTGCTGGGAAAACCATGCTGATCGAGGCCATCAACCTGCTGCTCGGTGACCGTGCCGACGCGACCGTTGTACGCGACGGGGCAGAGGAAGCCCAAATCGAGGGCCGCTTCGTGGTTGGCGATGATGAGATCATCCTGGCTCGCGCCGTGCCTACTGACGGGCGCTCACGGGCCTACATCAATGGTCGGTTGGCTACCGCAGCGCTGCTGGCCGATCAGGGATCATCGCTGGTGGACCTGCACGGGCAGCACAGCCACCAAAGTCTGCTGTCGGTCGGCCCACAACGCGCAGCGCTCGACACCTACGCCGGGGTTGACCTGGGCGAGCTGACCGACATCCGCAAACGGCGCGCTGGGTTTGTCGCCGATCTGAATGGCATTGGTGGCGACGAACGAACGAGGGCTCGCGAGCTTGATCTGCTGAGATTCCAACTCGACGAAATCGAAGCCGCCCAGCTGACCGATCCCGACGAAGAACAACGCCTCGACGCCGAAGAAGAGGTTCTGGCGGGCGCCGTCGCGCACACCGAGGCCGCCGACGGCGCGCTGTCGTTGCTGGCGGGTGACGACGGCACCCTCGATCAGCTTCGCATCGGATACGCGCTTCTTTCGGCTCGCGCCCCGTTCGCAGCCGCAGCCGAGCGACTCAAGTCAGCTGCGGCCGATCTCGATGACTTGGTGGCTGATCTGCGCACGACCGCCGAACGCATTGAGGAAAACCCCGAGCGTTTGGACGAGGTGCGGGCGAGGCGCCAGAAGCTACGCGACCTCTGCCGCAAGTACGGTGACAACCTGGCCGACGTCATGGCCGAGCAGGCGAAGCTCGCCGCTCGTCACGATGAACTCGTCAGTCACGATGAGCGCGTGGTCGAACTGCAACGAGCCATCGATGAAGAGTCGGACCAAGAAGCCAAGGCCGCCGAAAAGGTTGCTACGATGCGCAAGAAAGCAGCTCCACGGCTCGCCACCGCAGTGCAGGGTCACCTTCGCCAATTGGCGCTGCCCAAGGCACAGCTTGAGGTCCGAGTCGTTGGTGACGGCCCTGCCGACGACGTCTCGATCCTGTTCCAAGCCAACCCCGGTGAGGCCTTGCATCCGCTCGCGAAGGTGGCTTCGGGTGGCGAATTGGCTCGAACCATGCTGGCCCTGCGCTTGGTGCTTAGCGGTGCCCCCGACACGCTGGTCTTCGATGAGGTCGACGCGGGCATCGGCGGAGAGGCAGCCCTTGCGGTTGGTCGATCGTTGGCGCAGTTGGGTCGCAACCATCAGGTCTTCGTGGTGACGCACCTGGCTCAGGTCGCTGCGTTTGCTGATCAGCAGATCGTGGTGACCAAGCAGACCGTGGCCAAGCGCACCATCACCGGTGCCTCGGTCGTCATGGGTGAGGAACGCACCCGTGAGCTTTCCCGGATGCTGTCGGGCCTGGCCGAGAGCGAGTCGGCCCACCGCCATGCCGAAGAACTTCTCGCATCGGCGAAGAGTGCCCGCGGTTAAATCACCCGCGCGGGTGGCTCGCGCGCTACTCTCGACCGGTACGTCCCCGGACGCGTTGGTGTCCGGCCGATTCTCTTTTCGACGGAGGACACCAAAATCGTGGCCAAGCATATTTTTGTGACCGGTGGTGTGGCCTCCTCCCTTGGGAAGGGCTTGACCGCTTCATCCCTGGGTCGCCTGCTGAAGATGCGGGGCCTGCGGGTCACTATGCAAAAGCTCGACCCGTACATCAATGTCGACCCCGGCACGATGAACCCGTACGAGCACGGCGAGGTATTTGTCACCGACGACGGGGGCGAGACAGACCTTGACCTCGGGCACTATGAACGATTTATCGATGAGCCCTTGATCCGCTCGTCAAACGCAACTACTGGTTCGATCTATCAGGCGGTCCTGGCGGCCGAGCGTCGTGGTGACTACCTGGGTAAGACCGTGCAGGTGATCCCGCACATCACCGATGAGATCAAGCGCCGGGTAAAGCGGTTGGCCACCGATGATGTCGATGTCGTCATCACCGAGGTCGGTGGCACGGTTGGTGACATCGAAATTCTTCCGTTCCTCGAAGCGCTGCGGCAGTTCCGCAAGGACGTTGGTCGTGACAATGTCTGCTACATCCACGTGACGCTGGTGCCGTTCATCGGTCCATCGGGCGAGCAGAAGACCAAGCCCACGCAGCACTCCGTCACCGAGTTGCGCAGCCGCGGTATTCAGCCGGACGTCATCGTGTGCCGCAGCGACGAACCGCTCTCGGTCGCGTTGAAGGCCAAGATATCCAGCCTGTGCGATGTTGACGAGCGCGCCGTAGTAAACGCGGCCGACGCCAAGAACATTTACGAGCTCCCGCTTGTGCTGCATAGCGAAGGCCTCGACGACGAGGTGTGCCGGGTGCTCAAGCTCGAAGGCACCCCCAACCTTGACCCGTGGAAGGCCATCGTCGCCAAAGTCGAGGCAGCCACCAGGCCCGTGCGCATAGGTCTAATCGGCAAGTACATCCAGCTACCCGACGCCTACCTCTCGGTCGTCGAGAGCCTCAAGCACGCCGGGTTCCATCACGGCGCCAAGGTGGAGATCGAATGGATTCAGGCCGAAGAGGTCGAAGGTCTGATGGCCGAAGGTCGCCTCGCTCACTTGGACGGCATGGTCATCCCCGGCGGCTTCGGCGACCGCGGCATCGAAGGCAAAATTGCTGCAGCCGGCTACGCACGCGAACACGGTATCCCGTGCCTTGGTCTGTGCCTCGGGCTGCAGATGATGTCGATCGACTTCGCTCGCAATGTGCTTGGTCTCATCGGCGCGAACTCCACCGAGGTTGATCCCCTCACGCCGCATCCGGTCATCGACCTTATGAACGATCAGCGTGATGTCACCGACATGGGCGGCACCATGCGACTGGGCGCGTACTATGCCGTGCTGCAGCCCGGCTCGAAGGTGTATGAGGCGTACGGCGAGCAGGTGGTTAGCGAGCGTCACCGTCACCGTTACGAGTTCAACTCGGCGTACCGCACTCGATTTGAATCGGCCGGCTTCATCTGCTCCGGCACGTCACCCGACAACCGTTTGGTGGAGTTCATCGAGCTTTCGGGACATCCGTTCTGGGTCGGTACGCAGGCGCACCCAGAGTTCAAGAGCCGCCCCGACCGCGCCCACCCGCTGTTCCGCGGTCTGATCGGCGCCTCGCTGGCCCGGGCCGAAGGTCGCAACCCGCACATCCCCTTCGCGACGACTGCCAACGCCTCCTCACCGTCGGCATGACGGCAGGGTTTCGCCGGCGAAGTGAGCGGTCGCTGCACCGCTGGCATGTCTGGGATTTGATCGAGGGGTCCTACGAGTCACCAACGGGTGAGGAGTTCGTGCGCACGTTCGTACGGTCGCCCGGCGCCGTGAGCGTGGTCGCAGTCGACGAAACGGTAACGCCACCGACGGTCATCCTCATCCGCCAGTGGCGCGCCGCGATGGAGCGCGAGATGTGGGAAGTGCCCGCCGGTATGCGGGACAAAGACGGCGAGGATCCGGCAACAACGGCGCGGCGCGAGCTGCTGGAGGAAGTTGGGTACACCGTCGACTCGATGGAGTTGCTGGCCAACTTCCACCCGTCGGTCGGCATTACCGACGGGAGCCATCTCATCTACCTTGCCCGCGGACTGACCCATGTCGGGGCGCAGACCGAAGGGCCCGAGGAACAACATCTCGTCATCGAGCACGTTCCGTTCGACCAGGCGCTCACCATGGTGTGGCACGGAACGATCACCGCGTCATCCGCGGTCATCGGCCTGCTGATGGCCGCTGCCCGGCTCGGCATACCAACGCTATCGACGCCGTGACCGCCGCAGCGCTCCCGCTGCCAGCCGAGGAGTTCCTCACCTGGCTCATGGTGGAGCGGGGCCGGTCAGCCAACACGCTCACGGCTTACCGGACCGACCTCGCCCGGTACTGCGCCTGGCTGGCTGCCCGCAGTTCGACGGTAGCCAACGCCACAGAGGCTGACATCGAGCAGTACATCGCCGACCTACGAGCCGAAGGTCGCGCCGCTTCATCGATCACGCGAGCCGTGGTGTCGGTGCGCACCATGCACCGGTTCCTTGTGGTGGAAGGCACGGCAACGGTGGATCCGGCTGCCGACGTTGCTGCGCCTCGTACACCGGCGGGGTTGCCGAAAGCGTTGTCCGAAGACGACGTCAACATGCTGCTCGCCGCAGTAGTGGGGAACGAGCCGGCTCACCGTCGCGACCGGGCGATACTGGAGTTGCTCTACGCGACCGGCATGCGGATCAGCGAGCTCACCGGATTGTCGCTGTCGGATGTCGATCAGGAGTCGGGTCTTGTGAGGGTCTTCGGTAAGGGATCGAAGGAGCGCATCGTGCCGTTCGGCCGGCTGGCCGGTCAAGCGTTGGATGACTGGCTCACCGGCTCCGGGCGCGGTGCGATGGTGCCGACCCGGTGGGCCCGTCGGGGTGACAGCGAAGCGGTCTTCCTCAACAGGCGTGGTGGTCGACTCAGCCGCCAGGGTGCATGGGGTGTTGTGCGTCGTTACGGCGACGCCGTGGGACTGGGCGATCGCTTGACGCCCCACGTGCTGCGGCACTCCTGCGCCACCCATCTGCTCGACCACGGTGCCGATCTTCGCATCGTGCAAGAGCTCCTCGGCCATGCGTCGATCTCCACCACCCAGATTTATACCCGGGTGTCGACGGACCGTCTGCGGCAGGTATTTCTTGACGCGCACCCTCGCTCGCGACAGCGATAGGTTGACCGGGGTGGAGATCGTTCACCTCGCCAAGCGGTTCTTCGGATCGCTGTCGCAACGCGAGCCGGCAACGTCGGACACGGCGTGGGCGATGGATGCCATGCTGCCCGGCGAGCAGGCGCTGTGGGCCAGCATGGCGGTGGCAGATCGCCGCCACGCGGTGGGGGTTGCTCGGGAAGTCGCCGAGACGCTGGGTGCCGACGCAACTCGCCCTGTCCTGGCCGCTGCGTTGTTGCACGACGTGGGCAAAGTTGACAGCAACCTGGGCACCTTCGCCCGCGCCTTCGCAACGGTGCTGAATCGTCACCGTGGCGAGAGCCGCTTTGCTCGCTACCGCCGTCACAGCGACATCGGCGCTGCCATGCTGTCCTCAGCCGGCAGTGACGAATTAACGGTGGCATGGGCACGCGAGCACCATCTACCTCCAGAACGTTGGACGTTGCCGCCCACGGTGTCAGCCGCGCTGAAGGCTGCTGACGACGACTGAAAACAGAACGCGTTGACGGCAGTCAGCCTCCTGCGGCCCGCGACAACGAAGGCGAGACGGGGTCGAAATTCGGGAGGGAGCACAGGGGGGACAGGTACTCGCCGTCGCAGTGGGTGAGCCGGATGCGGTGAGACTCCTTCTCCAGCCAGGCTGACACGCAGAGCAACTCGTCGGCCAGCTCCTTCGGGAGCGGACCCGGCTGGCAGGCCGCAGGAAGGAAGGGCAGCGGGGCCTGATCGAGCTCGTGCCAACTACCGGACAGCACCCCGTCACGCAGCTCGGCGCGATAACCGCCCGGCAGTTCGATTTCGATCCGTCCCGCGCCTCGCAACCGGTCGAGCCGGGCCTGGCGCTTCAGTGCGTTGGCCAGGGCCGCGGCGCGATCGCGAGCATCGGCAGCTTCCTCGAAGCGCTCGGCCATGGCGAGACGCTCCATGCGCTCCTGTAGCGGCGCAAGCAGCAGGACCGGTTCCCCCCGCAGCCCTCGAAGCACCGTGGCGACATGACGGGCGTAACTCACCTCATCGAGTTCTCCGGTGCACGGGCACGATGCGACACCCAGTTGCGCTGCGGTACACAGGCCCGTTCGGGGTAAACTGCGGCCTCCGAGCTTGGTGCCACACCGGCGCAACGGCACCACGGTGTGGATGGCATCAATGACCTGTCGCGCCGATGCGGTTGACGACAGCGGCCCAAGATAAAGCGCGCCGTCGTCGGCGGCGGTGCGTGACACGGTAAGCCGGGGGAACGCCTCACCGATGGAGAACTTCACGTAGGCGTAGGCGCGCCAGTCCTTGCTCTGGCGGTTGTAGCGGGGCTGATATTGGTGGATGAGGCGCACCTCGTGAACCGACGCCTCGAGGGTCGAGCCGCACACGATATGGCGAACGCCTTGGGTCTCCCGCAGCATGTTGCCGATCTTGCGGCGCTCGTCGCTGGAGAAGTACGACCGCACTCGCTCGCGAAGGTTGGTGGCCTTCCCGACGTACAGAATCTCGTCACGAGGGCCAACGAACAGGTACACCCCAGGGGAGCGAGGCAGGTCGTTGGTGAACTTCAGCTTGGAAACCTGCGGGTGGTTGCCGAGCTTGGGCAGCGCAATGAGATCGTCGAGGCCCATTACACCCAAGGTTGCCGCGCGGCCAATGAGCAGGTGGAGCAGGTCGGCGGTGGCGAGGGCGTCGTCGAGGGCGCGGTGGCTGGGTTGGTGATCGAGCCGGAAGCGCGATGCAAGGGTGCCCAGCTTGATGTTGGGTACCTCGTCACGCACGAGACGACGGGCCAGCGCGCAGGTGTCAACCGAACGGTTGGCGAAGCGTGCGTAGCCACCGCGCTCCAACGCCAGGTTGAGGTAGCCGAGGTCGTAGCGCACATTGTGGCCGACCAGCACCGTGCCCGCCGTAAACTCGACCAACGCCGATAGTACCGCCTCAATTCGAGGAGCCTGGATCACCATGGCCTGCGTGATGCCGGTGAGCATGGTGATAGTGGGCGGAATGAGGAGGCCCGGGTTGACCATGGTCTGGAACGTACCGAGGCACTCACCGCCACGAACTTTGATGGCACCGATCTCGGTGATGCCGCCGTCCTGTGCGCTGCCGCCGGTCGTCTCGATATCAAGGACGCAGAACGTGACGTCGTGGAGCGGCGTACCGAGGTCATCGAACGAGCGCTGCATAGTCTTTTCACCGTAAACGAACAAGCGTTCGATAGCAAGAACAAATGTTCGTCCGATAGATTGGGGCTGGTGAACGCCGAGTACGAAGCCCTCCGACCGGCGCTCGAACTGGCGTTTCTGGTCGCAGCCGTCGGATCACGCCAACGCCCGCCTCTTCCGGTTCCTGCTGCCCTGCGACCCTTCGTCCGCCATCAGAAAATGCCGGTCGCGGCTCGCCAATCCGTGTTCGAAGCGGTCACCACCGATGTCGACTTTCGGCTCCGGGTGCTGTCTATCGCCGATGAAGCCACGGTCGGTCCGGTGGGGATGGTGTGGTTGATGCGCGCCGAGGATTGGGAGTCGGCATTGGCCTCGCTCACAGAGCAGGCCCAGGCCGGCACCAAAGAGGACCCAAAAGTGGTCCGCGCCCAAAAGGCCCTCCGGGACGCGAAGGCGGAGTTGGTGGGAGCCAAGACCGAGCTTGCACTGGCGCGACGACAGATCCACGAGGCCGTTGCAGCGGCGACGAAAGCCGAACGGACACGCGCTGGCATGGAAGGCGAGATCGCCGGGCTGCGCAGCAAGCTGGAGCGCAGCGAAGCTGATCGGGCCAGTCTGTTGCGGGAGCTGCGTGACCTCACCGACATGATCGATCGCAACGAACAGGAGCGCGACGATCGCGGCGTCGGCCCGTGGGACGCGGTCTTTATTCCCGATCCTGAAAAAGTTGACTTCGCCCGGCTCTCCGCCGATCTGACCGCGGCCGAGGACGCCAACATGGCCTTTGCCGAGGCACTCGCTGTAGTGCGTCGCTCCCTGTACCGACCCGAAAACGCGGCTCCCGCGCGCAACGCTCCGGTGGTGCAGCTCGTGCCGCCACTGCAGTCCGTGAAGAAATCATCGAAGTCGCGTCGCCTGAAGCGCCACCGTCTTCGCCTGCCCGGTGGCGTGCGGGTCGGAACCAGCGAGGAAGCCAAGTTCCTTGCAACCAGCGCCGAAGTCATCGTCGTCATTGACGGGTACAACGTGGCCAAATTGGCCTTCCCCCGGGCCTCGCTTGTGCAGCAGCGCGAGCAACTGCTGGACCTGACCGACGAAATGCAGGCCCGATTCGGGACGCAGATAATCGTGGTCTTCGACGGCGCCGATGTCGGCCCTACCAGGGCACCACGTCGACGCGTGTCGGTGCAATTCTCGCCAGCCGGGGTTACTGCTGACGACATGATCGTGTCATGGCTCACCGCCGAGCCGCTCAACCAGGCCATCGTGGTGGTCACCAGTGACAACGCAGTGCGCGAGGCGTGCGATCTTCTCGGCGCCCATCTGATCCACAGCGCTGCGTTTTTGGCCGCGGGCGGGCGTGGGGGAGAGCGTTTCGGCCCGAAAACCGATTGACCCAAACATCTTTTCTTCGTTAAGAATAGGATGACTCCTGACAGGCGGCCGGCGGGCGTCAACGGGATGCAGAACCGAGGAGGTCATCGATGAGACTGCATCGTTTCCTGCTTCTCTGCCTCGGCGTGGGTCTGCTGGCCACCAGCGTGGGCCTCGGAGTCTCGGGGAACCGTCAGCGGATCGATGACGACCGCGACCATCGGCTCTCCGAACAGACCAGCGCACAAAGCGAGCTGGTGTCGCAATACTTCGACCGGGCCCGCACACTGATCCTGCTCACCGCCCAGAATCCTGCGTTCGCAGAGTTCTACGAGGCTCCCGGCACCAGGACGTACAAGCTGATCGCCGGCGGTTCCATCGTCGATCACATGCACGCCGCGCTCACCTACCTTGAGGGGCTGTATCCGGCTGATGTGGTGAGCGAGGTGTGCTTCATTGACGCTTCCGGAGTCGAAAACGCACGTGTGGTGAGCCATCGTCTGGCCGACGTCACCCAACTGTCTCGTAACGAGAGCGCCAATCCTTTCTTCGCCCCCACGATGATCCTCGAGCCCGGTCAGGTCTACCAGGGGGCGCCCTACCTTTCGCCCGACGCCCATCGATGGGTGATCTCCAACTCCATCATGCTTTCGCTCACGGGTGAGCCGGCGGTGCTGCATTTCGAGGTCACGCTCGACAGCTTCCGGCAAACGCTGCAACAAGTGAGTAAGGGTCAGGCCTTTCTTGTCGACGCCAAGACTGGCGCAATTATGCTCGATGTCCAGCAGGCAGCAACGGTGGACGGCGGGTTGGTCCTGCCTGGCAAGAGCCCCTACGGCCAGTTGGCGAACACCCCGGAAACTAGTGGCGTGCTCACCATCGATGGTCAGCGCACAGCATTTCATCGGGTAGCTACGTCGGCCGGCAACGAGAACGAGTGGTTGGTGATTGCCAGCGTGCCGGCGGGTCAGGCGGCGTGGTTCGACGGGGTCGGACTGACCCCCATCATGATGCTTGCAGCCGGACTCTTCGTCCTGATCTTTTCGTATTTGAACTTCCGTGCCAGCCAACGTGAGCTACGCAACGCTGCGCTCACCGATCGCCTCACGGGCCTGCCGAACCGCGTGTGGCTGAATGATCGCCTTGGCCAGGCGGTACGGCTGTCGCAGCGAACCGGCCTGATAGGCGGTGTACTCATGATTGATCTCGACCGGTTCAAGACGGTAAACGATACGGTTGGCCACCACAAGGGAGATCTGGTGCTGGTAGAAGCCGCTCGGCGGCTCCAACTGGCCGTGCGCGCTTCTGACTCCGTTGCTCGACTCGGTGGCGACGAATTTGCCGTCTCTATCGAAAGTCTGAGTGATCGCGACGATGCGATACGCACGGCCCAGCGCATCGTCGCCGACTTCACCGCTGCGTTCGTCGTCGATGGTAGAGCCTTCCACGTGGGAGCGAGTGTCGGCATTGCGATTTATCCCGAGAGTGGACCCGATCTTTCGGTGCTGTTACAGCACGCCGATGCCGCCATGTATGAAGCCAAACGAACCGGATCGGGCTACCGACTGTACGAGCCGAACAAGGACGCCCAACCAGCGGCACAGGAGCGGTCCGACATCTGGGCCGCCCCCGTAGGCCCTCGCGCCTGAACCTTGTAATACCCCTTCTGTATGGTGATCGGCGGGTGGAGGCCCATTGCATCGGATCGTCTGATGCCTGCCAAAACGGAGTACTGCCATGATCATCAGCTGCGAAGAATGCACCATACAAGACACGCCGGCGTGCGGGGACTGTGTCGTCACCTTTTTGCTCGGACGGGAGCCCGATGAGGCCGTTGTGTTCGATGTCGCCGAAGAGCGGGCACTGCGCCTGCTGGCCGGGGCGGGCATGGTACCGACGCTGCGTCACAACGCGCGCGTCGCTACTGGTCGCTGATCCGGCCGCTACCGTGGGGGTCGTGTCGGTCGATGTCGCAGAGTTCACGACGGAAGTTCTCGAACTGGGGCGGTCATCTGGGCTTGATGCGGTCGGGGTGGCCTCGGCCGATGTGCTGGCCCGAGCGCGCGCCGAACTGATTTCGCGTAAATCGCTCGGGCTGCACAATGGTATGAAGTTCACCTACAAGAACCCGGTGCGCTCCACCGACCCTCGGGCGTCCATGCCCGACGCCGCGTCGGTCATCGTCGGCGCTCGTAGCTACCTTGAACCCGAACCGGATCGGCCAGCGGGCTATGCAGCTGGCCGCATCGCCCGCTATGCCTGGCGTGATCACTACGCGCCTCTTCGGGACGGGCTGTGGGCAATGGCCCGCCACCTACGCGCGGCGGGGTATAAGGCGGTGGTGTTCGCCGACGACAACTCAATGGTCGATCGGGAGGCTGCCTACCAAGCCGGTATTGGTTGGTTCGGAAAGAACGCGAACCTGCTGCTGCCCGGCCAGGGCTCGTATTTCGTGCTCGGCTCGGTGGTGACGAGCGCGGTGCTCGCGTCCGCGAACGCGCCGGTGGCTGATGGTTGCGGCGGTTGCAAACGCTGCTTCGACGGCTGCCCCACCAACGCCATTCCGGCTCCCGGCGTTATTGACGCCAACCGATGCCTGGCGTGGTTGGCGCAGAAGCCGGGCATCTTCCCGCTCGAGTTTCGGGCCGCGCTCGGCACCAGAATCTACGGCTGTGACGCCTGCCAGGAAGTGTGCCCCCCCAACGTGCGTTTCGGTCGAGCCGTCGATCGCGAGGCTCCCCAGGTGTGGGTCGACCTGGTTGATCTCCTCACCATCGACGACGACACATTGATCGAACGGCACGGCCGCTGGTACATCGCCGATCGTGAGCCTCGCTGGGTGCGGCGCAACGCCCTTCTTGCGCTCGGCAACGCCGGTATCGTCAATGACGACGTGCGCAAGGTGCTGGCGCGCTATCTCGATGCACCCGACGATGTCCTTCGCGTCCACGCCGCGTGGGCGGCCATGTCCCTGGGGCTAGAACAATTCCGCCAACAGATTGCCGCCGACCGCCACCCCGACGTGCGGGCCGAGGTCAACCGATGAAACACCTTTTGGTCACCAACGATTTCCCGCCGAAAGTGGGTGGGATACAGAACTACCTCTGGGAGCTCTGGCGGCGCCTCCCACCCGACGACGTGGTGGTGCTCACCACGCCCTATGCGGGTACAGCCGTTTGGGATCGTGAGCAGGCGTTCCGCATCGTGCGCACCCGTGAGCCGGTGCTCTTGCCCCAACCGTGGCTGGCTCGACGCATCGACCATCTCGCGACGGAGGTTGGTGCCGAACTGGTGGTGCTCGATCCGGCGCTCCCTATCGGCCTCGTCGGGCCATGGCTGAAGCATCCCTACGGTCTGGTACTGCACGGGGCCGAAGTCACGGTTCCGGGGCGGCTGCCCTTCACCAAGCCGCTTCTGTCAAAGGTGTTGCGCGACGCGCGCGTCATTATCGCTGCGGGCGGCTACCCGGCTGCCGAGGGCCGCCACGCCGCCGGGCGAGATCTCCCCATCGTGCCCGTCCCGCCAGGTGTCGACGTCGACCGTTTCCACCCGCGAACCGATGCCGAACGGGCCGCCACCCGCGCGAAATACGGCATCCCAACCGACGCGTTGATGGTGTTGGGGCAGAGTCGTCTCGTTCCCCGCAAAGGCTTTGACGTGCTGCTGCGAGCGGCCGCCACCCTCGCCGGAAAGCACCCGGCACTCAAGGTCGTCATCGGCGGCTCGGGCCGCGATCGCCCCCGCCTTGAAAAGGTGGCCGCCGAAGTCGGCGCGCCAGCCATCTTCCTCGGTCGAGTTCCCGAGGAAGATCTGGCCGCCATGCACGGTGCCGCCGACGTGTTCGCCATGCTCTGCCGCAACCGATGGGGCGGCCTCGAACAGGAAGGTTTCGGCATCGTCTTCCTCGAAGCAGCAGCCTCCGGTGTGCCGCAGCTGGCTGGCCGATCGGGTGGTGCGGCCGAAGCGGTTGTCGACAACGAAACCGGCCTCATCGTCGATGACCCCGACACTGTGTCCGATGTCGCCGACGCGCTTGATCGGCTTCTGGCCGACGGACACCTGCGGGCCACCCTCGGCAAGGCCGCCCGGCAACGGGCTGAGGAATTCTTCACCTACGACACCCTTGCGCTTCGTTTGGCCGAAGCCCTCGGCTGTTCGCGAGCATGAACACCATGCCCGGTGCCCGAATACTCAGATTCAACGCGTTCGGCACTGCCGCGTTCGTCATCACAGCCATCGGCGGCGCGGTGCGGCCTGGCTTTCTTCGCACTCTGGCTGCGGTGATTGCGCTCGTGTTGTTCACGGTCGGCTGTGCGGTGTTCGTGTGGGCGTTGCTACAGGCATTCCAGCGCAGCCGCACCGACAACATCGGCATGGGCGGACTGTTCTTCCTGCTGGCCCCAACTGCGCCCGGAGTTGTGCGTCGACCGTTTATGGCTCTTCTCGCGTTGCAGACCGTGGTGGGGCTGGGTACCGCTATTGCCACCTTCGGGGTCAAGCCGTTCACACCGCTGGCCTTCGGTGTGATGGTGCCCGTATTCGGTCTGGGCCTTGCGGGCCTCTGGGCTGCTCGTTACGGTCAGTTCGGGCCTCGGGTCTTAGAAGGACCGCGCAAGGCGCCCGTTAATAGGACAGAATGAGAGCCATGGCCGACGTTGCGACCAAATCCATCACCATCCACGCCAGCGCGGAGCACTGCTACGCCGTCGCGGCTGACTTCGCGCACTACCCCGACTGGGCGCAGGACGTTAAGGAAACCACGGTCCGCGCTACCGATGATGCCGGCCGAGCCACCGAGGTCGAGTTCCGGGCCAGCGCGCTCGGGCGCAGCACGCACTACACGCTTGCCTACGACCACACCGACGCTCCCGGACGCCTCAAATGGCAGCTGGTCAAGGGCGATATCATGCGCGCCGTCGATGGCGAGTACACCTTCACCGTCACGGGGCCGCATTCCTGCGAGGTGGTCTACGACCTTTCGATCGAACTCGTGGTACCGATCCCTGGCTTCGTCAAGCGTCGGGCTGAGGTGCGGATCTTGTCGACGCTGGAGGAACTGAAGGCCAGGGCCGAAGCCTGACAAGCATGCGGGCAGCCGGTATCGAATTCGGTGGAACCAAACTTCTTGGTGTAGTCACCGACCACGACGGCAACGTTCTCATGGAAGCACGCGAACCCACGCCCTATGGCCCCGACGAACTGGTCGATGCGGTGGTCGAGCTTGCCGACGAGCTTCGGCCGTTCGACACCATCGGCATTGGCGCGGCAGGCCTGGTAAGCCGCGACGGCGAACTGGTCTACGCGCCCAATGTCGGCAACATCGAGAACCTGGCGCTGTCGGCCCGTCTCGAAGAAAAGCTCGGCCATCCGGTGCAGGTCGTGAACGACGCGGCCTGTGCCGCCATTGCCGAAGTCCGTTTCGGCGTGGCCAGGGGGCTGAGCGAAGTCGCAGTTGTCACCCTTGGCACCGGCATCGGGGGAGCGTTCGTCATCGACGGCGACCTGCATCTGGGACGCAACGGATTCTCCGGCGAGCCCGGCCACATGATCGTTGACCCGAAAGGCCCGGTCTGCGTGTGCGGCCAGCGAGGCTGCTGGGAACGATACGCGTCGGGTGCCGGCTTTCACTACCTCACGTCTCTTCATCTCGACCGCGGAGGTACACCGTCGCTGTTGGTCCGCGCCGGCGGCGACCGCAGCAAGGTGACCGGCAGTTTCGTTGACGACGCAGCCAGAGACGGTGACACCGGAGCCCTCGCCATCTATGAGGATTTCGCTTTCTGGCTGGCCGTCGGCATCGTGAATCTCTCAAATTTGATCGACCCTGAGGCGGTCGTGCTGGGTGGCGGCATGGTGGCCCAGGCCGACCTCTTCATCGACCGCACCCGCGAACTGGTGCATGAAATGCGCTACGCCGATCATGTGCGACCCCCGCTGCGGGTCGAGATCGCCACGCTCGGCCCCCGGGCCGGTGCCATCGGCGCTGCCCTGGTCGGCGCCGAGGCAGCCGCCCGTTCGTAACCGGCGCGACCCACCGATGTCATGCCGTGTTCACGAAATAGGCGACCGGAACTACCCGGCATGTGCCTAGTCTGTCGGTGGTGGAATCCCGTTGGTACTACGTCGTCAGAGTTTGGCTACCCGATCGCCCCGGTGCGCTCGGCCAGGTCGCCAGCCGCATTGGTTCGGTGGGGGGTGACGTTGTCGGCATCGAAATCATGGAGCGCGGCGCCGGCATTGCCGTCGACGACCTCGTCGTGGCATTGCCAGACCAAGAACGTATGGGCCAGCTACGGGCGCAGATCAGCGAGGTCGACGGTGTCGAAGTGGAAGGCATCCGACCCATCGACTCAGCCCGTGGCAACCGTGACCTCAGCGCGCTCGACCTCGCTGCCGCCCTTGCCGAGCGCGATGCCGACGTTTTCGAGGTTCTTGTCGACCGGCTCTCCACCGAACTCAGCGCCGACTGGGCGGTCGTTGTGCATCTCGACCCGCCGCACATTCTGCATACCCGCGGGGAGGCGCCGTCGGCGTTGTGGCTGGCGGGGTTCCTTGAGGGCGCACGCCATCTCGGTGAGTCCGACCTGACCCCGACCGGGGTGGTGTGGGCCCGCCTGCCCGACAATGGCGCCGCGCTAGTGATCGGCCGGCAGGACTATCCGTTCCGGTGGCGTGAGCGTGGCGAGGTGGATGGCCTGGCCGCTATTGCCGACGCGTTGGTTCGGGTGGAGGCTGGCTCACTCAGGGGAGGCCCAAGCTCGTGAGTGCGCCACGGCCTTCAGCCAACGGGCGTGGAGACGATCTGCCACCGTGCGGTCGGGGCAGGGTTGCACCTCCACGTCGAGTTTCCACGTGTTGCCAACCGCATCGAGCGAAGGCCACAGCCCCTCGGCCAAACCGGCCAGGAACGCGGCCCCTAACGCCGTGGTTTCCGGCTGTCGAGGGCGACTGACCGACACGCCGAGTTGATCGGCCTGGAACTGCAGCAAAAGCGGCATCACGCTGGCACCTCCGTCAACACGCAGCGCTGTTACCGATCGCCCCGACGCAGCCGTCATAGCTTCGAGAGCGTCGCGAGTTTGATACGCCATTGCTTCCACCGCGGCCCGTGTGAGATGCGCCCGGGTCGTACCGCGGGTGAGTCCGACGATGGTGCCACGGGCGTACGGATCCCACCACGGGCTGCCCAGCCCGGTGAAGGCTGGAACCAGATAGACATCGCTCGTGTCGGGGACCGACGACGCCAAAGGACCGGTGTCGGCCGACGACGACAAAATGCCAAGGCCATCACGCAGCCACTGGATGGTGGCGCCGGTAACGAACACGGCCCCTTCGAGTGCGTAGGTGAGTGGTCCGTCACCGAGCTGCCACGCCACCGTGGTAAGCATGCCGTCGGCCGGTTCGGGGCAGGTGTCACCCACGTTCATCAACACGAAGCTGCCGGTGCCGTAGGTGTTTTTGGTCATGCCGGGCGATACGCATGCTTGGCCGAAAAGGGCTGCCTGCTGATCGCCGGCGATACCCGAGATCGGAAGCCCTTCGGGAATACCGCAGCTGTGCGAGGTCACGCCGAAACGTCCCGAACTCGGCAACACCTTCGGCAGCGCGTGGAACGGCACGCCGAGCAGGTCGCACAAGTACGGATCCCAGGCACCGGAGCGGATGTCGAACACCATCGTGCGGCTGGCGTTCGAGGGGTCGGTGGCGTGCAGGGTGCCGCCCGTGAGATTCCACAGGATCCACGAGTCGATGGTGCCGATAAGCGTGTCGGGAGTGTCGGCCACGCCGCCTTCGTTGAACAGCCAGCCGAACTTGGTGCCTGAAAAGTAGGGGTCGAGCACCAGCCCGGTCTTACGGCGTACCTCGGGCAGATGTCCGGCTGCCGTCAGTTGCTCGCAGGTGGCCGCGGTACGGCGGTCCTGCCACACGATGGCGCGATGCAACGGGAAGCCGGTGCGACGATCCCAGGCCACGACGGTTTCGCGTTGGTTGGTGATGCCGATGCCGACGATCTCGTCGAACAATGATGCATGGAGTTCGTTAAAGGTGGTTTTGACGGCCTCCCAGATTTCGGTGGCGTCGTGCTCAACCCAACCGGGTTGCGGAAAGTGCTGGGTGAACTCGCGGTACGACGACCCGGTGATCACACCGTTTTCGTTGACCGCCATGGAACGCACACCGGTCGTACCGGCATCAATGGCAATGACGAGAGGCATGGGGGCTACTTACGAGGAGGTATCTGACGATTGCCGGCGTTGGTGCGTGATGTCGCCGGAGGCCGGGGACGGTCGGCTACTGCTGTCTTCTTGCCTTTCGAGGCACCAGGGGCAGCGGCCTTCTCGGCGGCCTTCTCTGCTCGTTTGGCCGCCATGGCCTCAATACGCCGCTCACGCTGCGTGATCGGGTCCATGCCGAACTTGGCCATGATCACGGCAAACAAGAGATACAGGGCAGCGGAGAACAGACTCACGCCGAACGTGCCGAGGCTGTACTTGCCTTTCGCGGTGAAATAGAGAAAGACGTTGAACAGGACGACGAACAGTCCGATCAGACGCAAGAGCTTTTTCCACGGTACCGGTCGTTTGGAGTCCCAAGCCATGACTGATTCCTAGCACGCCACGCACGAAAACGCCGACAAGGTCAGGTTGCTCTCAACGTAGAGGACAGGTTGTATCAACTCGCGGTTGTTTCATGTCGCTCTCGGTCAGCGTGTGCCTACCATCGCAAGGTTCGGCGGATGGCGGAGGGATTCTTAATGGACGAGCATGGTGAGCAGCCGGCAGCGCTGCCGAAATGGGCGGAGCGCGGGTACCTCCCGCCGAAGGTGCCGCGCCCCACGGCATGGTCGCGATTCAAACTGCCGTTGACCATGCTGGCCGCCGTCGTGTTTGCAGCTGCGGTGGGGGGAGCTTTCGTGCTCGGACGGCAAACCACCAAGACGACGACTTCGTCACCAACGGCCAGCAGCGTGGCGACGGCAACCGTCGACCCGGCCATTGCTGCGGCGCCAGCCACTCCAGCGACCACGGCCACACCCGACACGACGGTTCCCACCACAACACTGGCGCCAGCGACAACGGCTGCATCTACGACGACCCCCGCAGCGGCCACGACCGTCGCACCGGTCCCCACCGTTGCTCCGGCCACCACCGCGCCGCCGACAACGGTGCCGGTCGAGGCGCTGGCGCCGCGCACCGCGGTGTATTCGCAGGGCAAGATCTATCTTGGGGGAGCTATGCCCTCGCAGGCGGCGGCCGACATCATCATCGACAAGGCCGCCAACGTGCTCGGTCGAGCAAACGTGGTGGTGGAGTACGTCATTGACCCTCGGGCGTCGTTGCCCAACGAGGGCAGCCTGCAGGTGGCCGACACCGTGCTGTTCGCGCCGGACTCCTTCGCTCTCACCCCCGAGTCGTTGCCCATCCTCAACCTTGGTGTCGTGTTGATGAAGCAAAACCCGAAGATCACCATTGATGTCATTGGTCACACCGACTCTGAAGGCACCCCGAAAAGCAACGCCGTGCTCGCGCAGCGCCGTTGCGACGCGGTCATTGCGTACCTCACGGCTGCTGGCGTTGATGCTGAACGCCTTGCAGGCATTCCGAAGGGCGCGGCCGAGCCGGTTGCCGACAACGCCAATCCGGAAGGCCGCCGACTGAACCGTCGCGCCGAGTTCATCGTTCACGGTTTGCTCGAGACGTAACCCGCTCGGGTCGTTAGGCCCCTGGGGGCCGCAGCATCTAGAGTGCCCCCACGTGCGTGTCGGAGTCCTCACCGGTGGCGGAGATTGCCCCGGCCTTAATGCAGTCATCCGTGGAATCGTCCGAAAGGGCGAAATGGTCTTCGGCGATGAGATCATTGGTTTCCTTGATGCCTGGCACGGTGTCATGCACGATCACACCATGCCGCTCAACGTGCGCGGGCTACGCGGCATGCTGCCGCGGGGTGGCACGCTGCTCGGCACCAAGCGCGGCGGTCCGTACGACGACCCCGGCGGCGTCGATCGGGTCAAAGAAGCGTTCGTGCACCACCGCCTCGATGCGCTCATCGTCGTCGGTGGCAACGGATCCCTCAGCGTCGCCTCACGGTTGGTGACCGAAGAAGGCCTGCCGATTATCGGCGTGCCGAAGACCATCGACAACGACGTTGTCGGTACCGAAACCACGTTCGGGTTCCACACCGCCGTCCAGATCGCCACCGACGCCATTGACCGGCTGCACACCACGGCCGAAGCGCATGACCGAGTGTTGGTCGTGGAAGTCATGGGCCGAGACGCCGGCTGGATCGCCACCTACGCCGGGATCGCCGGGGGAGCCACGGTCATTTTGGTCCCCGAGATTCCGTTCGACCTCGATGAGGTGTGTGACATCCTGCAGCGCCGGCACGACCGTGGGCGCTTCGCGTCGATTGTGGTGGTAGCCGAGGGCGCCAAGCCGAAACCGGGCACGCTCGAAATCGAAGCCCCACTGCTCGGCAAGCACGGACACGAGTTGCTGGGCGGCATCGCCTATCGCATCGCGCCGGTCATTGAGGAACGGACCGGGTTCGAAACCCGCGTCACCGTCCTTGGTCACACCCAGCGCGGCGGCACACCAACAGCGTACGACCGCGTGCTGGCCACCCGCTACGGACTGGCTGCTATCGACGCAGTCCATGACCAGGCGTGGGGTGACATGGTGGCCTTCCGTTCGGCCCGAATCACGCGCGCCAACATGGCCGACGTGGTGGGCAAGTCCCGCGGTCTGGACATGTCGCTGTATTCCGATGTGGCCTCGGTGTTCTTTGGGTGACGCCCACCGTCACTTCGACGGGATAGCCACGTAGTCCGGCTGGCTGCTCGGACTGAGTTCGGCGAAGTCGGCAACCGTGAGTGCTTTGCTGACGATGACGCGACTCCCGTCGGCCCGTGGCCACTCCCTGGGCGTGCCGTTTACCAGAATGCGCACCTGCGTTACCGACGGAATGGCCGACGCGGTGTAGACCAACTGGGCGACCGCTCGCACGAGTTGATCGCCCTTGGCGTTGAAGAAGGTGTCGTTCAGGTTGATCTCGGCCACGCCTTCGGCCGACGGGGTTGCGCTGATCAGCTCGGTCTCCATTGGAATCGCCGTCAGGACCGTCTTGGCTTCATCGACCGTCGGCCCCTTGAGGAGTTCCGCGATCACCGACGGCAGGCTGACCTCGGCCGGACGCAGCGTGGTCTGTAGCCGATCAGGGCGACCGGCGGTGGCAATGGCAATAAAGAAGACCTTGGCCTTTACGTTCTGAGCGACCGTCGAGGACACGGCAGACGCGACAGAGGTTGGCGTGCGGCGATCGGTAATGTCGTGCGGCTGCGCGTCAACGGGGATACCGCAGGCAGCCAGCAGCACGGCGAGCAACACGCCGCCGAACAAGCGTCGGGACCGCCGCATCAGGCCTCCTCTGCCGGAAGTTCGATCACGAAGCGCGCACCCTCGGCGCCATCCGAGCGGTCCTCTACCCATACCCTGCCGCTGTGGAGGCGGATGTGCTCATCCACCAGAGCCAGGCCGAGGCCGGCGCCGTCGCCCATGCCTCGTCGGCCGGATCTTGCGCCGCGGGCGAAACGCTTGAACACGAGCTGTCGCTCTTCGGGGACTACGCCCTCGCCGTGATCTTCGACGGCGATATGGACGTGGCCGATGGGGGAACCCTCCCCTTCGGGAACCTCAACGGTGATTTCGATGTCGGCCCCGCCGTGAATGCGGGCGTTGTCGATGAGGTTGGCAATGGCGCGAGCGAGGCGCCGTTTGTCACCGTTGATGATGAGTGACTCGGCCTGTTCGGACACGGTTACCGAGGAGCTAGGGACACTGGAGACGGCAACGGCGTTGCGCACGAATTCAGCAACGAGCAACTCCTCCAGATGGAGGCGCACTGCGCCGGCGTCAAACCTGGAGATCTCCAACAGGTCCTCCACCAGACCTTTGAACCGGCCGACGTCGGCGACGAGAAGATCGAGGGCCGCAGCGGCGCGCTCGGGCATTTCGTCGCGGCGGGCTTGCATCACTTCAATCGATGCCGACAGGGTCATGAGCGGCGAGCGAAGCTCATGGCTCACGTCGGAGGCGAAGCGGGCGTCGCGCTCCACCCGTTCCTGCAGGGTGTTGGCCATCTCGTTGAACGCCTCGGCCAGCGAACGCAGGTCGGAGTCATCGGTAGGGTCGAGTCGGGTATCAAGCCGACCACCGGCGAGTGCCTTGGCTGCGAGGGCGGCCTCGGCTAACGGGCGCACTGTGCGCTTCGACGCCCACGCGCCGAGCAATACACCGAACGAGGTGGTGATCAGCGCGGCCCCGAGCAACGAGACACCGACACCGCGCAACGTTTTCGACAACTCATCAAGCTTGACGATCTCGTAGTAGCTCGACGGCGGATTGGCCTCGAGTTGAACACCGGTAATCAGAAATCGCATTCCTTTCTGCACGGTGATGATCTGCGCCGCGGTCTGTTGGGCATCGACGCGGGTGATGAGAACACGGGGGAGGTCTTTCTCGCTCGACTCCTGCGAGAGTGGGATCCACTGGTCGCGCCAGTGGACCACGAGATTCGTTCCGCTCGGCGGCGAAATTTCCTTCAGGACGTCGACGACGCCAACGGGATTCGTCCGCAACTTCTCTCGCACGGCACGCGAGTTGATAAACGCCTGGAGCGTCGCGGAATCCTCGCGCTGATGGATCAAGATGGAACGAGTGAACGCGAAGGTGGTGGTGGACAACACTGTTGCGAGCACAAACGCGCCAAGGGTGTAGGCGAGGGTGATGCGCTTGCGCAGACCGAGGCGGCGCGGCCGCAGTCGTTCAAACGCGTGCAGCCAGGCGCGAGGAGGGCGCACTATCCCTGGAGGCGGTATCCGAGGCCGCGCACGGTGACGACATGCTTGGGGTTGGCCGGGTCGGCTTCCACTTTCATGCGCAGCCGCCGCACGTGCACGTCGACCAGTCGACCGTCGCCGAAATAGCCATAGCCCCACACCTTGTCGAGGAGCGTCTCGCGAGAGAACACCCGTCCGGGGTTGGAGCCAAGCTCGACCAAGAGGCGGAACTCGGTCTTGGTGAGGTGCAGTTCTTGATGGCGCAGCAGCACCTTGCCCTCGTCGGGAATGATTTCCAGCTCGCCAAAGACCAGTCGGTGATGCCCGGGCTGGGCCGGACGGGCCCGGCGGAGCAGGGCGCGAATACGAGCCGACAATTCCTTCGGGGCGAACGGCTTGGTGAGGTAATCATCGGCGCCCGCTTCGAGCCCGGCGACAACGTCGTGGGTGTCGACACGGGCAGTCACCATGACGATGGGGACGTCGCTGTTGCGGCGGATGGAACGGCAGAGCTCGAAGCCGTCCATGCCGGGCAGCATGATGTCGATGAGGACGACATCGGCCGGCTCGGTGTTGAAGGCAGCCAGCGCATCTTCACCGCAATCGGTTTCGACGACCGTCCAGCCCTCGTCTTCGAGCGCCATCGTGACCGCAGTGCGGATGCGCTCGTCGTCTTCAACCGTCAAAATCCGGGTTCCCATTGTTCCCATTCTTGCCCATATGGTTGGTTGAAGGCGGAATCACTCGCGTGGTCGGGTCGTTAGCGGCGTCCGGTCATCTTCCATTCACCCATGGCTCGCAACGCCAGCACTGCCACAACCGACGTGCCGATGGCCGCCACGACCGAGCCGAGCAGGCTGGCGACGGCCTTTGGCGTGGCGCAACTACCGTGGCACTGTAGGCCGATGAACCCGGCGCCGATAAGGCCGCCGGCCAGTCCGCCGAGCAGGATGGACACGAACGCAAGGACCCGGGCCAGCGGCGATGGCAGCGCGCTGAGCGGCCGGTCACGATCGGGTTCCACCGTTCGAGTGTAGGGCAACCGATCCGCGACCAAAGGTGCCGACTAACGTGCCGCCGTGCGTATCTGTGTGATCCTGCCGACGTATAACGAGGCAGACAACATCGAAAGCGTGCTCCGCCAGGTTCGTGCCGCGCTTCCCGGCGCGGAAATTCTGCTGGTGGATGACGGCAGTCCCGATGGCACCGCCGAGTTGGCGGAACAGGTCGGCAACGAGATTGGTCACATCGGGATTTTGCGCCGGTCGGGCAAGCTCGGTCTCGGCTCGGCCTATCTGGCCGGGTTCCGGCGCGCCATCGACGAAGGCGCCGACATCGTGGTGGAAATGGACGCCGATCTGTCCCACGACCCCGGTGCCTTGCCGACACTGGTGGCGCTCATCCCGATGGCTGCCGATCTGGTGATCGGGTCGCGGTACGTACCAGGCGGCACGATTCCGATCTGGAACCGTCGACGGGCGTGGTTGTCACGATGGGGGAACCGGTATGCGGCTGCCGTGCTGGGGTTGGCCATCAACGATTCCACCAGCGGATTCCGGGCATACAGCGCGTCGGCGTTGGCGTCGATTGATCTGGATGCGGTCCGGGCCGACGGCTACGCATTCCAGGTGGAGATGGCCTATCGCATCATCCGTGCCGGTGGCCGGGTGGTGGAGACACCGATCCGATTCGGGCATCGGGCCTCGGGCACCTCCAAGATGTCGGGGCGCATCGTGGTCGAGGCCATGCTGCTGGTCACGTTGTGGGGGCTACGCGATCGGCTGTTGCGTCGCAACCTGAGTCGGACCGGATAGAACGGCACTATGGTCAACCGGGTCTTGGAACGAACCATTGTCCACATCGACATGGACGCCTTCTTTGTTGCGTGCGAGGTGCGCCGTCGGCCCGAGCTGGCCGGTTTACCCGTCATTGTCGGTGGGTCGGGTCCTCGGGGCGTGGTGGCCGCAGCCAGTTATGAGGCGCGTCGGTTCGGTGTGCACTCGGCCATGCCGTCGGTGCGGGCCCAGCGCTTGTGTCCACAGGCGATCGTGCTGCAGGGCGACCACACCCTTTATCAGGAAGTAAGCCACCAGGTGCAGGCGATCTTCGCCCGATACACGCCGATGATCGAACCAATCTCGCTTGACGAGGCGTTCCTGGATGTCACAGGGTCGCGCCGGCTCTTCGGGTCGGGGGAAACCATCGGGCGAGCGATCCGGCAGGCGGTGCAGGACGAGCTGTCGCTTACCTGCTCGGTGGGCGTGGCGCCGAGCAAGATGGTCGCCAAAATGGCTTCCGAGGCGGCCAAGCCAAAGGCGTCGCCCAAAGGCATCCGACCCGGCCGCGGCGTGGTGGTGGTGCAGGCCCAGGACGTGCTGAGTTTCTTACACGCCCACCCGGTGCAGGCGCTCTGGGGCGTCGGACCGAAAACCCTTGAACGGCTCGAACGGTTGGGCATCGTCACCATTGGCGATCTGGCCGCATCGCCGCTGCGGGGATTGGTGTCATCGTTGGGTGTGTCCCATGGGCACCACTTGCACGACTTGGCCAATGGTCGAGACGACCGTGCCGTCGAGTCGGACCGGCAGGTGAAGTCGATCGGGCATGAGCAGACCTTCCGGGAGGACCTGCATGACCGGCCGAGTCTCGACTTGGAGATCCTCCGCATGGCCGACGCCGTCGCAGCCCGAGCCCGATCGGCCGGTGTGGCTGGTCGAACCGTGCAACTCAAGGTTCGTTTCGGTGACTTCAGCACCGTCACCCGGGCTAAATCGGTGCCCGATGCGATTTCGTCCGCACCCGACATCACCTCAGTGGCACGACTGATGCTCGATGAGATCGACACCGCGCCCGGCGTTCGTCTGCTGGGCGTGAGCCTTTCTGGGTTGGGTGAGGAGACCCCAAAGCAGCTGAGCCTGGATGATGCCGACCTGCCGAACTGGGACGACGCCAGCCGCACCATCGACGACATCAGGTCCCGCTTTGGCCGTCGCGCCATTGGCCCGGCCAGTTTGGTGGAGGGCATTGGACCAAAGTGAGGGATATTGCGTCCCCTCGCGTTGTTGTGCTTGACCGGGTGTGGCAAGCTTATGGGAGTTTCCGTAGTCGTTCGCCGGTCATCGTGGGAGTTCGAAATGCCGCTATCTGAAGAAGAGCAGCGCATCCTCCACCAGATCGAGCAGCAGTTTTATGAATCCGATCCCCAGTTCGCGGCCAATGTGGGTCAGGCGTCGCTGTACCGGCACGCGTTGCACCGCATCGCGTGGGCGTCGCTCATGCTGGTAATGGGTCTCGTGTTCCTGGTCTTCACGCTGCAGGTACACCTGGCGCTGGCCTTCTGCGGCTTCCTCATCATGCTCACGGCTGCCTTCATCATCGACAAGAACGCCCGCACCATTGGCCGGGCCGGGTTCGATCAGGTCACCGGTAAGGTGCGCGGCGCCCGCCAGCGTGACGGGCAGGGCGGCTCCACCCGCTCGGTCGAAACCGACGACTGAGCTCTCAGCCGAAGCGTCGCTGCCGGGGAGCGTCGCCGGGCAGGCTGCGGAAGATGTCACGCGGGTCCAGCAAAGAGGTTAGTTGACGGCGCTTGGTGAACCTCTGGCGCAAAAGGGTGCGAATTTGCAACGGAACCCGTTCGGCGTCACGGAGCTGCGCGTCGTTCGGTACATGGCCTGCGTAGGTGGAACGGGTCACGACATCGGCCAGCCCGGGTAGCCATTCGGCCGGTATCCGCAAATGACGGGTGGCTCGTTCGGCGAAGGCCAAAGGCGTTTCCCCGACAACGGGTGCCATGTTGTGCTGGCGAAGTACATCGGTGGCGCGGTGCCACGAGACGGCGAGCTGGTCGGCCTCATGGGCAGCGAGCTTTCGTCGACGACTCCAACGGAGGTGCTCGATGCGTCGGAGTGCGAACGGATACAGGGCGATCAGGCCCATGACGGCCAGACCGATCAACACCGTGCGGTAACGCTGCCAGACCGAGACCTTGGGCTTCGCGACCGGGCTCGCTTCGATTTCTTTGGGAATGCGGAACGCGGTGGTGACCGGCGTGTTATTGGCCGCAATGGTGGAGGGCGGCGCGATAGTGGTGGTGACGGCCGGGGCGGCTTCTCCGGCCTGCTGCTGTTGCACGCCGGTATAGGACTCAGCCGTTGGGTTGCCGCGTCCTGGGGTTGGTTCGAAGGCCAGCCAGCCGACCCCTTCGAAGTAGACCTCGGGCCAGGCGTGGGCGTGCAGTGCCTGCACGTGGTAGAGCCCGTCGGCCTTCAGGATCCCCGGTGTGAAGCCGATGGCGACGCGAGCCGGGATGCCGATGGAGCGGGCGAAGGCTGCGAACGTGCCGCTGAACTGTTCGCAGTAGCCGCGGCGTGAGTCGAGGAAGTTTTCGATGTCGTTGGTTTTCTGACCGGCGGGCGCATTGAGGTCATACACGAAGTTCTGGTGGAACCAGTCCTGCAGCGCCTTGGCTTTGTCGTACTCGGTTGGCGCATCCTTCGTCAGATCCTTGGCCTGATTGACCAGATCGGCGGGATAGTCATCGGGCATGAGAAGGTAGCGCTTGTTCATGGACGTTGGAGCGGCCGCGGTACGGAGAATGTCGGGGGACACGTCGGGCGCCTGCGCCGCAACCTCATAGGTGTCCCCCTTATGAATGTTTCCTGGCGCCATGAGCGTGGCAGTGTCACGGTCGAACTTGGTCTTGACGTTCGGCGCCGGCCTGGCGAGGGCAACGGGAAGATAGGGAGTTGGCACCCAGATGTCGCTCAGCGCCCCGATGGTGAAGGTGGCGGAGATGTCTTTTTGGGGAATCCCCGGATTGGTCTGACCAAGCGAACCCTTGGCCGAACCCTGCTTCAGTTCGGAGGACCATTGGCCACCATCGAAGTCGGGCAGTGAGGTCGCACGCCAGTAGGATTTCACGGTGGACTTCACCGTGAACAACTCGTCGGTGCTGCGGCTGGCGACCTGCTTTTTGATGTTGACGAACGGGCTCAGCTGGTAGACATCGCTGTTGCCTGGGTTGTGGGTGTGTACCAGCGCCTTTTGGTCGGCACCAGGCAGCCGCGGCCCGATGAAAGCCCCGAACACAGTGGCGAACGCCCCGAGAACCACGCCACCCTTCACGAACGCCTGCGACGCGCCGCGGCGATGGCCACTGAGCCAACCCGAGCTCTGGACCTCCTTCATGGTTCGGTGCAGGGCCACGAATGCCAGTGCGGCCGCCAGCCACAGCATGGTCGACGTGACGCGCATGCGGTGGGCGGACAGCGCGGACGTGAACACGAACAGCACGCCGCTCGGAAGAACCGCTTCCATACTTGCCTTGGTCCGGTACGCAATGGAATCGGCGACGAAGGCCAGCAACCAAACAGCGACAGCTGCGACGAGAAAAAACCCGCCCTCGGCCTTCACGGGTGGAACACTCGTGGCGAACAGCGACAGGGATGCTCGAACCTCTGCGAAGGCGGCATCCCAGGTCGCTCTGGTCGGCAGACCGAACCACATGGTGGCGCGGTAGAACATGAGCCCGAGGGTGATGCCACCACCCAGCAGCGACAGCAGCGCAGCCGGGACGAGCGGCAAACGTGATCGGCGAGCCAGCACCGCAAGCAGGTGGGAGCCAACGGCCGCGACCACGAGCGCTTTCAGGAAGCCGTAGCCGATAAAGATGCGAACAAGGCCGAACACCGCGGTGCCCGTCGTGAGGAAAAGCGCGATCTCAGTGAACGGCAGCAGCGCACTTCGTTTGGGGGCGGACGCGGTACTCATGCGGGCACCGACCATGTGGCCCGCCCGCTGGAACGGATCCAGGCTGCCGGAAACTCGACCTCGCCACGGTTGTCGACGAAGGACATTCCCGTTGGCATGCCGATAGGAGCGGTGCCCGTGGTACCAACCAGCACGACGCGTCGGAAGCGGGCTCGCAATGACGCCAGCATGGCAAGATCGGCCACAGGCCACTGGCTGGTAGCCACCACCAGCAGCCCGCCCTGCCCGAAGTGCGTGAGCTGGTCAAAGACCGGACCCGATGCTTTGGTCAGCGGCACAGCGGCGAGGTAGGCGAGGATGGCTTCGGCCTGCGACAACCCGGCACCGACACCCGAATCGAAGCCGTCGCTGCTGACGACTCGAACGACGTGATGCTGCCGGAACGCTGCCGCCGCAACGCTGGCGGCTGCAGATACCGCACGGTCGAACGCCGCTTCGTTGTAGCTACCCGGGCGCACATCGAGCGCGATGGTGGTGCGATCCTGCCAGGGGTTCTCATCCTGGCGAACCATCAGTTCTTGCGACCGGGCGGTAGATTTCCAATGGACACGGCGCAAGTCGTCACCGAGTACGTATTGGCGGAGCGCGAAGAACTCCTCACTGGTCTGGCCCAGCTTGTTGGTACGAATGGCGGCGCCGTGCGGATCCTCATCGCCGCCCAGCGACGGCACGCGGATAGTGTCGATGTGGGGGTAGATGGTGACGCTCTGCACCGGCGCAGCGATGGCACGGCGTCGAGCAAGGCCGAACGGATCTGCGATCTCCAATTGCAACGGCCCGACATTGACGACGCCACGCCTGTCGGTCGGGAGCCGGTACGCGGCTTGCGCGGTGTCGTTGCCGCGTAAGGGAGCCAAATGCAGGCGAGCGCCGCGGGTTCCCGCAACTGGGTCGGAGAGATGAAGTACTGGTGTTCGTCCGGCACCGGTGTTCTTCGCGCTGACTTCGATACGGGTGCTCTCGCCAGCGTGCACCCGTGCGGGCGTAACGACCCGACTCACCCGCAAACGAACAGCGGTCATCCGCACCCACGCCAGGGTGATCAGCACCAGTGAACCGAGCACCGCGGCGATGACGAACAACTCGACGATGGCGAACAGGCGACCGGCAATACCGGCGACGATCGCAAGCATCGCCGTGAGCCATCCCGTTCGGGTGAGCATTACTATTTTCCGGTCGGGACCGCGACCGAACCGAAGACCTGAGTGAGCATGGATGCCGCCGTCGCACCAGCCAACTGGGCCTCGGCGGAGAGCACCAGCCGATGGGCAAGCACGGGTTCGGCGAGGGCCTTCACATCGTCCGGAATGACGTAACTGCGACCGGCGGCGGCAGCGCGCGCCCGGGACGCACGCATGAGCGACAGCGTGGCACGAGGTGACATGCCGAGTGACAGACCAGGGTGACGACGGGTGGCGTCGGCCACATCGACGAGGTACGACTTGAGTGCCGGCGCAACGTGCACTTGGCGAACCGCCTGCACCATTGAGGTGATCTGCGCGGCGGTGGCGACCGGACCGATGTCGGGGAATGTGCCAGCTGACGCGTGGACATCGAGGATTTCGATTTCGGCCTGCCTGGCGGGGTAGCCGAGCGAGACTCGCATGAGGAACCGGTCGAGCTGCGATTCGGGCAATGGGTAGGTGCCCTCATGCTCCACCGGGTTCTGGGTGGCGATTACCATGAACGGCTGGGTGAGCGGATAGGTGTTGCCGTCGACCGTGACCTGTCCTTCCTCCATGGCCTCGAGCAACGCCGATTGTGTCTTGGGCGAGGCCCGGTTGATCTCGTCGCCCAGCACCAGGTTGGCGAACACCGGGCCAGGGCGGAACTCGAAGACGTCCTTGCCGCGGTTCCAGATGGTGACGCCCACAATGTCGGTTGGCAGCACGTCGGGCGTGAACTGCACCCGCTTCCAGCTACATGCCAGCGAGGCCGCCAGCGACTTCGCCAAGCTGGTCTTGCCGACGCCCGGGACGTCTTCGAGGAGCAGGTGACCCTCCGCGAGCATGCAGAGAAGCGCCAGCTCAACGACCTCGCGCTTGCCCTGAATGACGCGCTCGATGTTGTCGGTGATAGCGGAGAAGACTTCAGCAAAGGTGGCGTGAGCGTCACCATTGTTGAGAGTGGATGGCGCGGATACCGTCATGGACTTTACAGGCTAGGCGACCACGGCGACGTTGCGGTGTCGTGCCCGGTAGCGTGCTTCACATGCTGCCCACCTATCCGCCGGAGACCGACGGGTTTCGAGGAAAGATCCAGGCTTTTCTGGCCGAAAATCTCCCCGCCGGTTGGAAAGGCTTTGGTCAGCTTTCGCACGATCAGACCTACCCGTGGGCTATGGAGTGGCGGGTGCTGCTGCATCGGCACGGCCTGCTCGCACCCGGTTGGCCAGCCAAGTACGGCGGTGGTGGGCTGTCGGCGCTGGAGCAGGTCATCGTGGCCGAAGAGTTCACACGTGCGGGGGTGCCTACCGGTGGACCTAACGACACGTTCGGCATCCAGATGCTGGGCAACACGCTGCTGCAGATGGGCACCGAAGAGCAGAGGGCGTATTACTTGCCGCGCATCTTGGCCAACGATGATGTGTGGTGCCAGGGCTACTCCGAACCGAATGCCGGTTCCGACCTCGGCTCGCTCGGCTGTCGCGCCGTGCTCGACGGCGACCAGTGGGTCATCAACGGTCAGAAGATCTGGACGTCGGCCGGACACCTGGCCGACCATATCTTTGTCCTCACCCGTACCAATCCCGATGCGCCCAAGCACAAGGGAATCTCGTTCCTGCTGGTCGACATGAAGCAACCGGGCGTCGAGCTTCGACCGATCCGCATGATGTCGGGCGAGAGCGAGTTCAACGAGGTCTTCTTCACCGATGCCACCTGCCCCAAAGACAATGTGGTCGGCGGAGTCAACAACGGGTGGGCGGTAGCCATGACCCTGCTCGGCTACGAGCGTGGTGAAGCCGCGGCCACCGTGCCGGTGCGTTACCGGGAAGAACTGGACCGTCTTATCGCACTGGCCCGCTCCCGAGGCGTGACCAATGTGCCGATCATTCGTCAACGGCTGGCGTGGTGCTACTCGCAGGTCGAGATCATGCGCTTCCTCGGTATGCGGACGCTGACCGGATTTCTGCAGGGTAAGCACCCCGGTCCCGAAGGGTCGATCTTCAAACTGTTTTGGAGTGAGTACCACCGCGTTGCTACCGAGCTGGCCATGGACATCCTGGGCGCCGACGGCATGGCACCGTCGGGTCGCCGGCCTTCCAACGTCTTCCAGACCGATGACGTTGGTGCTCCTAATGACAGTGCCTCGTGGGCCGGTGTGTTTCAGAACGCTCGGGCCGGAACGATCTACGCCGGCACCAGCCAAATTCAGAAGAACATCCTGGGCGAAATGGTGCTCGGACTCCCGAAGGAACCCCGCCCGGCATGAAGTGGCGTGGACCCGTTCTGGCGGTCTTGCGTCGCCCCGACCTCTGGTTGACTGCAGTGCGACAGGGGTTGACGTTGGTGCCGCGTGACTGGCGCTCGTCGCATCGACCGCTGCCTGACAAGTCGTACCTTCAGTTTCGTTCGATCACCCAGTACGGCTCGCCCGATCAGGTTCCCTCGGGTGCCGACCTGGTGTCATACCTGGCGTGGTGTCGATCGTGGCATCGCACTGTCGACCACCGTTGACCTGGGCTGTTGAACGATCCGCTGGGTCCGCGGCCGCGTTCCATGGGCGCGAGATGCCGGCGGTGGTTTCGCGAACCGTGTGGATACATGACGTGTCGGTGCCTTCCTTGGTGCTCGGGTCTTCGCAGCGACCTGAGATAGTTGATGATGCAACGATTGGATCGTTTGAGGTTGTGCGTCGCCGCAGCGGTGGGGGAGCGGTACTGCTCATGCCCGGTGAGGTGGTCTGGCTCGATGCACTGATCCCGAACGGCGATCCGTTGTGGAGCGATGATGTCTCTCGTGCGTCGCACTGGCTCGGAGGTGTTTGGGTCGCCGCACTCGGCTACGGCGAGGTGCACCGAGGGCCGATGGTTCGTACGCCGTGGTCGTCGCTCGTGTGTTTCGCCGGGCTCGGCCCGGGTGAGGTGACCGTCGATGGTCGCAAACTCGTCGGCATCAGCCAACGACGTGTCCGTGCCGGTGCCCGCTTCCAATGCGCCGTCTACGCCCGCCACGACCCATCGGTCCTGCCGGGTTTGCTGCGACTCACGTCAGCTGAGCGAGCCGAGTGTGCCGCTGCGCTGGTGCCGGTAGGAACGGTGTCGTGCGCGCCTGACGTCCTGTCGAGGTTTCTCGACGCGCTTCCCAGCTAGAGCTGCTGAGCAATCTCTTTGGTCGACGCCGACCTTCACTCTGTGTTGCGGGTTCGCTCACATCGACCGAGGCGCAACCAGTTCTGTTTGGGTCCATCAGGGTGAACGTACAGTTTGAGCTCACCAGCCATTCCGGCGAATGTGAGCTGTGGTTGGTCATTCACCCGTATGGACCGAAAAACAAAACCACTGCCACCAACCCGCGCGGATTGGAAGACCCAGGTTTGAGCGCCCCCCAATCGCGCTGGAATGCAGAAATACGATGATACCGATATACTGCAGGCTATGAGTTCGGAACCGGTGTATTTGGCCATGCAGTCTCGTGGGGTGGTTACTATCCCCGCCGACATTCGGCGGCGGCTGCATGCTGATCAACCGGGGGCGCAACTTCGTCTCGTCGAGACCCGCGAGGGCGTGTACGAGCTGACGGCAGTAGCCGCAGTTCCGGCTGAGCAGGCTTGGTTCTGGTCGGAACGCTGGCAGGCGATGGAACATGAGGCAGAGGCCGCTTTTGCGGCGGGCGACACCAAGGTCTTTCACGATCTGGACAGCTTCATCGCCGACCTCGACGCTGACTGATGTGGTTTGAGCGGTCGAGCTTGTTTGTTGCCGACTGGAAGTCCCTGACCGATGAGGAGCGGGATCTCGTGCGGTCGGTGCTTCCGGCCTTTCGAACGGCTGCCGACGACGTTGCTGCCCACTCGTTCGATCGTCGTCGGTGGCCCAAGTCGTTGCGCATTCATGACATAGAGCACGCGTCGGGAGTGTGGTCAGCCACGTTCAACTTCGCTGCCCCTGATTTGCGGGCAACCTTTGATTGGTCACCAACGACGGAGCAGCCGACGATCCGCTGGCGACGAATTGGCAATCACGGTATCTACCGGCGGCCGTAGCCCGAGGGCCGACGCTGCTACCAGGTCGCAGGACTCGACCCGAGCCTGCTGGCGGGCCGGGTCCAGTGCTGTGGCGCACCGGCGATGTCGAGGGGTGGAGCGAGACGTTGCAATGGACCGAAGGGGGTTTCCTCCCGCGTCGCTAATTCGAACGGGTCGGCGTGTTCGATCGTGTCGTCGAAAGTGCTGGCGGGCCCGTCGATGAGCACGGCTGCTACTCGGGCTAGCGACAGCCGCATCGTTGCGCCGCGGCCGTGAAGGAGCCTGGTGCGCAGCCCTTGCACTGCGGCCGCCGCGACCAGGTAGCCAGCAGCATGATCGAGCGCTTGCACCGGAAGCGGTACCGGGCGACTTGCGCCGGTGCGTTGCATGCCCGCGTGGGCGATACCGCTACTCATCTGCACCAGGCTGTCGAACCCACGTCGGGTCGCCCACGGTCCTGACCAGCCGTACGCGTCAAGGGCAACATCCACCAGGCCCGGTGACAGTCGTTGAAGCTCGTTGGTTCCGAAGCCGAGCCGTTCCAGCGCGTCGGATCGGTAGCCGTGCACCAGGACATCAGCCTGCGCAACGAGTGAGGCGAACTGTTGGCGATCATCGGGCGAACGAAGGTCGAGGCGAGCGCACCGCTTGCCAAGCGTGACATCCGGAGCTACGGATGGTTCATCCCAGTCGGGCGGATCGATACGCAACACATCCGCGCCATAGCCAGCCAAAAAGCGCGTTCCCACCGGCCCAGCCAAAATTCGGGTCAGGTCCAGCACGCGCACGCCGGCCAAGGGGCGATCAGGTTGCGGCTGCCACGACCAGTCGACTGTTTCCTCACCGAGCCACCTCGAGATGAGGTCTTCATTGGCAACAGCGATGCCTTGCGCGTGATGACGCCACGACTCGATATCGCGCATCGCTGCTGCACAGCCGCCCGCCTCCGCCACGGCAAGCTCCAGATCTTCGGCTGACCAACCGGCCACTCTCGCAGCAACCACTTCGCGATCCTCCCGGCAACCGAGCACGGCCATCGCAGCGGCTCGGTGGTGCGGCGCGTTGGTGTGGAGCCGTATCCAGCCGTCCGCCGTTGGGTAGTCGCCGGCGACTGCATCCCACACCGGCGGCAGATCCCACCCGATCGGGCGGATGGACGTTTGGAACCACGCCGATGCAAGGAAGCGGTCAACGGCGACATGGTCCGATCCAATAAGCGCGGCAACCTCTCGACCGGCTGCGGCAATACTGGCCACCGCCAGATCAGTGACAGCGAACGCGGAAGGCAACGACCCTTCTCCGATGATCGAAAGTTCCGGCCTACGCTTGTGCGGAAGGTACCCGCTGAAGACTTCCGTAAATGCGTTCTCTGACACAAAGCCAGTCTGTGAAGTCGCTTCGTTGTTGTCAACGTTGATTTTGTTCAACGTCCGGCGGACGAGAGCTCACCCAGTTCTCCGCTGACGACCTCAAGGAAGAACGCTGCACCGGGGGAGAGGATGTCGTCGTTGAAGTCGTAGCGCGGGTTATGGAGTGATGATCCGCAATGCCCTTCGGTTCCGTTTCCGATGTCCATGAAACAGCCGGGCACAAACTGCAGGTAGCGAGCGAAGTCTTCCGACGCCGTCACCAACCTACAGTTCGCTTCTACATTCGCCGACCCGGCAACACGTGCGGCCGCAGCGACCGCCAGGTTGACCTCGCGCTCGGTGTTGATGAGCGGTACAAATTCGTTCCAGTACCGGACCGTTCCCGTAGCTCCGTGGGCGGAGCAGATGCCCGAGACGATCTCGTGCATGCGTCGTTCGATGACGGCTTGCACCTCAGTGGAGAACGTCCGGCAGTCGCCGCGAAGCGTGACGGTCGACGGCACGATGTTGCGGGCGCCGTCGGTTGCCATCTCCGTGATCGACAGGACAGCGACATCGTTGGCCGACACCGTCCGGGACACGATTGACTGGAGCGACTGGATAACCTCGGCGGCGATCACGACTGGGTCGATAAGCCTTTCGGGCATCGACGCATGGCCGCCTCTACCGGTGATGACGATCTCGAACAAGTCTTCGGAGCTCATCATCGGTCCGACCCGGGTTGCGAAGTGACCGGCAGGAATACCCGGTTTGTTGTGCAATCCGTAGATGGCCGACATGGGGAAACGACCGAGCAACCCATCGTCCAACATCGCGGTCGCGCCGAGTCCGTTTTCCTCATTTGGCTGGAAGACGAGGTAGATGGTGCCGTCAAACGACCGGTGGTCGCAGAGCTCCTTCGCCACGCCGAGCAGGATCGCGGTGTGGCCGTCGTGGCCGCAGCCGTGGAACACACCGTCGATAGTGGAGCGATAGGGCACGTCTCCCAGTTCCTGAATGGGGAGCGCGTCCAGGTCGGCCCGTAACCCGATCGCTTTCGTGGAGGATCCTGACCGCACCACACCGACAACACCCGTTCGGCCAATGCCCGTACGAACCTCATCCACCCCGAACGAGCGAAGCAAACCGGCTACCCGCTCGGCCGTGTTTGTGCACCTCAAAAGCCAACTCGGGAGCACGATGAAAATCGTGCCGCCACGTCTTCATCTGCTCGACCAACGTCATCGCGGAACGCTACCGGTCAGGGCTTGCTGGATGGAGCCTTGAGCTTGAGATAGAGGGCGGCGAGGCCGCCGACGGCAACGATCACGATCACCGTTCGGATCAGCCAGTACACCGTGCCGAGGAACATGCGAAAGGCGAGATACGCCACCACCGCAGCCAACAGGTACCCAACGATGCTGGCGAGAAATGATCGTGCCTTCGACATCCACGAAGTCTGCCATTCCTCCGGGCCCTCGTCCGGTTGGCGTGAGGTGACGGTCGGAACGCCCCGACTTCAGGCAGCGCCTACGCGTCGGCCATCCAGGTGATGAGGCGGGCGGCGAGTTCGGGGCCGGAGTCTTCTTGGAGGAAGTGGCCGCCGGGAACGGTGGCGTGGGGCTGCTTGGCGGTTCCGGGAATGCGGCTCAGCAATGCCTTGTCGCTGCCTGCAGTTATGGGGTCGTTGTCGCTGAACAGGCAGAGAAACGGTTTCGTCCACTGTTCCAAGACCGTCCATGCCGCCTGATTGGCTGGCGTGGCTGGGTCATCGAGGGACTGCGGGATCAGCATCGGCAGCGTGCGAGCGCCAGCTTTGAACGTGACATCAGGAAAAGGGGCGTCGTACGCAGCGATCACTTCGGGCGTCATTGGCTGCGTGACGGCGAACGACATCATCGTGCCGATGGGTAGATCGGGGGTGGCCTGCACGAAGTTGTGGAACTTCCACCACGCCTCGCCCATCTTGCGGGTACCGTCAGGGAGCCCGGTGTTGGCCGCGCAGATGCGTGAGAAGCATTCGGGGTGTTCGCCGACGAGTCTTAACCCAATGAGGCCACCCCAGTCCTGGCAGAACAGGGTGATGTCTCGCAGGTTGAGAGCGTCGAACAACAGGCTCCGCAGCCATCCCACGTGGCGGGCATAGGTGTAGTCGACATCGTCCACCGGTTTGTCGGACCGGCCGAACCCGATGAGGTCTGGCGCCACGACGCGAAAGCCAGCCGCCACCAGCGGCGGGATCATCCTTCGGTACAGGAACGACCACGACGGTTCCCCGTGCAGGAGCACCACGACCGGGCCGCCGCCTTCGTCGAGGTACGCCATTCGGAGCGCCATGTCATCGTGCGTCACCTCGGCGTAGCGGGGCACGAAGCCGAAATCCGGCAAGGTGTTAAAGCGATCTTCCGGGGTTCGAACGACGTCCATTGCAATCCTCCTGGGCTGGCCGATTCGGACCGTACCAGCCAGGCATCCTGAGAGTTCCTGCAGTGCACGACGTCGCATATCGATACCAGGGACTGGCGGAACGGAAATGTGTCGGCGACCGCCGACGCGAGAACGTCATCAACCGGGCGCTCTCCCGGTGATGTCGTCGGGAAGTTCGAAAGGCCTCGGCTCTACTTCCCTGACTGACACATCCGTAACCCCGCGGGCCACCAGCTTGGGGGAGACCGAATCCCAGCGCCAGATGTCTTCGGGCCCGTCACACGTTGTTTCTCGGGTAGCCACGGTGATGATCTGATGCTCGTCGTCGACGCCGAGGACGCGAACATCACGCTGCTTGAGCGGCCAGGAATCCCGGCCGAAGAAACCGTTCAGCCGTACCGAGAGCGAACGATCCTCGCAGGTGCCGGTCACAAGTGCTCTCGGATGGTTCCGTTGCACGTCGGCGAGGTTGGTCGATGTGCCATCTCCGTAGTCCTCAATGACGAGACCGGGCAGCCGGAGGTGATGTATGTGGGTAGCGCCGTCGAAATGCTCGGCCCAGAAATCCAGGAGCGATCCACCTGCGGACCAACCAAGGAGGCGGATCCGTTTGGCGTCTTCTCCGACCGTGATGATCTGTGGTCGCTCGCCTTCGTTCTATATCAACCAGATCCCGTAGGGCGACTCCTTGGTCAGCCGACCAACGAACACGACGGCTTTGCCGGCTGGGTGATAGAGCGCATCGTTGGCCTCGGCGACATCGAGGGACGTAATCGCCGCGTTGTCGAGATTGTTACGCTTGGCGACCTTCTTTGCCGCCGGGTCCAACCGCAGGAGCGCCGTTCCTTTCGGAGCCGACCACGTGACGATGTCTGTTCCGCCGAAGCCGGTGTCGGTGCGCGTTTCGTTGACGACGAAGGTCCGGTTGCCGAGCAGCACCCGATCACCCTGCGGCCCCCAGCGCACCGGTCCGGTATCTCCCGCTGCGAGCTTCACGAGGCAGCGTTCCGCGAACCGACCGCCGATCTCGCTGATTCCCACCAGCTCGCCCGCACGAAAAAGGTCACTTCGGTTCCGATGGAAGGGGTGCCCAGCGCACACGGCCCTGGATCCCGCGTCACCGCCGCGACGGTAGTGGAGCTTGCCAGCGATGTGCTTGCTGGCGCCCCGCTCGTGGTTGGCGACGCACCGGCCGTGGTCGCTGACACGACCGAGGTGCTTGGCGCAGGCGACACGGCCTTCGACGAGCCAGTACATCCCACCAAAAGCACCATCGCCCAAAGCACCCGTCGCATCGACCGATGCTACGTGGGCGGCGGTTCTTGCAGTACACGACGTCGTGTATCGACACCAGGCACTGGCAGAGCGATAGGAGCGCCCCACAACGCCCCACCGGTAACCGGGGCAGCGCTAAGCAGAAGCAATCTTGAGAGAACTTTCGGTGACGGCACTCAGAGTCGCAAAACGACCGAAGCCACGCGCGGGAAGCGCGAAAAGTCCCGCATTTCCGCGCGCTGGCGGCATTGTCCGAGGAAGCGAGACCGAGCGCCAGGGAGCGGTAGCGACCCCCAGCGAGGCAATGAAGGGCGCGTTGTGGCGCGAAGTGGGTTGACTTGGGGGGGTTTGGGGTGCATAGTGGGGGGCAGTGGGGAACAGCGACGTTCCCGGCAGCAGCACCCAGACAGCGGAATGGAGAGAACCACGGTGTTTACCGGTCGGCACGAGCGCCAGCTCGACCCAAAGGGTCGTGTTGCCTTGCCGTCCACCTACCGCCCGAAGTTCGAACCGAGCTGCTTTCTGGCGTTTGGCAATGACGGGTGCATTGACGTGTTCACCCGAGACGAATTCGAAGAGACCGCAAAGGAGGCGACCGAGAAGATGAAACGTGGAGAGATCAGCCGAGATGCATGGCGAACCCTGGCCCACAACACCTTCGAGGTGCCGGTCGATGCCCAAGGTCGGATCAATGTCGATTCGTCCCTCCGAGAGTTCGCCAACTTGGCGGCCGGCGCCAAGGTCGTTGTGGCCGGTTCGTACGACCGTGTCGAGATTTGGAACACCGAGGACTATTCGCGGGTGCGAGCCCGCGGTGCCGCAGAACTCAAGGGCGCCTAGCGCCCCGCCAACCCACTCGAAAGGAGCGCCGAGGTAACCACACAGCAATGAATTTCCTGGTGATGCGCTCACCTGCAGTCTCCCGGTCGGCAAGATGGACAGCCCAAACTCCGCCCGCTCCCGTCTCGCTAGTCGGGGAGAAATCCCGGCAGCAACCGCTGCCCGGGGGACTGCAGGTAAGCGCATCAAATCGAGTGATGGACAACAACACCATGAGCAACGATGAGAAGTTCCGGCATGACCCGGTGATGATCGACGAGATCATCGAAGGCCTGTCATCGGTTCCGGCGGGAACGATCGTTGACTGCACCCTCGGAGGAGCCGGGCACGCTGCCCGACTCTTAGAGGCCCTGCCCGAATGCCGCTACGTCGGTATCGATCAGGATCCCATGGCGCTGTCGGTGGCATCGGCTCGACTCGCTCGCTTCGGCGAACGGTTCCAGGGAGTGCACGGCCGGTTCGATTCCCTCGCATCCATCATGACCGATCTCCAAATCTCGGATGTCTCCGCCGTCTTCTTTGATCTCGGCGTTTCTTCTCCTCAACTGGATCTGGCGGAACGAGGCTTCTCGTATCGCAACGACGGTCCGGTCGACATGCGGATGGATCCCACTCGTTCGTGGAGCGCCACCGATGTCGTGAACGGCTACAGCGAAGACGAGCTGGCCGAAGTCCTGCGGGTGAACGGTGACGAGCGTTTCGCCGGCCGTATCGCCCGCGCCATCGTGGCCAACCGGCCCATTGAATCCACCGTGCAGCTGGCCTCGGTTGTGCGTGACGCCATTCCGGCTGCCGCTCGGCGCCGTGGCGGTCACCCGGCCAAGCGAACCTTCCAAGCCATTCGCATCGAGGTCAACGACGAGTTGGCCATCCTGCCAACGGCAATTGACGCGGCTATTGAAGTCACCCGTCCAGCCGGTCGTGTGGCCGTGCTGTCGTATCACTCCGGTGAAGATCGCATTGTCAAAGACCGTTTCCGCTACGCGGCAACGGGGGGCTGCACCTGCCCGGCCGATCTGCCCTGTGTGTGCGATGCAGTGCAAACGGTCCGTCTTGTGAGACCGGAGAAGCGCAAGCCATCGGCAGCTGAAATGGAACGGAATCCGCGCAGTGAGTCGGCCATTCTTCGCATGGTCGAGCGACTCCCGTACCCGATCACTGCCGGGCAGTAGGCGATGAACGTCCGCCGCCAAGAAGTGGCTGCGGCCCGTGCACCCAAGCACTCGGCCCCGTCGCGCTCCGTTGATCCACCGAAGCCGAAGCTGCGCGTCGTCCCGACGCTTCGTGCCAGGCGTCGGCGCGCCAGTGCGGTCGGCCTGGTCGGCTGCACGCTTGCATTCGGATTCTTGATTGGCCTAACGGCGTTTCAGGCCCAGCTTGCGCAGAACCAGATCATGGTTGATCAAGTCGCTCGCGATTTGCGGGCTGAGCAGCTGAAATTCGATCACTCCCGACTTCAGGTAGCCGAGCTACAGGCGCCCAACATCATCCTGGCCAGGGCGAGGAAGCTGAACATGCACCCGGCGGCAGCCACCAACCCGCTGTCGTACATCCCGTCGTCGCCGGAGATCGTGACCGAGGTGCTGATTGCTGCCTCTGGCGGGCCACAAGTGCAGGTGCCCTCGGCCAGTTCCACCCGCCCCGACTGGGCCGCGTATAAGCAGATCACCGGAGAAACAAAATGACATCGACTGCGGCGGCAGTGCGACTTGCACGAGCACCCCGACCAGCTCGCACCCGGCGTCGCCTTGTGAGCGTCTACGTGGTGTTCGCGCTGATGTTCCTTGCCATCGTCGTACGCGTCGGACTGGTACAAACCACACAGGCCGCAGCGTTCGTGAACGATGGCGAGAGCAAGCGATTGCACACCACCAAGCTGCCCGCCGGCCGTGGCACCATCTTTGACCGCAGCGGTGTTGAGATGGCCATGACCGTGCCGGCTACCACTATCTGGGCCGACCCGCGTTTGATCAAGGGGGAGGCGAAGGAAACGGTGTTGGCTCAGCTGGTGCAAGCGCTCGGCATGGACGCCAAAGAAGCCCAGCAGTTGGCCACCAAACTCAATTCGAACACCGAAGGTTTCGTGTACGTGCGTCGTCAGGTGGATGATGACCTAGCCGAACAAGTGCGACAGCTTCATCTCCCCGGTGTGAACTTCGTGGCGGAGTCGCGTCGATACACGCCAGCCGGTGACCTGGCTGTGAGCGTGCTTGGCTCCACCGATGTCGATGGCAAGGGAACCAGTGGGCTCGAGGCCCAATACAACGACACGTTGACCGGCAAAGCGGGTTCCATCGAGCGTGAGTTCGACCTGAAGGGTCATTCGATTCCGAACGGGAAGGACTTCACCACGCCGCCGCTCCCGGGCAATGACATCTTCCTCACGTTGGACAGCCGCCTGCAGTACGCCACTGACCGCCTACTTGAGGCTCGGGTGATCGAGACGGGAGCTAAGGGTGGCTTCGTCATCGCCATCGATTCCCAGACCGGCGACGTGCTGGTCATGTCGAACGTGCGCGTCGATCCCGGCACGAAGCAGGCGGTTGTCTCGACGGCGAATCATTCCTTGGTTGACGCGTATGAGCCGGGCTCGGTGGCCAAGATCATCACCGCGTCCGCCGCGCTTGAAGAGGGCGCCAGCGACCTTGAGCAGACCTGGGACATCCCTCGCTCGGTCGTCTCGCAGGTTGACGGCTCACCGTCCACCGGCTTCAAGGTAGACGACCGCGTCATCACCGACGCCGAGAACCACGAAGCTCGGCAAATGAACTTGCCGAACATCATCGCCCATTCGTCCAACATCGGTACGGTCAAGTTGGCCCAAGCCGTCGGTGCCGCCAAGATCAACGACTACTTCCACAAGTTCGGGTTCGGTTCGGTGAGCGGCCTGGGGTTTCCGAATGAGACGCCCGGCCTGTTCCCCAAATTCGAGAACATCAGCAAATCCCGACGGGCGACGATGACGTTCGGGCAGGGCATCGGTGTGACCGGTATTCAGTTGGTCGGAGCGATGAACATCATTGCGAACAACGGCACGTACGTGGCACCTCGCCTGGTGAAGTCCACCATGGACCTGGCCGGCGTGGAACATCTGTCGCCTCCATCGGAAACTCGTCAGGTCCTCAAGCCAACAACGGCAGCGCAGATGAACCAGGTGCTGCAGGGCGTTGTGTGCTTCGGTACTGCGTCCGAAAAGCATGCGGCCGACATAAACGGATATGCCGTCGCAGGCAAAACGGGTACGGCTTTCAAGGCGCAGAACGTGAAGGGTCAGGCCGACGGCTACAAGGACAAACTCGGGCAATATCACTTCGTGTCCTCGTTTGCTGGCTTCGCTCCGGCGGAGAGCCCGCGGGTCACGATTCTTGTTTCACTCGATGAACCCCAGGGCGAGTTCCGCTACGGCCGATCGGGCGCGGCGCCCCTGTTTGCCCAAGTAGGGGCCGAAGCGCTGCGAGCCCTCAAGGTGCCGCCGAGCCCGCCCGAGGCGCTCTGCCCGCCATCGTCGAAGAAGTAGGTCGTGGCGTCGTTGAGCGAGGCCGCCCACTCGCTTCCGCCCCACATCGGGTGGACGCAGATCGGCGCGAATGCGGTGCTGTCGGGCATCACCCACGATTCCAGACATGTCGGTCCGGGCACGCTGTTCTGCTGCGTGCCGGGTGCTTCCATCGATGGCCACATCTTCGCAGCGACCGCAGTCTCGGCCGGGGCCGTCGCCCTCGTCGTTGATCATCAACTCGATCTCGATGTACCGCAACTGGTGGTGCCCGACGTGCGTGCTGCGATGCCGTATTTGGCGAGCGCGATCTACGACAACCCATCCCGATCACTCGCAGTATTCGGGGTCACGGGCACCAACGGCAAGACCACCACAACATGGCTGCTGCAGTCGGTGCTTGAGCACGCCGGCCTGCCGTGCGGTCTGCTCGGCACCCTCTCGGGCGCCCACACCACGCCAGAGGCCCCGGCCTTCCAGGCCGAACTCGCCGCGTTTCGTGACAGCGGAAAGAAAGCCGCGGCGGTGGAAGTGTCGTCCCATGCGCTCGCACTGCACCGCGTCGACGCCACTTGGTTCACCGTCGGCGTGTTCACCAATCTTTCCCGCGACCACCTCGACCTTCACGGCACCGAGGACGACTATTTCGCCGCCAAGGCGCGGCTGTTCGAACCGGAGCGTTGCGGCGTCGCGGTCATCAACGCCGATGATGTTCGAGGCCAACAGCTCGCCGCACAGGTCACCGTTCCGGTGCGGCTGTTCTCGATGCATGACGCAACCGACATCGTGCTCGATGCGCGCAGTGCGACATTTACGTGGCATCACCAACGGGTCCGCTTGCCCCTCGGTGGCGCGTTCAGCGTTGCGAACGGTCTCGCTGCCGCCACCGCAGCCTTGGCCTACGGCATTGATCCAGCGACGGTCGCCGAAGGCCTCAGCTCAGCGACGCCAGTGCCGGGACGATTCGAACCGGTCGACGCCGGGCAGTCGTTTGGCGTGATCATTGACTATGCCCACACGCCCGACGGGCTTCGAGTTGCCCTTCAGGCGGCGCGGGGAGTGACCCGTGGTCGGCTGGTGGTGGTGTTCGGCTGCGGCGGTGATCGGGACGCAACAAAGCGGCCCTTGATGGGCGAAATCGCCAAAAAGAACGCCGATTTCGTCGTTCTCACGTCGGATAACCCGCGCGGGGAGGGTCCGGCTGCCATCATCTCTGACGTGGTTCGTGGATTTCCGACCGGCTCGACCGGTGACTATGTCATTGAGCTCGACCGTCGAGCAGCGATTGCGGCCGCTTTCGCCATGGCGCGGCCTGGTGATGTGGTCGTGATTGCCGGCAAGGGACATGAGGCCACCCAAACCATCGGCACCGAGGTGCGTCCCTTCGATGATCGTGTCGTTGCCCGCGAGTTGCTGGAGGCGCTGCGATGAGAGGGCTCCTCCTCGCCGCTATCGTCGCGATGGCCGTGTCCCTTTTTGGTACCCGCTACCTCATTGGTTTCTTCAGTGAGCGTGGCACCAGCCAACCGATCCTTGGGCAGGAGGATCGCGGTCCCGACCATCAGCACAAGCGTGGCACCCCAACCATGGGTGGCCTGGCGATCTTGCTGGCCGCGTTCATTGGCTACCTCGTCCCGCACGTGCTGCCGAAGATCACCTTCTCCAACCAGGCCATCTGGATCTTCCTCGGCATCGCCATCATGGCCGCACTCGGGTTCCTTGACGACTACCTCAAGGTCAAGCGGCAGCACAATCGCGGCGTGCTCTGGAAGCTGAAGGGCTACCTCACCATCATCATGAGCGCCGCCATCGCCACCCCACTGGTATTAGTGGAACACATCAACACGCGCATCTCGTTCACTCGGTACGACCTGCCCGGGTGGAAGGTGCCGACCATCGTCTGGATTTTGCTTGCAACTGCAACCATTTTCTCTACGACCAACGCGGTCAACGTGACCGACGGTCTCGATGGTCTGGCCTCCGGATCGGCCATCTTGGGGTTCGTCGCCTTGTCGTTTATTGCCTTCTGGAGCTTTCGCAACCCTGATATCTACGGTGTAACGAAGGGCAAGGGCGGAACGATCAACCCCCTCGACCTCGCCATTATTGCCATGGCGTTCGCCGGAGCATGCGTCGGCTTCCTGTGGTGGAACGCAGCACCCGCCCGCATCTTTATGGGGGACGTAGGCGCCCTCGGTATCGGTGCTGCGCTCGCGTTGCTCGCCCTCACCACCAACACGATGTTGATGCTGCCGATCATCTGCGGGCTCAACGTGATCGAGGCCGGTTCGGTCGGTTTGCAGATGGCCGTGTTCAAGGCCTCGGGCCGCAAGAAGCGGCTGTTCCGCCTCTCGCCGATTCACCATCATTTCGAGAAAGTGGGTTGGCCGGAAACCACGGTCATCATCCGCTTCTGGATCATCTCGGGCATTTGTGTTGCCCTCGCCATCGGGCTTGTGCTCGCCGACTTTGGACGCTTCCCAGGGAAAAACGGATGACAGGATCAACCACTTTCGTCGGTCGCCCCGGCAGCGAACCAGACCAGCAAGCCAGCCGGGCCCGGCACCCGACGGGCCGACCAGTCAACCGTCGCGAAGCTCGTCGGAGCATGAAGCGTCGGCGTGCCGCAGCCCGTGGTCCCAAGCCGGTGCTGGGCGAACCGCCGATCCACTTCTACATCATCGCCGCAGTGATGGCCGTGCTCACCATGCTTGGCCTTGTAATGGTGCTGTCGTCGTCTGCGGTCAAAGCAATCAACAACGGTCAGAACGGCTGGGGCTACTTCAAGAAGCAGCTGCTCTGGGCCATCCTCGGGATGGGCGCGCTGTTCATTACCGTGAAGGTGCCGTACACGAAATGGCGCAACTTTGTGAAGGTCGGTCTGGTCGGCTCGTTCCTGTCGATGTTTCTTGTGTTCATTCCCGGCCTCGGGCGAAACATCAACGGTGCGCAGAACTGGCTGAACCTCGGGCCATTCGGTGGGCAACCTTCTGAGGTCATGAAGCTGGCGCTGCTGTTGTATAGCGCCGACCTGCTGGCACGTCGATCAGAGCACATCGCCAATCCGAAACGCACACTGCGGCCGGTGCTGATAATTCTCGGTGCAGCGTGTTTGTTGGTGTTAGCCCAACGTGACCTCGGCAACGGCATTGTGATGGCCATCATCGTTTTGGCAGTGTCGTTCTTCGCCGGCGTACCGCTGCGTCCGCTCGCCGGAGCCGCAACGGGTATGACGCTGGCAGGTGTCGGGTTCGTGATGTCGGAGTCGTACCGTCTTGCCCGCTGGACAACGTTCCTCAACCTAGAAGCGAACAAGACCGACAAGGGCTACCAGGTGTGGCAGTCGCTTGTGGCCGTCGCCGGTGGTGGACTCACCGGGGCCGGTGTTGGTGCCGGCAAGGCGAAGTGGGGGTTCATCCCCGAGCTGCACACCGACTTTATTTTCGCCCTCATCGCCGAGGAGATGGGTCTGTTCGGTGTCGTCGTGGTCTGCGCCCTGTTCGCGGTTCTTGGCTACGCAGGGTTGCAGGTGGCGTTGCATGCCAAGGACACCTTCGGCATGCTGGTCGCTGGCGGCGTCACAGCGTGGTTATTGGCGCAGGCCGTCATCAACATCATGGGCGTGACGGGAATGATGCCGCTCACCGGCCTTACCCTGCCGTTCGTGTCGTTCGGTGGATCGTCGTTGTTGATCACCATGGCCGCTGCCGGACTGTTGCTCAACGTCGCCCGCAACAGTGGCTGACTCCAATCGTCTCTTCGCGCTCATTGCGGGTGGAGGAAGTGGTGGTCACGTGCTGCCCGGACTGGCCGTTGCCGATGCGCTGGTGGCCCGCGGCCACGATCACGAGTCGATCGGTTTTATGGGCTCGTCGCGCGGCATGGAAGCCCGTCTCGTCCCGGCCGCGGGCTACACGCCAACGCTGTACGAGCTGACCAGCTTTCCGAGGCGCATCACCAGGCGACATCTCGTTGCGTTTCTGCAACTGTTGAAGGCTTTGGTGCAGGGTTTGGCGCTGGTGCGGCGACGCCGACCATCAGTCGTTGTCTCCGTCGGCGGCTATGCCAGCCTGCCCGGTGTGGTCGCAGCCATCGTGACCCGTACCCCGATTGTGGTCGTCAGCTACGACGCCATTCCTGGTCGAGCAAGTCTGCTGGCCGGTCGCTTCGCGAAGCAGTGCGCCGTAGCCTTCGATGAATCGCCATTGCCCCGCCAGGTGGTGACGGGTGCGGCCATTCGTAACGAGATCTTGGCGGTCAATCGCTTTGCCGATCACGACGCGGCCTGCGCCAAACTCGGCCTGCCCAACGACCGACTCACGCTGCTGGTTGTCGGTGGTTCCCAGGGATCGGGCGCACTGAACGACACCATCGACGCATTCGTGGCCGCGAACCGGCAACGTGCCGATCTCGCCATCCGCCACGTGCGCGGCTCGCGCTTTGACGACGGCAAACACCCCGCTTTGGAAAGCAGCGACGGATTGATCTACCAGCCGGTCGGCTACGAAGACGACATGGCCTCGGCCTACGCCGCAGCCGACGTGCTCCTGGCCCGATCTGGCGCGACAACGGTGTTCGAAGTGGCAGCGGTCGGCATTGCATCAATCCTGGTGCCCTGGCCCGATGCCGCCGAGGACCACCAGTCGGCCAATGCCCATGCGCTCGGCAAGGTCGGCGGCGCGATCGTGGTTCCCGAACATGAATTCTCACCCGCACGATTGGCCGCCGAACTCGCCAGACTGTCCGATGCAACCGTTCGCCACACCATCGCTGCCGCCGCCACCACGGTCGGGCATCGAGATGGAGCTGCCCGAATCGCTGCGGTGGTGGAAGACTGCTCGGCATCATGAGTTCGTCCCCCGTGCCTGTTGCGCCCCTCGATCTTTCCCGCGCCGGCCGCTACCACGTCGTCGGCGTCGGTGGCCCCGGAATGAACGCAATCGCCCTCGTTTTGGCCGGGATGGGCCACGAGGTGTCCGGTTCCGACATTCGGGATTCAATTGTCGTTGACCGCCTGCGGGCTGCCGGTGTGACCGTCACCATCGGCCATGACCGGGCGCTCGTCCACGGCATGGACGCAGTCACCGGATCGAGCGCGATTCCTGATCGCAACATCGAACTCAGCGAGGCCCGTGAAATCGGGGTTACCACTTTGCGACGGGCCGGCATGCTGGCCTCGATCTGTGCGCAGGCCAAGTCGCTTGCTGTAGCCGGTACACACGGCAAGACCACCACCAGTTCGATGCTGCTGGCCATCCTTGATGAAGCGGGCATGAAGCCGAGCTTCCTCATCGGCGGCGACCTCAACGATATGGGCACCGGCGCAGCGTGGTCGGGCAGCGAGTGGCTGGTGGTGGAGGCCGATGAGAGCGACGGTACCTTTCTTGAGTTGCCGCTCTTCGGCACGATCGTTACCAACATCGAAGCCGACCATCTCGACCATTTCGGTACGCTCGACGCAATCATCGACGGCTTCGACCGCTACCTCGCCCAAGTCCCCGGCCCCAAAGTCGTCTGCGCCGATGATCCGGCCGCTCTGGCGTTGGCGCACAAGCACCGGGCAATCACGTACGGCACCCACCCGGATGCCCGATACCGCATTGCCGATATCGAGAGTCAGAACGGGTCGGTGCGCTTCACGCTCTATCGTGACGGCATAGCGCTCGGGTCGGTGCAGGTGCCGTTGCGCGGTACTCACAACGTGCGCAACGCGACCGCAGCCACGGCACTCGCCATGGAGGTCGGGGCGTCGTTCGAAGCGGCGGTGAACGCACTCAGCCGCTTCGGCGGTGTGGCCCGCCGGTTCGACTTCCGCGGCGAGCACAACGGCATCACCTTCGTGGATGATTACGCGCATATCCCCACTGAGATTGCCGTCGTGCTCGAAGCCGCCGCCACCAGCGGCGATGACTGGAAGCGGATTGTTGCCGTGTTTCAACCGAACCGGTTCAAGCGTATGGCGGTCCTGTCGCCGGAGTACGCCGACGCGTTCGTCCACGCCGATCTCGCCGTCATCACCGACATCTATCCGTCCGGCGACGCGCCGATTCCTGGCGTGACTGGCAAACTCGTTGTCGACGCCATTCTCGACAGCCATCCCCGCCAACGGGTGGCCTGGTTACCGCATCGAGCCGACCTGGTCGACTTTCTCGCCAAGGAACTCCGTCCCGGTGACGTCTGCATTTCGATGGGCTGTGGTGATGTTGCTTCGCTCCCGTCGGAGGTGCTGGCCGAGCTGACCGAGGGCCCGCTGTGACGTCGGCCGTCGATCTCGCCGCTTCGATTCTGGGTTCACGGGCGCAGCGCGAGGTTCCCCTCGGTGTCCGCACGACCTACCGAGTCGGCGGCGCGGCGCGGCTGTTGGTGGAGGCACGCTCCATCGATGATCTCCGGCTCGTGCACTGCGCGCAGGTTGAATGCGGGCTTCCCGTGTTGCTGGTGGGACGCGGCTCGAACCTGCTGGTGGCCGACCGCGGCTACGACGGTATCGCTGTCGTTCTCCAGGGTTTCGATGAGATTTCCTCGGCAGGTTCTGTGGTCACCGCAGGCGGAGCAGTCGCTCTTCCGGTGCTGGCCCGGGCCACCGCCCGACTGGCATTGAGGGGGCTCGAATGGGCCGTTGGCGTGCCGGGTTCCGTCGGCGGAGGCGTGCGCATGAACGCCGGCGGCCATGGCTCGGATATAGCTTCCAACCTGGTGGGGGTCCACGTCTTTGACCTGGCGACCGGTCAGGATGGACACGTGCCCGCAACCTTGCTAGGGCTGCGTTTTCGCGGCTCAGATCTTCGTGATGACCAGGTTGTTTTGGGTGCGACGTTTCAATTGGCACCCGGCAATCGCGAGGCATCCGAGGCCGAGCTCACCGAGATTGTCCGTTGGAGACGCATGCATCAGCCCGGTGGACAAAACGCCGGTTCGGTGTTCGTGAACCCGTTTCCTGGCGTGTTGTCGGCCGGTCAAGTGATTGACGAGGTCGGGCTTCGCGGCTTCCGCATCGGCACTGCGTGCGTCTCGGAGAAGCACGCCAATTTTATTCAGGCCGACGAAGACGGCAGCGCTGATGATGTGGCCCGCGTCATGGCTCATGTGCGCGCCGTTGTGCTCCGTGACCGTGGCATCGACCTGCACAGCGAGAATCGGCTGGTTGGTTTCGACCCCGCCGAACTGCCGGGTGCGACGTGAGTGATAACACGGGTCGGGGTATCGAACCGGGCGAGAGCTTCGAGAGCGTCGAGAGCGTCCGCATCATCAAGCCGCCCCGTGACGAACCGACCATCGACGAACGGGCATTCGATGTCGAAGAGGACATACCGGCACCGGCGTGGTTGACCGTCGACACCGACGCCGAAACTGCGGTCGCAGACACGGACGTTGCCGTCGTCACGACGGGCGAGATCGACGTCACCGACGTTCCCCGCCACGACGATACGACCGAAATCCCAGTCGTACCCGATAGCGATCCGCCCGAGCTACCGACCATCACCCTGTCGGAGCCGAAACGTCGGCAGGTCATCGTTATTGACGACGACGTCGCGGTTGAGCCGGGGCCCGATGCGTCGGTGCCAGCTGGCGCCGATCGGGTCGATCCGCGCATTCGGGCGCGCCGGCGAGCGGTGCAGCGCGCGGCCGGTCTACGACGCTTTCGCCTGCTGATCGCCATCGTCACCGTGCTGACCCTCATCATCGGCGGCAGCATCCTCATTCAGTCGCCGCTGTTTTCGGTGAAGGAAGTAAATATTACCGGCGTGCACTACACCGATCCGGACGCGGTTCAGGCCGTGGCCGACTCCCTGCGCGGTCAACCGCTTTACCGAGCCGACCTCGGCAAGGCCAAGGACGCGCTGCTCCTGCAGCCCTGGGTGCGGCGGGCTCGCATTGTTCGTACCTGGCCCCGCTCGGTCACCATCGATATTGCCGAACGTACGCCGGTCGCCGCAGTGCAGGCAGAAGACTCGGAGTGGCGGGTCATCGATGTGGAAGGTCACGTGCTGGCTTTGACCCTCGGGAAGCCCAAAGACTTCATGGAAGTGAAGGGGGATCCGGCACCCGTTGCGGTCGGCGAAACGGTGTCGGAACCGATGATTTCGGGGGCCCGTTTGGCCGAGATGTTGCCGGGTCGCCTAAAAGCGGTCACCACCAGGGTTATTGTTGGGGGAGACGGCGCAGTTGCGCTCGATATAACTCCTAGGGGAAAGATCTTGCTCGGTACCATTGATGACCTGCGCGCCAAGCTGATCAGTGTGTTGACCTACATGGACGCATGTCCCGGCGTCGAATTCGACTACATGGACGCGCGCGCAGCGGACTCTCTGGTGCTCACGCCGCCGAGCTGTCCGAAGTCTTCCTTGACCCAGAAGGTGCCATGACAGTAAAACTTCCCGGCCTGGGTCTGCCGTTCCGTGGGGAGAGTGCCGCTTTCGGGCACTGTTTGTCGGCGCGCACAGTCCCTCGTTTTTTTCGACCCAATCGTTCTCGCAGGTGGAGGTAGTCATGGCCGGTATGCCGCAAAACTATTTGGCAGTTATCAAGGTCATCGGCGTCGGTGGCGGCGGCGTCAATGCCGTCAACCGCATGATCGATGCCGGTCTGAAAGGCGTCGAGTTCATCGCGGTGAACACCGACGCACAGGCGCTCCTCATGAGTGATGCTGATGTGAAGCTCGACATCGGTCGCGACATCACCCGTGGGCTCGGCGCCGGTAGCGACCCCGAAGTAGGCCGCGCCGCTGCCGATGCGCACCGCGAAGAGATCGAAGAGATCATCAAAGGTGCCGACATGGTGTTCATCACCGCAGGCAAAGGCGGCGGCACCGGAACCGGCGCGGCGCCCGTCATTGCCGAGATCGCCAAGAACATGGGTGCGCTCACCATTGGTGTGGTCACCCGTCCGTTCAGCTTCGAGGGCAAGCGCCGCTCGGTGCAGGCCGAGCAAGGCATCAGCCGACTGAAGGAAAAAGTCGACACCCTCATCGTCATCCCCAACGATCGTTTGCTCACGGTGTCGAACGAAAAGACCTCGGTGCTCAACGCATTCAAGATGGCCGACGAAGTGCTGCTGCAAGGCGTGTCGGGCATCACCACGCTCATCACCACACCTGGCCTGATCAACACCGACTTCGCCGACGTGAAGATGATCATGTCCAACGCCGGTTCCGCGCTGATGGGCATCGGTCAGGCCAGCGGAGAGAACCGAGCGGTCATTGCGGCCAAGTCGGCCATCTCCAGCCCCTTGCTCGAGGCCGCCATCGACGGCGCCCGCGGCATCCTGCTGACCATTACCGGTCCTTCCGGCCTTGGCCTGTTCGAAGTAAACGCTGCGGCCGAAATCATTGACGCAGTGGCCCATCAGGACGCCAACATCATCTTCGGTACCGTCATCGACGATGAAATGGGCGACGAGGTCAAGGTCACGGTCATCGCGGCCGGCTTCGATCGCTGGGACGGCGCTGGTCGTAATCCGGCCGAGCGTCCGCTGCGCCCGGTTGATGATGTTCCCGGCACCACGCCCCTGCGCGACATCTTCGGCGGCTCGCGTATCGCCGATCCCATCGACGACGGTGACGACGATTTCGATGTGCCTTCCTTCCTGAAGTAGACCGCTGTTCGTGACGCTTCATCCACAACTGGTTGCCGACCGACTCGCAGCGGTGCGGGCGCGCCTCGATGCCGCTGGCGGCCACGATGTGAAGATTTTGGCCGTCACAAAAGGCTTCGGGCCTGAGGCGCTCGCCATCGCCGGTGATCTCGGGCTGCACGACGTCGGAGAGAACTACGCGCAGGAGCTCATCGCCAAACTTCAGCCGGTCAGGCCAACTGGGCTACGAGTGCATTTCATCGGTCGCTTGCAGACCAACAAGGTGGCCTCCCTGGCATCCGTGGTCGACGTGTGGCAGAGCATCGACCGCACCAGTCTGGTGGACACCCTGGCCAAGCGAGTCCCCGGGGCTCGGGCCTTCGTGCAGGTCAACGTGACTGAGGAACCGCAAAAGGGCGGGTGCCCGATGGATCAAGCCGATGCGTTGGTGGCCTACAGCCGCACCGCGGGCCTCGACGTCGTTGGTCTCATGACCGTGGGCAAGGCCGGGGAACCAGCCGAGATCGCCACCGGATTTCGGTGGCTTCGCGCCACCGCCGACCGCATGGAACTCTCCGAATGTTCGATGGGAATGTCCGGCGATCTTGAGATCGCGGTGCGTGAGGGTGCCACCATGGTCCGCGTTGGCAGCGCCCTTTTTGGCGACCGTCCCAGAATTCACCCCCGTAACAACTAACGTAGGAGAAAAGGGAGGGTATGCATGTCCGCGTTCAAGAAGGCCATGAGCTACCTCGGGTTAGGCCCGGAAGATGCTTACGACGACTATGACGCACCGTACGAGCCTGAGCGGCCAATCGGTCGCGTCCCTCGTCCCCAACACACCGCCGATCCCATGGACAGCGGCGCTGTCCGTACCATGGTGACACGCACCGCATCAGGCCGTCCCGAGCGTGAGCGGGAAGTGAACCCCCGACCCCACGTTGATTTCGACAATCCTCCGGCGCGACGCGCCCAGGGTTCTGCCGTGCGCCCCGTTCCCGCCAGTGCCAACCCACGGCCGCAAACCATTCGCCCCAGCAGCTTCAACCAGGCCCAGGAAATCGCCGACCGCTTCAAGGACGGACAACCCGTCATCATGAATCTCGAAGGGGTCGAGCGTGACACCTCCCGTCGCCTCATCGACTTCGCCAGTGGCCTTTGCTACGGCCTGGGCGGCGCCATGGAAAAGGTCGGGAGCGGCGTGTATCTGCTCACACCGGTCAATGCCTCCGTGTCGGCCGAAGAACGTCGCATGATGTCCGAGTCCGACGAGTAGAACGCGTCTCTACTTCGCTTCTCGCTACCTGATTGGCTTCGCTTGGTCGCTACCGCTCCTTTTCGCTCATCGTCGCTCGTGGCGCTCATTCTCGAACCTCCGCTCGGCAATCGTGCAGGCCTTCCCTGCTAGTGCTTCCTCGATTGTCTGAGCGAAGCGAGTCCGAGAGAGACGGAGCGGTAGCGACCGAACGAGGCATGAAGGGTAGCGAGAAGCGAAGTAGCTAAATGTGCGAGAAAGCGCAGTTGGTGATCGTGTGCGTTCTAACATGGTGAGATGGAGCTGAGTTCGCAGGCGATAAACGGCATCGAGTTCGATCAGGTGCGCAAGGGGTATGACCCCGAACAGGTGAAGTCCTTCCTTTCGCGGGTGGGCGCCGCCGTCGATGAGATGCGTTCGCACCTCGTAGCGTCCGATGCGCGCGCTCGCGCCGCGATGGCCCGCGTGCAGGAACTATCCGCTCGCGAGCCGGCGGCCATGGGCAGCGCCGATACCGACGTCATCTCCAAGACGTTGCTCATGGCGCAACGCACTGCTGACGCAGCCGTGGCCGATGCGCAGAAATCGGCCGACGCCACCCTGGCCGACGCGGACTCGCGATCCAAGTCGATGATCGCCGACTCCGAGGCCCGCTCGACCGAAATGATCCGCCAGGCCGAATTGATGGCCACGTCACACATGGAGAGCGAGTTGCGCACCTTGAAGGAGCGCAAGGCGTCGCTGTCCACCGAGGTTGACGGGTTGAACGAGCGCATCGTGGCCGAGCGCGAACGGGTTGCTGCCGTCATCGAGTCACTGCAGCGCCTGCTTCGCTCGCCCGAGGGGCTCGGCACGCTGTCGTACCGACCGGCGCCGGCTACCTCTGCACCGGCCGCGTTCCTGGGCGACCAGCACGATGATGCCATCGACGATCACCACGACGAGTCCTTTGCCGCGCCGCCCCTTCGGCTCAGCGACTCGGCCGAACTCGATGAGGCCGGCGACAGTCATCCCACCGGTGAAGTTCCACTCACCGATCCGTGGCGGGCCGTCTAACCGAGCCCGTTCTCGCCGCCCGGCCGCGATTCGGGAGGCATCCACAACAGATCGCCGGTTACCATGCCCGTGACCGCAGGCGAACGTGCTCGCGCGCCAGGAGACCCTTCGATGACCGAACCCACCGCGTACCCCACCGTTGATGCCCAGGCGTCGTTCCCGAGCATCGAGCATCGGGTGCTTGACCGCTGGGCCGCCGACCGCACCTTCGTGGCGTCGGTCGAGCAGCGACCTACCGGCACCAAGGGTGACAACGAGTATGTGTTCTATGACGGCCCGCCGTTTGCCAACGGGCTGCCCCACTACGGACATCTGCTCACCGGCTATGTGAAAGACGTGGTGCCGCGTTATCAGACCATGCGCGGCAAGCGAGTTGAGCGCGTCTTCGGTTGGGACTGTCACGGTCTCCCCGCCGAGGTGGAAGCTGAAAAGCAGCTCGGCCTGCAGCATCGTTCCGAGATCGTCGACATGGGGGTGTACGCATTCAACGCTGCATGCCGCGAAAGCGTGCTGCGCTATACCGACGAGTGGGAGCGCTACGTCACCCGTCAGGCGCGGTGGGTCGATTTTGAACATGGCTATAAGACCCTCGATCTCCCGTACATGGAGTCGGTCATGTGGGCCTTCAAGACCCTTTGGGACAAGGGCCTTGTGTATGAGGGCTTCAAGGTGCTGCCGTACTGTTTCCGTTGCGAGACGCCGTTGTCGAACACCGAGACGCGCATGGACGACGTCTACAAGAACCGCCAGGACCCGGCCGTCACCGTTGCTTTCCCCTTGGAAACCGGTGAGGACCTTTGGATCTGGACCACCACACCGTGGACGCTGCCGTCGAACCTTGCCGCTGCTGTAGGCCCCGAGGTTACGTATGCCGTCATGGAGAAAGACGGCCACAAGGTCATCCTGGCCCAGGCTCGTCTCGGCGGCTACACCAAAGAACTTGACGGCTATAACCAGGCGGCAACCGTGCTCGGCACTGACCTGGCCGGGCGCTCGTATACGCCGCCGTTCGGCTTCTTCGTCGGTCGCCCGAACGCGCACAGGATCCTGCTCGGCGATTTCGTCACCACCGAAGATGGCACCGGCGTCGTACACATGGCGCCCGGCTTCGGCGAAGACGATCAGATCGTATGCGCGGCGCATGGCATCGACACCGTCGTGCCCGTCGACTCGCAGTGCCGCTTCACCGCCGAGGTCCTCGACTTCGAGGGGCTGCAGGTCTTTGAGGCCAACACCCCGGTCGTGCGCCGTCTGCGAGATGAAGGCCGCTTGGTGCGGCTCGACAGCTACGACCACCCCTACCCGCATTGCTGGCGGTGTAACACCGCGCTTGTCTACCGCGGCATCGGCTCATGGTTCGTGGAGGTCACCAAGGTGAAGGACCGCATGGTTGAACTCAATCAGGAGATCACCTGGGTTCCCGAGCATGTGAAAGAAGGCAGCTTCGGTAAGTGGGTGGCCAACGCTCGTGATTGGTCCATCAGCCGTAACCGTTTCTGGGGCTCACCGATCCCGGTGTGGAAGAGCGATGACCCGCGTTATCCCCGCATTGACGTCTACGGCTCGGTGGAACAGCTGCAGGCCGATTTCGGCGTCACCATCAACGATCTGCATCGCCCGCTGGTCGATGATCTCGTGCGCCCCAACCCCGATGACCCAAGCGGGCAGTCAATGATGCGACGCGTGCCCGAGGTGCTCGACTGCTGGTTTGAGTCCGGCTCCATGCCGTTCGCCCAGGTGCACTACCCGTTCGAGAACCAGGCCTGGTTCGACGACCACTTCCCGGGCGATTTCATTGTCGAGTACATCGGCCAAACCCGCGGCTGGTTCTACACGATGCATGTGTTGGCCACCGCGCTGTTCGACCGCCCGGCATTCCGCACCTGCATGGCGCACGGCATCGTGCTCGGCAGTGACGGCGCAAAAATGTCGAAGAGCCTGCGCAACTATCCCGACCCGTACGAGATGTTCGACAAGCACGGCTCCGACGCCATGCGCTGGTTCCTCATGTCGTCACCAATCCTGCGCGGCGGCGATCTCATCGTGACCGAGCAGGGCATCCGCGACAGCGTCCGCCAGGTCATGCTGCCACTGTGGAACACGTGGTACTTCTTCACCCTGTATGCCAACTCGGCCGAGGGCGGCTACCAGGCTCATTTCCGAACCGATCAGACCGGTGTGCTCGATCGCTACGTGCTCGCCAAGCTTCACGAACTCGTGGTGGAGACCACCGAAGCAATGGATCACTACGACCTCTTCGCGGCATGCGCGTCGGTGCGGTCGTTCTTTGATGCACTCACCAACTGGTACATCCGCCGCAGTCGCGACCGGTTCTGGGGCGGCACGTCGGCCGACAGTCACGACGCGTTCGACACGCTCTACACGTCACTGCACGTGCTGACACGGATCGTTGCGCCGCTTCTTCCGCTGGTCGCCGAAGAGGTCTTCACCGGGCTCACCGGGGGAGCGTCGGTGCATCTCACCGACTGGCCGTTGGCCTCCGACCTGTCGGCCGACGCCGCGCTGGTGGAGGCCATGGACCGCACCCGTGACGTGTGCTCGGCTGCGTCCAGCGTGCGCAAGGCCCGCAACCTGCGGGTCCGTCTGCCGCTCGCCCAGCTGAGTGTGACCGGTCCGGGCGCCGATGCGTTGGTGCCGTTCGGTGAGATCATCAAGGATGAAGTGAACGTCAAGAGCGTCGCCTTCAGTCAGAACGTGAACGCCGGCGCCAAGTTCGAACTCAAACTCGTTCCGGCTGCCCTTGGTCCGCGTCTGGGCGACGGTATGCAAAAAGTCATGGGCGCGTTCCGCAAGGGCGACTACGAACTCAAGCCCCGTGAGCGACCCGTGGTCGGCGGCGTCGAACTGGTAGAAGGCGAGTACACCCTTCAGCTCGTACCGACCGACCCCGAGAACAGCGCGGTGCTCGGCAGCGGCGACGGGGTGGTCACCCTCGATACCGTTCTCACGCCCGAACTGGAGCGCGAAGGGCTCTCCCGCGACTTGGTTCGGCTCGTTCAACAGGCCCGCAAGGCCGCTGATCTGCAGGTAAGCGATCGCATCTCGTTGACCGTGAGCGCCTCGGGGCCGTGGCTCGACGCGCTCGCCGCCTATGAGAACGAGGTGAAGGCCGAGACGTTGGCGACCTCCCTGCAGACCACCGTGGATGAAGCCTCCGAGCAACCGCACATCGCGGTGGAGAAGGCGTAATCTGTCACCCCTGTACAGCGCAAAACGACCGGCCGACCAGGAAATGGCGGTCAAGCGGCCGGGCTGCGTTGTTCTCGGAACCCGAAACCGCTAACTTGTGCGGCCTTCCATCGGCCTAAAGGACGAAACAACATGGCGAAGCCCCCGGCGAAAGCAACCGCCTCCGCGTCACCGAAGAAAGCAGCTGCGAAGGCCCCTGCCGCCAGCGTCGCGGCTCCGGCCAAGTCGGCGACGGCAAAGCCTGCCGCCACGGCCAGGCCTGCGGCACAAACCAAGCCGGTAGCCACGAAGACCGCACCGGCTCCGGCCAAGGCCAAGGCCAAGGTTGCGGCGGAAAAGACGAAGCCCGCTCCGGTGACGGCAGCGCCCGCCAAGGTCGTCGTCACCAAGGCTGCCCCGCCGCCTCCGCCTGTTCGCAAGGTTGTTCCAAAGCCCCCGCCCCACGTCCGCAAGGCATCTGACTTCGACACCAAGTTCCTGGCCGCGCAGCGCATCCTGCTGCTCGAGGAGCGGGCCAGCCTGGTGGGTCAGGCCGACCGTCTCGAAGGCGAAGCGGCCTCGCTGATGGAGGACCTCGACCCGGGCGATGTGCAGTTCGATGAGGAATCAGGTGAGGGCGACAGCCTGTCGGCCGAGCGTGATCGCGATTTGGCGTTGTCGGCGCAGGCTCGCCAGATGGTTTCCGACATCGATGCTGCGCTGTTGCGGATCGATGACAAGTCGTATGGCTACTCGCGAATTTCGGGCCAGCCCATCCCGAAGGAACGCCTCGAAGCGATTCCGTGGGCGACCGAACTGGTGCAGGAAAAGGTCGGCGGCCTCGGCTCGAATCGATGATGGAACATGCCGTTGCGGCCACCGCCGCGCCTGCGGTCGGTACCCGCCCGACACGACGGTTTGTCGTGGCCGGTGCGGTGGCAGCGGCCATCCTTGCCGTCGATCAGCTGACCAAAGCCTGGGCGCTGCATTCACTGGCCGACGAGCAGCCCCGCCATGTCCTGTGGACTCTGCACTGGACCCTTCGGTACAACAGCGGCATGGCCTTTTCCAAGGGTCAGGGCAAGGGTCCCATCATCGCCTTGCTCGCTCTGCTCGTCGTTGGTGCCCTCGGGTGGTCGTTGCGCTCCAAGCATTCGCCGCTGGGCACAGTGGCCACGGGTCTCGTGATAGGTGGTGCTATCGGCAACGTCGCTGACCGCCTGTTCCGAGCCAAGGGCGGATTGCTGTCGGGCCACGTCGTTGACTTCATCGACTTCCGTTGGTGGCCGGCATTCAACGTCGCCGATATGGGCGTGGTCGTAGGGGCAATCCTGCTCCTCCTCGAGTCCTGGCGTCACGGACGTCGGCTGAAGAGCAACCCATGATCGAAGAAATCCCCTCATCCCTCGCGGGTGAGCGTCTGGATCGCATTGTGGCCATGATCACCGGTCGAAGCCGGACCGAGGCGGCCGAGGTGGTCGCCTCCGGCACGGTTCTGGTAGACGGCAAAGTCGAACTCTCGGGCAAGCTGCGCCTGGTCGAGGGCCAGCAGGTCGACGTACCCGAAGCCGGTCCGACCGCAGCCGCGCAACTGGTTGGGGACCCGACCATTGCGCTCGACATCATCTACGCCGACGAGCAGGTCATCGTCATCAACAAGCAGGATGGCCTCGTCGTGCATCCCGCTCCCGGCCATGATGGCGGCACGCTGGTGCACGCGCTCCTGCATCACTTCCCTGAGATTCGTGACGTTGGCGAACCGATTCGTCCCGGCATCGTGCATCGCCTCGACAAGGGCACCTCCGGACTCATGATCGTGGCGCGCACCCAACACGCCTACGAGCATCTGGTCGAGCAACTCAGCGTGCACAGCGTTACTCGTCGCTACGCCGCGCTCGTGTGGGGCACCCCCGAGAATGCGTCGGGAACCATCGATGCGCCGATCGGTCGGCGCCCGAAGGACCCGCTCAAGATGGCGATTGTGGCCGACGGCAAGTGGGCCCGCACGACCTATGAAGTGATCGAGCGGTACCGCGAGCCCAAGGAAATGGCGCTGGTGCACTGCTGGCTCGAGACCGGTCGCACCCATCAGATCCGGGTCCATCTCACCGGCATTGGTCACCCGGTGGTCGGTGATGCCATGTACGGCCGCCGTCGCGAGTTACCCGGTGCCGAGCGACCCATGCTGCACGCCCACCACATCTCCTTCACCCACCCGGGCACCGGCGGCATCGTCGAGTTCGACACCCCCATCGCCGCCGACATGGCAAGCGTCCTGAAAAGGTGCTCGTGACTGTGACACTGCCTCGGTTGGCTCGCTACCGCTCGCGCAACGCTCGGACTCGCTTCGCTCAAACAATCCCGCTAGTTGATGGTTGGCTCGAAGCTCGCAGCATTGTCTGAGCGAAGCGAGTCCGAGCGCCGTGTAGCGGGAGGCGAGGAACGAGCCGGAGCGAAACGAGTGAGGTAATCAGAGCGGTAAGACCGCATCGCCCCTTGCTTGGTCGCGGACGGCGGCGAGGGTGAAGCCATCAAGCAGGTCGCGCATGTGGTTGCCGGTCATCGACCACACCGATAGCAGCACGCACTGGCCTTCGTGGTCGCAGGCGCCGTTCGCGTGGGGCTCGCCGAAGTCACCGACGGTGATCGGGCCGTCGACCGCGCTCACGATGTCGGAAAGGCGAATCTCTTCGGGTGGGCGGGCCAATACGTAGCCTCCGCCGACGCCTCGCTTCGAACGGACCAGACCGGAACCCTTCAACGCCAGAAGAATTTGCTCAAGATACGGCTGCGGAAGACCGGTGCGCTCGGCAATGTCACGGACCGAGGTCGGGCCACTCTCATCCGCGTGGAGGGCGAGCGACAGTAAGGCGCGACACGCATAGTCCCCGCGGGTTGAAACTCTCACAGCGTCTAGCGTAACTGTTCGGAAATGATTTCGATGACCTTGTCGACCGATGCGGGCCCTGGCGTAGCCTGACATGATGCCACCCGCACCCGTGCTTCCTGATTACGGCGGCGGGTGCATCTCGTCCCTCGCCCCGGCGTTGCTCGGCCCGTCCGGCACGAAGGCACTTCCCGGGTGGATGCCCGCGCCGGCCCGTGATGCGGCCCAGATCGTGTTGCTCGTGCTCGACGGGCTTGGTTGGGAACAGCTGCAGGACAACGTTGCATTGTGCCCGACGTTGCACCGCATGACCGGCGCCGCCATCACCACGGTGGTTCCTTCCACCACGGCCACCGCCCTCAGTTCGATCACCACCGGCCTCGCGCCGGGTGAACACGGCGTGGTCGGATACCGCATGGAAGTGCAGGGCGAGATTCTCAACGTGCTCCGGTGGGGCACCAGTGAGGGCGATGCCCGCAAACGGATCCGGCCGACCTTTGTGCAGCCCGTGCCGGCCTTTCTCGGCGCTTCGGTACCGGCGGTCACCAAAGCCGATTTCGTCGGCTCTGGCTTCACTGCCGCCCACCTCGGGGGAGTGCGACACCACGGTTGGCGTATGCCGTCCACCTTGCTCGCGCAGGTGGCCTCGCTGGTCGACGCGGGTGAAACCTTCGTCTACGCCTACTACGACGGGGTTGACAAGGTCGCCCACGAGTTCGGCTTCGGGCCGGCTTATGCGGCCGAACTGGTGGCCGCTGACCGGCTGGTGGCCGACCTGTTGAAGCTCCTTCCGCCTACAGCTTGTCTCCTCGTCACCGCCGATCACGGCCAGGTGATCGTCGGTACAAACACCGTCACGCTCGGGCCCGATGTGCAGCGGCTGGTGCGAAATCAGTCGGGGGAAGGACGTTTCCGCTGGTTGCACGCCCGACCCGGCGGGGCGGCTGAACTGCTTGCCGTGGCCAAACGTGAGCATGGCCATCATGCCTGGGTGCACAGCGTGCAGGAGGTGATCGATGCCGGCTGGTTTGGTCCGCAGGTCACGCTCAATGCCCGGTCACGCTTGGGTGATGTGGCATTGGTGCCGTTCGTCGACATTAGCTTCGACGATCCTGCCGACAGTGGTCCTTTTCCCCTAGTGTCCCGGCACGGTTCGCTCACCGCGGAGGAGATGCTTGTGCCGCTCCTGGCGGCTCGTGGCGAGCGATGATGGGTTGGTAACAATCGAAAGAGGTCGCCCGTATGACGGAAAAACAGCACATCGAAATCGAGCACGGAACGCTGGTCGAGCCCGTTTCCCACCATGCCTCTGCGCCCGATGAAGCCACGGAGACCATTGGCCAGCCCGGCAAGGTCATGCGCATCGGCTCCATGGTGAAACAACTACTCGACGAGGTGCGTTCCGCGCCCCTTGATGAAGCCAGCCGGAATCGCCTGGCTGCAATCTACGACCGGTCGGTTACCGAACTCGCCACTGCGCTCTCGCCCGATCTGCAGGCCGAACTGCGCAATCTGGCCCATCCCTTTGGCTCCTCGCAGGCTCCGAGTGATGCCGAGTTGCGCATCGCCCAGGCCCAATTGGTGGGGTGGCTCGAAGGCCTCTTTCATGGCATCCAGGCCACGCTGTTCGCGCAGCAGTTGGCGGCCCAACAGCAACTTGGGCAGATGCGTGGTGAGCTTTCACCGGGCAGCCCGCCGATCGGTTCACCGGCCGGGGCTCCGGTCGCTGCAAACGATCGTCCGGGCACGTACCTTTAAGGCGTGGCCGATTCGTTCACCCACCTGCATGTCCACACCGAGTATTCGATGCTCGATGGTGCAGCGCGCCTGAACGAGCTTGTCGCCGCTGCGGCGGCCGACGGTCAGCCGGCCATCGGTATTACCGATCACGGCAACATGTACGGGGTTCTCGACTTTTACAAGGAGTGCCGCAAGGTCGGCATCAAGCCAATCATCGGCACCGAGGCCTATCTCGCCCATGAAACTCGCCAGGAGCGGCCCAGTCGGCGTGGCCGGGTTGACGACTCTGGCGGCGAAACCGAGGGTGGAAAGAAGCTCTACTACCACATGACCCTTTTGGCCGAGAGCGATGTGGGGTACCGCAACCTCATCCAACTTTCCAGCCTCGCCTTCCTCGAGGGCTACTATTACAAGCCCCGCATGGACTGGGAGCTGCTGGAGAAGTATGCCGAGGGTCTGATCGGCACCACCGGCTGCCTTGGCGGTCACGTGCTTCAGGCACTGATGAATGGCGACGAAGCGGGCGCCTACGAAAAGGCCGGCCGACTGCAAGACATCTTCGGCCGGGACAACCTGTTCGTCGAGTTGCAGGATCACGGTCTGCAGGCGCAGCGTGACACCAACCCGAAGTTGTTGGAGATCGCCAAGAAGTTGAAGGCACCGTTGCTCGCCACCAACGATTCGCACTACACCCATCGCAAGGACCACCTGGCCCACGACGCGTTGCTGTGCGTGCAGACCGGGTCGCTCATGAGTGACCCAAAGCGTTTCAAGTTTGAAGGCGAAGAGCACTACCTGAAGCCTGCGTCTGAGATGCGTCATCTGTTCCGTGAAGTACCAGAAGCGTGTGACAACTCACTCTGGATCGCGGAGCGCTGCGGGGTGGAGATTGAATTCGGCAACGCGCAGTTGCCCAACTTCGACCTCCCCGAAGGCTTCGACAATGACGCGGCGTACCTTGAGTTCCTGACGTTCGAAGGCGCCAAGATGCGCTGGGGCGACACGCTGCCGACCGACGTTGTCGAGCGCATCGCCTACGAACTGAAGGTCATCGGCGACATGGGTTTTGCGTCGTACTTCCTCATCGTGTGGGACCTCATCAAACACGCCCGCGACATGGGCATCCGTGTAGGTCCCGGTCGCGGGTCAGCAGCTGGCTGTGCGGTGGCGTACACGCTGCGCATCACCGACCTCGACCCCATCAAGTACGACCTGCTGTTCGAGCGTTTCCTCAACCCGTCGCGCGTATCCATGCCCGACATCGACATGGACTTCGACAGTCGATACCGGGACGAAATGATCCGCTACGCCACCGAACGCTACGGCCGGGACAAGGTGGCTCAAATTGTCACCTTCTCCACCATCAAGGCCCGAGCCGCCGTGCGCGACGCGGCCCGCGTGCTCGGCTACCCCTACGGTGTGGGTGACAAGGCAGCCAAAGCCATGCCGCCGTTGGTGATGGGCAAAGACACACCGCTGTACGCATGTCTTGAGGAGCATCCCAAGTTCGCAGACGGCTACAAGGCCGCCGCTGAACTGCGCGAGATGTACAACACCGACCCCGAGGTGCGAGCGGTGGTTGACGTTGCCCGCGGCCTGGAGGGTCTGCGTCGTGGCGACGGAATCCACGCGGCCGCCGTGGTCATCACCCGTGATCCGTTGACGAGTTATCTTCCCGTGCAGCGCAAGCCCGAAGCTGGTAAACCGGTGGAGGATTCCCCGGTCGTCACGCAGTACGAAATGCACGGCGTGGAAGAGCTCGGCTTGTTGAAAATGGACTTCCTCGGCCTGCGCAACCTCGACGTCATCGAGGACACCGTGCAGATGGTGCGGGCCATCAAGGATCCGACATTCGATATCGACGTCATTCATTTGGATGATGACCCGACGCTCGCCATGTTGCGACGCGGTGAGTCCATTGGTGTATTCCAGCTGGAAGGTGGCGCGATGCGCGCGCTCATGCGCTCGCTGGCCCCCACGTCGTTCGATGACGTTGCTGCCCTGGTAGCGCTCTATCGGCCCGGCCCCATGAGCGCCAACATGCACAACGACTACGCCGATCGAAAGAACGGTCGCAAGCCCATCAGCTACATCCACCCCGAAGCCGAGCAGCTTCTCGGCGACACGTACGGCCTCATGATCTACCAAGAGTCCGTCATGCGCGTCGCCCAAAAATTTGCCGGCTACTCATTGGCCGAAGCTGACAACCTTCGGAAGGCTTGCGGGAAGAAGGACAAGGCGGTTATGGCCAAGCAGCGCCAGAGCTTTGTGGATGGGTGCGAAAACATCGGGTACGGCAAGAAGCTCGGTACCGATCTGTTCGACATCATCGAGCCGTTCGCCGACTACGCATTCAACAAGAGTCACAGTTACGGCTACGGCCTCATCTCGTACCAGACCGCGTTCCTGAAGGCGCACTATCCGGTGGAGTACCTGGCGTGCCTTTTGACGTCGGTGAAGACCAACCTCGACAAGGCCGCGGTCTACCTGGCCGAGTGTCGCAACATGAACATCCGGGTGTTGAACCCCGACGTGAACGTGTCCGACTCCGACTTTGTGGCGTTGTCGCCAAGCGAGTTGCCTCCTGGCATTACCGTTCCCGCTGGCTCGCCCGGTGCCATTCCGTTCGGGCTTTCCGCGGTGCGCAACGTGGGCGAAGGTCTTGTGAGCCTCATCGTCGAGGAACGCAAGAAGAACGGGCCGTTCAACTCGTTCTATGAGTTCGTCGAGCGGGTCGACCCGAACGTGTTGAACAAGCGGACGATTGAGTCGCTGATAAAGGCCGGTGGCTTCGACGCCGTCGGCCACAAGCGCAAGGGTCTGCTCAGCGTCTTCGAGCAGATCATCGATCAGGTCATGGTGCGGCGCCGCAAGGAGGCCGAAGGTCAATTCGACCTGTTTGCCTCGCTCGAAGTCGCGGCGGCGCCTTCTGACATGCAGCGCATCGCCATCCCCGACACCGAGTTCGAAAAGAAGCAGAAGCTCAAGTTCGAAAAGGAAATGCTCGGCCTCTACGTGTCCGATCACCCGTTGCTGGGAGCCGAAGGCGCGCTCAAGCGGCGCACCGACGGCACCATTGCCGACATCTGCGAGCGGGGCGATCAGGCCGGGGTGGCAATGGGCGGCGTGATCACCAGCCTGCAGCGCAAGTTCACCAAAAAGGGTGACCCGATGGCGGTCTTCGTACTCGAAGACCTCCAGTCATCCATTGAAGTGACCGTGTTCTCCCGCACCATGCTGGAGCACGGCCACAAGCTGACCGAGGACGCCGTCGTCATTGTGCGTGGTCGTTTGGAATCCCGCGACGAGACACCCAAACTCCTCTGCCAGGACATCGAAGTGTTCGACGGCATCGTGGACGGTGCTCCGCCGCTGCGCCTCAAGCTGTCGGCCCACGGTCTGTCGGAGGAGCGTATTGCGCTCCTGAAACGCATCCTGTCCGAGCACCCCGGAGAGTCGCCGGTGTACCTCCACATCGGGCAGGGAAAGGTGCTGCGCCTGGCCGACGAGTTCAACGTCGACATCGCCGCCGCAGTTGGCGAACTTCGGGTTGCGTTCGGGCATGACGCCGTCATTTTGTAAAGGTTCTGTCTGCGCATTTCCGAAAACGGCGAAACACTGGCAGAATAGAGGTGTCGCGTGCCGCCTGGCACGGGTCAATTTTCACCCGTAATCGGGCTTGCCCGGTCTTCACCTTCGGGAGCGATCTTCTGCAATGACCATCCAGATCGACACCAAGGACTGTACTGCTCTGACCGATACCGAGCTGGTTGAGCTGGCCGATATGGGCGCCGGCACCAACGTTGACTTCGGCGTAGGGCACTTCTCCAAAGCAAAGGAAGACTGGGTTCTTTCGACCACTGCGCATATCGACGGCAAGCTGCACGGCGTTATGTTCTCTACGCTGGAGCGCATCGGAGGAACACCCTGCGTGTTGCTCGGCCTGCTCAGTGTTCGCAAGACCTCCCGCCGAGATTCGGTGCTGAAGGGCCTCATGAACGAGGCGTTCCACCGAGCCCTCATGGCCTTTCCCGATGAGGACGTGCTGGTCGGCACCCGTTTCACGACGGTCTCGGGTTTTGAGTCGTTCAAGTCGCTCACCGACATCGTGCCTCGTCCCGATCACCGTCCGGTTGGAGAAGAGCGAGCATGGGGCCGTCGTCTGGCCAAGCGCTTCGGCGTCGACGCCTCGTATGACGAGAAAACCTTCCAGGTGAAAGGTGACGGCAGCATTCCCAGTCATCTTGACCATGAGACCCTAAAGCCGGAAAAGATCGACCCTGAGGTCGCCGCCCTCTTCGACGGCATCAAGCTCAGCCGTGGCGACTCGCTTATCGCATGTGGCTGGGTGATGGCCGAAAGCCTCGTGAAGCTAGGCGCTCGCTAGTTGGAGTTTGATCGGGTCGTTCGTGCCCGACGCATGGTCCGCAACTTCGAGGATCGCCCGGTTCCACTCGATGTCATAGAGAATTTGGTCGACCTGGCTCGGCGCGCCCCGAGCGCCGGGAATAGCCAGGGCTGGGATCTGGTCGTGCTTCGAGACTCCGAGACTGCAGGCTTTTGGGACATCACGCTGCCGTCGGAGCGTCGGGAATCCTTCCGCTGGCAGGGCCTGCTGACCGCGCCGGTGATCGCATTGCCGTATGCCGATCGGAGCGCGTATCTGGCCCGTTACGCCGAGCCCGACAAGGCTCGCACCGGCCTGTCCGAAGCCGACGCATGGCCGGTGCCGTACTGGCTTGTCGATACCGGCTTTTTCGCTATGACGTTTCTGCTTGCCACGCAGAACGCCGGACTCGGGGCCCTCTTCTTCGGCGTCTTTCATGAAGAGGACGCCCTGAATGCGGCGCTGGGCGTACCTCATGACCGACAGCTGCTCGGAGCAATCGCCCTCGGCTATCCGGCACCGTCCGAGTCGGGTCGGTCGGCAAAACGTCCCAAGCGCACCGTCGCCGATATTGTCCACGACGGCGGCTGGGGTCGGTCTAGATAATCGCACCCGTGAGGAACAGTGCCGTCATCTGGAAGGTGATGACCGCAGCCACCACAAGAAATGCCTTCTGCATCTTTCCCGCGTGGCGAACCACGACCACGAGGGGAAGCAACAGCGCCTGGTGGCGAAACTGGGCGGAGCCGACGCCGTAGTAGTTACTGGTGAGGTAGATGACGACCATCGTCATGATGGCGAAATCGAGCGGAGATGGCCACGATCGTTGCCGTATCATTGCCCAAGAGATCGCGCTGATGAGTAAAAGGGTGAGCAGATACTGCGCAGCGGGCACCGAATCTGACGGAACGGTTGGCCGGGTGATCGGCGTGATTCGACTGATGACGTGTACGAGCGGGAATGCTGTTGGATGTCGATAGCCGGCCTGGGCGAGAAAGAATCCATTCCAACGGTGGATGGTTGCTTGCAACACCACCAAGGTCGCCGCCAGGCCGGACACCGCACCCGCTGCCGCGCTGACGGCGACTCGTCGCATCGACCGTCGAGCCTCGGGATGGATGAAAAGCGCAGCGGCAACCGCAACGCCGCCCAACACGGCACCGGGGTACGAGAACGCCGCTACAGCCGCCCCGACAAACGCAAGGGGAGCGCGCCCGAGGTGGACGCCGGTGAGCAGGACGAGCAGTCCGAGCACCGCCAGCGACATGGGAAAGAGGGCGAGAAAATAGACGCCGCCAGGGAAGACGCACGCCAGACCAGGAGCAACGTAGCTTTCAGTGCGCGGCCGGTCCTTGAGAAACACGAACCACAGGATGCTCAGCACGGCCAGGAACGCGAGACGACTCACGATGAGCCCCGCGCGGTACGTTCCCATGTGGGTCGTAGAGGTCAGGGCACGCATGGCGAACGGATACCCGGGGAACCGACCGGCCGTCCCGCACCAGTCGGCACTCGGGTCAGCCTACGCTCGCCAACATCAGCAGTCGCGGCGATTCGGACGCGTAGGGTTTCCCCTTATGGAACCCAGGGATCGGCGATTTCTCTGGGTCACGCTGGCCGTACTTATGGCGTTGAGTGCAGTCATGCTCGGTGTCCTGGCCAAGCCGGCGCTGCGATTGGAGTACTTCTTCGACGAAGCCTGGCGGGCTGACATGATCCGCACGCCATGGACACTCACTCGCTACCGTCAGCATGACACCCCAATCCCACCCGGCTGGTTGGCCGGCATGTGGGCCATCTTCGCGGTGCTTCCCTCCAAACGACCCATCGTTCGGCTGGTCGCGCTTATGCCTTACTTCGTCGCCGTCGGCTTCGGCTTTGACGCCATGCGTCGCCTGTTGCGGACGAAGCATGACGAGCGATCATCGATACTGCTGGCGGCCGTTGTTGTGCTGCCGTTGCCGTTTGTTCCGGCGGTTGCGCAGGTGGCGACGTACCTCAACAACTACCTCACCGACATCGCGGTCGGCTCGGTATTGATGTGGGGATGCGTGCGTTGGTGGCTGGGTGATGAACGCCCCGGCTTCGCCGCGCTCATGTCGGTGGCGTTGGTCGGCCCGTTCCTGGGGCAGGCGTCCACCTTCATGCTGCCCGCTGCGCTGGTCATGCTGCTGACCCGACGAACGGCGACGGTGCGCTGGACCGATCGGCGGCTGTGGGGTACCTGTGTCGCGTTCGCAATGTCGAGCCTGACGGTGTACTGGTTTTTCCTTCGCACGGTTCGCCAGGACAATCTCCAGGGATTTTGGGCCGATGAGGCGTTGACCGGAACCACGTGGGGTCGTGTGCCGGCGCGTTGGTGGAAGTCGTTTATCGACCAGGCACTGCCGCGATCGATCTCGGGTAAGCCGTTGGCGGTCGCGCTCATCGTTGGTCTGCTGCTTTTCGGCGCGTGGACGATGTGGCGACTCTGCCGGCCGTGGATCGTCATGGTGCTGTCGGCCGAGGCTGTCGCCCTAGTCCTGTCCTCGGCGAAGGGTTTTCCGTTCACCATTACGCGGGTCAACCTCGGTTTCCTCTGGCCGTTGTTTGCCCTCATCCTGCTTGGGCTGGTCACGGCGTTGATGGCGGTGGCGCAACGACTGGCGGGAAGGTCACTGACCGTTGTCGGTGTAGTCGTTTCGCTTGCCGCCCTGGTGGTGTGGATCTCACGACCAACCGAAGTGCTCAACGCAGCGGCTGGCAACGACGTGTTCGCTCGCGGTCTCACCCACGACATCAGCGATCTTGCGGCCAACCTCACGCCCGGCGATGTTGTGGTGGCATATCACACCATGTCGGGGTGGTATGTCCATGATCGGCTGGTGAACGACTCGGCGCCAAGAATTGTGTTGCTCGAAGAAGTAGCCATCGGGGATCGGATCATGTCCGACCTCGACGGACTCGTCCAGGAACGAGCGCCACAGTCTCAGCATGTGTGGTGCGTGATTCCCTATGAGGTTGGCACTCAGTCGGCGTCTGCGTGCAACATGCCTGCCGCGCAATGGATTGAGGGGGCGTCCACGAAGCTGAGTCGTGCCGAACTTCGAGAGTGGACGCGGCGGACGTAGTCTGAGCGCTATGCCTTTGTCGAAGGAGTCGGTCGTGAGTTCTGCGCTTTCCAACCCGTCAAACGGGTGGCTTCGGGCCGACGATTGTGATCTGAACGAGTTCATCGCCATTGTCGAGCAGCCCACGCTCTTGGCCGACTACCCGCACGCGGCAACGGTTGACCGCGGTGTGCTTGTGTACGACAGCGCCACGTTGGCCACGGCGGTCGCTCAAGCGACGCAGCGGCGAACGGTTGAAGCCGAGCTCGCTCGCGCGCTGCTGCACGGGCCGGGTGTGTTCGTCATAAAGGCGGCGTTCCCTGACACCGCAATCGTCGACCGCGTGACCGACGTTTTCAGTGGGATCATCAGTGACCAGCGAGCGAGTGGCGCAGTCGCGGGCGATCATTTCGCCAAGCCCGGCGCAAACGATCGCATCTGGAACGCGCTCGAGAAGCTGGCGTTACGTGATGCCGACGCATTCGCCGAGTACTACACCAACGACATGCTCGCCCTCGCCTCACACGCGTGGTTGGGGCCTGGCTACCAGATCACGTCTCAGGTCAACCAGGTGAACCCCGGAGGAGCGGCCCAGCTTGCCCACACCGACTACCACCTTGGCTTCATGGACAACGAAACGGCCGAGCAGTATCCCGCTCACGTGCACGCCCTGTCGCCGGTGCTTACCTTGCAGGGTGCCGTCGCCCACTGCGACATGCCGGTGGAAAGCGGGCCCACGCTGTACATGCCGCACTCGCAGAAGTATCCGCTGGGCTATCTGGCGTGGCGCAATCTCGACTTCCGTGCCTACTTCGATGCCAACCATGTGCAGTTGCCTTTGAAGAAGGGTGACGCCGTTTTCTTCAAGCCGTCGCTCTTTCACGCAGCCGGTCACAACCGCACCACAGACGTTCATCGCATCGCCAACCTGCTGCAGGTGTCCTCGGCATTCGGGCGGGCTATTGAGACGGTCGACCGGCACGCCATGGTGACCGCCGTGTATCCATCGCTGCTGGACCGCAAAGCCGCAGGTGTTGCTGAGCGTGATCTCCACAACGTCGTAGCTGCCAGTGCCGAGGGCTACGCGTTCCCAACCAATCTCGATCGTGATCAACCCGTTGGCGGCCTTGCCCCGGAATCCCAGGCGGCCCTCACCTGGCGGGCCCTTCAGGAGGCATGGCCACCCGACCTGCTCGCCGCCGAGCTAGACGCGTATCGGCACCGAAGAAGTTGATCGCTACGCCGCGCGGTAGCGGCCTGGCTCGATCTCCAGGACCGCGCCGGTAGGGAGAAGTCGTTGCAGATGCAACGATGCAGTACGACGCTCGACGCTGTGGAAGAACACGCCCTCGGCGCCCGGTCGATAGACGAAGCGGTGCGCGGCCATCTCCTCGATGGTGTGGGGCTCGGACAGGAACGCCAGCATGGCGGCCTCACGCTTACCGATGACGGCTGCGAACGTATCGAGCATCTGGTTGAACGTCGTCTGGCCCTCGATGACGCCCTTTTGGTGGAACGTGACGTAGTGCTTCGCCTCGATATGACGAACCGTCTCTATCGCGGCTTCGAAGTCGGTGAGTGAAGACCAGTGATCTCCGTAGTACGGGCCGAAACCGGTGAGGTCGATATCGCCTACAAAGAACACGCCGTCAGGCTCAACGTAAAAGCCGGAGTGGCCGCGGGTGTGCCCGGCCAGGTGGACGCACCGGACCGTGGTGCCACCGAGGTCGAAGATGTCCCCATCGGCGAAGCCGGTGGCGTCGGGTCGGGCCTGGTAGTGGAAGTCGTTGGCAATCGAGACCCGAAACTCGCGTTCTGCCTCGGCTGGCAGTCCGTAGACCGTCATCAGTCCGTCGAGGGAGCGCACCCCCAGGAGGTCGTCGTTGTGCGCGTGCACCTTGGTGTGGGGGAAGAGGTGGAGCCCCGCCACGTGGTCCTCGTGTGCATGGCTTATGAGCACCCGGTCGACGGCGGCACCGGCGCCCCCTCGCTCACTGATGGACAGCGAAGGGTCGATCAGTGCCACTCCTTCGGTGCCTTCGATCAGTACCGAGTTGCCGTGGGGATACTTGCCGTTGTCCTGCCCGGTGAGCACCGTGACGTGAGACGAAAGCACGCGGTCGGTCATCACAGACTTAATTGTGTCAGGAGTTCCTCGGCCGTTGTGGCCGGGAGTTGGCAGGCAAAGTTCTCGCACACGTAGGCGTTGCCGTCGGTGCGGCCTTCCCACAAGGGGCTATCAAACCGCTCGCCCCACGCCAGAACGGCGTTCGGATGCCAGGTGGCCTGCACAGCGGTCACCAGGTCGGGTCGATCTCCGACGATGACGACTTCGTACATGCCGATATGGGCGATCTGGATGGCAGCCAGCATGTGACTGAAGGCGGAGGGCGCCTGTGAGATGACGTTGCCGACCAGCTGCAGAATGCGATTGGCGTGCTCGTGGTAGCGACGTTCGCCCGTCAGAGCCGACAGCCGGTAGAGCGCGTTGGCGGCCATGGAGTTGGCGCCGGGCGTGGCGTTGTCCATGAGATCCTTCTGGCGGGTGATGAGCTGCTCGCCGTCGTTCGCGGTGGTGAAGACGCCGCCGTTATCGGCATCCCAAAAATGGTCGAGGAGGTCGTTGGCCACCGCGTGGGCTTCCTCGATCCAGCGAGCCTTGCCCGACGCCGCGGCCAGCATGATGAATGCCTCGGCCAGCGCGGCGTGATCGGCAGCGAGGGCGTCGTGGCGGGCGCCGCCGTCACGTTGCCACGAACGACGCCAACGGTTGTTGACGCGCAGGTTGTCGCAGAGGAAGCTGGCACAACCTTCGGCGGCCGTGATCCAGTCGGCTCGTTCAAAGGCGGCTCCGGCCTCGGCGATGGCGCCGAACATGAGGGCATTCCATTCGGCCAGTACCTTGTCGTCCAGACCCGGGCGGGGCCGCGGGAGGCGGGCCTCGAACAGCGCGGTCCGGGCCGCTTCGATGTCCGCCGACCGGGCGAGCGGAGCTCCAATCGGGCGGAACAGAATGTTGCGTCCCTCGAAGTTGCCGCCCTCGGTGGCGCCGTACCAGGCAATCGCTGCATCGGCCCGGTCGCCCAGGACGGCCCGCATCTCCTCAACCGTCCAGGTGTAAAAGACGCCCTCGTGGCTGTGGCCGGTGGCGTCGAGTGAGTCGGCATCCTCAGCAGACGAAAAGCCGCCCTCGGGTTGGCTCAGGTCGCGCAGCACGTAGCCGATCGTTTCCTCCACAACCTGCTTCCAACGGTCGTCGTTGGTCACTTGGTAGGCGTGGGTGAACACCCGCACCAGGAGAGCCTGGTCGTAGAGCATCTTTTCGAAGTGTGGCACCAACCACTCGGCATCCACCGAGTAGCGGGCGAACCCGCCGCCGAGATGGTCGTAGATACCGCCGCAGGCCATGCCTTCGAGACTCCTGGTGACGAGGGTCAGCGCGTCAGGATTGCTCGTGGCGAGATAGGCGCGCAGCACCAGGTCGAGACTCATGGTGGAGGGGAATTTGGGTGCCTCGCCGAAGCCACCGAACTGAGGGTCGAAGCGTTGCGCCAACTGCGCCAGCGCCCCGTTCAACTCCTCCGGACCGGGCAAACCCTCGGCCGGTTCGACCTGGCTGGTGCGGGCAATGGTAACGGTCAGCTGTTCGGCCTGTCCGATCAGGTCGGCACGACGGTCACGCCACGCGTCATTCACGGCGCCCATTAACTGCAAAAAGTTTGGTTTCGGAAAGTAGGTGCCACCGAAGAACGGCCGCCCGTCTGCGGTCATGAACACCGTCATGGGCCAGCCACCGCGGCCGCTCATGGCCTGCACCGCGTCCATATAGACCGAGTCGACGTCGGGCCGCTCTTCACGATCGACCTTCACGCACACGTAGAGGCGATTCATCACCTCGGCCACCTCGGCGTCTTCGAAACACTCATGCGCCATCACATGACACCAGTGGCAGGCCGAGTATCCGACGGACAACAGGATCGGCACGTCACGCTCGGCCGCGGCAGCCATTGCTTCGGGCCCCCACGGATACCAGTCGACCGGATTGTCCCTGTGCTGTCGAAGGTACGGCGACGTTTCCTGGCCCAGACGATTCATCGAGCCAGGTTAGGGCTTATGAGCGGTAAAGCCAGCGGTAGCGAGCCAGCGAAACAGAGATAGGTACAGTCGGCAGCCATGGATCTGAGACTCGACGGAAAAGTAGCCCTGGTAACCGGCGCGTCGCGTGGCATCGGCGCTGCCATCGCCAAGACCTACGCCGATGCGGGGGCCAAGGTGATGCTCACCTCCCGCAAGATCGACGCGCTCGAAGCGGTGGCGGCCACCATCAGCGGGGAAACAGCGGTCTTTGCCGCCAACGCAGGTCGAGTGGAAGACGCCAACGCCTGCGTCGCTGCCACTATCGAGCGGTTCGGGGCTGTTGACATTCTGGTGAACAACGCGGCCACCAACCCCTACTACGGTGCCACCCTTGGCGTGAGCGAAAGCCAGTTCGACAAGACCTTCGAGGTCAACCTTCGCGGCCCGCTGTTCTGGGCCACGGCCGTGTGGGAGGCGTGCATGAAAGATCACCCAGGCGTCATCATCAATATTGCATCCGTCGGTGGTATTCGTACCGAACCCGGACTCGGTGTGTACAACCTCACCAAGGCAGGCATCATTCACCTCACCCGTCAGCTCGCCGGTGAACTCGGGCCGACCCGCGTGGTAGGCATCGCACCCGGCTTGGTCAAGACCGATTTCGCAAAAGTGCTCGTCGACAACTTTGGCGACAAGCTCGCCGCGCAAATGCCGTTGAAGCGGCTGGGTGAACCGCAGGACATCGCCAACCTCGCGCTCTTCCTCGCCAGCGAGGCGGCGAACTGGATGACCGGCGACACCCACGTCATCGATGGCGGTGCTGGCGTTCGCGGTGGTGTCGTGTCGTGACCCGACCCGTCGCGCTGGTCACTGGGGGATCGCGTGGCATCGGCGCGGCGACGTGCCTGATGCTGGCCCAGCATGGTTACGACCTCGCAATCAACTTCGCCCGTGATGCTGATGCTGCCGAACGCGTCGCGGTCGCTTGTCGGGCGGCCGGTGCAAAAGCGGTTGCTGTCAAGGGCGACGTCGCCGAGGAAGATCAAGTGCTAGCGCTGTTCGCCTGCGTCGATGCCGAGTTGGGCGTGCTGTCAACCTTGGTGAACAACGCAGGCATCGTTGTGCCGAAGGGCCGGCTCGATAGTTATTCGGTCGAACGAATTGACCGGCTGTTCGCAGTAAACGTGCGCGGCTCACTTCTCTGTGCTCGTGAGGCGGTGCTTCGTATGTCGACGTTGCACGGAGGCGTCGGCGGTTCGATCGTGAACGTCTCGTCGCGCGCGGCCGCCATTGGTGGTCCGGGGGAATACGTCGACTATGCGGCATCCAAAGCGGCCATCGATGCTATGACAGTTGGCTTGTCGAAGGAGGTTGCGACCGAGGGTATTCGGGTCAACGCGGTACGGCCCGGCGTGATCGACACCGACATCCACGCCAGCGGCGGCCAGCCCGACCGAGCCTGGCGAGTGAGTGCTCTCATCCCCATGCAACGACCCGGTACTGCCCTCGAAATCGCTGGCGCCATCGTCTGGCTGCTCTCCGACGCTGCCAGCTACACCACCGGCGCGATCCTCGACGTCGGCGGCGGCCGCTAGTTTCCGCGCCAGATGGCGGTCGCGGCGATCGGAGCACTACAAGAGGACACGGATGATGCCGCCGCGACGAACCTGCAATAGTGATTGCAACGCGCAATCACTCTGAAAGGAAGCTGCACATGGGAGTACGAGTCGACCTCAACGTCTCGCTGGACGGCTACGCCACGACCGAAGGCGGCACGCCGGATAACCCAATGGGGGAGGACTGGAACAAGCTCACCGCGGCCTATGTCGCCACGCGCACGTTCCGTGAGCGGGTCTTCCACGACACCTCGGGAGAGGGCACCACCGGCGTCGACGACCGCTACGCCGCGGCGTACTTCGAAGGAGTCGGCGCCGAGATCATGGGCGCCGGAATGTTCGGCTTCCACACATACCCGGATGACCCCGACTGGATGGGCTGGTGGGGTGACGAGCCGCCGTTTCGGGTGCCGGTGTTCGTCCTCACCCACCGCAAACGTGACTCGATCGACATGTCCGGTGGCACGGCATTCCACTTCGTTAGTTCGACCCCCCAAGACGTGCTCGCCGCTGCCACAACTGCCGCCGGCGGACACGACGTGCGAGTCGGGGGCGGGGTCAGCACCGTGCGAGAGTTCCTCAAAGCTGGTCTCGTTGATCAGTTGCACGTCGCGATAGCGCCCATCCTGCTCGGTCGCGGCATCAACTTGTGGAGCGATCTTCGCGGGTTCGAGGACGGCTGCCAGGTACGGACCGAGATCGCCGAGAGCGGCACGGTGCATGTCACGTTTACTCGGCCCTCGTAGGTCGGTCGCTTGCAGGTTTTGCAGGTCACTCGTCAACACATGGGCCGGACCTTAGATGATGATCGCGGACACTTCTGAGCGTCGGATTTTGCCAAGGGCGGTGCGAGGAATGGCATCAACCAGTCTGAGGCCGTGGGGAGCGCAGAACACGGGGAGTTCCGCCTTCACCCAGTCTCGAAGTTCGCCGAGCGTTGGGGGTGAGGCTGGGTTACTGGGCACGACAACGGCTGTGACAGCCTGACCCCACGTCGGGTCCGTTACACCGGTGACTGCAACATCGGCTACCGCAGGGTGCCGCAGCAGTACGGCTTCGACGGCCTCGGGCCACACATTTTCGCCGCCGGTGATGATGAGGTCTGCAGCCCGACCAAGCACGCTGAGTCGCCCATCGTCCGCAAGCGCGCCGGAGTCACCTGTCGGCAGCCAACCGTCGGCTGACTTCGGGTCGCGCCCGTCCCGATAGCAACGCAACAACATGGGCCCGCGCACCTCGATCCGGTCATCGACAATCCGCAGCTCGACACCGTCGAGCGGGTAGCCGTCGTAAACCACGCCGCTACCCGTCTCGGTCATGCCGTACGTCGCGACGCTGTTGGCCGGACGATCGGCGGGCGGCCGAGAGCCGCCAAGAACAATGCGACGGAACTGCTTGACATCGATACGGTCGAGCGCAGCGGGAACGAGCGAAATGAGTGTTGCCCTGCTCGCTCGAATCTCCTCCGGATCTACCGTCGGCAACACCGTCAACGCAATGCCCATAACGAGCGCCCGCGTGATGACGGACAGGCCGCCAACATGAGCGAGAGGCAGGCACGCCAGCCAATGATCGCCCGGGTCGCGCCCGATCCATCCTGTAGTCGCGAGCGCGCTGGCACGCACCGCTTCGTGGGTGAGGACGACACCTTTCGGCTCGCCGGACGAGCCGCTCGTCGCGACTACAAGCGCGTCACCCTCCTCCATCGGTCGAGCGCCGGACACGGCCGAGCGACCGCCGGTATCGTCGACCACGGCAGATGGTGCCATCGCCTGGAGCACTCGGTCTCGGGCGGGCTTCGGGAGACGGAGGTCGATGGGGAAGACGGCGTCTCCATCGTCCCAGATGCGCTGGAGCGCGTCGACGAAACCGGGGCCACCCGGCATTGCCAACGCCACCAGGTTGCGCATGCGCTACGCCAGAACCGGATTGGTAGGTGTGAACCGGCCGACCCTGTTCGCGATCATGCCCGCCAACTCGCCGGCGCCGTGACGCCACAATTCTGTTCCCAATCCCTGACCCCCAATGGCACGCTCGCGGCGGATCCTGCGAAGCTCTGGTGATGTCGCACCATACGCGTATCGCGCAATGAATGCATGGGTGGCCGGAGCGCGGCCGCGAACCCTGCCGGCCTCGATTGTTCCCGTCATCGTCGGCACGGCCTGCGCCGTCGGTCAACGGCCCGGCGGCTTGGTGTGGTGGCGGGTCGCCGCCGCGATCGTTGTTGCGCTCGCGTTGCAGATCGCCACCAACTACGCCAACGATTACTCCGATGGCGTGAAAGGAACCGACAACGTGCGAGTCGGGCCGATCCGCCTCGTGGGTTCAGGGTTGAAGTCGGCCAAATCGGTCAAGCTTGCGGCCTTTGCTGCTTTTGGGGTGGCTGGCCTTGCCGGTGGCGCTCTGGCGCTCGCCGTCGGACCAGAGTTGTTTGCGGTCGGGGCGGCCAGCATCCTGGCCGGATGGTTTTACACCGGGGGACCGAAGCCGTATGGCTATCTCGGGTTGGGCGAAGTGTTCGTGTTCGTCTTCTTCGGCCTAGTCGCCACGGTTGGCTCCACCTATGTGCAGCTGCATCGCATCACCGGTCTCTCGATTGTGGCCGGGGCGGCCATGGGCTGCCTGTCGTGTGCGTTGCTGGTCGTGAACAACCTGCGCGACATTCCCGGTGACACCGATGCCGGAAAGAAGACCCTTGCGGTGCGCTTCGGGGATCCTCGGACGCGGGAGTTCTATCGAGGTCTCATTACCGCAGCCTTCCTGCTCGGCGTGTTGACGGCGTTGTGGCGTCCACTCGGCGCACTCAGCCTCGTTGCGTTGCCGGTATCACTGGCACCGATCCTCACGGTGATGCGCGGAGCGAAGGGCAAGGACCTCATCCCCGTCCTCGGTGGCACGGGGAAACTCCAGCTGGCATTCGGCTTGCTGCTTACCATCGGTATCGTCATCAGCGCGTAGTTCTCCCAACCGATGTAGCGCGTCTTGGAACAGGCCGGTAGCGCCCACTGCGCTCCTCGCCCCAAATCACCTCGTGGCTCACCGCTCCTCGCATTATCAGCCGGTGTGATCGATCGCCACCGATGCAGTGCCTACTTGTTCCGTTCCGCCTTGCAGTGACTTTTCGTCAGAACGATGGAAAGCCACCGACTTCATGCTGGCGCCGACGAGGTTGGCGCGGTACCGAGTGGTGCGTGGAAGGTAGCCAAGCCGATACTTGCTCCACGCGACCCGTTCCACCCGACCTCGGGTTCGCTCGGCACGAAGGAGGTCCGAGACGGACTTGCTGGGTAGCGGGCCAAGGTCCACGCCAAGTGCCACCAGACACTCGACCAACTCCGAAACTTTATGTATGGAACCCTGCGGCTCAAGAGCGATCAGGAGGACATAGCGATGATTCAGGGATGATCTCATGGCCGAACCCTACGGATGGGGTGTGACAGCCATGATGATCACACCGTTCCGGACGGTACCGGGGAGTAAGAATCTCCGGGTGGTGGTCCCGCTGTTTAGGTCTGACCCTGGTGTGTGACTGACCGACGTGTCCTGTCTGCGAATTGTCGGCCTTTCAGCGGGACCACCACGTTTTCCGGATCGCTCCGGTCGGTTGCGTGACCTCATAGGAACCTGTTGACGCAGACCCCTGGCTGTCTTGTCCGCTTCCGATCGTGGCTCTCCCAACCCACCCGTTTGCTAGAGAGATTGGAAGAACCAACATCATGATGACATTGATAGAGCGCCGCGTCACGGGCGGCGTCGACACGCACGACGACATCCACGTCGCCGCCGTGCTCGACTCGGCCACCGGCCGTCAGCTCGGCACACAACCGTTCCCCTCGACACCTGCCGGATATCGCGGGCTGCTGTCATGGATGCAAGACCTAGGCGGCATCGATTGTATCGGCGTCGAATCAACCGGCAGTTGGGGTGCTGGTCTCGCCAGGCACCTCACCGCTACTGGCATCGATGTCGTCGAAGTCGACCGCCCAGACCGTAAAGCCCGCCGCCACGACGGCAAATCAGACCCGACCGACGCCGTCGCTGCTGCCCGAGCGGCGTTGTCGGGTCGAGCGACCGCGATCCCCAAAACTCATGATGGTGCCGTCGAAGCAATCCGCACGCTCGAGATCGTCTACCACGCCGCCATGCTCGACCGCACCCGGGCGATCAACCAGTTCAAAGCCTTAATCGTGACCGCCCCCGACGGGCTCCGACACCGGCTACGCGACGGCCTCTCACTCACCGAACAACTCGGCAAAGCACGCCGGTTTGCGGACAACCACCCAGACCCGATCGAGCTACAAACCCGGTTCGCGTTGCGTGAACTAGCCCGCCGGATCGGGTTTCTTGATGACCAAACCCAACGGATCGAGACCCGGCTCGCAGACCTTGTCGCCGTCCACGCGCCAGCGTTGCTCGGCTTATTCGGTGTCGGCCCGCACGCCGCAGCACAACTCTTGGTCGCGGCCGGAGATAACCCGCAACGTCTTCGTTCCGAAGCCGCGTTCGCGAAGCTTTGCGGGGTCTGCCCACTCCCGGCATCCTCAGGTAAAACCAGTCGCTATCGCCTCAACCGTGGCGGTGACCGGCGAGCGAACAACGCTCTGTTCACCATTGTGCTGGTCCGCATGCGCTACGACGAACGCACCCGCGCCTATGTCGATCGGCGAGGCACCGAAGGCAAAACGCGTAAAGAAATCATGCGATGCCTCAAACGTTTCGTCGCCCGCGAGGTCTACACCGCGATCATCAACCCGCCCACCGACCTACCCACCGGCACCGAACTTCGGACCCTACGGACCGAACACAAGCTCAGCCTCACCATGGTAAGCAGCCATTTCTGCACCAGCCCGATAAACATCTCACGCATCGAACGAGGCCTCACCCACGACTCCAGGCTCGCCTACAAAATCCGAGAATGGCTCCTCGACCCCACCACCAGCGAACAAGCCTCATGACCGCCAAATCGGCCATCAGCATCGAAGTCGACGTCGGCTCCGCCAGTTCCCGCGGACGAACACCCGACCAAGCATGGCTCGTCCGTCTCCGCAACGCCGACCGCACCGTCATCATCGCGATCGGGCTCCGCCGCCACGCCGCCGACCGACTCGCCCTACAAATCGACAACCTCCTCAACCCCACCAACCCGACGCCAGCAAACCCCAGCGAACCCCTTGACATCTATAGGAGCTTCACAGTTGCAGGGACGATCCGATGCGAGATGAAAAGTCGCTGCAAGGCGGAACGGACAGACATGATCGATGGGCGGTCACCCCGGTCGAGGCCTCGTTCTTGGCCGCGCTACAACGGCTTGCCGAGCCAGTTGCGCACGACCGATAGAAAGGCTGCAGGCTGTTCGAGGTGGGCGGCGTGGCCGGCGTTCGGCACTGTGGCGAAGATGGCGTTGCGGCCGATGCCTTCGACCATGCGACAACCGATGTCGGTGAATTTGGCGTCGTCTTCTCCGGCCATCACCAGTACCGGCATCGTGAGTTCACTGAGCCTGCCCCACAAGTTGTCCTGCGCTCCGGTGCCCGCTAACCGAAGCGACGCTGCCAGGCCCGACGCTGTGTTCTGCAATCGATCGGCTCGGTCGTCGGGCACGCTGGCGAACATGGGCTGGGCCAGCCAGCGGTCGAGAAAGGCGCCAATGCCATCGTGCTCAATCGTGTCGGCTAACGCATCGTCGGCAACGCGACGCACGGCTCGTTCCTGGTCGGACGCAAGTCCTGCGGTGCCGCCCAACAACACAAGTCGCTCCACCACGAACGGTTGCTCGAGCGCGATGTGCAGCGCCAGGCGAGCTCCCATCGAGTAGCCGATGTACGTGCCTCGGCCCAGGGTTGCGGCGTACAGCAATGCGGCGGTGGGGAGGTCGACGCGCACCTGATCTGCTCGGCCGTGCCCGGGTGCGTCGACGGTAGTCACCCGGAAGTCGTGCCGCAGATCAGCGGCAATGGTGTCCCACGAACGGAGTGTTTGAGTGAAGCCGTGCAGCAGCATGACCTTGGGTCCGTCGCCGCCTGATTCAGGGAAGAGACCGACCCGGTTCACGACTCCGGACGCGCATCGGCACGACAGGCCTCGGCGTCCCCCGCGGGCATCGCAGCCTCGGCCTCGCTGGCCTTGAGGTCGGCCATCCGCTGAAAGGCCCGCAGGAACAGCTCGGGATCCTGCGCACCAGGGATCGCCCAACGCCCGTCGAACACAAAGTGGGGAACTCCGGTGACGCCGATATCCAACGCCTCTTCAAGTTCGGCCGCTAACTCCGTCGTGCCCTCGTCTGATGCCAGGTACGCGAAGACCTCGTCATGGTCCATCCCGACGTCGGCGGCGAGATTGGCCAGAGTCACCAGGTCGCCAATGTTGCAGCCCTCGGTGAAGTACGCCTGCATCAGCCGCTCTTTCACGGCCGACTGCAGGGCAGGTCCGCCGAGACGAAGTGCATGGCCGATGAGGCGGTGCGCGTCCATCGTGTTGGCGCGAACGGCACGGTCCATGTCGAATTCCAGACCGACGCCAGCGGCAACCGAAGAGACGTGCTCGATGATCTCGGCTGCGCGTTCGGGGCCGCCGAACTTTTTTTCGTAGACCTGCTTCACCGGTTGGGCGGTGCCCTTCGGCGCAGTCGGGTCGAGCTGGAAGGGGCGCCAGATGATCTCGAACGTTTCGTCACCTCGGTAGCTGGCCAGGGCCGCTTCGAACTTGCGTTTCCCGATGTAGCACCACGGGCATACCACGTCTGACCAGATCTCAACACGCACATCCCCACCCTACGCTGCGACAATGGGGCCAATGACTGTTACGCCGGCCGCGACCTTCTGCGCCACCCTCGTCGACACCTGGATACGCCTTGGTGTCCGTCACGCCGTTGTCGCCCCGGGCTCTCGCTCCACTCCGATGGTGCTTGCGCTCATGGCGCGAGATGAGTTGGCTCTCCACGTTTTCCATGACGAGCGGTCGGCATCGTTCGCAGCCGTCGGCATCGCACGGGCAACCGGCTACCCGGCGCTGCTGTTGTGCACTAGTGGCACTGCTGCTGCCGAGTTCCACGCGGCCGTGGTGGAAGCACATCAAGATGACGTGCCGATGATCGTGCTCACCGCTGATCGTCCGCCCGAACTGCGCGATGTCGGCGCGCCGCAAACGATCGACCAGACTCGACTCTTCGGCGGGGCCGTCCGGTGGTTCGCCGACCCCGGGGTGCCCGATGACGCGATCGCCCACACCTGGCGGGCGTTGGCGACACGGGCATGGGCGATGTCGACCGGCATGTCTCCTGGCCCGGTGCATATCAACCTGCCATTCCGGGAGCCGCTCGTCGGCGATGCTGCACCGCTTCCCCCCGTTGGCGACGCGCTCGTTGTCCGGCCCTACGCTGTCCTTCCCGAGGTCGATCTTGCCGCGTTGGCGGCGCGGCTCGACACCCATCGCGGCGTCATTGTGGCGGGGCTGGGAAGTCACCCGACCATTCTTGATCTGGCCGCCGACCTCGGCTGGCCCGTGCTGGCCGACCAACGTTCGGGTTGCCGCACGACGCACCCGAATGTCATCTCGGCGTTTGATGAAGTGTTGCGTCACCCTCGATTCGCCAGTGACCACACGCCAGAGGTTGTGCTGCACGTCGGCAAACCTCTCTCGTCGAAAGTGACCAGCCAGTGGCTGTCGGCATCAGGCGCATTCCACATTCAGGTACATGAGACAGCAACCTGGATCGACCCCGAGCATCAGGTGGGTTGCCGCATCCAAGCGAGCGTGGAGCATCTGGCGACGGCACTGGTCGGTCGTTCCGTCGGTGCGAAGAACACGCCCTGGCTCACCCGTTGGCATCGGGCGGGGGAGCGTGCCGCCGACGCGGTCAATCTTGTGCTGAGCGAACATCGAGGTCTCAGCGAACCGCAGATCGCTCGCGACGTGGTGGCGGCTCTGCCCCACGGAGCAGCGTTCGTTGTGTCGTCGTCGATGCCGATCCGTGATGTGGAGTGGTATGCCGCACCACGGGATGGGCTGCACATGTACGCCAACCGGGGCGCCAACGGTATCGACGGCGTCACGTCGACCGCGGTAGGGGTGGCACTGGCCGACCCCGGCCGTCCGGTTGCGCTGCTTATTGGCGATGTCGCGTTCCTGCACGACACCAACGGGCTGCTCGGTCTGCTCGACCGCAAGCTCAACGTCACCATCGTCGTTATTGACAATGACGGGGGCGGCATCTTTTCGTTTCTCCCCCAACGCCAAGCGCTCTCGCAGGAACGATTCGAGCAGGTCTTCGGCACACCCCATGGGGTCAGCATCCCCGGGTTGGCCGGTGTGCACGGTGTGCCCGTGTGGTCGATCGACGATGCCGCCGACCTGATGCCAGCGGTACAGCGGGCCACGCAGACGCCTGGCCCGGTGCTGTTGCACCTGCGCACGACGCGAGACGACAACGTCGCCGTGCACGATCTCATTCACCAAGCAGTGCTCATGGTTCTCGACCAGAGGTAGACCGGGCCGGCTCACGGGGGTAGCGTCCGTAGCGAACTCACGCAGCGAACTCACGCAGCAAACGGAGGATTTCACCATGTCCGTGCACTCTCGCAGCTCGAAGGTTCGTTTGGCCCGGCTCGCCCCACTGGTGCTGGTTGCTGCGGCCGTGGCAACACCGTTCGCCGTCGGCTCGGGTGGAGTGGCAAGTGGAGCCGTCATCGGTGGCGCCTCCTCGCTTACCGATCGGGTGGAGGTTAGCTACGCCGCGTCCGGTAAGGACCGGGTGGGAGATGTCCACCTGCTGGCCTTCAACGACTTTCACGGCAACCTCGAACCAGGAACCCTGAACCTCTACGGCCGCTTCGCCGGTGGGGCTGCGTTTCTCGCAAAGGCCATCAAGGACAAGCAACACGACTATCACGACGAGACAGTCACGGTGATGGCCGGAGACGGCATCGGCGCCGCACCGCTTGTCAGCCAACTCTTCCTAAATGAACCGGCCATTGTCTCGATGAACCTCATGGGCGTCGACTACGCATCGGTCGGGAACCATGAATTCGACAAGGGTCGCGATGAATTGTTGCGTATGCAACAAGGTGGCTGCCCGACCGGTGGCTGTACCGCAGCGCCATACACCGAGTCCGACGACGGACAGGTGTCGACCACCGACGAGTTCCCGGGTGCGTCGTTTCAATATCTCTCGGCCAATGTGGTGGATAAGGTCACCGGAAAGACGCTGTTCCCCGCCTACGGGATCAAGAAGGTTGAGGCCAGTAACGGGCGAAAAGTGAAGATCGGAATCATCGGCGAAGTGCTGCAGGATACGCCCACCATTGTCACGCCTTCGGGTGTGGCCGGGCTCGACTTCCAGTCCGAAATCGACGCTGCCAATCGTGCCGTCACCGACCTCAAGCGCCGCGGGGTCAACACGATCGTGCTGGTTATCCACCAGGGAGGTTCGCAGACCTCGGCTCCGGCAGTGGTGGCTCCGAACAGCTGTCAGGGGAATTTGGCTGGCTCACCGATCGAGGCCATCGCAACCGGACTTGATCCGGCGATCGGTGTGATCGTGTCCGGACACACGCACCAGGAGTACCGCTGCACCCTTTCGCTCGGCAAGACCACCCGCCTCATCACCAGTGCCTCGTCGTTCGGTCGGGTGCTGACCGACATCAATCTCACCGTCAACACCCGCACGGGTGGACTCGTGAGCGCAGCCGCCACCAACTCGATCGTCGAGAACGCGCTCAACCCCACCAAGGATCCGGTGACGGGAGCAGCGAACAAGCGGATCCCCGATCCGTCCAAGGAGGATGCCACCGTGAAGTCCGTGGTCGATCAGTACGTGACCGCGGCCGCGCCGCTGGCGAATCGGGTGATCGGAAAGGTCACCGGTGATCTCACCCGGACCGACTCGGCGGGAACCGGCGAGACCACCCTTGGCGATGTCATCGCCGATGCACAGCTGGAAGCGACCAAAGCGGCCAACCTCGGTGGCGCGCAAGTGGCGTTCATGAATCCGGGCGGGGTGCGGGCTGATCTGATCGCCAACTTCCAAGCGGGAGGCGAAGCCGCCGGTGAGGTGACGTACGGAGAGGCGTTCACCGTGCAGCCGTTCGGCAACAGCCTGGTGACCAAGACCATGACCGGCGCGCAGATCCGGACGTTGCTCGAGCAACAGTTCGTCGGCTGCGGGAGTCAGACGGTCAAACGCATTCTGCAGATCTCCGCCGGACTGAACTATCAACAGAACGCAGCAGCAGCCGCATGCGCCGACCACATCGGCGTCATCAAGGTGGGAGGAGCGGTGCTCAATTCAACCGACTCCGTAAGGGTCACCATGAATAACTTCCTGGCAACCGGCGGCGATGGCTTCACGACGTTCAACGGGGGTACCAACGCCTTGGGCGGAGCACAGGACATCGACGCGTTCACCGACTACCTCGCATCCAATGCGTCGGGCATCGCTCCACCGGCTCTGAACCGCATCAGCCCCTTTTCGTAGGCGACCGGGAACGTGTCTGCATTTGTCGCGGTGCGTGATGCCGCAGAAATGCACCGAAATCGGCCCGGTTTGGCTCACGGAGAGTGGATAGGTCATTCGGCCTATTGCCTCTTGAGCATTTCTTTACCGATTCGAGAAACAAGTGCTTGACTTCGTAGGTCGTTTGACCCTTATACTGGTGACTACCAACTAGGTTCCCGCCACCTAGTTTGAGGGCGACGCCGAGATCCGCCGCTTGGCGTCGCTGCGAGTGACGGCCCCGCAAGGGGCCGTCGCCGCATTTTTCGGCCAGTTTCGGGCGATTGAGCCGTCAGACCGCACCCAGCTACCGCAACAGTCGCTGGGCTCGACGCACTTCACGCTCGGCCGACCGGACCAAACGCTCGGCTTCATGCAGCGCGCTGACCAGATCATCGCGATCAGTGCCGTCGTGGCGCGTGGCCAACTCGGCCAGGCGAGACTCACAGTCACCGAGCGAGGTCGAAAGCGAAGAGAGGGTGGCGTTGTCTCGGCTCAAGGTCATCGTCCGGAAGTCTCTCATTCCGCTGCGGCGGGAACTCGCTTCGGTTCTCCGGCCGGGCCGGATTAGCCTGCCGCACGCATGCTGCGCACTCTTGACCTCCGCGGAACCGCCAATGTCGCGTCCCTCCTTCCCCGACCTGGCATGGGTGGAACCGAACCGGTAGCGGCGGTGCAGGCGATCCTCACGGCCGTACGCAACGAGGGCGATGCCGCAGTGCTTCGTTTCACCAGCACGTTCGATGGTGTCGATCTGGGAGTGCTTCGTGTCGATCCGGCCGATTGCGACGCGGCCCTTGAACGCATACCCACGTCACTCCGTGAGGCGTTGGAAGCCGCCCACGAGTCGGTCACCCGCTATCACCAGGCGCACCTCCACCAACCAATCGACTACGTCGACAACGGCATACGACTGCGCAGCTCAGCGGTGGGTGTGGCGCGAGCCGGCTGTTACATACCTGGTGGCAAGGCGCCATTGGCATCGAGCGTGATCATGACGGCCAGCATCGCCAGCGTGGCCGGCGTTGGCCAGATCGTGATGTGCACACCGCCCGAGCGAGCGACCGGCATGCCGTCCGACACCATTCTCGCTGCAGCCGCCATCGCCGGTGTCGACGAGGTGTACCGCGTCGGGGGAGCGCAGGCCGTTGGTGCGATGGCCTACGGGACGGAGTCGATTGCGCCGGTCGACGTGCTGGTCGGCCCCGGCAAAGTGTACGTGTCGGTGGCCAAACGACTGGTGGCAGGAGAGGGCCTCGTCGGGGTACCGAGCTCGTTTGCCGGACCGAGCGAAGTCGTGGTGATCGCCGATGCTTCGGTGCCAGCCCACTTCGCTGCGCTCGATGTAGTGCTACAAGCCGAGCACGGTCCTGACGGCGCCGCCTGGCTCATTACCTGGGACGAAGACGTTGCCCGTTCAGTGGTGGCTGAGATCACCGCCATCACTGCGGCATCGCCACGGAGGGCCGATCTCGAAGCCAACTTCGCCCAGCGCGGCTACGTGGCGCTCGTCGACGGCCCCGAGCAAGCCGCCCAGGTCTCGAACCACATCGCGCCCGAGCACCTCGAACTGCTGGTGCAGGACCCCGAAGCCCTACTTGCGCTGATCCGTAACGCGGGCGCGATCTTCACCGGTCCGTGGACCCCGGCGTCGCTCGGCGACTACATCGCCGGCCCGTCCCATGTGCTGCCCACATCCGGCACGGCGCGCTTCGCCAGCGCCTTGACCGTGAGCGACTTTCAGAAGCACATCCACGTGGTGTCGGCCACCGAGGCTGGCCTTCGAGCGGTCAGTCACCACGTGATCGCGCTGGCTGAGGCCGAGGGCCTGCCCGCCCACGCCGATTCCATCAAAGATCGTCTGAGGTCGCAATGACACCGATCCCCGTCCGCGACGACTTGAAGGCGCTTGAGGGGTACCACTCACCCCAGGTGAACGTGTCGGTGCGCCTCAACACCAACGAAGCTCCGGGCTCGCCACCAGCGGCGTGGCGTGACGCGCTGGCAGCTGAGATGTCACGGGTTGAGTGGCACCGCTATCCCGATCGTGCCGCCACCGAGTTGCGGGCCGTGCTGGCCGAACATCTCGGCGTACGGCCCGATCAAGTCTTTGCGGCCAACGGGTCGAACGAGGTACTGCAAACCCTTCTGCTCACCTACGCCGGTCACGGACGCACCGTTGCCACCTTCGAGCCCACCTATCAGCTGCACGCGCACCTCGCTCGAATCAGCGGAGCAACGGTAGTGGAAGGGTCACGGGCGGCCGACTTCTCTCTCGACCTCGCCGAGGTACGGCGGGTGCTTGCCGATGCGAAGCCGATCATCACGTTCCTCTGTTCACCCAACAACCCCACCGGTCTGGTTGAGACCGAATCCACCGTGCGCGAGGTGCTTGCCCAGGTACCCGGCATCCTGGTGATGGACGAGGCGTACGGCCAGTTCGCACCGTGGTCGGCCATGGGCCTGATCGATGAAGACACGCCACTGGTGGTCACCGGCACGTTCTCCAAAACCTGGTCGATGGCCGGGGCGAGGCTTGGCTATTTGGTCGGTCCAAGCTGGCTGGTGGCCGAACTCGACAAGGTCGTCTTGCCGTACCACCTCGATACGGCCAAGCAGATTGCGGGTCGCCTCGCGTTGCGTTTCGTGGATGAGATGAACGACAGGGTCACGTTCATCGTGCACGAGCGCGAACGCATGGCCGCACAGATGCGCACGATGGCGCTGACCGTCTGGCCGAGCGGCGCCAATTTCATCCTGTTCCGCCCGACCACGAGGCGGGGCAACGAGGTCTGGCAGGATCTGCTCGATCGTGACGTGCTCGTGCGGAACTGCTCGTCGTGGCCGCGTCTGAGTGATTGCCTGCGCGTCACCATCGGCACCGCCCACGAGAACGATGTGTTCCTCTCTGCCCTCCAGGAAGTGGTGTCATGACCCGCAACGCGTCCATCAGCCGAGCCACGAAAGAGACAACCATCAGCTGTGAGCTGGAAATCGATGGCAGCGGCCATGCCAACGTGTCCACCGGGCTGCCGTTCTATGACCACATGCTCGACCAGTTGGCCCGCCACGGGAATTTCGACCTCACGATTCATGCGGACGGAGACCTGCAGGTTGACGGTCACCACACCGTGGAAGACGTCGCGATCGTGGTCGGAGAAGCCTTCCGATCGGCGATAGGCGACAAGCGCGGCGTGCGTCGGTTCGCCAGCGGCCTGTTCCCCCTCGATGAGGCACTCGTCGAGGTTGCACTCGATCTGTCCGGTCGTCCCTTCGCTGCTATCGACATGCCCTTCGGTGAAGTGCTGCCACTGGGCATGCCACCGTTCAACCCTGAGATGGCTGAGCACTTCTTCGTGAGCTTCGCCACCGCCGCTGGCATCACCCTGCACGTCACCCGAAAGACGGGTCGTAACACCCATCACATCATCGAGGCATCCTTCAAAGGTCTGGCCCGCTGCCTACGCGACGCGGTGCGTATCGAAGGTGATGCGGTTCCGTCCACCAAGGGTTCGCTGTGAGCCGACTGCACATCGCCGTGCTCGACTACGGCATCGGCAACTTGCGTTCGGCCCAGAAAGCGCTGGAAAAAGTGGGCGCCGATGCCCGACTCACGACCAGCGCGGCCGAGGCGGCCGCGGCCGACGCAGTGGTGTTGCCGGGTGTCGGCGCATTCGGTGCGTGTATGGACGCGCTTGAGTCCGCCGACTTGGCGGATGTGGCCCGAGCCTCAGCGGCAAGCGGGCGGCCCTTCCTCGGTATCTGTGTGGGTATGCAGATGTTGTTCGACGGCAGTGATGAGCTACCGGGTCGGGCCGGGCTCGGCCTGGTGGCGGGCATGGTGCGTTGGCTGCCGGACACCGTCAAGCGCCCGCAGATGCAGTGGAACCAACTTCGTTGCAATAGCAACGAACCCCTCCTGATGGATCTCGGCGATGACCCGTGGGTGTACTTCGTGCACAGCCTGCACGGCGTTCCGACCGACCCGTCGGTGGTCGTGGCGACGTGCGACTACGGCGTCGACGTGACGGCTGCGATTCGGCAGGGCAACATCTTCGCCACCCAGTTCCACCCGGAAAAGAGCAGTACCACTGGCCTTCACTTGCTGGCCAATTTCGTTCGGAGCGCAGCATGATCGATCTCTATCCAGCCATCGACCTGCGGGCGGGAAAAGTCGTGCGTCTGCATCTGGGCGACTATGACGAAGAGACCATCTACGGTGACGATCCGGCGGCCGTTGCCCTCCAGTTCGCCGAGGCCGGAGCCCGCTGGATTCACGTGGTCGACCTCGACGCCGCCCGCACCGGTGAACCGACCAACCGTTCGGTCGTCGGTGCCATCGCCGCGGCCGTTGCCGGTCGTGCGCAGGTCCAGACCGGCGGCGGGGTTCGCTCCGAAGCCGCGGCGGCGGCCCTGGCCGACCTTGGTGTGGCCCGCGTGATCATCGGCACTGCCGTTATGGAGGACCCGACCCTCGTAGCTCGAATAGCTGCCCGTCAACCGGCCGCGGTCGGCCTGGACGGACGCAGCGGTGAAGTGGCGGTGCGGGGCTGGATGAAAGGCGCAGGTGCCACCGTGCTTGACGTCTTGCCCCGATTCGAAGATGCGGGCGTCGCTGCGGTCATCATCACCGAAATCACGCGCGACGGAACGCTTGCCGGGCCTGACCTCGACGGTCTCCGGGCCGCACTCGAACGCACCACGATTCCTGTCATCGCGTCAGGCGGTGTCGGTACCTTGGCCGACGTTGAGGCGCTGGCGGACATGCGGGCTCACGGCCGCTCACTAGGTGGCGTCATCACCGGTAAGGCGCTCTACGAGAACCGCTTCACGGTGGCAGAAGCCCTGAGGGTACTGGCATGAACCGCTTCGGCGTGACCTCATCGGTGCAACATCTCAAGCGGGTCATGGTTCGCACTCCGGCCACCACCGGCGACTGGCTCAAGGCCGGGTGGCGAGCGCCCGACACCGCCACGCTACTTCGCCAGCACGAGGGCTTCATCCAGGTGCTGCTCGACCTCGGCTGTGAAGTAGAGATCGCGCCGGCCGTCGACGGCATGGTCGACGCGGTCTACATGTACGACTCGGCGTTCGTTATAGGCCACGGCGCCATCGTGTTGCACTCGCCCAAACCCAGCCGACAGGGGGAAGGCCCAATGGCTGAGGCGTCGCTGACGAGCGCCGGCATTCCCATTGTGGGCCGCCTCACCGGTGACGCCCGCTGCGACGGTGGCGACCTCATGTGGTTCGAAGACGGCACGCTCATCGCTGGCCGCACGTATCGCACCAACGCGGCCGCCCACGAGCAACTGAAGGTGCTGCTGGAGGCCGACGGACATCGGCTTCTTCGGGCTGATATGCCTCACGACAAAGGCCCCGACGTCTGCCTGCATCTCATGAGTGTGGTTTCGCCGGTTGATACGAACTTGGCCGTCGTGTTCGAACCGCTGTCACCGACACCGCTGATCGAAGCGCTCGTCGAGCGACACGTGAAGTGGGTCAGCGTCGACGCCGAGGAATATGAGCGCATGGGCACCAACGTGCTGTCCGTACGGCCAGGCGTGGTCGTGATGCTCGACGGGCTTCCACGCACTCGTCGCGCCCTCGAAGCTGCCGGTGTGGAGACGCACGTGTACGACGGCAGTCACCTGTCACTGAAGGGTGACGGGGGGCCAACGTGTCTCACGCGACCCCTCTGGCGGACCGTGTCATGAGAGCAGCTCGGGTCATTCCGTGCCTCGATGTCACGAACGGACGAGTCGTCAAGGGGGTGAACTTCGTTGGCTTGAAAGACGCAGGTGACCCCGTAGAGCTGGCCGCCCGGTACGACGCGCAGGGCGCCGATGAGCTGATCTTCCTCGACATCACGGCGTCGTCGGACGGACGCGACACCATGGTCGATGTTGTTCGCCGCACAGCCGAAGAGGTGTTCATTCCGTTGACCGTTGGCGGTGGAATCCGTTCGGTGGACGATGCCCGCCGCATGCTACGCGCCGGCGCCGACAAGGTCAGCGTGAACACCGCGGCGGTACAAAGGCCCGATCTCATCGCCGAGATCGCCTCGGTGTTCGGCGCCCAATGCGTGGTCTGTGCCATTGACGCGAAGGCGACGCCGGAGGGCACCTTTGAGGTCTACCTCCACGGTGGCCGAACCCCCACCGGTATCGACGCCATTGCGTGGGCCCAGCAGGCGGTGCAACTCGGCGCAGGGGAAATCATGTTGACCTCAATGGACCGCGACGGCACCCGCGACGGTTTCGATCTTGCACTCACCCGGGCTATTGCCGACGCCGTATCGGTCTCGGTCATTGCATCCGGCGGTGTCGGCACCCTTCAGCACCTGGTGGAAGGCATCACAGAAGGTCACGCCGATGCTGTACTCGCCGCGTCGATCTTCCACTTCGGCGAATACTCCATCGGTGATGCCAAAGCCGCCCTCGCCGCAGCCGGCATCATCGTGCGGCCGTAGGGCACTGCTGGGCAGTCGCTCTTCCAATGGGGTGAGGTGGCGGGGCCGCCTGGGTCGACGGGCGCGAAACCGCAACAGAGACCGATCAGAATCGTGTGAAATCGCTCTGTGTTGGGTGACACGGGTACCGTGGACGCAATGCCCGACACCGACCCAAAGCTCGCCATCAAGATGTTGAACGACCGCATCTTGGTGCGCATGTCGAAAGACGAGGGGGACCGTCGGTCAACGGGTGGCATCCTCATTCCCGCCACCGCGCAGGTGGCGAAACGTTTGGTGTGGGCCGAAATCGTTGCGCTCGGCCCCAGTGTTCGGGCCGCGGCATTGGGTGATCGCGTGCTGTTTTCGGCTGAAGATCGCTACGAAGTCGAGGTGGGCGGTGAGGACCTCATCATGCTGCGCGAACGTGATCTGCACGCCGTCGCCGCCCACAAGGCTGAAGGATCAACGGGCCTGTACCTGTAGGCCGAGTGGAAGCAAAGGCGGCTCCAACCGAGGTGCCGCCTAGCATGGAGCCCATGTCCTCTGGCGCGCGTATCGACGCATCCTCTGAACAGCTTGCCGCGGTGAAGTACAACACCGACGGCTTGGTACCCGCCATCGTGCAGGCCCACGACACCCACAAGATTTTGATGATGGCCTACATGAACGCCGAAACCCTGCAGCTGACGATGGACGAAGGGCG
>JANNZM010000124.1:0-21189 GCA_031410595.1 Actinomycetes bacterium | reverse complement strand
TGAGCCTGGCCTTGAGCATCAACTCGACATACCGATTGTGCCGAGCCCGCTGACGTTGCCTGACTTCAGGACGAGGATGGCGCCGTACAAAGACCAGATCGGCGCCTGGTATGACCAGCCTCGCCCGATCGATACGCGCTATATCGGCAAGATGCCGGTGGAAAGAGTCGGAAGTCAGGAGCCATTTCAGCGAGTCTGGCTGAAGGCGGCCGGCACGCTGCCCGACGACCCGGTGTTGCACGCCTGCATCCTCACCTACGCCAGCGACATGACCCTGCTCGACACCACCATGTTGCCCCACGGGATGACCTTCTGGGATGGTCGGGTACAGATGGCCAGTCTTGATCATGCGATGTGGTTCCACCGCCCGTTTCGCGCTGATGGCTGGCTGCTCTACGACCAGCACACGCCGTCCACGTCGAATAGCCGTGGCTTGGCCTACGGGTCGATCTACACCGAGGACGGCCGGCTCGTCGTGTCCGTCGTTCAGGAGGGCCTCATCCGAGTTACGGCCTAGAGACTGCCGAGTAATCCCTTCTGTTTCAGGTCGCTATCGGGACCACTTCTGTTGGGGTCCATCAGGGTCAACGTACAGTCTGAACTCACCAGCCATTCCGGCGGATGTGCACCGTGACTTTTCACTAACCCGTATGCACCCAAACAAACACATCCGCCAGCAACCTGCGGCCGCGTTACTTCACTCATCGGAACAACCGACTTGCCCTAAGCTAAGCGGCGGAGGACGCGACGGGCGGCTCGGGCGGTGGGTCCGCGGCGGTGGTCTCCGGCGGGGGCGGTGGGGTCGCAGCAGCGGGGGCAGCGGTCGGGGGAACCGGCGCTGCAGCGGTCGTTAGCGGCACGGGGGCCGTAATGGGGACGAGGGTTGTGCGGGCGGTAGAGGTTGGCTGAGCGGTTGTGGCGGGCAACGTAACGGTCACGATGACTTGCTTGATAGGTGCTGTCGTACGACCAGTTGCGAAACCACCGGCAATCCCGGCCAGCAACAGCGGCACCACCCACCAGGCACGGCGCGACGGAGCAGCCGGAGCACGACGGTCCGACACGGTGATGAGTTTTAGAGGTTCGGCACCACCCCGTTGTGATTCCGCACGCAAACGTGAACTCACAACCTTCCACCGTAGTCGTCAGGTACCCGATGGAAGGGGTATGCCATGCCTAATGTGGTGGTATGGCCGGTGATACCTCAGCAGTGGTGGGAGTGCAGATTACCGATCAGACCATCCGAATGGCCCGACTGGAGTTTCGTGATTCCCCCCGTCTGACCGACGCGGCTGAATTACGACTTCCGGTCGGAGTCGTGGTGAATGGTCGGGTGCAGGACGAGCACACGATCGTGCAGCTGCTCCAACGGGTGTGGCAGCAGATGACGTTCCACTGGGAGCCTGTGGCGGTTGCGCTGGGTTCGCCCGACGGCATTCTGCTCCAGCTTGACCTGGAGGAGGACAGCAACGAAACGATGTCACTGCTGACCGAAGTAGGTCCCGCCGCGCTCACGGAACAGGTCGTCACCCAGCTGATACCGAGCCATCACAACATCCCGCTTGTGGCAGTGGCCTTGCGTTCCAGCGTTGACCGCATGACATCGCTGCTCGACCGGGCGGGGTTCACCGTTGCGTCCATCGACACGACACCGTCGGCGTTGGCCCGCACCCAGCCCGACTTCTGGCAGTCCACTAAGGACCTTGCGTTGCGCTACCGCGACACCAGCGGCATTTGGTCTGTGCGGGTCGGCTCGACCGTCCACGGCACGATGCGGAGCGCGGATGGCGACAACGGACCTCCGTTGTTCGACGCCGTTGGGCTCGGCGCTGACCACTCGTTCGTGGCGGTGAGCGACCTCGCCGCCGTCGAGATCTCCGACCGACTCTCGGCCCGGTTCACACCTGCGCAGTTGGCAGTTGCCGTCGGTGCTGCGCTCGGAAGCGCGCCCGATCCACTGGTGCCGGTTGACCTTCGCCAGGCCCTTCCACTCGACCGTGGTCGCCAGAATCTCGCGCCAGCCGAGCCGGGCGAAACGTGGGTCGTCGAGCTACTCGTCTCGACGGGCGAACACGCCCCAACTCGGCGAAGGTGGCGGCGATGAGCTTCTCTGTGATTGTCACCACCGTTGATGGTGATCGCGAGCTCGATCTCGTCATAGAAGTTGCAGATGCAACGACAACTGTCGGACAGCTGGGCCTCGAGCTCGGCCTGGGTGAGACGATTACCATTGATGGGCGCTTCGTCGACGCCGACCTTCCGGTTACGGCAAGCGGTCTGGTTGCGGGCAGTCGTATTGGTCGCGCTGGCGCGCCAGCCTCGGCGCCAAAGGTTGTGGCACCAGTCGTGACGTTGTGCCAGATCGGCGGCCTTGCGGCAGGTGGATACGTTGACCTGCCGCCCGGGCGTCACGCAGTTGGCTCGTCCGGACCCGCCCGTTCCCAGCTGCAGGAAGGGCCGGTCGCAGCGCCCCGATTTCATCTCGATGTAACGACATCGGGTGAGGTGACGTTGATCACCACGTCAGTTGATCGGGTAGTGGTCGACGGCGTCCCGCTGCCCGAAGTACGGGCGCTTCGTCCCGACAACATCATCGATGTTGGCAGCGCTTTGTTCCGAGTGGCTCCGTTCTCGGCGGGTCGGCGACGTTTTGGCAATGGTGATGGTCGCATAGAGATCGACCTTCCCGGGGCTGTCAAGACCACCGAACCGCGTGAATACGTCACACCACCCAACGTCGAAAGCCTGCGTCGTCGTGAACGGACGGCGCTGCAGCAATCAAGCCATCCCGTGCACGCCACCTTCCGCGCCGACCTCGCTCGAGCTCATCAGACGGCCACCACTCGCGCCCGCCGGATGTACGCCGATACGGGCGACCTACGCCAAGCAGTCCGCATGGCCAAACCCGACCTTTGGACGCGGCGCTCCGATATGCCCGTGCAACTCGGCCACGGCGACATCATCTGGACGGACGCGCTTGTGCCCGGCAGCCAGTCCCCCGACGAACTGTCTGGCGTGCTCAGCCGCTTCTCGCGGTTGCCATCGGTTCCGCTCACTGCCGACCTGAGCGACGGTGGCCTTCTCACGTTGGCCGGCCCGCGCCATGCACTGTTGTCTGTCGCTCGCTGGATCATTGTGCAATCGGCCAGCCGAACCGATCCGACATCGCTGTCGATCAGCATCGCATCATCGGCGCCTGGCCTTTGGGAGTGGACGAAGTGGCTGCCGCACAGTGCGGCGGTCGGAAGCAACGTCGAATTGATCATCGCCGATGGCGCGGCCATCACCACCCCTCCGCAGGGCAAAACCCGACTCGTCGTGCGACTGCTCAGCGAACTCGAGGCCGCCCGGGCCACCACGCCCGTCACCCGGGTTGACGCCGACGGCCATATCCACGTCGGTGGTTTTGACGGTCTGGCCACGGGACTGAGCGAATCAACGGCACTGGCCTGGGCCCGGTCGCTCGCTCCGCTGGTCGTGGCCAGTTCTCCTTCGACCGAGCCGGCCGCCCTGCGACTCGACCGCGTCTGCGGACTCACCGACGGTGACACCATGCCCGACGACATCGTGAGTCGCTGGCGCACCACCCATGCCGCCGGCACCGCGCTCGTTCCCTTTGGTGCCGGCACACAAGGGCTCGTCGCACTCGATCTGGCCACGACGGCTCATGTCGTGATCAGCGGGCCGGCCGGATCGGGCCGGAGCACGACGTTGGCTAGTCTCTTTTTGTCGTTGGCACTCAATCACCCGCCGGACTCGGTCGAAGTAATCGCCATCGACGCTGGCAGCGAGGGCACCTTCGATCGTCTCTGTAACGTGCCGCACTTACGTACGTGGATCGTCGGCCTCGATGATCTCCGCACCTCCGATACCCTTGAGCGACTGGCGAGCAGCATGTCCTCCAACGGCGGGCGCATCAGTAGCCGACGCACGGTCATCTTTGTTGATGATGCAACTACATTGGCCGCGGCCGTGCCCGGAGCGGCAGCGGCTTTGGCGAAACTGGGCCGGCGATCTGTCGGTGGCCCGCACCTGATACTCGCCACCCGTCGCCCGGAGGGATTGTTTGCCGCCGGGCTGCTCCCGACGGGCGCCGCCCACCTCGTGCTTGGGTCCGATGACGATGCTCGCACCACTCTCGGCACCGTCGATCTTAGCGATGCGCCCTGTCGTGCCGGGCAAGCAAGGTGGGCGGTGCCCGGTGAAGCGCCGGCCCTTGTACACGTTGCGACGGTGGCCCCGGGTGAGGCCGACGCGGTGCGGCCCGTCGTCACCCGCCCATTCATCTCGGCTCGCTACACCCCCGGGCACGCGGCGACAGGTGTGCACGCCGACCCCACAACGTTCGTCACCGCCATCCGCCACGCGGCCCGCAGCGTCGGCGTCACCCGCTAACGGTCGGAAATTTGTTGCAGCGCTATAGATGGTTCATGCGTGTGTAGCGGTATGGATTTACCATTGAGTATGTCGCAGGGTGCGGATGGGGTCTTCGAGACGGTGCAGATGCTCACTTTCGAGGAGCTGCACCGCCGTGAGTATCCCGGCCTTATCGCGGTTGCGTGGGCGCTGTCGGGCAGCCGAGAGGACGGCGAAGATCTCGTCCACGACACGATGGTTCGAGCATTGATCGGCTGGAGACGCGTTGGCCTCTTGGAACGTCCTGGCGGATGGTGCCATCGGGTCCTCGTGAACCGTTGCCGAAGCTGGTGGCGACGTTCACGAACGGCGTCGGCGTTCTTGTCGAGCCAGCATGGGCGGGTGCCGGTCTCGGCGGGCCCGTCGGGCGAGGTGGTGTCGTTTTGGGCCGCGGTCAGAACACTTCCGTTGAGACAGCGATCGGTGGTGGCGCTGTACTACGCCGGCGATCTGCTCGTAACCGAGATCGCTGAGGTGCTCGCCATCCCGGAGGGCACCGTTCGATCCGACCTGAGCCGATCGCATGCCGTGCTGGCTGCCGCTTTGGAGGACCGCAATGTCCGACATGGATGACTTCGAGCAGCTCGCTCGTCGGGCCGGGGCGGAGCTACGCGTTCCACCGCCTCCAGCTGCCCTCAGCCGCATCGAGCAGGGTCGACGTCGTCATGCTCAGTTGGTTGGTGCAGGCGCGGCGCTGGCAACCATCGCGATAATCGCGATCGCAGTTGCCGTCTGGCCTGGGTCGGGAACGTGGCGCGTGCAAAGCCCCCCGACAACCACGGCCACAAGCACGCCAACAACGGAGGTGGCGCCGACGACCGTCGTGAGCCCCTCGCCGACCTCGGCCGTCCAAATAGCGCCGTCAACGATCGCGCCTTCGGTATCGACCTCCGCGTCTGCGGTGACCAGCACCGTCGTAACGGACCCGCCAGCAGGATCATCGGCTCCGGTCGTGTGGCCCGATGCACCGCAGAAGATCATGTGGGAGCGAACGATGGTTGGTCCTGGCCCCTACGACGGCTTTCTTCGATCAGATGGCTACGGACTCACCTCGCTCAACCCGACCACCCCGCGCGTTGTGTGGATGTCCAACGACGGTACGACGTGGGAGCAGCGAGACTTGCCCGCTGGGTTCGAAGCATTCGACGTTTCCCGCTCCCGAGACCTCATCGCTGTCGCCGGTACGGTGACGTCTGCCAGCGGTAGCGTGCCGGCGGTTGCCGTTTCGACGCAAGGAGCCGCGTGGCAGGTCTCCAAACTCGACCTCGGAGGCCGAGGGCCTTCTCTTGGGGAGCCGGTTACGCGGATCGGAGTGTCGGGAACACGAATCACCGTCGTTCGGAAGGTCGGCCTATCGGCAGGCAGCGACACCGACACGTTCCTTCGCTTTAGCGGCGACGGTGGTGCACCATTCACGAGCGAGGTCGATCCCTTAGCGAGTGTTCTCCCTGACGGGATGGTCGTCCCACCGCTCGCCCAGTACGAAAGTGTCGAATACCTAGGCAGGCGAGACGCCGGCGACGGATACTTCGCCATCAACGACAGAGCCGCGCCGGGCCGTGTGCGCGCCGTCACGCGCGGTACGACCACCATCTTGGACGACACCATCGCGGCACGTGCATTCGGCGGTCGCATGTGGCAGCGGAACTGCTGCCTCAACTCCGAACCGTCGATAGGGGTCGGGCAAGCCGGTCTCGTCGCCCTCGCCGTCAGCGAATCGCCGCTCGATCTTTCGAAACTCGCCGTTGCGATTTCATCGAACGGAGCAGACTGGCACGTCGAGTCGATCGGCAATCTCGTCACCGAACAAGGCCTCGATGTCACGAAGTTGTTCGTGCTCGACGGGCGCATCGGCATCGTGGTAACGGATCGCTACCCTCAGCCGGAGGACACGCTCGAAGCAATCGTGCTCGTCGGCCAGGTGACGTGAAGATCATGCTCGGGCAAGAACTACCGGCAAGTCCGGGCTTCGGTATTCGCGGGGACGGCCACCGGATCAGGCGAGTTCGAACCGGATCTGATGGGCGGCAGGGTCGCTCGATACCAGCGTGACGCGCACGGCGTCACCCGGCTCGGCGTTCGGGGCGGGCACCTTTGCCCACACCGGCGGGTCGGCGAGCTGGATGGCTGCGACGCCGCGCTCGACTGACGTCACGACCGCGTCGAACACCTCGCCCACCCGATCAACCAGCGCTACGGCCTCCACCAGGTCGATGGCAGCGCGGTCAAGCTTGTGGCCGACCGATTCGGCTCGCTCCATGACGGCCGGCAACTGAGCGAGCGTCGCAAGCTCGGCCGTGTTGGGTGCGAGGCCCGACGTGAGGGCTACCACGAGGTCGAGCACATAGCGGTCGGCCAACCGACGAAGCGGCGCAGTGGCGTGCGCGTACGAGTCGGCGATGGCCGCGTGCCACGGTTTCTTGGCGGCATCAAACACGCTGTACGTCGCTCCTCCACCGGCACGGCGAGCCTGAAGCAAGAAGGCGACGTGCTTCGGGTTCTTCGGATCCAGCGTGCGGTTCAACTGCCGAAGCGTCTCGCCCTTCTTCCATTCGATTCCCAGCGCACGTGCGGCGTGATGCAGCGCACCGATGGCGCCGTCGTTCGGTTCTTCCATGGTACGGAACAGACCGGTATGGGCATCCAGCATGGCCCGGGCAACCGCAAGGTTTGCGGCCAAGGACATGCCCGAGTTCTGGTCCTCGCTCGCTTTGCGATCACGGGCGACCAGACGCAAGCCGCCGGGTGCGGTCGCGTCGGTTTCCACGTCCTGCTCCGGGAAGTCGATGCGTGACGCGCCACGCTTGTCCTCGGCTTCGTGGATGCGACGGAACAACTCCGGTAACAAGGCTCCGTACTCGGCCGTGGTGGCCGTCTCGTAGGCGAGCTTGGCCCGGCTGCGGATCACGGCCCATTCGGCTTTTCGCAGCGAGGAGCCTCCGTCGGGGGCCACCAACACAGTAAGCAGGATGCAGGGCCGATCGACGTTCGGCAGCAGGCTGGCCGCGTTCTCACACAGCACAGGTGGATACTGCGGCGTGCGGCCGTCGGGCAGGTACACCGTGGAACCGCGCTTCCACGCTTCGGCCTCGATCACACCGCCACGGTCTACGAAGAAACCGACGTCGGCAATGGCATACGAAAGCACCAGCACGTCGCCTTCGGCTGCGATTGAGAATGCCTGGTCGAGGTCGATACTGGAGGCCGGATCAAGCGTCGCCATCGGCAAGTCACGAGCGTCCCGGCGACCCTCGGTCGTGACCGGGCGGGCCGCAGCCTTTTCGGCTGCCTCCAGCACATCGGGCGGGAATGCGGCTGGGATCGCGTATTGCGTCCGCAGCAAGTCCAGTCCTGCCTTGAGTAACGCCGTGGCCTTGTCGTCAGCTCGCACTAGCGGCGGGCACCCATGAACATGCCCTTCAGGGCGTCCCAGTTTTCGATGCAGTGACCGGCACCGAGCACGACCGATTCGAGCGGTGCTTCCACAATGCGCACCGGCACCCGGGTCTCTCGTTCCAGACGGGTGTCGAGGCCGCGCAGCATGCCGCCGCCACCGACCAAGTTGATGCCGCGAAGCAGAAAGTCCTGCGACAATTCAGGGGGCGCTTTCGACAGACAACGAACGACGGAATCGACAATCGCGACGACGACTTCCTCGATCGCTTCTCGAACCTCAAGCGGGGTGAGCGTGACCGTCTTCGGCAGGCCCGTCATGAGGTCACGCCCGCGCACCTCGGCGTAGGTCTCATCAGGCGTCGGGTCGGCCGAGCCGATCGCAACCTTGATCTCCTCAGCCGTGCGCTCGCCAATGGCAATGCCGTATTCGCGACGCACAAATGATTGGATGGCCGAGTCGATATCGAAGGAACCGACGCGCACCGCTTCGAGCGCCACAATGCCGCCAAGCGAAATGCACGCGGTTTCACTGGTGCCACCACCAATATCTATGACCATGTTGCCGATGGGCTCTTCGATCGGGAGCCCGGCACCTATGGCCGCGGCCATGGGCTGCTCGATGAGCTGCGGATCAGCCGCACCCGCTCGCCGCGCCGCTTCGGTGACGGCGCGCTTTTCTACCTCGGTGATGGCCGACGGTACACAGATGACGACACGTGGCCGGTTGAAGCGGGACACTCCCACTCGTTGCAAAAGCAACCGAATCATTTTCTCCGTGACGTCGAAGTCGGTGATGGCGCCGCCGCGCAACGGACGCACCGCCACGATGTAACCCGGCGTGCGACCGATCATCTGCCAGGCTTCGTGGCCAGTGGCGAGCACTTCTCCGCTCTGACTGTTGAGCGCGATAACCGACGGCTCGTTCAGCACGATGCCGCGTCCCTTGGCGTACACCAGCGTGTTTGCCGTCCCTAGGTCAATCGCCAGATCCCGAGCCACTACGGAGCATCCACCGAGGTCGGCCGCACAGGCTCGATCGCATGGGAACCAAGTCCCCAATCCTGTCCGCCTTCCCAGCTTTCCTGCTTCCAGATCGGGGCCGAGCGCTTCAGCGCATCGATACCGAACCGGGCTGCCTCAAATGCCTCTGGTCGATGCGGAGACGACACGGCAACCAGCACCGATGAATCCCCGAGCTCGAGCTTGCCGACGCGGTGCAACAAAACAATGCGCCCAAGCGTGGGCCACGTCGTCCGAGCCTCAGCGGCAATAGCTTCGAAGGTCGGAACCACCTGCTCGTCGTACGCCTCGTAGATCAGGTGCTCGACACCATCACGGAACGCGCCGGTGCTGTCGGCCGCATGATCACGCACGGTGCCCGAGAACAGCACAACCGCCCCGCAGTTCGGCTGAACGCACCAGTCGTAGACCGCCCCGACCGGGAGCGGTTCAGAGGTGAGACCGCACCAGGTATCGCCGGACGAAGGAACTTGCACGAAAGCATCGTAGCGACCCGACCACCTCTTAACGCTAACGCCGCGCGGACAACGGAGCGCAACCACGCAGTACGATGCTGCGTCGTGGAGGGCGACGAGGAGTTTGACGACGATGCAGCGACCTCGTGGTCGCCTGGGCCGCCGCCCGACCGCGTATGGCGTCATCCGTCTGAGATCCACGTAAGAGTCACCACGCTTGAGCCGGAACCGGCAGTCGGATTCCCATTCCGCACCCTCGTAGCGTCGTTCGGTGTTGCGCTGGTCGTGACCGTCATCGCCACCACGGTTGCCACCGTTGCGGTCTCGGGCCGTCAAAATGGCCGAACGGCGCGGGGCACCGGACTCGGCTATCCGGTCACCACCATCGACGAGCAGCTTCAGCACCTCTACACGCTGGTCGTCGACGACGGCAACGGCCGCCGCTCCGTTCCCGCCCTTGTGCTGGACGGGCTCGGCACCATCGTCACCAGCCTGGCCGGGCTGAACAAAGCCCATTCGGTTTCCGATCCGGCCGATGCGAATAGCGCCGCCCCCAATCTTCCTGTGAAGAAGGCCACCCAGAGTCAATTGGCCGTTGTGCAAGGTTCGCCCAACGCTCCACTCTCGCCACTCGGCAGCTGCCAGAGTCTGAAGGCGGCCGCATCGGTGCAGGTGATGACCGCCGACGGGTCGACCACAGGCGAGATTACCGCCCTCGGCATGGTGCAGCTCGACGACGTCAACGAACCGAGTACGCCCGTCGTTATCGTGCGCACGGCCGGCTCGCTCGACGCCACCAACTCCGTGCTGTGGCAGGACGGGAAAATCGTGGCGCTCGGCATACTCCGACAGAGCGACGGTCAGCTGATCGCCATTCCAACCGATGTAGCCATCGGACTGGCTCGCGCCACTGCTGATGACGGCGACAGTGCCATGCCGTGGCTTGGTATCGGTGGTATCGATGCACCAGAAGGAGTGCGGGTAGACAACGTCACCAACGGCTCACCAGCCGACCACATGCTGAAGACGGGTGACGTCGTGATGGCCATCGACGGTCAGCCCGTGACATCGATGTGGTCGCTTGCTGTCACCCTGCGCCGCTACTCAGCCAAAGACACGGTGGAGCTGCGGGTCATCACTGCCGGTCAGACCCACAACATGAAGATAACGCTCAGCGCGAAGCCCGGCGCCGCAGTATCTGTCGGAACAACAACGAGCTCGCCAGCGCAATCAGTGCTCCCAACCCAATAAGCCCACCAAGGGCCAGTTCCTGTTTGCGCTTGGGCGTGAGCAGCGTCCACCAGCGAGCTTCGGTGCCAGCCACGTAGGCCTGCTCGTTGGTCTTGCGCGGCTTCCAACCGGCCGCCTTCATCCGGTCATTCGCTATCACCCACGTTGACGATGCGTACGGCAACAGCCCGGGCGGAACGGGTCCCTGCTGAAACTTCCACTGCCATTCGGCCAGCCGTCCGGCGACGGGAGCAGGCAGTCGCAAACGGGGTCGGGCGCCGGCCAGGGCGCGAACCGTTTCACCCGGCACCCAGCCATCGGGTGCGACGTTGTACGGCCCGTCAAGCCGTTCGCGACGGGCGAGATCGATGGCCGATGCGAGGTCGTCCATGTGGAGGAATTGGGCGGGCGGGTCTTCCTCACCGAGCCGGGCGCCAGCGGCGGCAGCCAGCGAGCGGGCTATCCATCCGCCGTCGTTGTCCCGGCTGAGGGTGAGGCACGGCCGCAACACGGTGGCCGTACGATCAGACCGCTCGTTCACCCAGTCGGCCAGCAATTGTTCAATCTGCGCCCGCTGCACCGCGTAGGCGAAGTCGGGGTTGGGACGCAGCGGAGCGTCCTCGGTGAGCGGGGCAGGGTTGTTGGGCCATGCGCCATAGACAAGGGCCGATGACAGTCCGACGACATGATCCACCTCGGTGGCCAAAGACAGCAGCCGACGAGCACCACCGACGTTGTCACGCTCGCTGCCTCGTGGTCGCCATTCCGTATCGTCCACAAACATGAGGTGGATCAGCACCGTTGCACCGGCCAGCGCAGACGCGAGCGACTCGTCGTCATCCACCGGGGCGCTGTCAATGGTACGGACTTCGAAAACGTGGGGGTCGTTGGACAGGGTACGCACGACACGTTGTCCGAGCGCACTTCGGGCACCGGTGATGACCACCACGTCGCCCAACACCAGCTGTTTCGTCATCGTCGCCATCATCACCTCCTGCTCGCGCCCGACATCTTGACCGATCCGGGGCATACCATGCTGAGCGTGAGCGACGAACATCCGGATCGAGACCCCTTCGGTGGCAATCCCTTCGGCGCGATGCCGTTTTTTGGCGACCTCGCGCGCATGATGCAGTCGCAAGGTTCGCTGCACTGGGACTCGGCCCGCCAGTTCGCCAACTCGATCGCGGCGACCGACGGCGAGACCGGCAACATCGACCCAACCGTACGAATTTCCTACGAGCATCTCTCGTCACTGGCCGACATGCACGTGTGCGACATCACCGGGCTTGAGCTCACCAACGACGGCCGCCCCGTGCGTCTCCTGCCGGTCACCGCGGCGCAGTGGTCGCAGCACTCCCTCGATGCCTACAAGCCCCTGTTCGAGCATCTCGCCACATCGCTGCATCCCAGCAAACTGCCCACCGATGACACCGATCCCGACCCGACTGCGGCGATGATGCAAGGTCTCATGTCGATGATGAGCCCCGTCATGCTCGGCATGGCCGCGGGCTCACTTGTGGGTCACCTCTCGCAACGATCCTTCGGGGACTACGACTTACCCATCCCCCGCCCGACATCCGATGAGATCCAGGTCGTGTCGGCCCGCATCGATTCGTTCGGCCGGGACTGGAGTCTCGATCAAGAAGGCCTGCGGCTGTGGGTCTGCGTGCATCAGCTCACCAGCCACGCGGTGTTGAGGGTGCCGCACATCAAAGAAGCCCTCTCCGACTTGCTCACCTCGTACGCGAAAACGTTCCGACCCGACCCCGATTCGTTAGCTCGTGCCCTCGGTGATCTCGAGGACGGCAACGGCGACCCAACGCAACAGTTGCAAGCTGTTTTCAGCCGACCCGAACTGCTGCTGGGCGCGGCCACAACCCCCGAACAGCAGGCACTCGTTCCCCGGCTCGACGCCCTGGTGGCAGTCATCGTCGGCTACATCGACCACGCGGTCGACCTCGCCGCGGCTCGACTCATTGGCCCCGGAAGCGCAGTATCCGAAGCGGTTCGCCGTCGTCGGTTGGAGCCGTCCAATTCCGACCAGTTCGTCGATCAACTGCTCGGCCTGCGCATCGGGCGCGCTCAGGTTGATCGGGGCGCCGCGTTCGTGAAGGGCGTCATCGAGCGCGAGCCCGAGAACCTGACGATGCTGCTGCAGTCCGCCGTGAACCTCCCGACGCCAGCCGAAGTCGACGCCCCCGGTCTTTGGCTCGCCCGCCTCTCCCTCACCGACGACCCCGACTGACGCTCGTGGACCGAGACTTCTTCTAGGGGCTCGGCCGCGATGTTGGCGGTCGGTCGGCCGCTGCTTTGTGCGAGCGTTTCGGCCTGGCCGATCGACCCAACTCCTGCGCGCGCCGTTTGGAGATTTCCCGGCGGGAACGAGCCAGCAAACCGACGCGGTGCTGACCCCGCTCGCGGGCCACGCGGGTACCGAGCAGGAACGACACCAGACCAGTAGATGCCAACAGACCAACACACAGCAGGCCGACCCGGGCGGGCAGGTGAATGACGACGGGCACGAAGGCAGCGGCCACCCAGGCCACCTGAAAACGCGTCTCGAAACGAGCGAAGGCGCGACCCCGGTTGGCTTCGGGTGCATCTCGCTGCACGATGGCGTCGAACGCCAGACGCCCGACCGACGCCGCCACACCAACGGTAGCAGACAGCACCGCCGCGCCAGCTTTCGACCCGTCAACGGCCACCAGTAACCCGAGAAAAGCAACCCCGCCCAAACAGCCGGCAAGCATGGTCTCTTCCTGCAATCTCTGGCGCAGCCTGGGTGCCAGCGCGTTGCCTGCGAACGCGCCGATGGACGAAGCTGCGACCACTACACCGAACCACCAGACCGGCGTGCCCTTTTCTCGCAGCCAGAACGCCATATGAAACGACAGGAAGCCAACGGTGGCGCGCACGACCGCCATGGCCGACGCCGCCAGTGCAATGCCGATGGAGCGCAGCATCGCTTTTTCTTCCGGCTCGATGCGGTGTTCGGCCACAGCCTCCCTGGGCAGCTTGAGGCCGTAGATCGCCGCAAGCAGGAACGTGGCCGATGCCAAGGCCAACACCGGTTTGCCGTTGTGGAAGATCGCCCGCAGAGCCAGAGCCGGCGCGGCCACGGCCAGCCCGCCGAGCCCAGACAGCAGGCCGAGTTTGGCGTTGGCCTCCACCAACTCGTCTTCGCTGCGCACTACCCGAGGAACGAGCGCACTTTTGGAGATGGCGTAGGTCTTGGACAACACCAGTACCAGGAAGGCCTGCGGGAAAAGCCAGTTCGATTGGAGGTGGCGGATCATCGACGCGCAAAGAAGTGCTCGCAGGAGCGCACCAATGGTCACCATCCAACGGCGGCCACCCTGCAGCCGGTCGAGCAGCGGCCCCATCAGCGGCGCGACCACCGCGAAGGGAGCCATGGTGAACACCAGGTACAGCGCAATCTTGCTGCGCGCCTCCCCCGGACCGATATCGAAGAAAAGCGATCCGGCCAGGGCAATAGCAACAGCCGCGTCCCCTGCTGCGGCCGCGGTGTGGGTGCGGGCCAGGCGAGTGAAGGCCGAAATCAGGAGGCGTCGCTCGCGCTTGGGCAGGGGCGGCTCGGTGCGAAGGGGCTGCCAACCGCTCGTCGCGTTCTCCCTCACGTCGCTATCGTAGAAGTTGGTTGAGGATCGCGCGGTCCTGCTCGTAGGTGAGCAGGAAGAGTGCCTCGCTGCGGGCGAGCCAACGGACCTCGTCCACCTCGGTGTTCGGCACGAATTCTCCGTCGACAACGGTCATGCGCCAATAGGTGACCCGCTTGCCCTTGGTTGCATCCATGGCGTACTGCACCACAACCGGCGGCCCACCGACCGAACATCGGTATCCCGTTTCTTCCCACACTTCACGCAACGCGCACGCCTGGAGGTCGGCGTCGGTGCGGTTGAGCTTGCCTTTGGGCAGGGTCCAATCGTCATACATGGGTCGATGGGCAACCAGTACCAGCCCGTCGCGTTCCACCAATCCTCCCGCCGCTTCGATCACGGTCACGGCGCATCGCGATCGAGGGCGCGGCGGGCCTCGGCGCGGGCCAAGTCTCGACAGATCTGCTGGGCGTTTACCTGTCCGCCGCACATGCGACGCCACTGGCCATCGGCGTTCAGCGTCCACGAGCCCGTGTCGTCTGCCAACCCCGCTTCGAGCACGGCCGCGATGCGTCGTTGATGGGCCTCGGCCGTTACCGGAACCAGCACTTCGACGCGACGGTCGAGGTTGCGTCCCATGAGGTCGGCCGAGCCAATCAACCACAGCGGCTCGTCACCGGTCGACCCGTGACGAAACATGTAGACCCGAGAGTGCTCAAGGTTGCGGCCGAGTATCGAACGGACGCGTATTGTTTCGGACAGTCCGGGGACACCTGGCCTCAGGCAGCAGATGCCACGAACGATGATGTCGATCTGCGTCCCGGCCGCGGAGGCGGCGTAGAGCGCCTCGATGAGTTGCGGGTCGGTGACCGAGTTGGACTTGATCAGGATCCGCCCAGCTGTTCCGAACCGAGCTTCCTGGGCGATGATCTCGACCAGACGCGACCGTAGGTGTTCGGGCGCCACGACGATCTGACGGTAATCGGGTACGCGGGAGTAGCCCGTCAGATGATTGAACAGCTGACCCACATCGTCGGCCAATGCGGGGGCGGCGGAGAACACGCCGAAGTCCTCATAAAGACGCGCGGTTGAGGCGTTGTAATTGCCGGTGCCGATATGCACGTAGCGACGGATGCCGTCGGCCTCCTGGCGCACCACCAGAACGCACTTGGCGTGGGTCTTGAGCCCGACCAGGCCGTACACCACATGAGCGCCCGCCTGTTCGAGCATGCGAGCCCAGGAGATATTGGCCGCCTCGTCGAATCGGGCTTTCAGCTCAACGAGCGCCACGACCTGCACGCCGCGTTCGGCTGCCTGGGCAAGGCTGCGAACGATTTCGCTGTCACCATTGGTTCGGTACAGCGTCATCTTGATCGACAGCGTGAGCGGGTCATCCGCAGCCTGACGCACGAACTCTCCCACGGTGGACGCGAAGGAGTCGTACGGGTGGTGCACCATGACGTCACCGTCGGCGATGACCGAGAACATGTCCCGACCGCTCTCGGCTGCTTCGGCCAAACGCGCCGGTACGACCGACCGCCACGGTTCGTCCCGAAGCTCGGCGCTGCCTCGGACCGCCAGCCGAAACAAGGCGCTGAGATCGAGCGGCCCGTCATGGCGTGACACGTCGATCAGACTCAGGTCGAGTTCATCGCACAACAGATCCACGACGCGGTTGGGCATCGACCGGCCGACTTCAAGACGCACGGCGCGCCCGAAGCGCCGGCGGCGCAGTTCCAGCTCGACGGCCGCAAGGAGGTCTTCGGCTTCACCATCGTCGCTCTGGTCGCTGTCGGCGTTTCGGGTGACCCGAAACGACCAGTGCCCCGACACGTTCATGCCGGGGAACAAGACCGGCAGGTGAGCGGCAATGACCTCTTCGAACAGCACCATCCGTGTGTCGCCCGGCACCGGCACCAAACGGGGCAGCGTGGCTGGAACCTTCACCCGGGCGAAACGTTCCTCGCCCGTGATCGGATCGTTGACGAGCACGGCGATGTTGAGCGACAGGCTGGAGATATAGGGAAACGGATGGGCCGGATCGACGGCCAACGGCGTGAGAACAGGGAAGACCTGATGTTCGAACCAGACCGAGAGATCGGCACGACTTTCATGGGCGAGGTCGTGCCACGACACCAGTCCTGCGTTGCGTTGCTGGAGCGCCGGATGTACATCATCGAGCCACAATCGTTCTTGATCGGCCACCAACGTCGTGACCCGCCTGCTGATCTCATCGAGTTGTTCCTGGGGCAACCGACCGTCGGGCGACCGCGAGGCAACCTGTGCCTCGGCCTGATCGCTGAGGGCGGCCACGCGCACCTGGAAGAACTCGTCGAGGTTCGACGAAAAGATGGCCAGGAATTTCACTCGCTCCATCAGCCGCTGATGCGGGTCGGTGGCCAGCTGGAGCACGCGACCGTTGAAATCAAGCCAGGAGTACTCGCGATTCAGCAGCCGGTTTTGCGACACAGGCTATTCAGCGTCCTCCGGCAAACCGAGATCCCATTCCAGCGCGATGCCTTCGCGTTCGGCGTCACGAACCACCCGCTCACGGTTGCGGCGGAATTGCGGATCGTCGCGGGGAAGCAGCACAAGGCGGGCCAGCACACGCGTGCGGAACTCCTCCACAATGGTGCGGTCACCGAATTCGCTGTAGACCTCCCAGTGGGGCGCAACCGGCCCGAGGTACACGACGCGGGCATGGGCACGAGGCGCAGAGGAGGGATCTACGGACAACACGTTCGACATAACCGGACATTCTAGGGTGAAGGTTCTTCCAAAGTTCGGCCCAGAAGTTGCCCCGCGCCAAGAAAGGTGCAAACTTTTGGGAACCAAACAGGGACCTCAGCAGTCAAAGGTCATGGAGTTCACCCACCACAGTGGAACTTGAAGCGGGCGGCAACACCAACGCTTTCAAACCCCCCAAGGGAGATGCCGTGTACGAAGACGAGCAGGAAAACAGCTGGATGGCGCAGGGAAATTGCCGGAATCATCCGCCGACTGCGTTTTTCCCACCCGATGGGGTCGGTGTCGAACGAGCCAAAAAGGTTTGCGTCGACTGCCCGGTCGCCAAAACCTGCCTCGAGTACGCCTTGGAGCACCGCATTGACCACGGCGTGTGGGGTGGCACCAGCGAACGCGAACGTCGCCGCATCCTCAAATCACGTCGACTCGTCGCCCTGCTGAAGTAGCCGAAAACGGCAAGAGGCCCGGACCATTTGGTCCGGGCCTACGACGCGTTTGCGTGCTATTCGGGCTTGGCGGCCTTGGCTTCTTCGTCTGAGGCACCTTCGGCGATGCCCTTTTTGAATTCCTTCTGGGCCTGACCAAGGGACTTGGCCAGTTTTGGGATCTGGGAACCACCGAAGATCAGCACGACGATTCCGAGCACGATGTAGAGGTCGGCACCCTCAAGAAATGCGAGCATGGCCTTAGGTTACCACTCGGTCCGAAAAAGGAAACGTCGTGTCACGACGGAACTCACGCCGAGGCGACGCGTCGACCCGTGAGCGCCCGCTGCCGGCGGATGCGACGACGTTCACGCTCCGAGAGGCCACCCCAGATGCCAAACTTCTCACCATTGGCGAGGGCATACTCGAGGCAGTCTTCGCGCACGACACAACCACGGCAGACTTCTTTGGCCTCACGGGTAGATGCACCGCGTTCGGGGAAGAAGAGATCGGGGTCGACGCCGAGGCAGTTCGCATTGTCCTGCCAGGACCGTTCGTCTCGCTCGTTGGATTCGTATCTCATAAGGGGCCTCCTGCTGGCCGCCGGCGCCCGGACCACACGAACCAGTACATCAGGTTCGGGTGACTGTCACCGTTGTAGTTACAACGATGTCATTGTCTCCTATCACACCCCGTTTGCGCAAGGGTGGATTTGAATTTGTGGCGAATTGACTACTTGTCGCGCGATTGGGTCTCCGCCTTCTTTCGCTCGTCCGTGGCCGTCGAATCGGGACGCCCGAGCACTTCGGCGCCCACCAGACCAGACCCACCCGTCACGACCCCACCGTCCGAGCAGCCGTCGGAGGTCCAGTTCAGTCCCTCGGCTGGAACGATGTTCGTCTGCACGAGCGCCTTGTATGACATGAAATCTCCCAGCGACATCTGCCCGACGCGTTCCGCCAACGGCTCCATCTCCGCAGCTGCCCCACCTGCTCGATATCGCGTGCGCATTTCTTCTCGGCAGCCGTGAACGTCTGCTCGGCTTTCGCGTAGGCCTGGTCGGCCGCGCGAATGTCGTGTTCGCAAATGTCGCGTTCGTGCTGGAATCGTCGCAGCTCGACAGGATCGGTGGTGCGGCTGGACATCGCATCGATCCGAGCCCGACGATCAACAGCGTCCATCCGTTGCGACTGTCGGAACCGCATCTCCTGCTCGGTACGGTCGGCCACCACTGCGAAGATGCGTAGCGCAAAGGCTGCCCGGACGTGCGCGTCTTTCAATTCGTCGCGCCGTTTCGCCAGCGCGGCAAGCCGGCCTTCGAAGACTTTGCCGGCCACGCCGTGCCATGAACCGATGATCGGAAACACGATTGATTCCAATGCCGTCGCGGCGGCCTCGTTCACACGGGCGTATTCGTGAATAGCAACCGGATCAGCCGCCATGGCCGGCCGTTCTCTGTGCCAGAGCAGTGTCGGTGGAGACGTAGGTACCCGACGCGATTTCCAGAGCACGGGCTAGCCCGATGAGTTCTTTCGTCATCGCCGCTCGAACGAGTCGCTGCACGTAGGCGTCGCAAGCGTCCAACACCCGCGGCCCTACGTGCGAGCTGGCCTTTGTCTCGAACCAACTCGGTCGAACGGCGGAATACAGGACGCGTGCCGCGTCAAGAAGTGCTCCAGGTTGTACGTCAACAGTCGTCACACCGGAAAGTGTGCCGCTGGCCCACGCGGTCGGAAGCGCTCAGGCGCCCTTGCGGGATCGGCCAAGGGACTTCTTGTGTTCGAGGAAGTCAACCAGGACGTAGTCGCCCAGGTTCTCGGGAGTGGTGAAGAAGGCGCGGCCCCGGTTCATGGCGCTGATCTTTTCCACGAATGACTTGAGGCCGCGGTCGGCATCAAGCATGAAGGTGTTAATGGTGATGCCGTCTCGCGTGCAGCGGGCGACCTCCTTCAGCGTGGCCTCGACGGTCTCCCATACCGGCGGGTAGTTGAAGAAGACCTGGCCACTCGGTTCGATATGGGCAGTCGGCTCTCCGTCGGTGATCATGATGATCTGCTTCGTGCCGGTCTGCTTGGCCAGCAGCTTGCGGGCGAGGGAGAACCCGTGGTGCATGTTGGTGCCGTACACGAAGTCCCAGCTCACCTCGGGTAGTTGCTCGGCTTTCACGATGCGCGCCACTTCGCTGAACCCGACGATACCCATGTCGTCCCGCGGGAACTGCGACGTGATGAGCGAGTGCAACGCCAGCGCTACTTTCTTGGCGGGAAGAAAGTTGTCACGCATTGGCATCGATAACGACAAGTCAAGCATCAACACGGTGGACGAGCGCGTGAGGTTTTCGGTGCGCTCGATCTCGAAGTCTTCGGGCATCAGCCGCACGGGCGTTCCGCCGCCTTGGCGACGGATACCGTTTCTGATGGTGCGTTGCAGGTCGAGGTTGAACGGGTCACCGAATTCGTAGGGCTTGGTCTCGTACTCGCGCTCGTGGCCGACACCGTGACGGTTCTGCTGATGTTGACCAAGCTTGTCCTTGGCCAGCTTCGAGAACAGTTCGTCGAGTGCGTTAGCACCGAGCGAGCGGATGGCGCGGGGCGTGAGTTCGAGTCGGCCTTCCTTCTGATTGATGAGACCGGCGTCTTCGAGCATTTTGGCCATCTCGGCCAACTTCTCCATTGACCGAGCCGCGTCGTCACCGAGCAGGTCACGCACGCGGTCGATATCGGCTTCGGCGAGCGCGCCCGGGTTGGTAACACCCTGCATCAACTGTTCGAGTTGATCCATGTCGCCGAGGTCATTCATCATCTGCATCGAGTCGCTGAACCCCAGCGGGTCCTGGCCACGAAAGTCGTAGCCCTGTCCCCATCCCATCTGCGGGAAGAGCGATTGCAGGTTCTGGCCCAGTTGATCCATCTGGAACTGGAGGTCCATATCCTCCATCAACTGATCGGACAATTCCTTCATCTGCGCCCGTTGTTCGGGCGTCATCGAGTTCATCATGCGCTGCATTGCGGCCATGCGTTGCGCCATGTTCTCAAGCAGTTCGTCGAGCGTCTGCGGATTTTCGGGGAAGAACTCACCATGCTTTTCCATGAACGCTTCGAAGCCCGGATCTTCGCCTCGTTCGCGCTTTTCGAGCATTTGGTTGAGGTCGGCCATCATGTCTTTCATGGCCTTGAGGTCTTCGGGTGTTTGGCTCTTCATGGCGCCGGTCATCTTGTCGACCATGTTCTGCATGAGTTGCTCGCGCAGCCTCTGCAGCAACTCTTCGAACTTCTCCCGTGCCTCGGATGATGTGAAGTCGTACTCCTGCAAGTCCTTTACCTGACCGGCCAGATCGGGCGGCAGCATGTCGAGTTTGAACTGACGTTCCTCTACCGCTTGCTGGGTCACTTCCTGACGTCGATCGTCGCCGGACTCTCGGGCCTCTTTCGCCAGATCATCAAGCGCGGCGCGTTCCTGATTGACGACCTCCCGAAGCTCTTTGGCGATGTCGTCGTACACCCCACCGAGGTTGTGATTGTCGAGCGTCTCCTGGCGCTTTTGGCGGAGCTTCTCCATCATCTCGCGCAGACCCTGGATGCGGTCGCCGTTGCGATCCTCCATGCCATCCTGCATCAGTCGGCGCAGGGCGGCATGCATATCGCCGTGATAGAGCAGATCGTCGGTCACCTGCTGCATCAAGTGGTCCGCGTCGAGGTCGAACCCCTTCTGCAGCCCATCCCACCGGCTATACGAGAACCGAGATGCCATTGGTAGTCAGGGGCGCGGTGCTGTTGCCAGCCCGTTTCCCCATTCTCCTTTCAATCCGTGCGTGCGGTTTTCCCGCACACGGCTTAACGACGGTCTTCTGGACATTGTTACGCGGCCTTCGGGTAACGGATAGTG
>JANNZM010000123.1:0-18354 GCA_031410595.1 Actinomycetes bacterium | reverse complement strand
CACTATCCGTTACCCGAAGGCCGCGTAACAATGTCCAGAAGACCGTCGTTAAGCCGTGTGCGGGAAAACCGCACGCACGGATTGAAAGGAGAATGGGGAAACGGGCTGGCAACAGCACCGCGCCCCTGACTACCAATGGCTATCACCAAGGGGTACAAGCAGCTGGTCGCCGAGGCGAACGCCAAGGTGCGCACGGTCTCGCTTGATGAGGCTGCGGCCAAACTCGGCAGTGACGACGTGGTGTTTGTCGACATTCGTGACCCCCGTGAGCTTGAGCGCGAAGGAATGGTCCCCGGTGCGTTTTCAGCCACGCGCGGCATGCTCGAGTTTTGGGTTGATCCCGAGAGCCCGTACTACAAGGACATCTTTGGGCAGGACAAAGAATTCATCCTGTACTGCGGCAGTGGCTGGCGCTCGGCACTGGCGGCGGCCACGTTGACCGACATGGGCATGGAGCGCATCGCCCATATCGAAGGCGGATTCATCGGATGGAAGAAGGCAGAACACCCGGTTGCTGAGAAGCCCGCCAGGTCCTGAACCTGGAAAAACCAGGTGCGGCACGGCCGTAGCCCGTAGTCTCTCCGCCGTGACATTGCCCCACCTCTCGCGTCGTGACGCCCGATGACCGACGCCTTGCTCTCCGAAATCTCCAGCTCTGGCGAGGCAGCCGTCGCCCAGTTCGCCCAAGCCACCTCGCTCGATGCATTGCGGTCGCTCGGCTCGGAACTGTTGGGCAAGAAGGGCCCGCTTGCGGGTTTCAAGGCCAAGCTCGGCGGCCTTGATCCCGATTCTCGGCGTGAGGCTGGTCAGGCCGTCAATACGGCCATGACCGCAGCGCAGGCCGCGTTTGATGAGCGCCAATCGATACTTGCCGCCGCCGCGCTCGACCAGCAGTTGCTGGCCGAGAAGCTCGATCTCACCGAGGTCACGGCACGGCCAACGCGCGGTCATGCCCACCTCGTCACCCAGGTGTGGGAACGGCTCGAGGACGTGTTTGTCGGCCTAGGTTTCACCATTGCCGAAGGCCCTGAGGTCGAAACCGACTACTACAACTTCCAGGCTCTTGGTATGGGCGACGGGCACCCGGCCCGCAGTGCGTTCGACACCATGTTCCTCAACTACGGCGCGCCCGGTTCCACCGTGCTGCGCACGCACACCTCCAACGTGCAGATCCGCACCATGGAGAACCAGAAGCCGCCGATCTACATCGTCGCCCCCGGCCGTGTGTACCGGCGAGACACGCCCGACGCCACGCACATGCCCGCTTTCCATCAGATCGAAGGATTGGTGGTCGACAAGGGCATCACCATGGCTGACTTGAAAGGCACCATTCAGGCCTTCACCGAGGCATTCTTCGGGCCTGGCTTCAATAGTCGTCTCCGGCCGTCGTACTTCCCGTTCACCGAGCCCTCGGCCGAGTTCGACATCCAGCGGGCCGACGGTTCGTGGATGGAGCTGGGTGGCTGCGGCATGGTGCACCCTGACGTGCTGTCCGGTTGCGGAATCGACCCCGAGCAGTACTCGGGCTTCGCGTTCGGGTTCGGACTGGACCGGTTCCCTCTGTCGTCACATGGTATCGACGACATCCGTGACATGTACGCCAACGACGTTCGATTTGTGGAGCAGTTCTGATGAGAGTGCCATTGAGTTGGCTCAACGACCTCGCCCCCTTCGGCACCGACGCCGAGGCCACTGCTGCGGCGCTTACGCGCCTTGGCATGCAGGTGGAGGAAATAATCCGCGTCAACGATCCGGTCGCGGGCGTCATTGTGGCCAAAGTGTTGGAGAGGGCCAAGCACCCCAATGCCGATCGCGTCGGCTTGGTATTTGTCGATGTCGGTGACGGGCAGTCGCTGCAGATCTGTTGTGGTGCGTTCAACATGCAACCCGGAGATTTAGTTCCGCTTGCAACTATCGGCACCACTATGCCCGACGGTCGCAACATCCAGCGCAGTCAAATGCGTGGCGAATGGTCGAACGGCATGCTGTGCTCGCAGAAGGAGCTAGGGCTCGGTGAAGCCGATGCCGGCATCTGGATTTTGCCCCCCGATCTGCCCTTGGGAAGTTCGCCTTGGGAAGGCAGCGGCCTGTCGCACGATGTGGTGTTCGACATCGACCTCACCCGCAACCGTCCCGAATGCTGGGGCATCGTGGGTATCGCCCGCGACCTCGCCGCCAACCTCGGTCTGCCGTTCGCCATTCCCGGCGGGAGGATCGCGCCGAGTGGTCCCCCTCGTTCAGCACCCGTCACCATTGTTGATGGCGACCGTTGCGGGCGGTTCGTCTCAGCGGTTGTCACTGGCATCGAGGTACAGCAGAGCGCGCCTTGGATGCAGCAGCGCTTGTCACTCGCCGGCATGCGCGCCATAAGCAACGTGGTTGACGTGTCGAACTACGTCATGCTCGAACTGAACGAGCCGAATCACGCATACGACCTTGAAACCCTCGGCGGCGGTGGCTTCAACATTCGCCTCGCAACTGACGGCGAAGAACTTACGACCCTTGACGGGGTGGTACGGGTCATGTCCGCCGATGATCTTCTGATCTGCGATGCCGAAGACCGCCCCATTGGTCTGGCCGGTGTGATGGGTGGCCTCGACACCGAGATCACCGACCGCACCCACACCATCGCGCTTGAGAACGCCTGGTTCGCGTCCGACGGCATCGCCCGATCAGCGGCCCGTCATGAGTTACGCAGCGAGGCGAGCGTTCGGTTTGACCGGGGCCGCGACCCTTACGGCATCGACCACGCCGTGCGCCGTTTCGTGGAACTGTTGCGCGAGACCTGCCCGAACATCGAGCTGCATCCGGGTCTGGTCGACGCCCGCGGCACGCTGCCTCAACCGGTCTTCGTAGACGTGCGCACGTCACGGGTGAACGAACTGCTGGCCACCAATCTGACCGACAACGACGTACAGAAGCTGTTGGCACCTATCGGGTTCACCTTCACCAACAGACACTTCAATGTCCCCTCGTGGCGCCCCGACTGCAGCCGCGAAATAGATCTCGTGGAGGAAATCGCCCGGCACTACGGCTACGACAACATCGCCAAGACGGTGCCGGCATCTTCGATGCCCGGTGGGCTCAGCCCACGACAGCGCGATCGCCGTGCGCTGCGCCAACTGCTGCTCGGTCTCGGACTGAACGAAGCGCTGCCGAACCCGTGGCTGGCACCCGGCGACGCCGAGCGGGCCGGATTGGCGGCGGTCGGCCGGCCGGTCGTCATCGGCAATCCGATGGCAGCTGAAGAGAGTGTGCTTCGCACCTCGCTACTGCCGGGTCTGCTGAAGACGGTTTCCTACAACGAAACCCATCGCGCCGCTGGTGTCCGCTTCTTCGAAATAGGCCATGTCTTCCGCCACCCGAATGATGAGCAGCCGCTCCCTGAGGAATCCGAACATCTGGCTGTTGCCATCGCTGGTGTCGATGCACCGGTTGCGGTTGAGGTCTGGAACGAGATCGTGACCACACTCGGCATCAAGGGCGCACGCGTGCAGTCTGCTGTGCATTCTGGTTTGCATCCGGGTCGATCGGCCACGGTGTTCGCCGCCGGTCGCCCCGTCGGCGTGGTCGGTGAGGTCCACCCCTCGGTACTCGGGTCCTACGATGTGAACGAGCGGGTGGCCTGGCTTCAGCTTGATCTCGGGAAACTGCTCGATCTGCCCCACGGTATTTCGGGCTACAAAAAGGTCAGCCGATATCCGTCCAGCGATATCGACCTCGCCTTCGTCGTGCCCGAGAAGGTCTCGGCTGATGGGGTCATGTTGTCGCTGAAGAAAGGCGCGGGCGATTTGCTGGCCGGACTCGAGCTGTTCGATGTGTACCGCGGCGTTGGCGTGCCCGAAGGTAGCCGCAGCCTGGCGTTTCACCTCCGGCTGCAAGCAACCGACCGAACCCTTACCGACGCCGAGATCGGCGAGGTCCGCGAGGCCTGCATAGCGCTCGTCAACAAGACCGGCGGCGCGTTGCGCTGATCATCACCGGTCGTTCGGCGCGCGAAACTGGCGCCATGACCGGTCGCAACGCAGACACCTACGTCGTCACCACCGAGCAGCGCGAAGCCTTCCAGCGAGACGGCTTCGTGCATCTGCCGGGGGTGATGTCCGATGAAGAACTCGTCGAGATTGCATCGGTGTATGACGACTTCTTGCGCGGCAAGATCGAGGTGCCGGGCAAAGATCGTTACGACATGACCTCGGGTAGCTACGGTGATACCGACGCGCTCGGCTACGCCATCGCCAACGTCATGTTGCCCCGCCGCTATTACCCGGCATGGCAGGGCAACATGTTCGAGCGCCGAGCCGAATCCATCGCCGAGCAGCTGTGTGGTGAGGGCATGACCATTGACTTCGATCAGTTGCTGGCCAAGCAACCGGGTCGTGAGGACGCGGTGTTCGCCTGGCATCAGGATCAGGCCTATTGGATCGGCACCGATGACCGTCGCACGGCCACGTGCTGGCTGGCGGTCGATGACTCGACATTGGAGAACGGCTGCATGCAATTCCTGCCCGGCAGTCACCGTGAACCGATTCGCCCGCACTTCCCAGTAGGGGAGGACCGCGCCAAAGTGCACACGATCGCCACCTCGTTACGCAAGGGTGACGAGGTTGTTGCGGTGCCAATCCGCCGTGGTGACATCACGGTGCACAACGAGGGCGTGCTCCACGGCTCCGGCGGCAATACCTCGGCGGTATCGTGGCGACGGGCGTACATCGTCGCGCTGCGTTCGGTCGACACCGTGAAACAGGAGCGCGCCCTCGGTTTCACCCACTCCCACAACGATGCCCTCGATCTCCTCCACAACGTTGACGGCCTCCAAGCCGCACGCGAGGAAGAAAAGCCGGTTAAATTCTCACAATGAGTAGTCAGGATGATTCTTGGAGGGGGTGATGCCCACGAAGCGTGAGACGGTGCTAGACAACGTCGGGCGAAAATATCAAAGCATGCAACCTCTCAAGGAGACCTGACATGACCGATCTTTCCGACGACCTCACAACCACCCACACCGAAATCGAGCCCGGTAACAACCGCCGGGACCTCTTCCGCAAGATAGCCATCGTGGGCGCAGGTGCCGCGGTTGGCTCCGCCGTCCTGTCCAACCGCGCTGACGCCGCTGACGACGGAAATCTTCAGATCGGTAGTTCTGTCGCTGCCGTCGCCAACAACAAGGGCACAACCGCAACGGTGCTGACCTACGCGCCACCATCGACTCCGGCGTTTGCGGCAACGGGGGCGAGTCTGTTGTCTGCGGCAGAAAACGCGCCGGGCCCTATCACCTTGGCTACGGCAGGCGTGAATCTCTTTCCGGCGGCCATCGGCGGCTATGCCGTCACGAACATCAAGAACGGCGTGCACGGCTCCACCAAAGCCATCGATGGCTTTGGGGTGGTCGCGGCGAATGTGGCCGCACCCGACGCGGCGAAGGATGCCCCGAAGGCGATGGCCATCGGCTCGTTCGGATCGCACATCCAATTCCTGACGGCCAAGAGCGTCGCAACAGAGGCAGGCATCACGCCAGTTCCGGCGGCCGTCGTGGGTCCATCGGTCGGCAAGCATGGCCCCGGTGAGATGTACGTCGATGATGCGTACAACCTGTGGTTCTCGGTTCCAGGTGCTGCGGCAACCGATCCCGTGCGCTGGATTCGGCTGGCGGGCAGCTCGACGGCGGGTTCCTTCGTTGCTCTTCCGAGCCCGGTCCGCTCCTACGACAGTCGGGAGGGAACAGCAGGCAAGATCAAGTTCGGTGAGGAGCGCGTGATCGACCTCACGACCGGCAAGAACGGTGCCACCACTATTGCTGGCATTCCGACCGGGGCAAGTGCCGCCGCGTTCAACCTCACAATCGATGCCACGACCGAGTTTGGCTTCCTCAGCGCCTACGCTGACGGTGCGACGTTCAACAACACATCGAACATCAACTGGGCTACCAGCGGTATTGCAGTGGCCAACTACGTCGTGAGCGCGGTGAGCAGCGCCGGCAAGATAAGGATCCGCGGCGGTGGCCCCGCGGGCAGCACGCACTTCATCATTGACACCACCGGCTACTACCTCTAGCCAGACGACGTCCGCTCGATCGCCGGGGCAATCGCCCCGGCGATCCGCCGCTCAGTTAACGGAGGGGTCCTCCGGGTAGAGCGCCAGCCAGCTCAACGGTTGGGATTGGCGGCCGAGCACCAGATGCCAGAGGGCGTCTGGCTCGGGGGTGAAGATGTCGGCGATGTCGGAGTCCACCACGAACCAGGAGCCCTCGTTGATCTCGTCCTCCACCTGGCCGGTACCCCAACCGGCGTAGCCGTGGAACAGGCGAACGTCATCGAAATCGTCGGGCTCCACGTTCACCAAGTCGACGGTTTCGGCCATGGCTCCGTGCTGGCGTCCAAGCGCAATGATGCCCTCGGGCTGCACCGGTCCACCCCGAAATACGACGGGCGGAAGGGCGGCGCGCGACTTCCAGCGCTCCAGTGAGTCAGGAAGCTCATGTGGCGTGGGGCGATTCAGCACCAGACCCAACGCGCCGCTCTGCCCGTGTTGCAGCATGTAGATCACGGTTCGGTTGAAGTTGGGGTCGATCAGTTCTGGCGTCGCCACGAGCAGCTGACCCACAGTCGTTAGGGAGTAAGACACTGATGCCTATTGTTCACGATGGAATACAGCGAGCGGTAGCACCGTTACAACAGTCCGTGCCTACTCATCGTTTTCGCAACTTCCTGCTTGGTCTGAGCCTGCTCGGCTTTCTCGGCGCCGGTCTCGTGGTCGGCGTACTCAACTATGCCAAGTCGCACCTGAAGAACCCGATCAAAACCGTCGTGGTCGATCGGACTCCTCCGCCCGTCATGCTCACCCTGAAGGACCTGTCGCTCTACAAGGCGGCTGCGGGTGACTACGAGGTGCTGGTCGATGTGGAAAAGGACGTGCAGTACGTTCCGAAGGCCATCGCGGGCCAGCGCACGCTGTTCATCGGCATCGGTACGGTTGACGCCGCGGTCGACTTCCGCAACGTCGGTGGCAATGCCATCGTCACCAACGCCGACCGCACCTCGGCCGTCATCACGCTGCCTCACGCCAGTCTTTCTCCGGCTGTCGTTGATCCGGCGCAAAGCCACGTAGCCTCTCGCCAGCGCGGCATTGTCGATCGGATCAAGGGCGCGGTCGAGGATAACCCCGACAACGACAAAGAGCTCTTCATCGCGGCGGCAGCCAAGATGGACGCCGCAGCCACGGCGAGTGGACTTCGTGACAAGGCCGAGGCCAACACCACCAAGATGCTGACGGCGATGCTGACCAACCTCGGCTACAAGAACGTTGAGATCCGGTTCGATGGCGTGCCGCCCTTTGAGGTCGTGAAGGCGACGCCAGTAGCGGCGGCGCCATAAATCCATTCGTGCATGATCATGCGCCGTGTTGTATGATCATGCGCCTATGGTTGCGAAGAGGCGAATTGGCATAGTTGGCGCATCGGGCTACACGGGCGTGGAACTCTTGCGCCTTGTGGCCCAGCATCCCGATGTGGAGATGGTGCTCGCCACCGGCGATAGTCAGGCAGGAACGCTCGCCACCAACCTCTACCCATCGCTGGCCACCGTGTACCCGAACTTGGTCTTCTCCGAGTTCGATGCCACAGCCTGCGACGGACTCGACGCCGTGTTCCTCGGTGTGCCGCACGAGGCCGCTCTCGACATTGCCCCGCAACTCGTCGGCAGGGTCGGCACGGTGGTGGATCTTTCGGCGGCGTATCGGTTGAAGGACGCCTCGTTGTATCCGACGTGGTACAAGTTCGAGCACACGCAACCGGCGCTGTTGGCCCAAGCCGTCTACGGGTTGCCCGAGCTGACCCGCAGCGAGTTGAAGGGGGCCGACCTCATCGCCACGCCGGGCTGCCACGTGACCGCCGCATCGTTGGTGCTGCAGCCCTTGGTGGAAGCGGGCTTCATCGACCCGTCCGGTGTGATCGTAAACTCCATCACCGGCGTGTCGGGCGCGGGCCGGGTCCCGAAAAACAACAACCTGTTCTGCACCGTCAATGAAGACGTGCTCGCATACGGGCTGCTCGACCATCGGCACACGCCCGAGATCGAGCAGGTCACCGGCGCACAGGTGCTGTTCACGCCTCACCTAGCCCCGATGAACCGCGGCATCCTCGCCACGTGTTACGCCCGCCCGGCAACCGGAAAATCCGTGACGACGGCCGGGCTGTTGGCCGAGCTGGCCCGCAAGTACCGGGGCGAGCCGTTCGTTTCCGTGCGGACGGATTCGCCGTCCACCAAGGCGACACTCGGCTCCAACAGCGTGCACATGTCAGCCCGCTACGACGAGCGCACCAACACGGTGCTGTTGCTGTGCGCCATCGACAATCTGGCCAAAGGAGCGTCGGGCGGGGCGCTGCAGGCGATGAATGTGGCGCTCGGGCTGGACGAAACTGCCGGCCTTGCTGCAGTCGGACTGTTCCCGTGAGCCGGGCTGACGCCGCAGCGAAAACCGAGATCCTCATCCAGGCCTTGCCGTACATCAAACGTTTCGCCGACAAGATCGTGGTGGTGAAGTACGGCGGCAACGCGCTCGCAGGTGCAACCTCCGATGAGGAAGCATTGGCGGTGTTCGCGCAGGACATCGTGATGATGCACGCCGTGGGCATGCGCCCTGTTGTCGTGCACGGTGGTGGCCCCCAGATCTCCTCGATGATGAAGCGACTTGGCAAGCAAAGCGAGTTCCGCAGCGGCCTGCGCGTCACTGATGCCGAGACCGTCGACATCGCCCGTATGGTCTTGCGAGGCGAAGTGAACCCGAAGATCGTGGCCGCCATCAACGTGCACGGTCCGCTGGCGATCGGCGTTGGGGGAGAAGATGGCGGGCTGCTCACCGCCACCCCGACCGGCGACGGTTCACTCGGGTTCGTTGGCGACGTGAGCGCCGTAAACCCGGCCATCATCCAACGCCTTTTGGCCGAGGAGCTGATACCTGTTGTCGCCACTATTGGCCTGGACAACAAGGGTCAGGCCTACAACATCAACGCCGACACGGTGGCCGGTGCCATCGCCGAAGCGCTGCAGGCAGAAAAGCTGGTGTACCTCACCGACATCGAGGGTTTGCGTCGTGATGTCAACGACGCCACCAGCCTCATACGACAAACGACCGCGGCCGAGTTGGAAGCGCTCATGGCTAATGGCACGCTCACCGGGGGCATGATCCCCAAGATCGAGTCCTGCACCCGAGCGGTGCGCGGCGGCGTACGGCGGGCTCACATTCTCGACGGCCGTATTCCGCACGTCTTGCTGCTCGAAGTATTCACCGATGAAGGCATCGGCACCATGGTTGAAGGAGAAACGAAATGACCGCCCACGCATTCGATACCGCTGGTCTCGACTACTGCCCGATCATGCCAACGTACGGGCCGCCGCAGGTCATGTTTGCCCGCGGGAAAGGCACCGAACTGTGGGACTCCAACGGCAAGCACTACCTCGACTTCCTGTCGGGTCTTGCGGTCACGTCGCTCGGTCACGCCAACGTGGCGGTCGCCGAAGCGATCAGCCACCAGGCCAACACATTGCTGCACGTGTCCAACCTGTTTGCGAACGAGAACGCCTGGGATGTGGCCCGCACCATCGACCGGCTGCACGGAGGCGGAGGTCAGGTCTTCTTCGCCAATTCAGGCGGCGAGGCCAACGAGTGCGCCATCAAACTCGCCCGTAGATGGGGAGGTCGTGGCAAGTACGCCGTCATCAGCGCCTACGGCAGCTTTCACGGACGCACCCTGGCCACCTTGCACGCCACAGGGCAGCCGGCCAAGCACGAAACCTTCCAACCGTTGCCCGAAGGCTTCCGACATGCCGCATGGAACGACCTGGCCGCGTTCGAGGCGGCCATCTCGCCTGATGTGGCGGCGATTCTGCTGGAGCCGGTGCAGGGTGAAGGTGGCGTGAATCCGGCCGAGGTCGAGTTCTTCCGTGGCATCCGCAAGCTGTGCGATGAGCGCGGCCTGCTGTTCATGGTGGATGAGGTGCAGACCGGTTTCGCTCGAACCGGTGAGTGGTTCGGCTACCAGCATTACGGCGTGCAGCCCGATGTCGTTTCGATGGCCAAGGCTCTTGGCAACGGCTTCCCGATCGGAGCGTGCTGGGCCAAGCGCGACGTTGCCGCCGCGTTCAAGCCGGGCGACCACGCGACGACCTATGGCGGTACGCCACTGGCTACCGCGGCCGCCGCTGCGGTGTTGGCCGAGATGGAACGCTTGGACGCGCCAGCCCTCGCAGCGAAGCGCGGGGCCGAGCTGATGGACGCGCTGCGCGCCGTTCCCGGTGTGGGCGAAGTGCGTGGCATGGGGCTGTTGATCGCAGCCGAACTGGCCACGCACGAGGCCAAGCCCGTTGCCGACGAGCTGCTCCAACGCGGTCTCGTGGTGAACGCAGTGACGGCGACGGCGCTGCGGTTGGCGCCGCCCATCACCGTCTCGTCGGCCGAGATCGCGACCGCGGTCGGCATGATCCGGGATGTGCTGGCGTGACCCGACACTTCCTTGCCATCAACGACCTCACACCCGACGAACTCACCAACGTGCTTGACCTCGCCGAGCGTTGGGAACTACCCCAAGTGCTTCGAGGCAAGGGTGCGGCGCTGCTCTTCGAAAAGCCTTCCAGTCGCACCCGGCACTCGGTGGAGATGGCGGTCGTACAACTCGGTGGTCACCCGATTGTCGATTCCGTCGAGCTGGGAAAGCGCGAGACAGTCGAGGATCTAACCCGTGTCTTGGTCGGCTATCACGCCCTGATCGCGGCCCGAGTCTTCGATCATCGCAACGTCGCGAAGATGGCCGCGATCTCGGGCAAAGTACCCGTGCTCAACATGCTCTCGGACCACGAGCATCCGCTCCAAGGACTCGCCGATCTTCTGACGTTGCGTCAGGAATTCGGCGAACTGGCCGGCCTTCGGATCGCGTGGGTGGGTGAGTTCAACAACGTCGCCCGATCACTGTCGCGCGGCGTGACCATGTTGGGCGGCGAACTGGTCGCGTGCTGTCCCGAAGGCTACGGACCTCGCAGTGAAGATCACGTGCCGACCATCAGGCGGCCAGAAGAAGCCGTTGAGGGCGCCCGCTGCTTGGTGACCGACACGTGGTACTCGATGGGCTGGGAGAAGGAAGCCGATGAGCGACGTCCGGTGTTCCGCCCGTACCAAATCAACGGTGATCTGCTCCAACGAGCCGAGCCGGACGCAGTGTTCCTGCATTGCCTTCCCGCCCACCGGGGTGAGGAAGCGACCGACGAGGTGCTCGACAGCCCGCAGAGTCGCATCTTCCCTGAAGCTCACAACCGCATGCACACCGCTCGGGCCGTCGTGGCCTTCCTGCTTGGAGTTCGCTGAATGGCAACCAAGCAGTCCCGTCAGATGGAGATCGCCCGCCTCATCGCCGGTCACGTCATCACCAGCCAACCGCAGCTCGTCGATTTGCTCCACGCCGCCGGTACGACGGCCACGCAGGCCACGGTGTCGCGTGATCTTGACGAGCTTGGTGCGCTCAAGGTGCGCACCTCCGACGGCGAAACGGCCTACGCCATTCCCGAACTCGCTCCGGAACGCAAAGCCCCACAAGAACACCTGCGCCGGGTAATGAGCGAGTGGGTGGGGGAGGTCTTGTGCAGCGCCAATATCGTCATCCTTCGCACGCCGCCCGGCTGCGCCCACGTTGTTGCCTCGGCCCTGGATCGAGCGGGAGTCGACGGGCTGCTCGGCACCGTCGCGGGGGACGACACCATGTTTTGTGTTGCCACCGAAAAGGTCGGCGGTCAGAAGCTGGCCCGCACCATGCGCGACCTGGCGGGCCTGTCATGAGCATCGCCGATGATGGGGGCAAGACACTTTGGCACGGACGCTTCGCATCGGGCCCGGCGGCAGACTTGATGGCATATACGGTGAGCCTGCCGTTTGATCAACGCATGTGGCGTGACGACATCACCGGCAGTCGCGCCCACGTGCGGATGTTGGCTCACGTTGGACTCCTGAGCGATAGCGAGCGTAATGCGGTGCTGTCCGCGCTCGACATTGTTTGGATGGAAATGGAGTCTGGCTCATTCGTCTTCGTGGACAGTGATGAGGACATTCACACCGCGGTCGAGCGTCGGGTCACCGAGCTGTCCGGCGACGCCGGCGCCAAACTTCACACCGGACGCAGCCGCAATGATCAGTGCGCCACCGATACCCGCCTGTGGACCAAGCGGGCCTTGCGTGATGTCGCGTCGCGGGTTGTGGGCTTGCAACTCGTCCTTCTGGCTCGGGCCGAAGCAGCGGGGGAGACCTATCTGCCCGGTTACACCCATTTGCAGCGAGCACAGCCCGTGCTACTGGCACACCACTTCCTCGCCCACGCGTGGACCCTGGCGCGCGACGTCGACCGACTGCTGGCAACGCTTGATCGCATGGATGTGTCGCCGCTTGGGGCGGGAGCGTTGGCAGGTTCGTCACTTCCTCTCGACCCCGCTTACAGCGCGTCGCTGCTCGGCTTCGCGAGGGTGTTCGACAATTCGTTGGATGCCGTCAGCGACCGGGACTATATCGCCGAGTCATTGTTCAACCTGGCGCTCATAGGCACCCACCTGAGTCGCCTCGGCGAAGAGTGGGTGCTCTGGACCAGCGAAGAGTTCGGCTTCGCTCGTCTCGACGACGGGTACGCCACCGGCTCCTCCATGCTGCCGCAGAAGAAGAACCCCGACATTGCGGAATTGGCCCGTGGGAAATCTGGGCGCTTGATCGGCAATCTCACCGGACTACTCACGACGCTGAAAGGCTTGCCCCTTGCGTACAACCGGGATCTGCAGGAGGACAAGGAGCCACTCTTCGATTCGGTCGACCAGGTGAGTCTTGCCCTGCCAGCCCTCAGTGGAATGATTGCAACTGCAACTATTGTTGCTCCGAAGATGCAGGCGGCTGCAGATTCCCCGACGTCATCGGCAACCGACTTGGCCGAGTGGCTCGTTGCCGGCGGAACTCCATTTCGACAGGCACACGCCATCGTTGGTGCGGTCGTCCGGGCCTCACTTGTTGACGACGCCGCGCCCTTGTCTGACCTGGTAGCGGCTCACCCTGACCTCGGCGCAGAGGCTGCCGCGCTCGTCGCTCCGGGAGTGTCCGTGCGTCGTCGAACCACACCTGGTGGCGCCGGGCCTGGGCCGGTGGCAGTCCAGTTGGCCAACTTCAAACTTCGACTCGCTGCCGACCAGGCGCGCGTCTCAAACGAAAGCAAGTAACACATGGGTTCCGTCCTCACCTCTCTTCCGGTCGGCGAACGCGTCGGCATTGCCTTCTCCGGCGGCCTCGATACCGCCACCGCCGTGGCGTGGATGCGCGAAAAAGGAGCCGTCCCGTACTGCTACACCGCCGACCTCGGTCAGCCCGATGAGGACGACATCGACGGCATCCCAAACCGTGCCGTCGAGTACGGCGCAGAACACGCTCGCCTTGTCGACTGTAAGGAAGCCCTCGTCGATGAAGGCCTCACTGCGCTGATGTGTGGCGCGTTCCACATAACCACCGCGGGCAAGACGTACTTCAACACCACCCCGCTCGGGCGTGCGGTCACGGGCACCCTGTTGGTGCGAGCCATGAAAGAAGACGGCGTGGATGTGTGGGGCGATGGCTCCACCTACAAGGGCAACGACATCGAGCGTTTCTACCGGTACGGCCTCATGGTCAACCCCGACCTGCGCATCTATAAGCCCTGGTTGGATGAGGCTTTTGTCAACGAGCTTGGTGGCCGCAGCGAAATGAGTGAGTTCCTGATCGCTCGCAATCTGCCGTACCGGGCCAGTGCCGAAAAGGCCTACTCCACCGACGCCAACATCTGGGGCGCCACGCATGAGGCCAAGACGCTGGAACTGCTGAGCGAGTCGATGGACATCGTGCAACCGATCATGGGTGTGCGTCATTGGGATGCCTCGGTGGAGATCGAACCCGAGGTCGTGTCGGTCCGTTTCGAGGAGGGTTGGCCCGTCGCCATCAACGGCAAGACTTTCGAGTCACGAGTTGCGTTGGTGCACGAAGCCAACGCCATCGGTGGACGTCACGGGCTCGGCATGAGCGACCAGATCGAGAACCGCATCATCGAAGCCAAGAGCCGCGGCATTTACGAAGGCCCAGCGCTTGCCTTGCTGTTCATCGCCTACGAACGGCTCGTCAGCGGCATCCATAACGAAGGCACCATCGACAACTACCGCACCATGGGCCGTCGCCTCGGACGTCTGCTTTACGAGGGTCGCTGGTTCGATCCGCAGTCGGTCATGCTGCGCGAACCCCTACAGCGTTGGGTCGGTGCCGCGGTCACCGGCGAGGTCACCGTGCGCCTGCGTCGGGGCGATGACTACACCATTCTCGACACGACCGGTCCGCACCTCACCTACCAGCCCGAGCGGTTGTCGATGGAAAAGACCGAGGGTGCGTTCAGTCCTCTCGACCGGATCGGCCAGCTCACCATGCGCAACCTCGACATCCAAGACTCCCGCGACAAACTCGCCGTCTACCGCGCCGCCGGCACGTTGGGCAAAGGCGGCGACGACCTCCTGCAACTGGGTGGGGGTGAGTAAGCCTCAGCGGCTGAGGCGAGCGTTCTTTGCTCGGCACAGCTCCGTTGTCGCTCCTGACCTATTAGGCAAGATTCTCGTCGTCGGGTCGTGTCGTGGACGTATCACGGAGGTCGAGGCCTACGGTGGAACCGACGATGCGGCCAGTCACGCCGCCCGCGGTCAGACATCCCGCAACACGGTGATGTTCGGACCAGCGGGTGTGCTGTACGTGTACTTCACCTACGGCATGCACCACTGCGCCAACGTCGTCACCGGCGCGGTTGGCGACGCTCAGGCAGTCTTGCTCCGTGGGCTCGAACCGATCGAGGGCGTTGAAGAAATGCGGCTGCGTCGACCGAGGGCGCGTCGTGATCGCGACCTTGCGAACGGCCCCGGCAAACTCTGTGCGGCGTTCGACCTTGATCTCCGTCACAACGGCCTCGACCTCACCAAGTCCGATATCGGCCTCTATGACGACGGTTTTGCGCCGGCGAGCGTCGTCGCCAGACCACGCGTCGGCATCTCCAAAGCTGTCGATCTTCGCTGGCGCTGGATCACCACCGGCTGAGCGATCGTCGAGCACCGTACATGCGGATCCGACCGAGCCAAGCAGCAGCGAAACAACGACGGACGACACCTCTGAGGCTGAGTCCGCTGATACGGGCGGCTCCTACCTAGATGATCCGACGAAGTTGTGGGACGGCAACAAAGCTCACCTAACCTCGGTTGCCGAAGCAACCACAAGGCTGCGGTTGGTCAAGGGTCGCGAGAACGTGACGCCTGCCGAGGGCAAGTACATCGACCTTCCAAACCCTCCCGCCGCCGCAACCTCGTCATGATGATCGTCGGCGCGCTGATGGCTGTGTTCGGGACGATCTTCATGTTCCAGGGCCCTCGGCACGATCAAGAGCAGCAGCCCCATGACCAATTCCAACTTCTGGGCTGTGGTCGGACCGATCATTGCGTTCTTCGGATTGGTCATTTTTGCCCTCGGTGTGTGGGGTGACCGGTAGCCGCCCGCGTCCTGACCAGGGTTAATCATCTGTGGCGGGGGAAAGGTTGCGCGAACATTGAGCCGCTATGGATCTGATTGACGACCTTCTCGCTCGCGGCCTCGTACATGACACGACCGACCTCGATGCGCTCCGCAATCGTTTGAGCGAAGCCCCGATCAGTGTCTACATCGGCTTCGACCCAACTGCCGACAGCCTGCACGCGGGGAGCCTGGTCGGTCAGTTGCTGCTTCGCCGATTTCAACTCGCAGGCCACAAGCCGTTCCCCCTGGCCGGCGGGGCAACCGGTATGGTCGGTGACCCAGGTGGGCGAAGCGAAGAACGCAACCTGCTCGATGAAGCCTCGCTAAACCACAACGTCGAGTGCATCAAAGCCCAGCTCACCAAACTGCTCGACTTCACGCCCGGACCGACTCAGGCCGTCCTGGTGAACAACGCCGACTGGACGAAACCGGTCGGTGTGATCGATTTCCTGCGGGACGTGGGCAAACACATCACCGTGAACCAGATGATGGCAAAGGACTCCGTGAAGAGCCGTTTGGACAGCGAAAACGGGCTCTCGTACACCGAATTCAGCTACATGCTGCTCCAAGCCTTCGACTTCCGGGTGCTTTTCGAGCGGCACGGGGTGGAAATGCAGATGGGTGGCTCTGATCAATGGGGCAACATCACCGCCGGCACCGATCTCATCCGCAAATCTCTCGGCAAGACCGCGTTCGCCCTGACCCACCCCCTGATCACCAAGAGCGACGGCACGAAGTTCGGTAAGTCAGCGAGCGGCGCGGTGTGGCTTGACCCCGAACGCACCAGCCCGTACCAGTTCCGCCAGTTCTGGGTAACGGTAGAAGATGCCGACATCGAAAAGCTCTTCCTCATGCTGTCGTTACGGCCGGTAGAGGAGATCAAGGCCTTGATGGCTGCCCACAACGAGGCGCCACATCTTCGCAGCGCGCAAAAAGCCCTCGCGGCAGAGATGACCACAATGGTGCACGGGGCTGCAGCCGCGGCCACCGCAGAGGCGGCGGCCGATGTCCTGTTTGGGTCCGATCCTGCCGATGCATCAGAGGAGGTGCTTGAAGCGGTGTTCAAGGAGATCCCCACCGTGAAGGGCGATCCCGCGTGGTTGGCGGACATGACCACGCTGGTGGTCGAAACCGGCCTAGAAGCCTCCCGAGGGGCAGCTCGGAGAACTTTGACGCAAAACGGCATAAGAGTCAATAGTCACAACGTCACTTTTGAAAGTATTTTGGACTTTCCATCCGCCCTGCTCAGAGGACGTTTTCTCCTCGTGAAACGTGGGAAAAACACCTTCAAGGGCGTGATTTTCGACAGTGTTCACTTGCACGCAACCTGAGGAAGGTATACATTCTTCCTCGCCCCGGAAAGCCCTTAGCGGCAAGAACGACCCGGGTGAGCACCACTGCCAATGGCATGTGCTCTGGGCTTAGGCTCCTTGAAAACAGAAGAGAGGACAAAAGAACGCCAGTGCGGGCGTTCGGTGCAGCTTGCTGCGTACGAACGTCTCGTCACTAGTTGTACCCTCACCGTAACACGTGAGGTGTCTTGTCTGGGGTCGCCTAAGCAGCGATCCCTCTGGATTAGATGAACCAAAGCAATCAGCGAAAGCTGGTTATCGACGGAGAGTTTGATCCTGGCTCAGGACGAACGCTGGCGGCGTGCTTAACACATGCAAGTCGAACGGGATCCATGAAGTAGCAATACTTCGGAAGATCTAGTGGCGAACGGGTGAGTAACACGTGAAGAACCTGCCCCGAACTCTGGAATAACAGTCGGAAACGATTGCTAATACCGGATACCCTCACGAGGTCTCATGGCTTTGTGAAGAAAGATTTATCGGTTTGGGAGGGCTTCGCGGCCTATCAGCTTGTTGGTGAGGTAACGGCTCACCAAGGCGTCGACGGGTAGCTGGTCTGAGAGGATGATCAGCCACACTGGAACTGAGACACGGTCCAGACTCCTACGGGAGGCAGCAGTGGGGAATCTTGCTCAATGGGCGCAAGCCTGAAGCAGCAACGCCGCGTGCGGGATGAAGGCCCTCGGGTCGTAAACCGCTTTCAGTAGGAACGAATCTGACGGTACCTACAGAAGAAGGTCCGGCTAACTACGTGCCAGCAGCCGCGGTAACACGTAGGGACCAAGCGTTGTCCGGATTTATTGGGCGTAAAGAGCTCGTAGGCGGTTCCGCAAGTCGGGTGTGAAAACTCTGGGCTTAACCCAGAGCCTGCATCCGATACTGCGGTGACTAGAGTCCGGTAGGGGAGTGGGGAATTCCTAGTGTAGCGGTGAAATGCGCAGATATTAGGAGGAACACCGGTGGCGAAGGCGCCACTCTGGGCCGGTACTGACGCTGAGGAGCGAAAGCGTGGGTAGCAAACAGGATTAGATACCCTGGTAGTCCACGCCGTAAACGGTGGGCACTAGGTGTGGGTTCCAACCAACGGAATCCGTGCCGTAGCTAACGCATTAAGTGCCCCGCCTGGGGAGTACGGTCGCAAGACTAAAACTCAAAGGAATTGACGGGGGCCCGCACAAGCAGCGGAGCATGTTGCTTAATTCGAGGCAACGCGAAGAACCTTACCTGGGCTTGACATGGTCGGAAAAGCAGCAGAGATGCTGTGTCCTTCGGGGCCGATCACAGGTGGTGCATGGCTGTCGTCAGCTCGTGTCGTGAGATGTTGGGTTAAGTCCCGCAACGAGCGCAACCCTTGTTCTATGTTGCCAGCACGTAATGGTGGGGACTCGTAGGAGACTGCCGGGGTCAACTCGGAGGAAGG
>JANNZM010000122.1:0-15146 GCA_031410595.1 Actinomycetes bacterium | reverse complement strand
ACCAACGCAGACGAGGCGCAGCTTGTGTCACGCTGCGGCGGTCCGGGATGTTCACGTCGTCATTTCGCATTCGACCATGACGCCCTGCCGTACTCATACACAGTGTACAAGTGTAGGCTGGGCTGCATGTCCTCGTTTTCGCCGTTGGCCGGCACCTGAAACCGCGGGTAGCCGACGGTGTTTGCGGACGTTCCCAACGGCGATGACGTTCATGGCGGTGTCGCCAGCCTCCTACGTCTCGGCCCGCTCCTCCCCGTCGTTCTCGCGGTACTCGTCGTAGGGCTTACCCGGCTCCGGTCGGCGCTCTCGACGCGTCGGGCTGCTTCGGTTGTGGCATCAGCGGTGGCTGGCGTGATCCATCTCGCGCTCGTGCCCGTTCACTATGCCGAGAGCCCGACGGTCGGTGTGTTGTTCGCTGCCGCCGGCGTCGCCCAGCTTGTGCTCGCAGTAGGTGTTGGCGTCTCACCGCAGCGGGCGTGGTGGCCGCGCCTGTTGGCCACCGTCGCGATCGTGTTTACCGTGACGTTCGTCGCGGCGCGGACCGTGAAGCTGCCGGTGTTCGGATCCCCCGAACAGCTCGACCCGCTCGGGTTGGTGACCACCGCGCTGGCCGTCGCCGCCGCGCTGTGCTGGTGGCCGGCCGCCCGTATCACCCGATGTGTTCGGGATGACCGGTTCGGTCCGGGAGTCCTGATCGCCGGTGCGGTGCTCGCTCCGATCGTGTTCGGCATCGCTCCGAGTTATAACCCGACATTGCAGAACGCCGCGGTTGTCGGCGCGATCGCGTGCGGGTTGGCGTTGTTCACTGGCAGCGGACACCAGCAGATGTGGTGGGTGGTCGCCGACGCGGCAGTGGTCGGGATGGTGGTGCGAGGCCCGGTGATCGGGTTCGCGGTGCTCGGTGGTGCCCTTGGTGCGGCTCACGCGTTGAAGGCGGCACGGGGTTGGTGGTGGTTTCCTCCGGCCGCGGCGTCTCTCGTGGTGACGTTGTCGATCCCGCTGCTCGATCTACGTCTCGATCTGCTCCACGTCGGTCACCCCGACGATATAACTGCCGCGACCGGCCTGTTCGTGCTCGCCGGTCTGCTCTCGCTGACTGCCGTCGCCCGCCGCCGCATCACCGGGATCGCCGCCGTTTACGGGGTTCTCATCGCGGTCGAGCTGGTGCGGTTCTGGCAGGGTGCCACCGGGGCGGGTGCGATCGAGGTGTTCGTCACCTCGCTCACCCTGTTCGTCCTGGCCGCTCCGGCTCTGCTCGGCGATCTCCCAGCCAACTCCGGCAGCACCACCCTGATCATCGGGGTTGCGACCGGTTTAGCGATCGGTTTGGCACGAATGGTTGCGGTGGCCTACCCGATTCCGTGGGGGATACCGCTCGGCGGTATCGCCGCCGCGTTCGTCATGCTGGTACGAGGGCGTCTACGGCCTGCTGCACATGGTCAAACGGTACATGCATTTCCAGCGACACCTCACGAAACGCGATCACGCCCTTCTGGTCGATGAGCCAGAACGAGTGGGTGGAGAACGGACCCATGCTGCCGGGCAGGTCGTAGATGCCGAACGCTTTGGCCAGCGTGGCGTCAGTGTCGGAGAGGATTGGTAGGTCCAGATGCAGGCGTTCGGCGAGGCCCTGTGAAACTTTGAGGTCCTGGACGGACACCGCGAACACTTCGATACCTTTACTCGCGAACGTTGTGGCATTCTTTTGCAGCTCGACCAGCTGCGCTTCACACGGGCTTCAACCGGCGTGTTCGTAGAAGTACAGCATGACGTTGCGTTTACCGCGGAAATCGGCCAGGTTGACCACATCACCACGGGTCGAACTCAACATCGCGGTCGGGGCGGTTGCCCCGACCGCCAACGTCGAAGTGTTGCCGGCCGACCCACCGGTCGCCACCCGATGAGACGCACCACGGCCGGCCGCGACGGCGATGATCCCGGCCGCAGCGACACCGACGACGAGAAGTATCAAGCGAGAACGTCGGGTAACCATGTCTGCCACCTTATCCCGCTTCGCTACGACAGTGTGTACGCGAACACAAGCGCTACGATCTGGTACCGAGTGATGGAGGAGCGCGATGAGCCCACGTCGACAGATGGGAGAGTTGGAAGCAGCGGTGATAACCGTGCTCTGGGAGCACAACGGGTGGCTCACCCCCGGCGAGGTGCTTGAACGGTTGCAGCACGAAGATGATCTCGCCTACGGCACGATCCTGACGATCCTGATCCGCCTCTACAAGAAGGGGCGACTCGAACGCCAACGCGACGGCAAAGCTCACGCCTACCGACCCCTCCAAACCCGCGAGGAATATACCGCAGCGCGAATGCACGAACTCCTGGCCCGATCCGACCGACCCTCGGCACTCGTGCACTTCGTCTCGACGCTAAGCCCCGCCGATCGCAGCCAATTGAAACGAGCGCTGTCACGTTCACCGAAAGACCCGGAATGAGTCCCACTGGCCTTGATGGAGGCTCGTGTTATTGGATTCCGACCAGTTGGCCGGCTCGTTTGGCTTCATAGAACGCTGCTTCGAATTCGCCGGGCGGCGCGTCGTTGCGGTGACTGTGGAGGCGGGCGGGTTGTGTCAGTTGACCCAACCGAGTGTGGCCACTTCGACATCGTCGTCGGTGCGCCAAGGGTCGTGTTGCTGGCCACGAATGAGCGCATCTTCTGCGCTAGGCGGAAGAACCGCGACCGACGATGGGAATGTCAGATATTTTTGCCCTCGTTGTCGCAACAACCATCCCTACTCGTTCGGTCGGTGGTTGAGGGCGTCGATGTGTTGGCGGTAGTCGTCGGGTCCGATTTCGCCGCGGGCTAGGCGGTGGGCGAGTACCTCTTGTGGTGTCTGCACCCCTGGCACGGCCGGTGCCGGGTGGTGTTTGCCACGCCGGAGGAGTGTGACGGCGAGCCAGATGAGTCCGCCCCAGAAGGCGATCATCATGATCGTCATCCACCACCAGTTGCCGTTCCAGTTGTCGTTCCAATCATGCACGATGCATCTCCTGTGTCATTTCGTGCGCAGCAATCGCCGTCCGGTGGGGTGGGGTCAACGACGGCCAGGTCGAGCGGCAGGTCACGGCCGCTGGCCCGTTGTTGTTTCGGTTGGGTGCGTCGGGTCGTGTTCGCAGCCGTGGCCTGTGTGGTCCTCGGTGGTGTTGTTGTGGTTCATGCCGCGCATCATCATGAACATCATCAGCGGGCACGCAACGAGTATCAGCGGCAGTGCCAAGAGTCGTGAGGCACCGACTGCGACCAACACCGCGACGACCACGGCGGCACCGATGAGGTAGGTGATCATCCGATTCGATTGCTTCATAGCTGAGCTCCTCCTCGACCTTCTTCAGGGCTCAGCATCGACCTCTGGCGGTGACGTTGGGAAGAGTCGTAGGTCCTCCCGGCGGGAGGTATAGGTCCCTACCCTCCTGGGGTATAGAGGCTCCAGGATGAGAGTGTGGCCGTTCGACGGCCCGCGGAGGGGTCTCGTGTGACGACAGTTCAACTAGCTGTGACGGTCGTGGGTGGGTTCACGGTTGTGTTGCTGGCACGATTCTTCTTTCGTTCTCGGGCGGCGACGATGGCGGTGGAGCAGGCTGGGGTGCAGGAGGTTCGGGTGGTCGTGCGGGGCGGTTACACACCCTCGACTATCCAAGCTCGTACCGGTGTGCCGTTGCGGATTGTGTTTGATCGCCAAGAGGACGGGGACTGCTCGTCCCGGGTGGTGTTTGCCGATCTCGGGTTGAGCCGGTTTCTCGCGCCGTTCGAAAAGACGACCGTTGAGTTCACGCCCGACCATGCCGGCGTGTATGCGTTTGCGTGTGGGATGAACATGATCCACGGCACGGTCCCGGTCGACGGCGAGCCACCGACAGCCGCCGAGCCGCCAGTAGCGGCGGAGCCCGAAGCCCAAGTCCGACATACGGTGGTGGTGGCGGGAACCGCAGGTGATGGCGAGGACGTCGAGGCGGCGGCACGGCGACGCGAGGTATCGGATGTGTCTCGTCGGGTGCTGATCGGAGCGGTGTTGACTGCGCCGGTGCTGTTCGCGGTGATGGGTCGTGACATGTTCGGGTTTGGGTGGATCCCGATGGTGTTGATGAACCGTTGGCTTCAGTTCGGGCTGATCGCACCGGTGATGGGCTGGGTGGCTTGGCCGATCCATCGCACCGGTTGGCTGGCGCTGGCACATCGGGCTGCGGACATGAACAGCCTGATCACGCTCGGTACGGTCGCCGCGTTCAGCTACAGCACGGTCGTTACCGTCGCCCCCGGTGTGGTGCCGGCCGATGTTCGTGACGTCTATTTCGAAGCGGTCGGGGTGATCATTACCCTGATCATGCTCGGACGGCTCCTTGAAGCACGGGCCAAGGCTGGTACCGGTGAAGCCATCCGTCGGTTGATCGGGCTGCAGCCGCGTACCGCCCGGGTGGAACGCGACGGTGCCACGGTCGAGGTCCCGATCGAGCAGGTCATCGCTGGTGACGTCGTGCTGGTGCGACCGGGTGAGAAGGTGCCTGTCGATGGGGTGATCCTCGACGGGCATTCCAGCCTGGACGAGTCGATGGTCACGGGGGAGTCGATGCCAGTCACCAAACAAACTGGAGCGACCGTGATCGGGGCGACACTGAACCAGACCGGTGCGTTCCGGATGCAGGCCACCAACGTCGGCAGCGACACGATGCTCGCCCAAATCGTTCGGCTCGTACGCCAGGCCCAAACCTCCAAGGCACCGATCCAACGCCTCGCTGACGCAGTCGCCAGATGGTTCGTACCCGCAGTGCTGTTCGTCGCGATCGCGACGTTTGTGGTGTGGTTCGATGTCGAACCGAAACCGGCATTCCAATTCGCTCTCGTGGCAGCGGTCGCGGTGTTGATCATCGCCTGCCCATGCGCGCTGGGGATCGCCACCCCACTATCGATCATGGTCGCCACAGGAAAGGGTGCCGAAGCCGGCGTGCTGATCAAATCCGCGGAGGCGCTCGAGACGGCCCACAAGCTGGACGTATTGATCCTCGATAAGACCGGCACCCTCACCAAAGGGAAGCCTGAGCTGACAGATCTGATCACCAGCGAAGGGTTCGACGAAACGTCTCTACTTGGTCTTGTTGCCGCGGCCGAAGCCCGTTCGGAGCACCCGCTCGCCCAGGCAATCGTCGCCGCAGCCCACGAAAGGAGCATGACCGTTGCCGAGGTCGACGAGTTCGAGTCGATCACCGGGAAAGGTGTCGCCGCGACCGTCACCGGTCGGCGGGTACTGATCGGCAACGAACGACTCCTCATCGACGCCGGCGTGAACACGGCTTCGCTCACCGAGACGGCGGCCCGCCTTGCGGCTGACGGGAAGACGGCGATGTTCGTCGCCGTCGATGGTGCACCGGCGGGCATTGTTGCGGTGGCTGACACGTTGAAGGACGACGCGGTGGCGAGCGTGGCAGCGTTGCGTCGCCTCGGACTAGAGGTGGTGATGCTGACCGGCGACAACCGGCGCACCGCCCAAGCAATCGCCAGGGCGGCCGGTGTCGACCGGGTACTCGCCGAAGTCCTGCCGGGCGACAAAGCCGCAGAAGTCGCCCGACTCCAACACGAAGGTCACATCGTCGGGATGGTCGGTGACGGCATCAACGACGCACCCGCCCTCGCTCAAGCTGATGTCGGTATTGCTATCGGGACCGGAACGGACGTTGCTATCGAAGCGGCCGACGTTACGTTGATCTCGGGGCAACTCGCCGGGCTTGTCACCGCGATTGCCCTGTCGAAAGCAACGATGCGTAACATCCGCCAGAACCTCGGGTTCGCGTTCGGGTTCAACGCACTCGGCATCCCCATCGCCGCCGGGGTGCTCTACCCGATCATCGGCTGGCGACTCAACCCAATGATCGCCGCCGCAGCGATGGCCGCATCGAGCCTGTCCGTTGTCACCAACGCCAATCGGCTCCGCCGCTTCCACCCACCCGTCATCGTGGGTACTCCGCCGGTCCCAACGATCGTGCCGGCGGTGACGGTGGCAACTTCGGTGGGCCGCGCCGAGGACGCTGCATCAACAGTCGGCCGCTGACGAAGGGTCGGTCAGCCTTCGATGGCGAACAGGATGATGAACCCGGCGAAGAAGGCAATGATGTGCCAGTTGGTGTCGGGTGTCTCGTGGGCTTCAACGAGAAGTTCTTCGGTGACGAGGTACAGCAACGCAGCGGCCCCGAAGGCGAGGACGGCGGCGAGCGTGACGTGCGATGCGCCACCCAGGATCGAGGCGCCACCGATCGCGCCGACGGCGATCGCCAACGAGGTTGCGATCGGAATCGCGATCGCACGGGTCGTGCCGATCGACCGGTCGATGAGCTCAGCGGTGAGCGACAGACCGAGGAAGAGCACTTCGAGGGTGAGCGCGATGGTCAGGGTGCGGGCTTGGCCTTCGCCGAGTGCTGCGCCCATCCCGACGAGGAGTCCGTCGATGAGCAGGTCGATCACGATCGCGGCAAGCAACGCGGTCGGTAACCCCTTCTTGGCGGCGTCGCGGGTTTCGGCGTGGCGTTCGTAGGTGCCGAGCGCGACGACGGTGGCGACGCCGATGCTGAACCCGATGAGCACGGCCCGCAGGCTGTGCTGATCGCGCAGGCTGGGTAGGACTTCCCCGGCGACGGCAGCGAAGACAACACCCGCAGCGAAATGTTGCACGAAGCCCGACACCTGATCACTGAGCCGGCGAACCGCGGCGATCACCGCTCCGATCGCGGCAGCACCGATCGGGAACAGGACCAGGCGTGCCGCGTCGGCGACCGGGCTACTCATGATGTGGGTGGCCGTGGCCAGTACTGGTGGGGGTGTTGTCGATGTTGCACCAATCGCCGGTCGGGGCGCAGGTTTCGCATTCAAGCTCGATCGTGGCGTGAGAGATCCCGAACCTTGACCCGATGGCTTGCTTGACGGCGGTGCCGACCACCTGTGCTTCTTCCAAGGTCGGGTGACCGTCGAGAACGATGTGGGCTGAGAGCGCCCGCACCTCCGATGACAGGCTCCAGACGTGCAGATCATGGACCTGTTCAACGCCGACCACGCAGGCGATCGTGGCGGTGACCTCGTCCATGTTGATACCGGCCGGGGTTGATTCGAGGAGGATGTCGCTGGTAGCCCGCAACAGTTTCCACGCCTGGATGGCGAGGAGTACACCGATCGCCATCGAGACGAGCGGGTCGAGCCAGAACCAGCTCCCGGTGATCAGGATCACTGCTCCGGCTCCGGCAACCCCGAGGGACGCGGCGGCGTCTCCGGCGAGGTGCAGCATCGCGGATCGCATGTTCAGATCCTCGCTCTCATCGCCGTGCGCGTGGCTGGCGTGGCTTTCGCGAACCGCGAGCGCACCGGCAAGGTTCGCTGCCGCGGCGATCAGCGCGACGATCACAACGATGCGACCGGTGACCGGTGCAGGGTGCGTCAGGCGGCGTACGCCCTCGTAGAGGATGAATAGGGTGATCGCCAGGATGCTCACGGCGTTGGCTTGGGCGGCCAGGATTGTGGCCCGGTGGTAGCCGAACGACCGGTGTGGGGTGGGTCGCCGGCGTGCCCATCGCAACGCGATGACCGACACCAAGATCGCGGCGACGTCGGTGAGGTTATGACCGGCATCGGCGAGGAGGCCGAGTGAGTGGGCGACAACCCCGAACACGACCTGAACGACCACGATCCATGTGTTCAACCCGAGCGCCAGCCACAACCGTCGCTCCCGCCGCGCACTGACCGCCGACGTCGCCCCTCCGCCGTGGTCGCTGTGATCGTGACCATCGTGGTCGTCGTGGCTGTGGTCGTGATGAACATCGCGATCGTGATCGTGGTTGTCGTCGTTGCTAGCAGCAGTCATCGCAGGACTCTCCTCGCCATGCTTCGCGGCCCTCGCGGACGGCGAGACCGGCGATCACGATGCCGGCGATCGGGTCGGCCCACCACCAGCCGAACATGGTGTTGACGAGAAGTCCGGCGAGGAGTACGGCGGATAGGTAGGAGCAGAGCTTGGTTTGGTTGGCGTCAGCGATCACGGTGACGCTGCCGAGTTTCCGGCCGTTCGATTTCTTCGCTGCGCTCAGTAACGGCATCACGATCAGCGACGCGACCGCCAACGCGATCCCGATCGGCGTATGCGTCGGGCGGTCACCGCGAACCAGATCCCGGGCTGCCTGCACCGTGATATAGGCGGCGAGCGCGAAGAAACTCGCGGCGATCAACCGCAGGGCACGCCGTTCACGCTCGGTGTCTGGGGAACGGAACTGCCAGATGATCACCAACGCAGAAAGCACCTCGACCGTCGAATCCAGACCGAACCCGACAAGCGCGATCGAACGCGCGACGACACCCGCGCCGATCGCGACGGCGGCTTCGACAACATTCCAGGCGACTGTCGCCCACGCCAACCGGCTCGCCCGATGCTGCAGGTGGGCGCGGACGGTCGCGTCAAGCGCCGGTGCGGCGTGACCGGTGCTCATTTTGGGGTCCCGGGCGTGGTGTGGCGGAGATGTTCGCGGCCGAGGTCGAGGAGCATGCGGACATGCGCGTCGTCGAGGCTGTAGAACATCATCCGCCCGGAACGGCGGGCACGGACCATGCCGCCGGTGCGCAGCCACCGTAACGCGTGCGACACCGTGGTCTCCGCGGTGTCGATCGTCGCTGCGAGGTCGCACACGCATAGCTCGCCGACCTCGAGCAGGGCGTACAACAAACGGGCACGGGTCGGGTCACCCAACACCCGGAACCATTCCGCCAACCGGTCCGTCTCATCAACCGTTGGCAACACGGCTCGGGCTGCGTCCACCCGATCCGAATCGACCAGTTTCACCGCGCACACATCGAGAGGCGTGACCGTGCCAACCTGCGCCGCGCCTGCCGCGTTAGCGCGAACCGCAGTTGAGTTGCCGATGGCTGCCTTCATGGCGATATCCTAACATCTGAACTGCTATTCAGACATCAGATCGGGACGGATCGTCATGGGTCTCATCGGCTCAGAGGCGGAGGCGTTTGATCGCTTGGCTGTATTCGACGATTTCCTGTTGCTGGTTTCGTGCCATGTTCGCTGCGAATTTCTTGACCCATGAGTTCTTGCCGTGAGCAGCGGCGTGCTCGGCCATGTGCACGCCACCGCGGTGGTGGTCGCTCATCACGTCGAAGAACAGGCCGTCAGCGACGGGTCCGACCGCAGCCGTGAAGGCGTCGACCGTGTCCTGGGTTTGCATCCCTGGCATCGTGGCGACAGAAGTGGACATACCCATAAAGCCCATTGCATGACGATCGTTGGCGCCGCGGGCGAACCCACCCCTCGTCAGCCATTTGTCCATCATGGTGATCTCGAGACGCTGGAAAGGAATGACTTCGGCCGCATAGGACGCTGCGCCGCCTCGACGGTTGCTCGACAGATAGTCCTGCGACATGGCGATTGCCTGGGTGTGATGATCGATCATGTCCTGCAGGAAACCAACATCAACGGCACTCAGGTCTCGAGGTCCGGCATCGGCATCTGTCACCGAACGGAAAATCGAAAAGCCCCCGCCGATCGCAACGCACACGACCAGGCCAAGCAGGACGATCTTCAGGAGTAGCGCCAACGCTTCGTTGGTGAGGTCACCCTCGTCGTTCCGCACCCGCATCAGCTCCCAGCCTATGTGCGCCTTCGAATCCACCGCCATTCATCTACGCAACATCTCGGTTGCACCGGAACTGCGCGGGTGTTTCGAGTGATGTCACAATCGGAGCGATGCTCATCGAGTGCCACATATCTGGGTTCACGTCGTGAATCGGCGGGGTGTCATGTTGTGCGCCGCGGCTGCGGTGCTGTTTGGCCTGTCGACTCCGGCGGCGTCCCGGCTAGCCCGCGAGATGAACGCGTTCAGTCTCGCCGGGCTCTTGTATCTCGGAGCAGCCCTCGCGGTAGTGCCGTTCATTCGGGCAGCTCGACCCTCGCGCGACGCCATCCGACGTGCTGCCCCACGTCTGGCCGTCGCGGTCGTTGCCGGTGGGGCCATCGGCCCGGTGCTCCTCGCTGTCGGGCTCCGCCAGGCACCAGCATCGACGGTGTCGCTGTTGTTGAACCTTGAGCTGGTGTTCACCACGATCCTCGCGGTCACGGTCTTCCACGAACATCTCGGTCGACGGGTGATCTGCGGCGCGACACTCGTCGTCGCGGCGGGTGGGCTGTTGGCCTGGTCGGGTGACGCTCGGCTCCGCTGGGGTGCGTTGATCATCGCTGGGGCCTGCTTGTGTTGGGCGGTCGATAACGGGGTCACCGCGAAACTCGACGAACTCGCCCCCGTCCATATCACCCTCACCAAAGGAATGGTTGCCGGAGGAGCGAACCTGCTCCTCGGGTTGGTCCTCGGGCACGGGCCGTCAGGATGGAACATCCCGGCTGCGCTGCTGGTTGGTGGTGTCGGGTACGGCGCTTCGATCACCCTATGGATCGCCGGCGCGCGTGAACTCGGAGCGGCCCGAGGTCAACTTGTGTTCGCTACCGCCCCGTTCGTCGGTGCCGCGGCATCGTGGCTGTTTCTCGGTGAACCAGTCCACACCCGACAGGTGATCTCGCTGATGATCGCCCTGATCGGCGTCGGTTTCGTATTGCGGAGCGATCACGAACACGACCACCAACACACCCTGGTCGAACACGAGCATGACCATTCCCACGACGACAGCCATCACAGCGACCACGTCCACGAACTGCTCGTGATCGGTCGTCACGTGCATCGTCACCGCCACGCCGCAGTGCTGCACGCGCATACCCATTTGCCGGATCTCCACCATCGCCACGATCACGACTGAACCCGGCAAGCCGTCGAGGCTGACTACCATGAGCGTCTCATGTCCGTTTCGTCCCGTTTCGCTGCGTTCCTGATCGTGTGCGTCGCGTTCGTGATCGCGGCGGCGCATCTCGGGATGGGTGACCATTCGACGCACCTGACGGACACTTCCAGCCATCCGGTGATGATGATCACCGCGACGATGCCCGACGGTGCGACGATGCCGTCGGCGTCGGAAGCTCCGATCGATCCGATCGTTGCTACATCGGGGGATCGTCACACGTCTGGTGGCATGGCGATGGCGATGGCCTGCCAATTCATCGCGTTGGCGGTCATCGTCGGTTTCGGTGTGCGTCGACTACTTGCCGCGGCACGATCGGCACATGTACTGACCGTGTTCAGCGCCCCGATTGTGGTGTCGCAGCATCAGGTTGCACGCCCGAAGGAACCGCCGGGTTTGACGATGTTGTGTGTGGCGCGCTGCTGAGACGACCGGATTATCCGTTCGTTTCACCCCCCACACACCTCAACTGAGAAAGCAACCAAAAACATGAAGACCTCTATCTCGCGCGGAGTGCTCCTCGCCGCCGCTTTCCTCCTCGCCGCCTGCGGGACCAGCACGACCGCAGCGTCTACCTCGAACCCGGCGAACGTCACCACGCCCACGTCTGCAGGCGATTCGGGGATGTCGATGAATCCGACCTCGACTGTTGACCCGATGGCGGGCATGGACCACGGCGGCGGATCATCGGGCCCGGCCGGACTCGCTCTTGACCTGGACTCGTCGATGTTCCAGGCGAACAAGCCCGTCGATCTGTCGTTCAAGATCGTGGCTGCGGACGGCTCGACGGTGACGAAGTATCAGGTGGAGCAAACCAAGGAGCTTCATCTGATCCTGGTCCGGTCGGATCTGACCGGTTACCAGCATCTTCACCCCACCCGCAGCACCGACGGGACCTGGACGGTGAACGTCACATTCCTGCGTGGTGGTGTCTACAAGATGGTCGCCGATTCGGCCCCGATCATCGCCGGGGAACCCTACGCCCGGGTCGCTCTCACCACCGACCTCAACGTATCCGGCCCCGGCGAAGACGTGAAGCTACCGCCGGCGTCACCCACAGCGAACGTCGACGGGTACACCGTCACCGTTACCGGTGGGCTGGCAAGTACCAACGAATTGGCGCTCACGTTCGCTGTCGTCGATAAAGCGGGCAAGCCAGTGACGCTCGAGGCGTACCTCGGGGCATTTGGCCATCTCGTGGCGTTCGCCCAAGCCGACCTGGCCTACAGCCACATCCACCCGCAACAGGCCGACCAACAGCACGGCACCATCGAATTCATGGGACAAGCCACCGAACCCGGCCCGCACCGACTCTTCCTCCAGTTCGCCGCCGCCGGCAAGGTTCACACGGCCGAGTTCACGATCAACGCCACGTAACGGTGGGGCGGTCGGGCGAGTGCCAGGCCGCCCCACTGTTCGGTTCCTAGTCTCCACCAAGATCGACACACCAGGCCGAGGCCAATGTCATCCAGCTTCGCCGAAGCAAGCGGCGTGGACTTCACCGAAACCCCTGAAGATCGCAGGTATCGGCGCGGACGCTGCTCACGGACATTTACACCTGGTGAGTGATGGCCACCGCATCGGCCATAGCCGACGCAGCTCCCGCTGGCAGGTTTCGCCGCGGCCCTTTATCGGGCCGCTGGCGTCAGATTCCGACCAGGTTTCGCAGCCCTGGTTCCATCTGGAACCAGGGGTGCCCGGTGTGCTGGTCGGTGGTGTTGTCGGTGCGCCACCCGGCGAGTTCGAGCAGGATGCGGGTGGCGTGGAGTTTGCGGTACCAGTCGACCCGTTCGCGCTCAATCGTGGTGCCGCTCAGCTTTGCGTAGGTCGCGATGAAGCGGTTGGCGATCCGTGTGGCCGCCGTGTTGATGATCGGCCGTAGCACGGCGGGGGCGGTCAGCGGCGGGTTGGCGAGGAGCAGATGGGTGAACGCAAGGTCACAGGCCGGCTCCGCGAGACGCGCCGCGGTCCAATCGAGCACCACACGGTGCCCGTTGTCGGTGAGCACATTGAACGGATGCAGATCACCATGGCATATCACCGGTCGTCCTGCGACGGGACGACCGGCGGCGAGTTGTTCAACGACCCGAGCAAGCCGCTCGTCGCTGAGTTCGACGGCACGGGCATGGTGGTGTTCGAGTATCTCGTCGACACCGCTCTCCGTCTCGCCGATCGCGGCGAGGGCGGCGACTATCGGGTCTGGGTTGAGGCGGTGGAGTTCGACGGCGACTTTGGCGAGGGTGTCGGGAAGACCGGTCGCGAGTCGGGGCAACGCCGTGATCGCTCGGATCCCGTTGAGTCCACCGAGCAATGGGTGACCGTTCGCGAACTCCATCACGCACCATGCCCGCATCCCGTCTTGCGAACCGGCGGTGGCGTAGACCCGTGGTGTCGGGTAGCCCTGGGCGGCGACCCCGGCTTGGATCGTGGTTTCGCGGGCGGCCAACCGGGCGTCGGGGGCGAGACGAAGAACCACCCTGTTCGGCGCGACCGGGTCGGCGTGCCCGGTCAGTGCCAGGGTCCACATTTCGGCCCAGAACCCGCCGGTCAACCTGGCCGCCGGCCCGTCGAGATGCAGGAGCGGTGAATCGAAGGTGTCGCGCAAGTGACCAATGACAGTGGCGAGTTCGGCGGGTTGGTTGACGTTCGACGATGCGGCTGCGATACTCACAGTCATGACCGTAACGGTAAATGCTGTCAATGTCTACTAGTTCGTTCGGGTCGTGGTCGATTGACGAGTTGGCCGTCCTGGTCGGGTTACCGACGCGGACGATCCGTGAGTACCGCACCCAGGGCCTGATTGTGCCGCCGCGGATGGTGGGTCGGGTTGGGCGTTATGACGAGACGCATCGGTCGCGCCTGGAACTGATCGGTCGTTTGCAGGCCCGCGGGTACTCGTTGGCGGCGATTGCCGATCTGTGCGCGGCGTCGTCTTCGGGCCGGTCGCTCGAAGAGGTGCTCGGTCGTTCCCCGGCCGCGGGAATCGACGAACCCGCGGTCGAGTACACAACTGAACAGTTGGTTGCCGCAATTCCAGCGTTCGACGATGTCTCGTTACAGGAAACGGCGACGACCGTCGGTTTGCTCCACCGTTGTCGCGACGGTTGGGTGGTGCGGGCTCCGGCGTTGCTTACGGTGGTCGCCGAGATGGTCGGGGCGGGGGCGGACCCGACTGCGGTGTTGCGGATGGTCGCCGGGATGCTCGACGGCGCCCGCCGTCAGGCGGCCGCAGTTGGTGACCTCGTCGAAACCGAACTGTGGCCCGGCACCGGCCAACCGTCGCCCGAGTTGGTGTCGGCCGCGAGGCGTGTCCGGCTCTTGCTCACCCAGGCGGTCGGGTCGTTGTTCGCCGACGCGGCCGGAGCCGACCTCCTCGGACGGGCTAAAAGCTCCGACCGTGCCGGACTGGAAACGTTGATCGACCGGATCCGGGTCGGTGGCGAAACAAGGAAGGCGACATGACAGGCAGCACACCGGTTGACGTTGGTGACACTGATGGTTAGCCGGCGGGTTTGGTTTCGTACATCCGAACCGCCACGACCAAACCCGACAGCGCGGTGAGAGCAGCGACGACGTAGATAGCGGCGGGGATGGAGATGAGGTCGGCGATGATCCCGGCGATGAGCGCGCCGATGGCGAACCCGCTGTCACGCCACAGCCGGTAAATCCCGACGGATCGTGCCCTCCATCGTGGGTGGGCGACATCGCCGATGGCGGCGAGCAGGGTGGGGTAGACCGTCGCGGTCCCGGCTCCGAGGAGTACTGCACCGGCCGCCCATGCGGTGAACGTGCCGGTCGCGGCGATCTCGGCGAGCGCGACGCCTTGGGTGAGCATCCCGCCGACGATCAGCGGTTTACGCCCGACCCGGTCCGAAAGTCCGCCGGTGTATAACTGGCCGACGCCCCACACGGCCGGGTACAGGCCGGCGAGGACTCCGATCCGTGCGATGGAAAGTCCGGCGTTGGCGAACATGATCGGGAACAATCCCCAGGCGAGCCCGTCGTTGAGGTTGTTGACCAACCCGGCCTGCGAGCAGGCGGACAGTGCCCGGTCGGTGAACGAGGTGAGCCGGAAGATCTCCCTGGTGGACAGTGCGTCGTGGTGACCTGTGTCGGGGGACGTGTGGTTGGCGGCTTCGTGGCGGGCATACCCGCGGGTCTCGCGGACAGCGAAGACCGACAGGCCGAGACCGAGTCCGGCATATGCGAGACCGAGGAAGAATGGTTCGGGTCGTAGCCCGGCGTGTTCGGCGATGTACCCGGTGACGAGCGCGGTGACGGCGACGGCTCCGTAGCCGGCGGCTTCGTTGAG
>JANNZM010000121.1:0-40218 GCA_031410595.1 Actinomycetes bacterium | reverse complement strand
AATCTTTTGAGCCCCTGGCAACGGGCTAGTGGCCGTTTTGGGGTGTTGGGCCGGGCGGTTTGTTCTTGCCGACCCTCTCCCCAGCGCCGTGAAGCGGGAGGCGAGGAACGAGCCGGAGCGAAACAAGCGAGGCAATTCTAGCGTCCGTTCGCCCGGAGCTTGGCCTGGTTGGCGGGCATGGCCAGCACCTCTCGGTATTGATCGACGGTCAGCTGCGCGCAATGGGTCCAGCTCCAGCGCTCGGCCACCCGCTGACGTCCGGCCGCGCCGATGCGCGCGCGCAGTTCAGGATCGGCCAGGCCGCGTCGTAGCGCGGCGGCCAGCCCTTCGGCATCACCGGCTTTGCAGCCAAGCACGGTGTCGTTGTCGCTACCGGTCACCTCAGGCAGCGCCCCGCCGTCGGTCGCAACCAGGCACGTGCCGGTCGCCATGGCCTCGATGGCCGGAAGACTGAAGCCCTCGTACAAACTCGGCACGACGGCGAGTTCACTCTCTGCGTACATCTCCACGATGCGTTCGTCGGTCACACCGGTGACGAACTCGACGCAGTCATTCAGGCCAAGCTTGTCGATGAGGTTGGCCGACATGCCGCCCGGCTTGGCTCGTCCGATAACGGTCAGATGGATCTCCGGTCGTTCCGTGCGGATCTTGGCAACGGCTTCCAGCAGGTACTCCAGGCCCTTCAACGCCACGTCGGCCGACGCAGTGGTGATGAGGTGACCAGGCTTGCGAGCAACGTGATCGAGCGGCTTGAACAGGTCAAGGTCAACCCCAACCGGTACGAGCCTCATGCGGTCGAGACTTACGCCCATGTCGGTGTTGATGTCCTTGATGGAGTTCTCACTTACCACCACAACACGCGGCATGCGGCTGGCGACGCGGCCCTGCATCTTCACAAAGCTGTACCAGCGACTGATGGAGTACTTCTTGCGCCACGTCTTTGACGCCTCGACTTCGAGCGCTCGGTCGCGCGTGATGGGGTGATGCAAGGTGACGATGGTGGGCAGCATCTTTTCCACCGACAACATGCCGTAGCCGAGGCACTGATTGTCGTGCACCAGATCGAAGTCACCCTTGCGCTTCTTCAGCACGTCGAGGACGCGCACGCTGAACGCGAGCGGTTCGGAGAAGGTGCCGGTCATGAACTGGGCGGCCTCAACGATGTCACCCATGGTTTTGATCTCCCAGTACGACGGCATGCGACCCGGGTAGTGGTCGTTCCAAATGTCGAGCGAAGGCATTTGATGTAGCTCGACCCGCGGATCGAGGATGGGATACGGCTGACCGCTGAACACCTCAACGTGGTGACCGAGGTCGACCAACGCCTTGGTGAGATGGCGGGTGTACACGCCCTGGCCGCCGACGTGGGGCTTACCCCGGTACGTCAGGTACGCAAGGCGCAGCGGGTCGTTCGGACCGGGGGTGATGGGTGACACGAGTCGCAAGCCTACCGGTCGGTAACGGAAACTCATCACCCCGGTAGGGATTGAGGAATTCAGCCCCAGGTGTACGTCATCGACGCAATGAGAGGCTTTCCGGGCTCCACAATTTCAGGTGCCAGATTGAAGGCGTCGGGCGGCCCGGTTTGGGGCTCTACGCACACCGCGTGGGCCGGTTGGTCATAGACCACCCAGTGATCGCAACTGGAGGTCAACGTGACGGTCGGCCCGCCGGGCCAGTTGAGTTTCGGTGGCGCCAGCACACCCGTGAAACAGTCGTCCCACGGTCCCGCCGGCGGGGCGATGAGTTCGCCAGAAGGAATGTACTCACCATCGCGCACGTACATCTTGCTTGCTGCGAACGAGAGCGACACGGGTCGCCGAAACCACGGATGCCATCCGACGCACGCCGGCATCGAACGGATGTCGTTGTGCACCTCGATGGTGCAGATGAGCCGGTCTTTGGTGAGATCGAAACGTTGGATGGCGCTGCCGCCGAACGGCCAGCTGGAGCCCAGATCGATGCCGAGCGTGCCGTCTTCGTTCACGTCCCACGGGCGGGTGAAACAGGTACCGTGAATGCTGTGCGGCGCCATGTTGACGGGTAGTTGGTACTCACCGCCTCGAAAGGTGAAACGTCCCCTGCGTACTCGGCCGGCCCACGGAATCATCGGGTATGACCCCCATCCCATGGGATCCTTCGACTCGGTGACCAAGAGCTCGTGGCCTCGTAGTTGGATCGACGAAAGTCGCCCGCCGTTGCGCTCATCGATCGACACCCGCACTGCACTTGCGCTGAGTTCCATAACGCCACGACGCTACAGCGTGCCTTAGCCTGAAAACCTATGAGCGGAACTCTTGCTGGATTGTCTGAGCGAAGCGAGTCCGAGTGAGGGAAAGCGGTAGCGGCCGAACGAGGCATGATTCGGTGTGGGCACCGAGTCGGCGGGGCTTGACAGCTGGGCTTGTTGCCACCATCACGCTGTTCGCGTCTGAGTCTTTGGCGGTGTCCACAATCCTGCCGGATGTCGCCAAAGACCTCGGTCGTGCCGGGTACGGGGCGGTGTTCAGTCTGTTCTTTCTCGGCAGCATCGTGGGAGTCTTGGTTGGTGGCCCTGCGGCCGATCGTTATGGATTGCGGAAGCCGTTCGTGTCGGTTGTGGTGTTGTTCGCAGTCGGGCTGATCATCGGGGGGCTCGCTCCCACCATGTGGTTGCTCATCGTGGGGCGGTTCCTCCAGGGGCTCGGTGCCGGCGCCAGCTCACCGATCATCTATGCGGCAATCGGCCGCACCTATTCACAGGCGTCTCAGGTGCGGATGTTCGCAGTTACGTCAACCGCGTGGGTCGTGCCGGGAGTGATCGGGCCAGGGCTTGCGGGATTGGTGAGCAATCAGTTTGGCTGGCGATGGATCTTTCTCGGTCTTCTCCCATTGGTTGCACTTGCAACGATCGTGACGGTGCCGAAGTTGGAGAACGAACCGGCTGTGGGTGACAAAGTCGCGCCATTCAGAGCGTCGGACATTGCTCGCTTTACGATCGGCGCTGGCCTTCTGCTGGCGGCCTTGGCCAGCAGCCGATTCATCCCGGCCGTACTCATGGCTCTGGTCGGCATCGCTGTCGCCGCTGGATCGGCAAGGCGGGTGTTTCCGCCCGGCCTACTCCGACTGCAACGAGGAACCGCAGCCACCGTGGCACTACGCGGCTTGCTTACCGTCGCGTTCGTCGTTGTTGACGCATTCGTCCCCCTGGTGATTTCCAGCATCCGGGGTCGGAGCGTGCTCGTCTCGTCTGCGTACGTAACGACCGACACGTTGGCATGGACCGTTGGCGCGTGGATGGCGGCCAACATGCAGCAACGTCGCGGCCCCTCATGGCTGGTGCGGCAGGGCTTCCTTTGTCTCTCGATCGGCACTGCGCTAGAACTGGTGCTCGTGTTCAAATCGATCCCGCTCGGGTACGGATTCTTCGGGGCGATCCTGGTTGGCCTCGGTATGGGTCTGGCCTACGCCCCCATGACGACCGTCGTTCTGGCTTTGGCACCCGTTGGTCAGCAGGGCACCAGCTCCTCCGCGTTGGCTCTCTCGGATGGTCTGGGTTTCTCGTTCGGTGCCGCAATCATGGGAGCGCTCCTCACCGTTGGTGCTCACCTCCATTGGCATGAACTCACCCCGTACGTGGTGCTCTGGCCGATCACCGCCGCGCTGGCCACAATCGGCTGCTTCACGGCTCATCGTATGAACGTTCGCTAACGTCGGCCGCCATGCGAGCGTTGGTACAGCGAGTAGCTCAAGCAAGCGTGACGAGCGAGGGCGTGCTTGTCGGTCACATCGGACCCGGGCTGTGTGTGCTGCTCGGTGTAACGCACACCGACACCGACGCGATGGCCGACAAGATGGCCGAGCGTATTTACAACCTGCGGGTCATTGATGACGACAACGGTGTGATGAACCTCTCCGTCGCGCAAACCTCGAAAGCCGTGCTTCTCATAAGTCAGTTCACGCTGTACGGAGACACCAATGGAGGGCGCCGTCCGAGCTGGATTGCCGCTGCTCGCCCCGAGTACGCCGAGCCGCTGGTGGAGCGGGTGGCGGCGTCGCTGGTCAGACTGGGGGCCTCAGTGGAGACCGGCCGCTTCCGCACCAATATGCAGGTCAGCCTGGTCAACGACGGCCCCGTCACCGTCATGATCGAGCTTTGACGACCGCCTCGGCCGAGTCGTGAGGACGAACACCACCGCTGCGAGGACAACCCAGGGTTTGTCACCGATGGTGCGGTACGGCGTGAAACCCTCTCGCAAATCGATGGTTCGCTTCTCGACTCTGGTCTCCACCTGAGCACTGCGTTGGTACACGCGACCGTCGGGGGAGACGAATGCGCTAAAGCCGGTGGGCGCGACTTGTACGACCCATCGACCGCTCTCAAGTGCCCTCAATCGCGATGAAGCAATCTGTTGCGTTTGCAACAATGTGCCTACGTAGCTCGCCCCATTGGTCGGGTTCAGCAGCACCTTGCCGCCGTTGCCGACAGCATCCCGGCCGCGACCTCCGAAGAACACCTCCCATGAGATCATCACGCCAACCCGGCCGATGCCGGGCACCTCGATGATGGCCGGACCGGTGCCCGCAATTGCGTCACGCGGGACGAGATCGGTCGGCGCTCCCAGTGAGTGCAGCAAACCGCGCATCGGCATGAACTCTCCGAATGGCACCCGACGCACCTTGTCGTACTGGTCTCGAAGGGTGCCATCGGTTTGCACCACGACCTGCGCGTTGATGAAGCGGGTGGGGCCGAGGTCACTGTCTTCGGTCACTCCCACAGCGAACGGGGCGTCGAGGCGAACGGCTTGCGCAGCAACTTCCTCGCGTTCGGGGCTGTTGGCGAAGGCATCGACGTTCACCACGTTCTCCGGCCACACCACCAAATCGACAGGACCGCTGACGGAATCGCTTGCGACAAGATGCCGTTTGAAGACCAGACTGGCGTCGTCAGTCTTGGCCCGGGTTCCCTGCTTTCCGCCACCCTGTACGTACGCAATGGTTGCCGAACCCACGCCGTGGCCGTGCGGGATCACGTTGCCGAGGCCAACCAACACAAGCACCGCGACCCCCGAAACAACCGCGAGTGAGCGGTGACGCAGAACCGACGCAAGGGCAACGCCAACAAGGAGCGTTGCGATGGTGAGCAGCATGGGCCCGCCAAGGCGAGCGATCGGAGCGAACGGTCCGGCGGCCTGCGTGATCGGCAGCGACGCTACTGGCACCCCCCCAAACGGCCATGAGAAGCGCAGTGCTTCCATCAGGGTGTAGGTGGCGACCAACGACACGAGTTGCCAGCGGCCGCGCCGGGCGCCGGCACAGGCCGTGGCGCTCATTGACGAATAGAGCAGGATCACCACCACGTAGCCAGGTGCCGTGAGCTGAAACATCCAGGCGCAACCGAGCGCGAACAGGCTGACACCAAACGCGAAACCGCGCATCGCCCGGTCCCGCTTCTCAACCTGCAGAAGCGACGCCAAAATGGCGATCCCGATCGGAGCGAGCGGCCAAACACCCCACGGAGGGAGCGCCATCGCCACGAGGAAACCGGCACCCATCGCGGCGGCCGCAGCCGTCCATGACTGTCGAGACACGCCGGGAGACATCACTCCATCATGCCCCGGTCAACGGAGGTCGGGAAATCAGCACCAACTGCGGCGCTGCCACGAATCGACAGCCTGGTTGACGGCAAGGGCCGAGAGGTGATGCGCCCGTTTACGACCACCCTCGATCTGACCGCTCATGCACAGGTTCACGATACCCGTAAGTGATGCCCAGAGGAGCTCGAACGCCTCGGGCAGCATCGTCTTGTTCGGCAGCAGCTTCAGCACGGTCGCTTCGATGATATCGACGATGCGAAGGGCTTCTGCGGGGAACTGGTTGGGCGAGCACGTGACGCCGATTCCGGCGACGGCCTGGTAGAGCTCCGGATGGTCGTAGGCCATATCAACGTGGGCCCTGGCTATGCCGAGCAGCGCTTTGCGTGGAGCCTTGTCCTTCACCCTTTCGAACTCGGCCAGCATCAGCGCGTGGCCCCGACGATTGATTTCCTCGATCACCGAGTCTTTGCTGGGGAAGTGGTGATAGAGACCGGCTGCGGTGTAGCCGAGCTTGTCGGCGATAGCGCGCATCGTGACCGCCCCCCAACCAGCGGCTGCCAGTTGGATTGCGGCCGCGATAATGCTCTCGCGCAATTCGTCGCGCTGACGTTGCCGTCGATCAGAGCTCAACATGGTGCAGCACCGCCGTTGTCCGTCGCTCAGTCGGTGAGGGCGTCAACCAGAACGGGGGCGTCCTCAACGATCTTTGGCCGAGCAGAACCCTCGACGTTGAGCTTGGGGACAATGCGATCGAGCCACTTCGGGAACCACCAGTTACGGTCGCCGAGCAGCTCCATCGTGGCGGGAACCATGATGACGCGAACGACGGTGGCGTCGATAAACACGGCGGCGGCAAGCCCGATACCCATCATCTTGATCGGCCGCTCGCCGAGCGCGAACCCGAGGAACACGCACACCATGATGGCCGCTGCGGCGGTGATGACTCTGGCCGTTGACGCGAGGCCCTCGACGACGGCTTCGCTGTTGGTCTCGCCGCTGTCGTAGTGCTCTCGGATGCGGGACAGCAAAAAGACCTCGTAGTCCATCGAAAGACCGAACACGATGGCGAAAAGCATCATGGGAATCCACGGCTCGATGGGGCCAGGCTTGCCGATGCCAATGAGGGAAGCGCCCCAGCCCCACTGGAACACCGCAACGATCAGGCCGTAAGCAGCACCGATGGAGAGCAGGTTCATGATGACCGCCTTCAGCGGTACAAGGATGCTTCGGAATACGGCCATCAGCAGAATGAAGCTGAGTAGCAGCACTACGCCGATGAACAGTGGCAGGCGACTACCCATCAGTCCGGCGAAGTCGATGCCGCCAGCCGTAAATCCGCCAACGTAGGCCACCGCGCCTGATGTTCCCAAGGCTAGCGGCACGACATTCTTACGAAGGTCGTGCACCAGTTTTTCGGTTGCGATGTCCTGCGGTGAGGTCTTTGGCGTGTAGCTCACCAGGAAGGCTTTGCCGGACGGCAGGGGGCTGGCCTGGGCGAAGGCAACGTTTGGCGTGGCCTTCACTGCCGCTTCAAGCGTTGGCATGACGGCAAGGGCCTGTGCGGTCGGTGCGTCGACCACGATGAAGCCGGGCGCGTTCGACCCTGCACCGAAGGCCTGCGCCTTGATGTCATAGGCCTTGCGCGTGGTGTTGTCCTTTGCGTTGTTGCCCTGATCGGAGAACCCGAGTCGCAGCGACAACAGTGGCCCGCCGAGCGCCAGCAATACAACCAGGCTGCCGATGGCGAACGGCCATGCGCGGCGCTGTACCGTGCGGCTCCAACGATGCCAGCCCGTCTCTTTCACGACAGTGGTGTCATGCTTTTTGCGGTGGATCGAGAACCTATCGATGTTGTAGCCAATGAAACCAAGCATCGCCGGGATCAGCGTGACCGTAGCGAGCACAATGACGAACACCGGTAGAGCACCGGCGATGGCGATGCCGTTGATGAACTTCAGTCCCATCAGGAACATACCGAGCATCGAGATGATGACCGTTGCGCCGGCGAACACCACAGCTCGACCAGCCGTACCCAACGCTCGCACAGTGGCGTCGTGCGGGTTCTTGTCGACAAGTTCTTCCTTGTAGCGGGTGACGATAAACAGCACGTAGTCGACGCCGACGCCAAGGCCGATCATGCCAGTGATGCTGGTGACGAAGGACGGCATGCTCGTGAAGTACGACGCAATGCCGACCATTGCGATGGCGATGCCGACGCCCATCAGGGCGGTCAGGATCGGCAGGCCCATGGCGACAATGGAACCGAATGCCAGCAGAAGAATAATGATTGCGGCGAGCAGGCCAAATGCTTCACTAGGAGGAAGCTGGAAGCCGGCGAACGGCAGGCCTCCGAACTCGGTCGTCACCCCTTGGGCTCGCAGCGACTTGGCCAACGGGAGGATCTTTGCGACCGGTTGAGTCTGCACGTCGACCCCTGGTTTGAAGTTGACTTTGGAAACACCGACCGTGCCGTCCGGCGAGACCTGGCCTTGGGGATCGAACGGCGAGGTGACGGTGGCAATGATCGGCTGGTTTGACACGTCGGCCAGCCACGCGGTGATCTCGGCCTGCTTGGTCTTCAAACCATCCTTGACCTGGAAGACAACCTCGCCCGTTCGGCCCTGGGCGTCATCCTTGGCGGTCGGGAACTCTTTGCTCAGGATTTCCGACGCTCTTTGAGACTCAGTACCCCCCTCACCGCCCTGAGCGGTATCGAACTTTCCGCCGAGCGCGCCAGAGACTACGAACGAGGCCGGCAGGGCGACAATCCAAAGCACCAGAACCCACCAGCGGTGACGGTGACAGAAGGATGCAAGACGTTCAAGCATGAGACTCTCCATTGAGTTCGTGCGCCGGGGGTGCGCGTGAGATTTGTCTAGCTCTAACTTTTCTAACACTGTTAGAAGTCGGTCGTCAACCTGGCACCGGTCATTCGACCCACGAAGTCAGTCCTCAGACAACTCCCTTTCATACCCCCGTTCAAGCCCCTCACGCAAGGACGTTTCCTCGCGCTCTGACCGTGAACCTTCCAACCAATGGCTGCGAACCCCCCAACTCGGGCATTTCGCTGGCGGTCGAGCCTCTACAGCCCCGAGTTGGAGGGCAAACCGACCCGAGTTGGACGGTGGCGGCTGTTACGGTGCGCGTATGTTGGACCTTCCGATTGCGGACCCGTGGTTCGTGCGAGAACGCGCCGGCGACGGCATCACGCTGGTCACTGAACCGCACGTGCACCCGCTCCTTCGCTGCAATGTTTGGCACGTGGAGGGCCGTGACCGAGATCTGGTCATCGACACATCACTCGGCCTGCGTCCGTTGCGGCATCTTGTTGAGCGTGAGCTCCCTGGTGGGCTGCTAGCAGTAGCAACGCACAATCACTCCGATCATGTCGGAGGAATGCATGAGTTCGATGAGCGGGCGATCCACCATCTCGAAGCCGATCGCTTGAACGAACCAGGACTTACGGTGCTGTTGAGCGAGTTGTTCGGTCCCTCGATCTGCGACCCGTACCGTGATGCCGGCTATGACATTCCTGAGCTGTTCGTCGACGCGATGCCACTGGGCGGTTTGGCCGATTCCATCCTCGAGTTTCCCGCCGCGCCGGCGACGGAACTGCTGAGCGAGGGCGACATCATCGACATCGGCGATCGTGCCTTCGAGGTGCTGCAGCTCCCCGGTCACTCGCCCGGCAGTATCGGCCTGTGGGAAGCCGCCACTGGCATCTTGTTCTCGGGCGACGCCATCTACAACGGCCCGCTCCTGGACGATCTCGACGGCTCCAACCGAGACGACTACGTCGCGACGATGCGCCGTCTACGCGAGCTGCCCGTCACGGTTGTTCACGGCGGTCACGAGCCAAGCTTCGGCCGCGAACGCCTCATCGAACTCTGCGACACCTACCTTAGGGCGCGTATTTGAGGTAGGTGACCCAGCGGTAGGCGGTGGATCCCGGGGGATGGCAGGCGAAGAGAGTGGCGGTGGCGGTGGGTGTGGGATCAACGATCCTGAGGGCGTCGGGGTCAACGATCTCAGTGCCTGTTACCTCGTAGCGGTATTTTTTCCCATCGGCCGAGAAGAAAACCTCGTCGCCGACGCCGAGGTCGTTGATGTGGAGGAACGGGTGGGTATGGCTGACACGGTGGCCGGCGATAACCATGTTGCCGACCTGGCCGGGCATGGCTGTGTCGGGCCAGTGGCCCGGACCTTTGTCGAGTACGGAAAGTTCGATGCCTTCGAACATGTACTCGGTTACCCCGAGCTTGGGGATCTCGATCTTGCCAATGCCGACGTTGTCGTTGACAACCTGCTCGGGTGCCTTCTGGGTGGTGGTCGTCGGAGCTGCCGTTGTCGTGGTGGTGAGTGCGGCCGCGGTGGTGGTGGTCGTTGGTGCGAGCGTGGTCGTGGTCGTAGACAGGACAGTGGTCGTGGGGGTCGTCACGGTAGTCGCCACGGCGGCGACCGTCGTTGCCGGTACCATGGGTGCTGCCTTCTTGCTGTCACCGCACGACGCCAGCAGAACCACCGAGAGGGCGAGCGCTATCACCGGATGCCTGCGCATAGATGAAAACTTTACTCTCACGCCGTCTCCTCCGTCATGGTCCTGGCGACCTGATTTCCCTGCCGGATACACGCGGGCACGCCAATGCCGTCATATCCCGCGCCGGCCAGGTAGAGGCGAGGCAAGTCCGAGGCCACCGTTTTCTTGATTCTAAGGATATGACCGAGGTGTCCGGGCCGGTATTGGGGGAACGCGCGGTCCCAGCGGGTGATGCGATGCGAGGTTGGTTCGGCACGCAGGCCGAGGGCGGGCCGGATGTCGTCAAGCGCCCGCCGGAGCAGCGTGTGGTCGTCGCCGATCGTGACACCTTCGGTGCCGTAGCGCCCCACAGAGACGCGCAAGATGACCTGGTCGTCCACTCGCCAAGCCAGCCACTTCGCTGTTCCAACCGACACAGCGGTCACCGAACGCTGTTGCGGCTTGGGCACAAGGTAGCCAGCGCCCTCGGGCAAATGTTCGAACGCGGCCGACGGAAATGCCAACGTCACCATGACGACCGACGCGTGATCGATGCCCCTCAGCCCCGTCGTTGCGACTGGAGACAGGTCGGCCAGAAGATCGGCTGCAACGAACGCCGGTACGGCGAGCAGCACGCCGTTTGCCCAAAGCGAGTGCGTATCGGTTTCGACCCGCCAGCCACCGTTGTCGCGAGCGAGGGACCGGACAGCGCTCGACAACCGCACATCATTGAGACGCGAGGCGAGGGCCTGCGGGATGGCGGCCATACCCTGGCGCGGCGCAAAGAAAATAGGCCCGGTCGTCTTCGGCCGGTTGCGGCGCAGACCGAGGAGCAGACTGCGGTGATCCCTCGCCGCTGTTTCCAACTGCGGCGCGGAGGCTGCCAATGAAAGCTGGTCGCAATCGCCGGCGTTGATGCCGCCAAGCAACGGATCGACGAGGCGTTCGAGCACCTCGTCGCCGAATCGAGCGCGTATCAGCGAGCCGACGTTGTCATGGGCATCACGTGGCCGACGCAGCGGTTCAAGCGCGGCTGCGATTTTGCCTCGCGGTGACAACAACTTCGAGCGCGCCAGCCCGCCGAGACCGGCGGGAACACCAAGGACGAGCCCGGTGGGTATTGGATGCATGCGCCCGTTCCACCACACCGAGGCGCTGGCGGCAGCAGGGGAGATGAGGTCGTCGCCGAGGCCCAGCTCTTGGCAGAGTTCGGTAGCCCACGGCACACGGGCGAGGAACACGTCGGCGCCTTCGTCCACCGCAGGCGCACCCGCGAACGGGGTGGTACGCAGCTTTCCGCCCACGATGTCCGATGCTTCGAGCACCGTGACGTCGTGGCCCAGTTGGGTCAGCCGATACGCCGCGGTCAGGCCCGTGACACCGGCGCCGACGACGACGAATCGACTCATAGCCAGTCGGCCGCCCGCGTGATGATTTGATCGGCCAGCGCCCCGAGAATGGTCGCGTCGTCGTTCATCGCTTTCGTGCGAGCGAACGCGATGCCGACTTCTTCGGCTCGACGGGCGGTCTCGATATCGAGGTCGTAGAGCACTTCGAGGTGATCGGAAATGAACCCGCAAGCGCACACCAACACACCGTCCCAGGACATCGCGGCTTCCTGAACGACAGCCAGAATGTCGGGCCCCAGCCACGGTTCTGGCGTGCGTCCGGCTGACTGCCACGCCGTCTGCCAGCGATCGGCCGGAAGCCCGACTCTGGCCGCCACGGCAACGGCGGTTTCGCGCAGCTGATCGGGGTAGGGGTCACCGAGGGCAAGTACTCGTTCGGGCAAGCTGTGGGCAGTGAAAAGCACCCGGGTGCGCTCGGGCATGTCGGCCAACTTGGCCTTCATGTCGGCGGCTAGGAAGTCGATGTAGGTGGGCTCGAGATGCCAGTTGGTGATGCCGCGAATCTCCACGCCGTGCTCGTCGCCAGCGGCGGTGGCGCGGTGCAAATACTCGCCGACCGACATGGTGGAAAAGTGCGGTGCCAGCACCATGGCGACGACCTTGGTATACCCGGCGGCCGCTAGGTTCGCAACGCTTGCCTCGACCTTCGGATCGGCGTGCTTGAGGCCGAGCACCACGTGGAACGTGCCGGGTGATCGGGCGTCGAGCGCGGCCTGCAATCCGTCACGTTGAGCCTCAGTGCGGGCGGCTAAGGGGGACGTGCCGCCAAGCGCTTCGTAACGAGCCGTGAGGTCGGCGAGCTGCTCGGGTGTCGGTGGGCGGCCGCGACGAATGTCGGTGTAGTAGGGCTCGATCTCGGCCCGCGTACGAGGCGTGCCGTACGCCATGAGGAGCACGGCAAGGGGTTTAGCGGTAGGCATGAACGTAGGCAACCAGTTGCTCGAGGACGGACGGGTCGACCGCGGGCATCACACCGTGGCCGAGGTTGAAAATGTGACCGGGGCGACCGGCGTTGCTGTCGAGCACATCGGTGGCGAGGCGACGGGTGGTTTCCCAGCCGCACAGCAACGCGACCGGGTCGAGGTTGCCCTGCACGCTCACGCCTTGGCCGACGCGGCGACGCGCTTCATCGATCGGAATCCGCCAATCGGCGCCCACCACGAATCGACCGCCCAACGCCTTGCCAGCTTCGGCCATCGCACCCAGAAGCTCGCCGGTGTCAACGCCAAAATGGATACCGGGCACGTTCAGATCGGCGATGCCGTCGAACACTTTGGTGGAGTGCGGCAATACGTAGCGCCGATAGTCGGCGAGTGACAGCGTGCCGGCCCAACTGTCGAACAACTGGATGGCCTGCGCACCGCACGCCACCTGGCTACGCAAAGATGCAATGGCGAGGTCGGCCAAGCGATCAAGCAGCGAGTGCCACAACACATCGTCTGAGTACATGAGCGCCTTGGTGTGCTCGTAGGTGCGGCTCGGTCGTCCTTCCAGCAGGTAGCTCGCCACGGTGAACGGCGCACCAGCAAATCCAATGAGCGGCACGGTGAGCTCGCGACTGAGAATGCGACACGTTTCCAACACGTACGGCGTATCTGCTTCGGGGTCAAGCGGCCTCAGGCGAGCAAGGTCGGCGGCTGACCGGAAGGGCTCGGCCACGATGGGCCCTGTGCCAGGTGCGACATCAACGCCGAATCCGATCGCCGCGACCGGCACCACGATGTCGCTGTACAAAATGGCGGCATCGACGCCGTACCGACGAACAGGTTGGAGGGTTATCTCGGCCGCAAGATCGGGCTGCGCAATCGCCTCCAAAATCGAGCCGGGCCCACGAATAGCCCGGTATTCCGGCAGTGAACGACCGGCCTGGCGCATGAACCACACCGGCGTGTACTCGGCAGCCTCACCCCGAGCGGCGAGCAGAAACGGGGCGTCAGCAGCAGCAGTCACAGAGCACGCACTGTAAGGGTGGGGCGGTGAATTGTTCACATTCGAAAGGTGGCAATTGGTCGGATTCTCTCAAGTCTTGGCCGGCCCAGTTCAAATCTAGAGGAAGTGGCCGATAGAGTTAGTCCTCCCCGTACCCAGGGAATTGAGAGAGTCGGAAGGGCGAATGGCGCAGCATCATCCGGATCTGGCGGAAGAACAAGCCAACATCGACCGCGCGTACCTGTGCCTGCAGCGCAGCCGTGACGACGCGTGGAGATTGCGCGGCCTGACAGAGTCGGGTCGCGGCGGCACGCACCAGGCCCGCTGGGAAGCCGACATGTTCGAAGGCCAGATTCTCACTCGGCTCGGGCAGCTCGACCTGTATGACGCGGCGCTGGTGTTCGGCCGAATCGACCGCGTGTACGGCACCAACGGTGATGCGCAGCACGAGTCGTTTCATATCGGACGACTCGCTGTTTCTGACGAAGAACGCGAGCCGGTCGTTGTCGATTGGCGAGCCCCTGTGGCCGAGCCGTTTTACCGGGCCACGGGTCGTGAGCCCATGGGTCTTGTCCGGCGTCGCCATTTCAGCATCAAGGGCCCGAAGCTGGTTGACATCGAGGATGAACTGTTCGGTGAAGGTCAGCTCGGCATCGGCTCCACCGTCGGTGGCGCCGAGATCCGCGGCTATTCCACCTTGATCGCTGCATTGGAGGAAGGCCGCACCGGACAGCTCGGTGACATCGTCGCCACCATCCAATCCGAGCAGGACGAAATCATCCGGTCGTCCCATGCCGGCGTGTTGGTGGTGCAGGGCGGACCGGGTACGGGCAAGACAGTTGTTGCGCTGCACCGTGCCGCCTATCTGCTCTACACACATCGTTTCCCGCTGGAGGACCAGGGCGTGCTTGTTATCGGTCCGAACCGGCTGTTCCTTCGCTACATCGCACGGGTGCTGCCGAGCCTCGGTGAGGCCGGCGTCGAGCAAGTAATCCTGGCCGATCTTGTGCCCGACGTTACGTTCGGTCGTGCCGTTGATCCGCAGGTCACGTCGTTCATGAAGGGCGACCCCCGCCTGGCCAACGTGTTGTCCAAAGCCATGCGTGATCGTCAGCGGCCATTGAAGGAAGACCTTGTCATTCCGTTCGGTGTCGGGCGCCTCACGCTCAAGGCCGACGAGACGGTAGCGATCTTGGCCGCCGCTCGTCGTCGTTTCCGCCGCCATAACGCCGGTCGTCGCTTTGTAGAGACCGAGGTGTTTGCGGCGCTCGCCAACTCGTCTCGTGAAGAACTGGCCGTCGAGCACGTGCGCGACAAGCTCAAGCACAACGACGACCTTCGCATCTTGTTCGAGCGCATGTGGCCGGTGCTCACGCCGGCGCAACTACTGCACGACCTCTTCGGGTCGAAGGCTCTGCTGAAGTCGGCTGCAGCCAAGTGGTGCTCCGAGGACGAGTACTTGTCGCTGTACCGCCCGCGCGTCGAACGCATTGGTGACGCCACCTGGAACGACGCCGATGCGCCGCTGCTTGATGAGGCGCGCGCATTGCTGGGCCCGCGTCCGCCCAAGCCCGGCAAGACATCCGATGCCGATGAGATTCGTACCTACGGTCACATCGTGGTTGATGAAGTGCAGGACCTGACGCCTATGCAGTTGCGCATGGTCGAGCGTCGCAGCCTGAACGGTTCAATGACCGTCGTGGGCGACCTCGGCCAGGCGACCGGTGCTCATGCTCCCGCTGATTGGGAAGCGGTGCTTCGGCATCTGCCCGATCGTCGTGACCCGCGCACCGTGGAACTCACGGTCGGCTATCGCATCCCTGCGTCGGCTATGGCGCTGGCCGCAAAAGTGTTGGCGGTCGCGGCCCCGCAGTTGCATCCGCCCAAGAGCGTGCGCACCACAGACGACGCACCAGAGATCGTATCGGCCCCCGAAGATTTGTTGGGCGCTGTACTCGCCCAGACGCAGCGCGAACTGGCGCGCGTCGGCGCGGGCAACCTTGCGGTCATTACGCCCGCGTCGCTTTCCGAGGCGGTCGCCGATGCATTGGCCGCGGCAGGTCTCACCGTCGGTCGCGCGATGAGTGAAGGCCTCGACGAAACCATCACCGTCGTCCCGGTCGGCCTGGTGAAGGGCCTCGAACTCGACGCCGTCGTCGTGGTCGAACCCGCCCGCATGGTCAGCGAGGAACACCAGGGCCTCCGCGCGCTCTACGTCGCCCTCACGCGCGCCACCCGCCGCCTATCCATCGTCCACGCCGAGCCACTACCCGAGATGCTTCGCGACTGACTGGTACAGGCGGTGCCTGTCGTCACGCCCGTGTTCGTGGCACGATGCGGGGGTGCATTGTTTGACGTGTCGGGGGGAAGTGCAGCCGGAGGACAAACGCTGTCCCTCTTGCCGGGCGCGTACGCGTCCGTTGTTCATCCGTCCGTTCGTGTACGTGGCGGTGCTGAGCGCACTGTTCGGCGGGCTAATCGTTGGGTGGAAGAAGCTCAACGTCGAGGCTCAGGCGCGGGGTGCCTTCGAGGTACAGAAGGACGCGGTGCCGGGCGCGCCGAAAAAGCACCGCACCCTACAGGTGCCGCTCGTCCCCACTCTTGCGCCGGGTGCTGCGCCCGCTGCCTCCACCACGACCGCCGTGCCAGAGGCGGCGCAGCCGCTGGTGCCCATTTCCGCCGAGGCCACCTCGGTCGCGGAGCCCGCGCAGAACGGGTGTGGGCAATCGACGAGCTACGACGCGGCACAACTGCTCGACGGTGACCCAAGTACGGCGTGGCGCGCCGTCGGTGCCGGGAAGGGCATCAAGATCACGCTGACGCTGAAAGCGGCCAAGCGCATTACCGAAGTCGGCCTCATCCCCGGGTACGACAAGACCGACCAGTGCACCGGCATCGACCGTTTTGTGCAAATGCGTCGTATCAAGCGGGTGCGGTGGAGTTTCGACGACAACACCAGCATCGAGCAAACATTCACCGACGAACGCAGCTCGCAGGCCATCGCCGTCACGGCCGTCTCCACCCATATCTTCCTCGAAATCCTCGAAACCACCACCCAGCGAGAACTCGACTACACCGCTATCAGCGACGTCCGAGTCGCCGGCACCGCTGCGTAAGGCCACGACCGGCAGCGGCCAGCGAACCGGCGGTACGATTACCGAACCATGTGTAATCCCTTGCACGATTGCCGAGCGGAGCGAGAATGAGCGCCGCGAGCGGTAGCGAGAAGCGAAGCAGCAGCGGATGGTTGGAACTCTTTTCGCCCGCGGTTGCCGCGTGGTTTGCATCGAGTTTTCCGGAGCCGACGGCGCCGCAGCGCCTCGGCTGGCCGGCTATTGCCCGTGGCGAACACACGCTGATCCTGTCGCCTACCGGGTCGGGTAAGACACTTTCGGCCTTCCTGTGGGGTATCGACCGGCTGGTCACGTCGCCGGTGCCCGAAGCGAAGCGCCGCACCCGCATCCTCTATATCAGCCCGTTGCGCGCCCTGGCGTTCGACGTGGAGAAGAACCTGCGGTCGCCCATCGTCGGCATCCGTCACGCGGCCGAGCGCCTGGGTGAGCCGTTCAATGAACCGGTCATCGGTGTGCGCACCGGAGACACGTCGGCCAAGGATCGTGCTGCCCTTATCCGCCGTCCGCCCGACCTTTTGATCACCACGCCCGAGAGTCTCTATCTCATGCTCACGTCGTCGGCGCGCGAGACGTTGGTCGGAGTCGAAGCCGTCATCATCGATGAGATTCACGCGCTGGCGCCGACCAAGCGCGGAGCCCACCTGGCGCTGTCGTTGGAGCGGCTTGATGAGTTGTGCGACAAGCCGCCGCAGCGCATCGGTCTGTCGGCGACGCAACGCCCACTCGAAGAGATCGCCCGCTTCCTGGGCGGGTTCACTGAACCTGGCAAACCTCGCCCCGTCACCATCGTTGACGCCGGCATCCGCAAGCCGCTCGACCTCAACATTGTCATCCCTATCGAGGACATGGGTGACCTCGGTCAGCCGGCAAGCGGCGAGGCGCAATTGCGGTCCGGTAACGCAGCGTCAGCGGGCGGTTCACCGGCGCGCAACAGCATCTGGCCGTCGATCTATCCACGCATTCTCGACCAGGTGATGGCGCATCGTTCCACCATCATCTTCTGCAACGCCCGTCGTGGCGCCGAGCGTTTGGCGGCCAAGTTGAACGAGCAGGCGATCGAACTCGGCTTCATGCCCGAGGGTGGCGAGGACCTGGTGAAGGCCCATCACGGTTCACTGGCTCGCGAACAGCGCGTGGTGATTGAAGACCAGCTCAAACGAGGTGTCTTGCGCGCGCTGGTGGCAACGTCTTCGCTGGAGTTGGGTATCGACATGGGTGCCGTTGACTTGGTCATTCAGGTCGAGTCGCCCGGTGCGGTGTCTCGCGGTCTGCAGCGCGTCGGTCGAGCCGGGCACTCCGTCGGTGAGCCCAGCAAGGGCACGATCTATCCGAAGCATCGTGGCGATCTGCTCGAAGCGACAGTCGTCGCACAGCGCATGCGGGGCGGCCTGATCGAGGCGACGAGATACCTGCGCAACCCGCTCGACGTCTTGGCGCAGCAGATCGTCGCCCACGTCGCCATGGACGAACGTGAGGTCGATGAAGTGGCCGCCATGGTGCGACGCTCCGCCTGCTTTGCCGACCTCACCGACGATGTGTTTGCGGCCACGCTCGATCTGTTGGCCGGTCGCTATCCGAGCGAAGAGTTCGCCGAGTTGCGACCAAGGCTCGTCTGGGATCGGGTGGCCAACAAGCTGCGGGCTCGGGACGGCTCGCGACGTTTGGCCGTCACTTCGGGCGGCACCATTCCCGACCGCGGATTGTTTGGTGTGTTCCTCCCCGATGGCGCGCGTGTCGGTGAACTGGACGAGGAAATGGTTTACGAAAGTCGGGCGGGGGAGTGCTTCGTGCTCGGCGCGTCCACGTGGCGGATAGAAGAGATCACGTTCCAAAAAGTGATCGTCACGCCAGCGCCGGGGCAGCCGGCCAAGATGCCGTTCTGGCACGGTGATCGACCGGGTCGTCCCCTTGAACTCGGTCGGGCGCTCGGGAGTTTCGTGCGAGATATGCGCGGCCGTGACGCGCAGGCGGCGTTTGACGAACTTGTGGCGAACTACGGGCTTGATGACCTGGCCGCCAACAACGTCGTGCTCTATCTCAACGACCAGGCCGCCTCTACCGGTGTCGTTCCCGATGATCGTACCGTGGTGGTCGAGCGGTTCCGTGACGAGATCGGCGACTGGCGCGTCTGCATCCTCACTCCTTTCGGCACGCCGGTGCACGCGCCATGGGCGATGGCCATCGAACGCCGGCTGGTGGAGCGCTACGACCTGCCGGTGGAGACGATGTGGGGCGACGACGGCATCGTCATCCGCCTGCCCGAATCGGCCGACGAGATCCCGCTCGAAGAACTCATGATCGACCCCGCCGACATCGACGAAATGGTCGTGTCAACCTTGCCGACGACCGCACTGTTCTCGTCCCGCTTTCGTGAGTGCGCGGCCCGCGCTCTCTTGCTACCCCGCCGACGGCCCGATCAACGCACGCCGCTTTGGCAGCAGCGCCAACGATCGGCCGGACTGTTGCAGGTGGCCTCGAAGTATCCTGCCTTCCCAATCCTGCTGGAGACGACCCGTGAGGTCATCCAAGACGTGTTCGACGTGCCGGCCCTGCGCGAAGTACTGACCGATCTGCGCAGCCGCAAGATACGAGTTGTGAGCGTCGACACACCGAAGGCTTCGCCCTTCGCGCAGAGCCTGCTGTTCAACTGGATCGCGTCGTACATGTACGACGGGGACGCACCACTGGCCGAACGTCGCGCTGCCGCGCTGTCGCTTGATCGCGATCTGCTGCGTGAATTGCTTGGTGCCGAAGAACTGCGCGAACTCATCGATGCCGACGTGCTCGCCGACCTTGAACTCGAACTGCAGTGCCTCACCGAGACTCGCCGGGCCCGCACCGCCGACGAACTTCATGATGTGCTGCGCAAGCTCGGCGATCTCAGCATCGACGAGATCGACGTGCGTTGTGACGGACCCGGCGCGACATGGATCGCAGAACTCTGCCGAGAGAAGCGAGCCATCGAGGTTCGCGTGGCCGACGACACCCGATACGCGGCGGCAGAAGATGCTGCTCGCTTTCGTGACGCGCTGGGTACCAACATCCCGATGGGCCTGCCGTGGGCGTTCACCGAGCCGGTTGATCGGCCGCTCGAATCGCTGGTCGCCCGCTATGCCAGGACCCATGGGCCGTTCGTCACGACCCAGGTGGCGCGTCGGTTTGGTATCACGCCGCAGGTTGCCGCCGGAGCGCTTCAGGCGTTGGAGAGCGATGACCGGCTCGTGGTCGGCGAGTTCCGACCCGAAGGGCGCGAGCGCGAGTGGTGTGCTCAGGACGTGCTCCGCCAGCTTCGCCGACGCTCGCTGTCGACCCTACGCAAAGAGATCGAACCGGTCGAACCGGCCGCCTTCGTGCGATTCCTCGCGGCTTGGCAGGGCATCGGCGCCAACCGTCGCGGCCTCGACGCGTTGGTGGAAACCATTGGCACCTTGCAGGGCGCGGCTCTTCCGGTCGCTTCCTTGGAGAGCGAGATCTTGCCCGCCCGTGTCGTCGGGTACCGCGGCGCCGATCTTGATGCGCTCGGCACGTCGGGTGACGTCGTGTGGACCGGCGCCGGCCGCGACAAAGTGCGGCTCTACTTTCGTGATCAGATAGCGCTGTTGGCAGCACCGGTGCCGCTCGATGATCGACCGACCGATCCATTGCACGATGCCATTCGGTTGCTGTTGCAACAACAGGGCGCTTGCTTTTGGCCGCAGCTGCTGGCGGCGTCGGCGACCTCGACGGAAGCAGAGCTACTTGCGGCCCTCTGGGATCTGGTGTGGGCCGGTGAGATCACCAACGACTCTCTAGCGCCGTTGCGGGCAGTGGTCGGTGGGGCCACCACGAAGCGACCGTCATCTTCCACCGCCAAGAGCTGGCCTCGACCCGGGCGGCTGACCCGGCTCGGACCCCCGGCCGGCTCGGGTCGGTGGAGTCTGGTGGTATCCCTGCTGGAGCCGAGACCATCCCCAACCGAAGCTGCTTTGGCCCGAGCCCAACAGCTGCTTGAACGTCACGGCGTGCTCACCCGAGAGGCCGTCAACGCCGAAGGTATCGACGGCGGATTCACCAGCGTCTACGGAATGCTGAAGGTGTTGGAGGAGCGCGGTCAGGCCCGTCGTGGCTATTTCATCGCCGGGCTTGGGGCCGCTCAGTTCGCCCTGCCCGGCGCGGTTGATCGCCTTCGCAGCACCCGTGAAGGTGACCCTGCGCTGGGACCGATAGTGCTCGCCGCCACCGATCCGGCTCAGCCCTACGGCGCTGCTCTCGCTTGGCCCGACTCGCCCGGTCGTCCGTCTCGCATAGCGGCCGCGGTCGTTGTGCTGATCGATGGTGAAGCGGTGGCCTGGTTCGATCGACGCAGCTACAACCTCCTCGCGTTTGCCGGTGCCGATGACACCGATGACTGGATCGACGCGTTGGTCGCCACTGTTAAAGACGGCCGCTCGCGCGCGCTGGAGATCCGAAAGATCAATGGTGCGTCGATCAATGACAGCGACATGTCGGTCCGGCTGCGCGCGCGTGGGTTCACGGATGGTTACAAGGGGCTCGTAATCCGCCAAAACTCTCAACCAAAGGTCTAGCGTTTCGGGTGTGCCGGAGGGAGATACCATCTATCGAGTGGCTGCGGCACTACGGGCGGCGCTTTTAGGGAAGTCACTGTTGTCGTTCGAGACAACGCGCTACTTCGGGGTGCGCCCGCAGCTCGGCTCCGTCATCGAACGGGTTGACAGCTCGGGCAAGCATCTCGAAATCGGCTGGGACGACGGCACGGTTTTGCACACCCATCTGCGCATGAATGGAAGCTGGCATTTGTTTCGCATTGGCGAGACGTGGAGCGTGCCCCCGAGGCAAGCGCGGATCGTTATCACCGTCGAAGGTTTTGAGGCTGCGTGTTTCAATGCGCCAATCATCGAGACGTACCGCTCGCACGACTACTACTGGCACCCCGGCCAGGGGCGCCTCGGCCCGGACCTCTGCAAGCCGCCCGTCAATATCGATGACTGCGTCTACCGCATCGACCGCTTCTGCGAACCGGAGCGCACCGTGGCCGAAACGCTGCTCGACCAGCGCATAGCGTGCGGGGTCGGCAACGTGTTCAAGAGCGAGATCCTGTGGTCGTGCGGTGTGCATCCCGATACGTGCATCGGTGCCATCATCGACGAACAGCGCGCCTTTCTGATCGAGACGGCGGCTCGCTTCCTGCAAGCCAATCTCGACCTCACACACCGCGCCACCATTGGTGGGGTGCCGGGCGGTCTGGCCGTGTACGGCCGCTACCGCAAGCCGTGCGCCCGTTGTGGCGAATCAATTGAAGTGGCCCGTCACGGTGAGAATGCCCGCGTCACCTACTGGTGCCCGGGTTGCCAGTTGTACATTCCGATGGAGCGCGCCGTCGCGCCGGCGCCGGTTGCGAAGCGCTCCGGCCCACGCTGGTTCGGTCGCCAGGTGGCCGCACCTGCCGAGCGGACCGAGAGCCCCGACACCGATTCGCATCAGGTCGAGCGCGTGCTCGTGCCGGCCGGTCGGAACGAGCCGCCGCAGTTCCACGACCCGTTGTTGGCCCGAGCGCGAAGCTAAGTCGCTCGCGAATACGCGCTCGGCCTGATGCGAATCGTGCCGCCGGTACCGGCTCGCTCGACACGGAGCCCGACTAGAGGCCGTCAGATATTCGATTTGAGATCATTGGGCCGTAGAGACTGGCCCAGCGTCGGCGCGTTAGTGGATTGCGAGTCCGGCGTCGACGAAGCGCTTCTTCGAGAGTTCGATCTCGCGCCATGCCGCCTTTCGGCCTTCGAAGCCTTGCGTGTTCGACATCTTGCCTGGCTCGAGCGCCTTGTACACGTCGAAGAAGTGCTTGATTTCTTCGAGCAGTTCTTCGGGCAGGTCGCGCAGGTCCTGCACTTCTTTCCAACGCGGTTCCTTGGGCGGCACGCAGATGATTTTGGCGTCGCCACCGGCTTCGTCCTGCATCCACATCACACCAACCGGACGGGCATCCACCCAGATACCGGGATAGACCGGATCTTCGAGCAGCACGAGCGCATCGAGGGGATCGCCGTCATCGCCAAGCGTGTTAGGCAGGAAGCCGTAGTCGGCCGGATAGGTCGTGGCCGTGAACAAGCGGCGATCAAGAAAGACGTGGCCGGTCTCGTGATCTATCTCGTATTTGTTGCGGCTCCCACGCGGGATTTCGATGACGACATGGATGCAGCCTTCAGACGGTTGACGCGACATGGGCCTCATCGTGTCACGTTCCGCGTTCGTGCGCACCACGCCGATCAGCTCATCCTGCGTTCATGTGACCAACGACATCCGCCTTCCGAATCGTCGGGCGCCTCGCACACTTTTGTGGCGTATCCGATCATCGGGATCGGAACGGAGGAGGAATCATGTCAACTCGCATTACCGTCACCTCGACCGAACTTCGTGATACCGCCACCCAGATGACGACGTCGGGTGCCCAAGTCAGCGCCGAGCTCAGCCGCCTGATGAAGCACGTCGAGGAGTTGACCGGCAGCTGGACCGGCCAGGCATCGGCCAGCTTCAACGGCTTCTACACCCAGTTCAATCAGAACTGGTCGAAGTGTGAGGAGGCACTGAAGGCCATCTCCACCATGCTCAACGGTGCGGCCACCAGCTACGACGACGCCGAGTCGAACGTGGCCTCCCGCTTCTCGGCCTGAGCACACCCGTCTCGAAATGATGCGATCGGGGTCACGGCGAATGCTGTGACCGCCGGTCGCTTCGATGCCGACAAAGGGCGCTTTCCGCTAGACGATGATGAGCTCGAGCGTCGGATCGAGAAATGAGATGTCGGCGGGGTCCGAAGTGACGACACGTTGGGCAGATCGACGGGCGCAGACCACAACGTGCGCATCTACCACGTCGGAGGTGCCGCTTGCGGCCAGCAGCCTCCCGACGTTCACCGCGTCGACGCGGTCGAGCGCCAGGACGTCGCTGGTGGGTTGGCGGATGAGCCGGGAAAGCCGAGCTTGACGCTCAGGGCGTCGGATCGCCTGGGCGAGCGCCGACGACGGAATCGTCACGCGGCTGTTCGTCTCTCCTGCGCGTGCGAGCAGCACGACGACTCGACGATCGTTGCGATCCAACGCAATAAGCCCACCGGCATCAAACGTTATCCCGGCCATCACGGAGCGGATCGGCGTCGAGGCTTGGGTACACCGAGCGCAGCGTCAGCCCAAGCCTTCTCATCAGCCGACATGGGTCCACCGCTCTCTTCGAGGGCCTGGGCGAGCATCGCCCCCCATCCGGCGACGTCGTCGAGCGCAACACCCACCGCGTGCTGAACAAAGCCGGAAACGCTCGCGGCCCGACCGGCTCCCACCAAAATACGAATCTGCTGGACGTGATCGTCGTCCAAGGTAATGGTGATCTTCTTCGATGCCATACCAACTGCCATACTAACGAAAGTGCCCGTTGTATCCCGTTAGGGGCGGAGTTCTTTGCGGAGGACGAACTTGAGGCCGCTCCACGTGTCATCGATGGCGCACACTTTTACGTCGACCCATCCGGTCGGCAAGATCATGTCTCGCCAGACGTCCTCGGTGATGTCGGTGGGAACCTTGCTGGCTTTCTTCGGCCAGCCAACCCAGATCACGCCAAGCGGACCGACCGCCGCCACCAGCATGGGCCACAACTGTTCGGCGTCACGGCGCCACACAAAGAAGGCGATCACCAACGCTGGCTTCTGCCTCAGCGTTACCTCTTGGCAGTCCTCGAAGTCGGCGCCGAATCCGTCCGGAGCGTTGGGCGCCGACCACGACATGTCCGGCTTGATGCCGAGCTTTTTCTGCAGCGAGGCGGAGGAGTAGCCGGCCATCAGCCGCGCCCCATGATGCGTTCTACGGCGATCTCGATCACCACACGGTCAGCGCGCTGCTTGGGTTCACGGTAGCGCTCGGCGTAGGCCCGCACGCCCCGCTCGATACCTGGCCCCTCGGTCACCAGTCGCACCGGCCCTTCGAGACTAAGCCACCGACCACCATCCACCTGGCCCACGGCCGCGCGCCCACCCCGATCTGCGTTGAGCGCCTTCTGCGCCGTCGCCCACGTGATAACCCGGGCTATGCGTTCTGCCGGGTCGTAGGTGAACCCGACGGCAACAACATGAAGCCCACCATCGGCCCGCATGGTGGTGAGTGTGGCGAGATGCCGCTCGCTAAGAAACACCAGAATCTCTGGCGACAAGTCAGCAAGATCATGAGCCATGCCCCGAGACTACGCATGTTGCTCGTCACGCCAACGCTGCAACCGCAACCTTCACGCCCCGGCTCATCGCTGGCCGTGCGCGAGTACGCAGGCAAATGGTTTTTGCCCGTCAGCCTTATCGCTGCACCAGAATGCACCACGAGAGCCCGTTCGAGGTGGTGCACTGCAGTGCAGCTATAAGGCTGATGGAGTCGGAGGAAGTTCCCGGAGCGCAGCAGGCGACCGAACGAGGCGTTAGACCGCGATGGCTTGGAGGATGTCGAGTTTGCCGGCGCGGCGGGCGGCGCCGATGGCGGCGGTGACACCGAGGAGGAAGGCGGCGAAGAGCGCGAGCAGGAGTTGGATGATCGGCACGGAGATGATGGTGAAGCCTTGTGCTCGCAGGACTCGCACGATGGCGATGCCGGAGCCGACCCCGATCACGATGCCAACCAGGGCGCCATAGAGCGCAATGACCACGGACTCCCAGCGGACCATCGAGCGGGCTTGGCGTCGTGCCATGCCAACGCCGCGCAGCAGGCCCAGTTCACGAGTGCGTTCGATGACCGACAGGTTCAGCGTGTTCCACACCCCGACGCCAGCGATGATGATGGACAGCGCAAGCATCACGAACACGAAACCCAGGAAGCCGTTGACCTGCTTCATGACGAAGGATTTGTACGCAGCTTGATCCAGCACCTTTGCTGTCGGGTAGGCCTTCAGTGATTCCTTCAGGCTCGCTTTGATGGTGGATTTCGGCTGACCGTTGGCGCCCTTGGCGATCACGAAGTTGTCGAGCTTGAGGGTGATGGACTGGTCCCACGTTTCGAGCGAGATGATACGGGTAACGCCTTGGAAGATGCCTGCGGTCTTTGCTTCATCGACGATGGCCGAGATCATGAGCGGCTTCTCACCGGTGGCGAAAATGATGGGGAAGGTGTCACCGACCTTGAGGGAATACTTGGCGGCTTCCTTATCGCCGAGAGCGATCGTGCCGGGCGCGACATCGCTCATCTTGCCGACCTTCATCGGGATGTTGATCACGTCGGCAATGTGAGCAACGTCGACGGCGGCGATCGCGTCCTCACCCTTCGGATCGCGCACAGCGGGCGCACCACCGAAGGCGATGCGCACGGCCGCAGCTGATGAGATGCCGGGGGTCGCACTTACTTTTCTTGCGACGTCGCCGGTGAAGCCGAGCCCTTGCGCGAGTACGACGAAGTCACCTTTGAACTGGCCTTCAACGGTGTTGTTGAGCAGCGCCTTGAACGACGAGGCGAACACCAGCAGGATCGAAACGATCGACAGTCCGAGCGTGAGAGCGATGCCGGTAAGGGCGGCTCGGCGGGGTGAGCGGAGCACGTTCTGCTGAGCCAACTCGCCGCTGACACCGCGTCGCGCCATGATCGGGCGACCGACCTTGGCGAAGAACGTCAGAAAGAGCGGCGCTAAAAACACTGCCGCGATCAGGGCCAGCGCCGCGCCGATACCGACCCGTTTGGCGGCGGGATCACCAGTCTTCGACAGCCCATCGATGAGCGAGGCGAGCGACAGGGCGGTCACCAACCCGCCGAGCAGGATCCGCAGTTTCGATTGTTTCTGAACTTCGATGGCGGCCTCTCGCAGCGCGGCGATCGGAGCGATTTGGGATGCTCGCCAAGACGGCAGCACCGCCGCCAGCATGGTGATGAACGAGCCGACCAGCAGGGCCACCCAGATGGTTCGTGACTTCAGCACGACCGATCCGGTGGGCAGCGAGAAGCCGAACAACCCAATGAGTGCCTTCAAGCCCTGTGCGACGCCGATGCCGACCACAACGCCGATGACGGACGCGACGACACCGATCACCAATGCTTCCAGCAGAATCGATCGCAGCACTTGGGCTCGGCTGGCGCCGATAGCGCGCAGCAGCGCTAGCTCTTGGCGACGTTGGGCGATCAGAATGGCGAAGGTATTGGCGATGACGAACGCTCCGACGAACACCGCGAGGTACCCGAAGATGAGCAGCAGTGACGTGACGCTCGATAGCCGTTTGCGTAACTCACTCTGCCGTTGGGATGCCGCGGCGACGCCGGTTATCGACTCGACCTTGGGGGTGTTGAACACCTTGCCGATACGGGCGGCGAGTTCGTCCTGCGTGACGCCCGGCTTGGCCACGGCGAGCAGCTGATCAAAGCCCGGCTCGATGCCCATCGCCTTGGATGCGTCTCCGCCAAAGCCGACCGAACTGACCCCGGCCGCACTGTCGGCCGTGCCGAAACGAGAGATGCCGACCACGGTGTAGACAGCGGACGGGCCGCTCGTTAATACGGGTACCTGATCACCAACGTTGATCTTGCCGATCTTGGCCGTGGTGGTATCGATGATGACTTCGCCCTGGGCTGTGGGAGCGCGGCCCTGGGCAACTCGGAACGGATTGACGCGCTCGTCGGTCGTCCAGTTGGTCCCGAAGGCTGGCTTGTTGTCCCCGCCAATGGCTTCGCCCTTCGCGTCGAGCACCTGGGCGTAGGCCTGCACGTACCCGCTGACGAAGTCGACACCGTCGACCCGGCGTGCCTTGTCGAGCGCGTCGACTGGCAAACGAGTTGGTGCACTACGGAGCCGACCTTCTCCGTTGACGATTGGCTGCACAACCACGTCGGTTCGGGCGTACACGCTGCCGAACAAGTCGTCGAACGTACGCTGCAAGGTGTCGGTGAGCACATACACGCCCGAGATGAACCCGACCCCGAGAACGATCGCCAGCATCGTTCCCACCAGCCGACTCTTGCGCTGCAACAAACCCTTCAGCGCTACCCGAAACATGACCGGCCTAACTCGTTGCGAGGGCGGCCATGATGTCGGTTTTCGACGCCTTGTACGCGGGGAAGACCGAGGCAAGCACACCGGCGAGCGCGCCAGCCAGGGTCACGATGATCAGCTGCACAGGTGGGATTGCGATGCTGTTGAAGCCGCTGTCACGGGCCGCACGGATGATGGCCGCACCGAACGCAACGCCGATCACCAGACCGATCACTGTCCCCAGCACCGAGATCAAAACCGACTCCCAACGCACCGTTGAACTGGTCTGCTTGCGCTGCTGACCAATGGCGCGCAACACGCCAAGCTCACGAACCCGTTCGAAGATCGAGAGCGACAACGTGATGGCGATGCCAACCAGCGCAATGATGATGGCGAGGAACAAAAGGATCGATACGAGCACCAGGATCTGATTGACCGCACCGCCCTGGCTGTCCTTGAACGTGGCCCGGTCCTGCACCGTAAGCGTCGGGTACGCCTTTAATTCTTCGGTGAGCTGCTTGCCGAACACTTTTTGGTCGGCCCCTTTGGCCAGCTTCAGTACGAGCGCGGCGTCCTGCGTGACCGAAGGTGCACGGGCGTTCATGGTGGCGGTACCGACGAGATATTCCGCGTTGATGGCGTCGTTCTTTTCGAACAGAGCGGCGATCTTGAGTGGCACCGGTCCGGTCTCGAGTGTGGCGTTTAACACCGTACCAACGGTCCAACCCCTCTTGACCGCCGTCTTGGTGAGCACCGCCACGTTGTCGCCGCCCAGCTCGGTGATCTTGCCATCGACCTTGCCGAAATCGAACAGATTGCCAACGGTCAACGGGTCGGCGCCAACGATGGCAGCGCGCTTGCCGTCGACAGCCATGATGGCGAACCGAAGACCCGTGGACTCGCCGATCCCCGGTACGGCGCTGACCTTTTTGGCCAGATCGGCGGACAGACCGGACGGGCCGCCCTGAGTAGCGCTGCGCACGATGTAGTCAGCGGTGAATTGCCGATCGATGAGCTTGTTGACGCTGGCCTTCACCGATGCGCCAACCACAAGGAAGAACGCCACCACGGCCACGCCAATCGTGAGCGCAAGCGAACTCGATGATGTGCGCCGAGGGTTGCGAATGGCGTTCTCCTTTGCCAGTGTGCCGGCCATGCCGCGCAGCGCGGGAAGGGGGGCGCCGAGCACCTTCATGATCGGTTTCACCAGCACCGGGCCCACAATGGCGACACCGGCGATGACGGAGAGGAACGCACCACCAACGTTATAGATGCCGTTCTTCTTCGCCGTGAGGCCCAAGAAAAGCTGTACGCCGCCGAGCACGATGACGAGGGCACCAATGAGGCTGCGGGCGCGGGAGTTGCCCGTCGTATCGAGCGCGGCGCTACGGATGGCAGCCACCGGCGGTACGCCGCTGCCCTTGATGGCCGGTATGAGGGCGGAAAGGACTGTGGCCAGCATGCCGGCCAGGAAGCCGATCAAAATCGTGCGCGAGTTGATGATGAGACCCGATGACGGAGGATTCGACCCGAACGCCGCGAACAGTCCTTTCAGTCCGGCGGCCGCCAGCACGCCAAACCCGAGACCGAGGAGTGAACCAACCAGTCCGATCACGACCGCCTCGGCCAACACCGAGCTGAGTACTTGGCGGCGGCTGGCACCAACGGCGCGGAGCAAGGCTAATTCTCGTTGGCGTTGTGCAATCAGGATGGAGAACGTGTTGTAGATGACGAACACGCCAACCATGAGCGCGATAAGTCCGAAGCCGAGCAGTACCTTGGCGAATACGCCGATGAAGTCCTGGAATGTCTTGGAGGTCTCGTCGCTGATCTGCTTGCCGGTGACGACGTCGTACTTGGGGTCGGCGAGCGTCTGCTTCACCGCGTCGCGCACGGTCACTGCGGATGAGCCGGGCGTCGCGACGATGGCGACCTCGTTATATCCGTCCGTCCGACCGGCGAGCCGGAACGCGGTGGCTTCGTCGAACATCATGTCGAGCGTGCTGCCATCGGCGGTGCCGAAGCTGGCGATGCCAACAACTGTGAACGTTTCGGGCTTGTCCCCAACGGCGGCCTGCAATGGATCGCCGACCTTGAACGATCCCTTCTTGGCCAGGATCCGGCTGATGACGACCTCGCCGTTCTTCTGCGGAGCGCGACCCTCGGCGAGCTGATAGGGGTTGGCTTTTGAATCGAACCAGTTGCGACCGAAGGTCGGTGGACCGATTTCGATCGGCTTGTTGGTGCTCTTGCTGAGCACGCTCATGAAGATCTGGATGACCCCGTTGGCGCTCGCCACGCCGGGCGCAGTGCTCACCGTGGCGAGCACCGACTTCGGCACCAGGTTGCGGGCGCCGCTGTCGAAGCTGTCGGCATCACTGGCGACCTTTTGGCCGCGCACGACGGCGGCGGTGTCCTTGTAGACGGTGCCGAACAGATCACCAAAACCCTTCGAGATGGTGTCGGTGAACATGAACGTTCCGGTGATGAAACCGACGGACGTCATCACGATGGCACCGAGCAGGCCGAGCTTCACCTTGCGGGCCCACACGCTTTTCAATGCGAGCTTCCACATTTCAGTCGCCCAGCCCACGCATCTTGTTCAGGATTTTCTCGGCGGTAGGTTCGAGCATTTCGTCCACGATGTTGCCGTCGGCCAGGAAGATGACGCGGTCTGAATAGCTGGCGGCAACGGGGTCGTGGGTGACCATGACGATGGTCTGGCCCAGCTCCTTTACCGCTCGACGCATGAACGACAGGATTTCGGTAGAGGACTTCGAGTCAAGGTTGCCGGTGGGCTCGTCGGCGAAGATGATGGCCGGCCTGCTGGCCAGCGCACGGGCGACGGCCACACGCTGCTGTTGGCCGCCGGAGAGCTCGGACGGTCGGTGGGTCAAACGGTTGCCGAGGCCGACCGTGTTCACCACATTGTCGAGCCACGCTTGATCGGGCTTGCGGCCGGCGAGCGACATCGGCAGCACAATGTTTTCGAGTGCATTCAAGGTGGGCACCAGGTTGAACGACTGGAAGATGAAACCGATTTTGTCACGACGCAGCTGGGTCAGACTCTTTTCGTTCAGCGTGGACAGGTAGGTCTCACCAATGAAGACATCGCCGCCGCTCAGCCGGTCGAGGCCCGCGACGCAGTGCATAAGGGTGGACTTGCCCGAGCCCGACGGGCCCATGATGGCGGTGAATTTGCCCTGCTCGAAACCGACGCTCACGCCGTTGATAGCGCGGACTTCGCTTTCGCCCTTGCCATAGATCTTGGAAGCATCAACCGCGCCGGCAGCCATCGTGTGGCCAGCCAGGGTTGCAGTAGCGGAGGGGAGCGTCGACATGGTGGGGTCCTTATCCATAACTCGGTTATCGCACGAGGACGGTGGGGGTGTCGTCCATCGAAGGGATGATCGCAAATCAGCAATCCGGCGTCGTCAGGCTAGGCCCGACGGCGCTGACATGCCGAACAGGAAGGACTGGCTAGCTTCGAACTCGCAGCATTGTCCGAGCGAAGCGAGTCCGAGAGAGACGGAGCGGCAGCGACCGAACGAGGCAATCAGAGGGCTATACGGCCAGGGCGGCCATGATGTCGGTTTTTGATGCTTTGTAGGACGGGAAGAGGCTGGCGCCGATGCCGGCCAGAGCACCGAGGAGCGCGACAGCCAGCAGCTGGCCGGGAGCCAGGGCAATCGTGCTGATGCCGCTGTTTCTCGCGGCTCGAACGATCGCAACGCCGAACCCGGTGCCGATCACCAGGCCGGTGAGGGTGCCGAGAACCGACACCAGCACGGCTTCCCACCGCACCGTTGAGCGGGTCTGTTTGCGTTGCTGGCCAATGGCTCGAAGCACGCCCAGTTCCCGCACTCGTTCGAAGATCGACAGCGACAGTGTGATGGCGATGCCGATCAGGGCGATACCGATGGCGAGCACCAGCATGGCCGACACCAATGCCAGGATCTGGTTGATCTGACCAGCCTGAGCCGACTTGAACTCGGCCAGATCCTGCACGGTAACGGTCGGGTACGGCTTGAGTGCAACGTTGATGTCGGCTCGGGCGGCCTTTGTATCCGTGCCCTTGTTGAGCTTCACGACGATGGCGTCGTCCTTGGTGCTTTGCGGATCATGCTTGGCCAGCGTGGCTGAGCTGATGACGTAGTTGCCCAACAGGTCTTTCGACTCGTACAGCGCAACGATCTTCAGCGGCACGTTGTCCAGGCCCACCTTGGCGTTGAGCGTGGTGCCGAGCTTCCATCCTCGTTGCGTGGCCAACTCGCTCAGCACGGCGATGTTGTCGCCTTCGAGGTCGGCGAGCTTGCCGTCCGTCTTGCCGAGGATCACCGCGTCGGTGATGGTCGTCGGGTCAACAGCCGATGCCTGCTTGTTCTTGCCGTCGATGGTGATCTGCGCGTCACGGAACGCCGAGACGCTCGCCACGTTCTTCACGGCCTTGAGCTTGGCGGTGACATCGGAGTTCAGGCCGGTCTGGTCGGATTGGATGATGTAGTCAGCCACGAAAGACTTGTCGAGCGTGGAGTTCAGGCTGGTCTTGAGCGACGCACCGACCACGATGAAGAAGGCCACCACCGCAACGCCGATGGTGAGGGCGAGCGAGCTCGCCGACGTACGGCGAGGATTGCGGATGGCATTTTGCTGCGCCAGCTTGCCGGTCATGCCCCGCAGCTTTGGCAACGGAGCGCCGAGCACTTTCATGATCGGCTTGACCAACGTCGGGCCGAGCACCGAGACGCCCACCACGACGCACAGGAACGATGCCGCCGAGAATTGCACGGCGTTCGACTTGGCGTTGAGTCCAACGCCGAGCAGCACGGCGCCGAGGGTCACGATGAGCGCACCGGCTATGACCCGCACACGGGAGCTGGCCGACGAGTCGAGCGCCGCTCCTCGGATGGCTGCGATCGGTGGCACCGAACTGGCCCGCATCGCCGGAACCGCGGCCGACACGATGGTGGAGATGATGCCGACGATGATGCCGAGCACCAGCGTGCCGGGCGTGATCTTGAGCGCCGTCTTGGGCCCATCGGCACCGACGGCTGCGAACAGCGCCTGCAGACCCTTGGCCGTTACCAACCCGAAACCGAGCCCCAGGATGGAACCGAGCACACCGACCACCACCGACTCGGCAAGCACCGATCGCAGTACCTGTCGGCGGCTTGCACCGACGGCTCGGAGCAGGGCAAGTTCACGTTGACGCTGCGCGATGAGGATGGAGAACGTGTTCGAGATCACGAAGATGCCGACCAACAATGCAATGAGTCCGAAGCCGAGCAGGAAGGTGGCGAAGCCCTTCACCTGGTTGTTGATCTCCTTCTGCTTTTCGTCGGTGATTTTCTTGCCGGTGACCACGTCGAACGTGGTCGGCTCTCCGACGGCCTTTGCGACGTTGGCCTGCAGTTGATCCTGGCTGGTGCCGGGGTTGGAGGTCACGAGAATGTCGCGGTACTCGTTGGTGCCGGCCAGGCGGAATGCTGTTGCTTCGTCGACGAACATGTCGAAGCCGTCGCCGTCGGTGGAGCCGAACACGTTGACGCCAACGATGGTGAACGACTCGGGCCGATCGCCGACAGCCACCTTCACGGTTTCACCAACTTTGAAGGATCCTTTCTTGGCTAGGGCGCGGTTGATGACGATCTCGCCCGCCTTCTCGGGCTTGTGACCCTCCACCAGCGGGTAGGGGTTGGCGGGGGAGTCGAGCCATTTGCGCACGGCCGTTCCCTGATTGCTGGGGATGACCTTGTTGGCCTTGTCGAGCACGGCCGCGCCAGTGACGACCTGGCCTTCTGCGGTCTTCACGCCCGGTACCGCCTTGACCTTGTCGACCGTTGCCTTCGGAATGAGGTTGCGCTGTCCGAACGCGTTTTCGTCAGGGTCGTTGCTGAGCTTCTGGCCTCGCACGACCACGGCGGTGTCCTTGTAGACGGTGCCGAACAGGTTGTCGAAGCCCTTGTTGATGGTGTTGGTGAACGTGAAGGTGCCGACGATGAAGCCGACGGACGCCATGATGATGCCGACCAGCAGGCCAAGTTTGACCTTGCGGGCCCAGACGGATTTGAGAGCAAGACGGAGCATGATCAGTCACCCAGTCCACGCATCTTGTTGAGGATGCGCTCGGCGGTGGGGTCGAGCATTTCGTCCACGATGTTGCCGTCGGCCAGGAAGATGGCGCGGTCTGAATAGCTGGCCGCGACCGAGTCGTGGGTGACCATCACAATGGTCTGTCCCAGCTTCTTCACGGCTCGGCGCATGAACGACAGGATCTCGGTGCCGGTGCGGCTGTCGAGGTTGCCGGTTGGTTCGTCGGCGAAGATGATGTCGGGTCGGCTGGCCAACGCACGGGCCACCGCAACGCGCTGTTGCTGTCCGCCCGACAGTTCTGACGGGCGGTGGGTCAGGCGGTTGCCGAGGCCGACGGTGTTCACTACGTTGTCGAGCCACACCTGGTCGGGCTTGCGTCCGGCGAGCGACATCGGGAGCACGATGTTTTCCAGCGCGTTCAAGGTAGGCACCAGGTTGAACGATTGGAAGATGAAGCCGATCTTGTCGCGGCGAAGCTGCGTCAGCTTCCTTTCATTCAGCGCCGAGAGGTAGGTGTCACCTATGAAGACGTCGCCTCCGGTCAGGCGGTCAAGGCCGGCCACACAGTGCATGAGGGTGGACTTGCCGGAACCGGATGGCCCCATGATGGCGGTGAACCTACCCTGTTCGAAACCGACGCTCACGCCGTTGATGGCGCGGACTTCGCTTTCACCCTTGCCGTACACCTTGGCGGCATCGACGGCACCTGCAGCCATGACGGCGGTGGTCGTGGTGGGCATGACTGGGGACGGTGCGGTCAGCGATGTATTTGGCATGCACCAGTTGTCTCAGTTGCGGCCCGCCCGGTCGCCCGCTCGTGGGGTGATTGTTGGTAGTCCCTGCGGTTGACTGCGCCTGGTCGATGGGATGAGCTTCGTCATCCTTGTGGTGGAAAGCGGTCAGCCGTCACCGGGGGAGATGAGGCCGGTCTCATAGGCAAACACGACGGCCTGGACCCGGTCACGCAGACCAAGCTTCATCAGGACCCGGCCGACGTGGGTTTTTACCGTGGCCTCGCCGAGAATCAAGTCACTGGCAATCTCTGCGTTGGAGCGGCCCTTGGCCACCAGGTGGAGCACTTCCATTTCACGATCGGTCAGGTCGTTGAGCGATGCCGGTGGCGTGATGTTGGCGCCTTTGGTGAACGACTCGATCAGACGTCGGGTGACGCTGGGGGCTACCACCGCGTCGCCGGCCGCGATGATGCGGATCGCATCGACCAACTGCTCGGCTGGGGTGTCTTTCAGCAGAAAGCCGCTGGCGCCGGCTCGCAAGGCCGCGTGCACGTACTCATCGAGATCGAAGGTGGTGAGCACCAGGATGCGCGGAGGGTTGGCGCCTGCCGTGATGCGAGCGGCTGCTTCGATGCCGTCGAGCTTGGGCATGCGGATATCCATCAACACGACGTCGGCATTGGCCCGGGCGACGACCTCGACTGCTTCGATGCCGTTGGTGGCTTCACCGACGACGGCGATGTCGTCTTCGGCTTCGAGGATCATGCGGAACCCGGTGCGGACGAGGTGCTGGTCATCGACCACCACGACACGGATCATGGGGCAACCGGCAGCGTGGCGCGTACGAACCAGCCGCCACCCTGTCGTGGTCCGGCATCGAGCCACCCGCCGCAGAGGGCGGCGCGTTCGCGCATGCCGGTCAGACCGTGTCCGCCGCCTGACTGATTGGCTGCTGCACCACGACCATCGTCGACCACTTCAACCTCCACGGAGTCCGGCAGATAGCGTATGGCAACCGCAACGGCGGCGGAAGTAAGCCCGGCGTGTTTGCGAACGTTCGTAAGCGCCTCTTGCACAATGCGGTAGGCCGACAGGTCGACCATGGCTGGGATGGGTGTCTGGTCGCCGTTGACCGTGAGCGTGACGGCCAGTTCCGGATCGGCGTGGACGAGCGTTTCAAGATCGGAAATACCTGGTTGCGGCGCATTTTCCGGCGTAGGTTCGGGCGTGCGCAACACGCCGAGTAAGTCGCGGAGTTCCTCAAGGGTTTGCCGTGCTGTGGTTTCGATGGTGGTCAGCGCCTCAATGGCGAGGTCGGGCTTGGTGTGGACCACGCGACGGGCGCCGCCGGCTTGTATGGCCATCACGCTGACGGAGTGCGCCACGATGTCGTGCAACTCACGGGCGATGCGGGTGCGTTCGGCGACGGCCGCTCGATCGGCGAGCAGACCTTGCTCTCGCTCGAGGAACGCGTTGCGCTGTTGCAGATCGACCAGCCTTTGGCGCCGCTGGCGCATGTTGTCGCCAAGGAGGAACGCCGTGCCGAAGACGATCACATTGCTGACGAGCGAACCGATGAAATCCCCGGTGGTGATGGTGCCCAGATCAAACAGGGCGAAGAACGTGACGACGGCCAGCACAATGCCGGCGATCCATGCCAGGCGGCGTCGTACGTCGGTCCTGACGGCCACCGTGTACGCCGCCAGGATGGGGGCGAGAGAGTCGCCACCAGCCGGGTAATTCAGGCGCTCCCGCAGGATGAGTATGGCGAGCGAGACGACCAGTACCGGTAGCGGCTTTACCCGTCGCCAGATCAACGACAGGGCGCCAACGGTGACGAGGCTGACCCCGAACACGTCGGCACTGCGGGGAAGGCGTTGGCCCGACGGGGTGTCATCGGGTTTGTTGGTCAAGATGACAGCGACCGCAACGACAGCGAGGACGACCGCAAGGAGGGCATCGGCGACGCGGGGATGGCGGCGGAACCACAGAATCGGGTGCGGACGGGTCGCCATAATCAGCTAACGGTAGCGACCGCCGGTTCTACCAGCGTCCATCGGCATGCTGAGCGCTTGTCATCCAATCAGATGATCAGTTTCCGGGCGCGAAAACGCCCCGCCCACTCTTGGATTCAAACAGTGGGCGGGGCGTTGTTGATCGGGCGGTTCTGCTTGGCCGGTGTTACTTGGGCTGGGGGAGGACCCGCAGGTACGGCTTCAGGGTGGTCCAGCCACCGGGGAACTTCACCTTGGCGTCTTCGTCGCTGACGGCGGCACCGATGATGACGTCGCCGCCCTGCTTCCAGTTGACCGGGGTGGCCACGCTGAACTTGCTGGTGAGCTGCAGGGAGTCAATGACGCGCAGGATCTCGTCGAAGTTGCGGCCGGTGGAAGCCGGGTAGGTGATGGTGAGCTTCACCTTCTTGTCGGGCCCGATGACGAAGACCGAGCGTACGGTGAAGGTGTCGTTGGCGTTCGGGTGGATCATGTCGTAGAGGTCGGAAACGTGCTTGTCCTCGTCCCCGATCATGGGGAAGTTGACCGGGGTGCCCTGGGTCTCACCAATGTCGCCCTCCCACTTGATGTGGCTCTCGACAGAGTCGACCGACAGGCCGATGACCTTCACGTTGCGCTTGTCGAACTCGGGCTTGATCTTGGCCACGTAGCCGAGTTCGGTGGTGCAGACCGGCGTGAAATCCTTGGGATGGGAGAACAGGACGCCCCAGCTGTCGCCCAGCCACTCGTGGAAGTTGATCTTGCCCTGCGTGGTGTCAGCGGTGAAGTCGGGGGCGGTGTCGCCAAGTCGAACGGCCATGGGGTTACTCCTTGAGATGGGTTATCGGTACTTTTGGCCCACTCTATCGCCGCGACTTCTAATTGTCGACCTGATCGGTCAGGATTAAATTCGACCACTCAGCGTTGTAACTACACGCGTGTCATTGATCCAGCCGCCTCATTTCGCCTCAATTTGCTCTCAAAGTGTTGTAGTCGTCACGGGGCGTGACTTATAACTGTGACTGCGGGAAGTGACGGACCAACTACGGTCCATGGCGGATAGGGCGGATTCGAATGGAAAAAGTTACAAGGGTCCATGACGTGGAGAAGTTCCTCCCGTTGGTCGAGCAGGTTGTTGTGCAGACTGCGGTGAACTTCCCCAGACATGTGGACCGGGGCGAGTTGGTTCGGGCGGGGGTGCTCGGACTGGTGGAGGCAGCGCATCGCTTTGATGGCGAGCGCGGGGTGCCTTTCGAGCGTTTCGCAGCCCAGCGCATTCGTGGTGCTGTGCTTGATGCGGTTCGGGCCGCCGACTGGGCGCCCCGCTCGGTTCGGGCCATGAGCCGCCGGGTGGATTCCACCGAGCAGGAACTGGCGAACCGCCTGGCTCGTACGCCCACCACAGTCGAACTGGCCGAGGCCATGGGCACCAATGTGGAAGACATCACATCGTTCCGCGACCGGGTGTTCCGCTCGGTCGTGCTGGCGCTTGATCAGAAGGTGTCGGGAGACTCTGAGGATGTCAGCCTGATCGACGGTCTGTGCGATCGCACCACCCTTGAGCCGTCGGAAGAACTGGAAGGCCGCGAGCTTCGTGCCTACCTGCGTGATGCCGTTTCTCTTCTCCCCGAGCGTCACCGCATTGTGATCGTCGGCTACTTCTTGGAGAACCAGAGCTCGGAGCACCTGGCCAACTTCCTCGGCGTCACCGAGAGCCGGGTATCGCAGCTTCGTTCGGAAGCCCTCGTGATGCTGAAGGAAGGCATTGAGGCGCAGTACGACGACGGCGAAGATGACGCCGAAGCGCTGGCCATCTCGGGTCGCATGGCTCGTCGCAAGGCCGGCTACGCCGCCGCGGTCGGCACCCAGTCGGAATGGCGCAACCGTCTGGACCAGACGAAGACCGCCTGAGGTTTGGTGAAACGGCCTGGCCGACCCTGCGGGGAATCAGCCAGGCCGTTTCGCCGTTTTCGGGTTGTGTTGTGTGCGGGGCTGTCGGGGTGGTTTTGTGTGGGGTCGTCGGTTGGCCGGGCGCCTACTGCAGGCGGACGCCGGCGGGGGTGCGAAGGAACCAGACGAGCGAGCGCGGCACGGCGCTGATGAGCTGGTCGGCCAGACCGTGGCGAGGCGGGGCTGCGATGAGCAGGTGGTGGCTGATCTCGGCGGTGAGGGCGTCCACCTCTGCGACCGCGGCCGAGAGCGCGATGTGATGGCTGAGCAGTGGTGCCTGCCACGGCTCGGTGAGTGCCTGCGCAAGTTCGAGGAGCGGGGCGTCCTCATCCAGCGCGAGTTCCTGAGCGAGGCCTGCGGCCTGGAGGGCGCGCTGCAGCTCGAGCGCTCGGAGTTGGGAGAGCGCATTGAGGACGTCACCGTCCTGGGTCTTGCTGGCCGTGAGGTGGCCGGCCAGAACATTTCGACGCAACGACCAGAGCGCGTACGAGAGCGTCTCGATATGTTGGCCCTCGTTACGGAGCAGCTTGCTCAGAGTGACGCTTGATCGTTTCTCGGACACACCCAACCAATCGGCAGCCCACGATGAGCGTCGAGTCAGGATTCCTACAGTGTTTCCTCTCGCCCGCCCACTAGTCTGGCAACTTCGCTCCCGTAGCTCAGGGGATAGAGCGTCGGTTTCCTAAACCGCAGGCCGTAGGTTCGAATCCTACCGGGGGCGCCCTTGAAATTGCAGGCCCACAGGCCTCTGAGCAGGTACTTTACCAGCTTGGAGCGCCTGTGGGTTGCTCGGTCGACTTACCGTGGGTGACCGCCAGATACCGTCATTTGCCGGTGTCTGTGGGAGGAGCGTGGGAGGAGAATAGTTTCCGCCCACGGATTTGGGCCCGTGGACGCCAGTTGGCCGGCCCTCGTCGTGGCCTGAGCTGATCAGATTTTAGGGATCCGGTCCTCGGCGGAGCGCGAGGCCTGGCGATTCTGACCAACCTCGCGAGTGCCACTCATGCTTCGCCACCGATGCGTCGCGGTGTTCAGGCCGACAGGGCGGCCTGCGAGAATGACCGGTGTGAAACGCAAACCGTTGGACTTCGCCAAGGCCCGGTGCCGTTCTCGTTTCGAGGCCCGGGTGTTGGAGGCGTCGGCTGGCCGGGTGCACCAGCAGCACGGTGAACGTAAAGCAGAGGTGCTCGGAGGGTTCACAGGGACCGTGGTTGAGGTCGGAGCGGGCACCGGCGTGAACATGCGTTACTACCCGCCGGGTATTCATTTGATAGCGATCGAGCCGAATCCTCACATGCACGAGCGTTTGCGTAGTCAGGCCGAGAAGCATTCGGTTGATCTGGAGATCCGGACGCTTCGGGGCGAACAGATCGATGTTGCCGATGATTCAGCCGATGCGGTCGTCGCCACGCTCGTGTTGTGCGGTGTGGATGACCCAGACCAGGTGGTTGCCGAGGTGAGGCGTGTCCTCAAGCCGGGCGGCACGTGAGGCGGGCTTACCCCGGGGGCTCCGAAGTGGGGGCGTTGAAGGATTTCCGGTAAGCGTTTGGCGAAACTCCGGCCACTCTCGCGAAGTGGTATCGCAGTGTGGTCGCTGATCCGATGCCGGTCTCCTCCGCGATGCGGTCGATGGAGAGATTGGTGGTTTCGAGGAGTTGCTCGGATGCTCATCGCGCGTTGTCGAGCGACGTCGGCGAGTGCGTCATGCCGAGCAGTTCATCGCTGGTCTTGCTGGCGGTGTCGTTGGGCTTTGTGATGTGACGGCCGTGATGGTGACCGCGGCGGTGTTACGTGAGGTGGTCGGGGTGTGCTGAAGGAGCGTCCGTTCGACTTCCGTGAGACCGGCTGGTAGGCTACGGCTTTGACGCCGCCCAGCGAGGTGGTCGACCCTGTTCGTCGAGGGCGTGGC
>JANNZM010000120.1:0-1558 GCA_031410595.1 Actinomycetes bacterium | reverse complement strand
CGCAACGAACGTGCGAGCGATTCCGGGCGATGGAACGTGACGACCGGCCGACTGCGTGGCTCGGGGTCGAACCCGTCGGTGAACATCGTCTCGTCGCCCGTCGACTCGTACAAGAACGGCAACGGATTCACGAGCGCTGGCAGGTTCTTCGGCAGGCCCGCTGAGTACTTTGCCGACTGTGACTCGACGCCAGCCAGCGGCGTACCCGACTTCTTCGCCTCAATCGCCCCGACCGCCTTCTGGTCGACGAACAAGACGTAGTCGGCCCGACCATGCCCCGGGGCCATGATGAACTCCCGCACGGCAACACCCTGGCCCGCGAACAGGTTCAGTTGCTTGACGTCCTGCACCAGCCATCCGCACGCGACAAGTTGCCGGTCAATCTCGACGCGGGCCTTCGCCTCGGCGGTCAAATAGTCAGTGGCTCCGGGCACGCCGCTACGCCCCAGGCTCTTCGTACAGCCATGCCGTCATACAAAACCGTCCCGCTCATCCCGCGTCCCGGGAACGCTACCCCTTGAGGAAGATCCGAGAAAGGACTCGTTTCGAATTCCGCACAGTGGGAACCGCACGGAGTCCCCCTGCGTCGACGGGTCGTCAGGCTGCGGAGCCTTTGCCGAGGTGCACCGGGACGCGGCGGGCGTCGTCGTCGAACACCGCGACGAGTTCGAGGCGTGCGCCGAGCGCTTCCAGATACTGGCGCAACGTCGAGACACGCACGTCCTCGGAGTGCTCCAGTTTGGAGATCGCTCCTTGGGTGACATCGAGACGGCCGGCCAACTCGACCTGGCTGATTGCTTCACCATGCCGAAGCTCGTAGAGACGGATCTCCTCCAGCGTCTCGACGCGCAACGCGGCGAGCCGCTCGGTAGCACCGGGCTTCGCCACGACTGCGTCGCGGAGGTCGGAGAATTTGGTTCGTGCCATCAGATCAATCCTTCCTTTCCAAGTTCGTGGAGATATTCGTCGTACAGGTCATCGGCGAGCGGGACCGCCCACTCGTACCACTCATTCCAAGCACCAGTCTTGTCGCCGCCGAGCAGCAGGATGGCTTGTCGACGCGGGTCGAAACAGAACAAGACCCGCAACGCGCCACCCTTGGCGGCTCGCAGTTCCTTCATCGGTTGGTGTCTCGACGAGTGGATTCGATCGACGATCGGCCGACCAAGATCGGGCCCACGTTCTGCAAGGACGTCAACTCGATCGGTGACGGCTTCTCGCTGGTCGTCGGTCAGTGTTGACCACCACTCGTCGAACTGATCGGTGACCTCGATGTCCCACACACCTCACAATATTACTCCTTACTCATCATGAGTCAAGACTCATATCGTGGGGAGGCCCTCAAAAACTGCAACAGCCCAAACCCCACTGAGGGTTCAGGCTGTCCGGCATGTTTCTAAGTCGTCCCAAAAAATTGGTCGGGTTGGAGGGATTCGAACCCTCGGCCTCCACGTCCCGAACGTGGCGCGCTAACCAAGCTGCGCTACAACCCGTTTGTTGCGTTGGCGACTCTAGCTTGCGGCGGCCTCGGCTGGCATTTCTGTTTCGGCGACCGCTA
>JANNZM010000119.1:0-4059 GCA_031410595.1 Actinomycetes bacterium | reverse complement strand
GTTTGTGACCGCGGTTCCAACGATTGAGGTGACGTGGAAAGGTGACCCTGTTGAGATGTGCGTCAACACGGTTGTGCGTGACTTCTGCCCCTCGGTGTATGTGCCGGTGCAACCAATGGGCGTGAAGCATCGGACGGACGTAACCGTTACTACCGGGGCTGCGGTGGACAAGGTGGGAGTTGATTTGGGATTCGATGCGATCATGCCGACATCGTGCGCAACGGTGGCCGTATCGGTAACGACCACGGTAAATGGGCAACGCCCCGTTGCTGCTCCCGGTCTCACCATCCGTCAGGGCGACCCGGTTGCGCTGTCGTACTCGGTCCGTAATACGGGGCAAACGTTGCTGGGGGCCGTCCAACTCGTCGATAACGCTGGCACGGCCAGCCCTGCTGATGACATAACGCCCACATACGCGAGCGGTGATCTCAACGGCAACGGTTTGATCGAGCCGACCGAAACGTGGATCTACACCGCAAGGGGTCATGACGAACAAGGCGGTCACATCACGGGTGCCACCATCTCGGCGACGCCGTTCGATGGAAACGGCGGCGTCCTGGCAGCGCTTCTTCCTGCGAGCAACGCCGACGCCACGTACTACTTCATCGCAAATCCAGCTCTATCGTTGAGCGCGGTGATCTACGTCGGCCATAATGCTGGCAGCTCATGCAACCTGGGTTCGTCGACATTGAACGCGGATCAGGATGCACCGGTGACCTACTGCTATGTCATAACCAATATCGGCAATGAACCGCTGACATCGATTCGTCTGACCGACGTGGGCGTCGTCGCTACGGAAAAAACCATGACCCTGTCATCCGGCACCCTTGCCACGCTGCTGCCGGGCGAGTCGGCCAAGCTGTGGGTCGAACGGGTGAACAACGCCTACCTCGCATCCACCGCTACCGCGACAGCCACGCCATCGTCAGGCAGCGACGTGACCGCAGCCGCCACAACCGAACGGATTATCGGGCCAAAGGTCTACCCGGCGACCTAGCCGAAACGTGATGGTGGTGGAGACTTCATTCGCCATACGTCCACAACCCCGTCGCCGGCGATGTAGAACACCAGATACGGGAACCGTGCCACAGTGCGGACGCGCAAATCGGGAATCTCAACTTCGTAGGAATATCGTGGGCTGCCCGATTGTGGCGCCCGACCGACCTGGTTTACGGCACGTTCAACGGCGTCGATGAATCGTATTGCCACCTCTGTCCCGGCCTCGCGAAGGTAGTAGTCGGCTGCTTGGTCGATGTCGGTCGCCGCGCGCTCGCGTAGCCGGACGGGCAATAGAGCCACGGCGGTCAGTCGCTGGTTCGGATGCGGTCGCGCAAGGCTGTGAAGTACGCCGCGTCGGCGATCGGACCGGGATTCGACGAGGCTCCATCCAAGAGCGCCTGTCGAAGTTGTCGACGGTCTTTGTCACGACGGATGAGGTCCCGGACATACTCGCTCGTAGATCCATAAGTGCCAGCGCCGACTTGTTCATCGACATACGACTTGAGTTCGTCGGGGAGCGACACGTTCATCGTTGACATCCCGTCAGAATATCAGCCTATGGCAAACTTTGCCATCCATTGGGTCGAACGCTATGCGTTTCCAAAGAGGCAGACCCGTTACGAATCTGGTGGTCTTTATTCGTCGTTTCCGGTAGGAGAATCGGCGCCTCGTCGCGGCCGGCACGATCTCGCTGAACTCTGTCCGGCTTGGGTACCAGGTCCCTCAGGTCGGCGATTCCTGTCGAGCAGAATGCATCTAAATCGGCGCTTGCGGTTCCGCCGATTTAGATCGCCCGTCGGCACAGGTCTATGTGGACCGCTTCCCGCAACACTTCTTTCACGGCTTTCAGGGTGCCCGCAACCGGTACTCCCCAAGCCGGACGGCAGCGGCCCCGGCCGTCCTACCGATACCAATGACCGGGTTGAGCAGCGGGGCAGGGGACGACCGAAGGGCGAGCGAAACCCGTAGCGAACGCGGAGGCTTGCAGCTACCCCTCGCGGCGCCGAACAAGCGGTCCAGCCCTTCACCGACGCGCCGAAACTGTGCGAAGCCGTGGTGACCTGCAATTCTTGGAGTCGGACAGTAACCAGATCGCAGTGTACCGTCGCCCTTATTTACTCGCCGAGTGACTCTCGATACCGGCCGCTGCGTTCGCCCGGATTCGTGATCCGTCCCGACGACGACGCTTCCGTCATGACGGGCCTAGGCTCTTTCACGACCGCCGGCGTTGGCCTGGTCGAAGAGCCGCTGGTCGAACTCGTCGATGTAGTCCTCGACCGTGGCGTTCGCAGCACGAGCTGCGTCAAAGTCGGTCGTGAACCGGCTCGCCGTTTCACCGACACGGAGCTTCATCGCAGTGCCACCTTTGACCACGCCCGGCGGGAGCATCTGCGCAACGATCGTGTTCGCGATCGCAGCCCGCAGCCGTAGCTCGTTCCCGCCGTCTGCTTTGGCAATGTTGGCGAGACGGGGTGTTGAGCGCGTTGAGATGCCTCGGTGCGCTGTCGTAGCTCCTCGGATTCATGCTGGCCCGATCTTGGCACGCAACGAAATGACCTCGCGCCGGTTGAGAAGCCCTTCACGCTCGGCCTTGTCAACCGCATCGACTAAACGCTCGGTCATCATGATCGGAATGCACTGTTCGAGCGCGTAGGCGACAGTGACCGACGCGACAAGTTCGTACACGGTGATCGCTTCCGGCGGAACTTTCTCGCGGACGAACTCAATCCAGTCCGGGAGTTGCCGCTCACAGCGTCTCTCCGAGCCCACACGGATTCGCCTCGGATTCACGACGCCAAGCTCGTGAAACGCCAGGACCGCATCGCCCGTCAGATGGGCACGGCGGCCGACACGGGCGACCGCCTCATAGAACTGGTCGTACCGGGTCCGTGGGAGGTCCTCGAACCGGTAGAGGCCGTGACCCACGCGCTGAAGCTTTCCGCGAGCAGCAATCATTCGCAGTTCAACATCGGGCACACCAAGCTCGCCAACCTCGCTCGTGCTGACATACTCGTACTGGCCAATAGCCAATTCCCACAACTGCTCTCGATACGTCGACACGTCATCACCTCCTGAACGGAAACCGTGCCGGAAACAGTACGGTTTCCGCCACCAATTGTCGGTCAGACCGACTCTGGAGACCGTCGGCGACCGCAGCCGCCCCTTCGTGCGACAGCTACTCGACACACTCTGCCCGAGACGCACGCTCCTCGCCCGCTGCGACCTTGCGCCGTGAAACCTCTACTTGAAACAGCAGGTTCCGAAACCCCGTCTTTTCTGGGCTTTGACACACGTTGGCGGACACCCACAAACCCAAGGGTGGAGACGATGGGGTTCGAACCCACGACCCCCGCGTTGCAAACGCGGTGCTCTAGCCAACTGAGCTACGTCCCCGGAAATTCCGGCAAGTGCCATTCTGCCATCCCGGACGCCGTTCGGCACGTGGATAGCGCGCGCCGTACCATCACGGTATGACTGAAGGCGTGCAAACGGCCGTGACAACCCCCGAGTTCGAGGCGTTTGCGGCGCTGGCGAAAGATCGACGGACCAACTTGCGCATCGACGCCGAGCGGCCGATTGACGCAGCAACCATCACCGAGTTGTGTGTGGTGGCCACCTGGGCGCCCAATCACCGCCTGACCGAGCCGTGGCGTTTCGCGGTCATCACCGGTGACAATCGGGTCGAGCTTGGTGCCCGCACCGCCGCCTATCAGGCGTCGCTGGGTGAGACCGTGGAGGGCCGCCTCAACAAGACCCGCACCAAATACACCCGCTCCCCCGTCGTGCTGGCGGTCGGTTGCGCCTACGACGAGGACCCCGAAGTCCACCTGGAGAACCGAGACGCGGTGTCGGCCGGCATCCAGAACCTGCTCCTCGGCGCAACAACCCTTGGCCTGGCCAGCTACTGGGGATCCGGTTTGGTGAACCAGGCTCCGTCCGTCAAGGAGCTGTGCGGACTGGCCCCCGAGGACGAACTGCTCGGCGTGATCTACCTCGGATGGCCGACGTCGATGATGGCAAGCCCAGGCCGTTCGGCCCCCCTCATTCGCTGGCTGTGAC
>JANNZM010000118.1:0-2175 GCA_031410595.1 Actinomycetes bacterium | reverse complement strand
GTTTGTGACCGCGGTTCCAACGATTGAGGTGACGTGGAAAGGTGACCCTGTTGAGATGTGCGTCAACACGGTTGTGCGTGACTTCTGCCCCTCGGTGTATGTGCCGGTGCAACCAATGGGCGTGAAGCATCGGACGGACGTGACCGTTACGGCCGGCGCTGCGGTGGACAAGGTGGGAGTCGATTTGGGATTCGATGCCATCATGCCGACATCGTGTGCAACGGTGGCCGTATCGGTAACGACCACGGTAAATGGGCAACGCCCCGTTGCTGCTCCCGGTCTCACCATCCGTCAGGGCGACCCGGTTGCGCTGTCGTACTCGGTCCGGAACACGGGGCAAACGTTGCTGGGGGCCGTCCAACTCGTCGATAACGCGGGCACGGCCAGCCCTGCCGATGACATCACGCCCACCTACGCGAGCGGTGATCTCAACAGCAACGGTTTGATCGAGCCGACCGAAACGTGGATCTACACCGCAAGGGGTCATGACGAACAAGGCGGTCACATCACGGGTGCCACCATCTCGGCGACGCCATTCGATGGAAACAGCAGCGTCCTGGCAGCGCTTCTTCCTGCGAGCAACGCCGATGCCACGTACTACTTCATGGCAAATCCAGCTCTGTCGTTGAGCGAGGTGATCTACGTCGGCCACAATGCTGGCAGCTCATGCAGCCTGGGTTCGTCGACGTTGTACGCGGATCAGGATGCGCCGGTGACCTACTGCTATGTCATCACCAATATTGGCAATGAAACGCTGACATCGATTCGTTTGACCGACGTGGGCGCTACGGAAAAAACCATGACCCTGTCATCCGGCAGCCTTGCCACGCTGCTGCCGGGCGAGTCGGCCAAGCTTTGGGTCGAACGGGTGAACAACGCCTACCTCGCATCCAGCGCTACCGCGACGGCCACGCCATCGTCAGGCAGCGACGTGACCGCAGCCGCGACAACCGAACGGATTATCGGGCCAAAGGTTTACCCGGCGACCTAGATGAGAAAATCCAAGGGGTGGGTGGCTTGGCGCGGTTAGTGGTCGTACGTGGTGAGGGAGCGTAGGACTGGCTGGCCGGTGTGGTGGTTATGCCAGATCGCGGCGGTCAACGCGAGGAGGCGTTGCAGGACGCGTACATGCACGCCTTGCTTGCTGTGAGCGTGGTGGTCTTCCAGGCTGAGCTGGCCTTTTAGTGTGTCGAAGACCGATTCGACGATCTGGCGAACAGGTTTAAGTTGCCGTCCGCCGCGTCGTGCTGCTTCTCGTGCTTTGGCCGGTCGGAGCAGCTCAACACCGTGCTCGGCGAGCCGATTCTCGAACTCGGCCGAGGCGTACCCTTTGTCGGCGACGAGGGTTTGGCCGGGCCGATCTTTCAAGAGTTGGAGCTCACGCTCAAAGATGTCGATCGCGACGTCTCGTTCATCGAGTTTCGGGTTCGTTAACGCGAACGTGATCGGCAGCCCGGCGGGGGTGCACACCAAGTGCAACCGCAGTCCCCAGAAGTAGCGGGAATGCGACGCGCAATATCCGTAACCGGCCCACCCGGCGATGTTGGAACGTTGCGCTGTCGGTCGGGATCGGCCGCATTCGACCGGGGTCGAATCGATCAACCAAACGTCATCGGCCCAAACGTCGGTGTCTTGCCCGAGTATCCGGATCAGGGCTTGGAGCTGCTCACCGGAGCGTCGTAGCCGTTTGTTATACCCAGCCTGACCAGGAATGTAAGGGAAAAGATGCCGTAAATGCTTGCTCGCATAACGGATCCATCGGGCCTCCTCGTTGAAGCCTTGCAGCACCTGGATCGCGGCCAACGTCAACAGTTCGGCGTCGGATAGCTTCGGTGCGATCCCTACCGCTGGCCGCCACGGGCAGAGCTCGGGATGGGCTTTCAGTGTGTCGTCTATCCGCGCGTAAAGTGCGGTGGCGAGGGTGTCCAGATCGGTGTCCATCAGGTCCTCCAGGATCGAGTGGTCTAAGCAACACCGATCATGGACGCCCTCACCACCTCAAACGCGGACCCCACCAACCTTGGAATTAGTCATCTAGCTCAACCCGAGTCCTACACTTCTTGGGTGAAGTTTTTGGTGGAGCGGAAGTTGAAGTCGAATGGGTTGCAGCTGAAGCGGCTGCGGCAGGAGTTGGCGGCCTTGGAGGAACAGCGGCTGCAGATGACGGACGAGGCT
>JANNZM010000117.1:0-4171 GCA_031410595.1 Actinomycetes bacterium | reverse complement strand
CCCGGGGGCTGGTTGCCGCCGGCCGTGGTGTCGGCAACATAGCTGAACGAGATCGCCAGTTCTTTGGCCGCGTCGAATGCCGCGCCAGCAGCCGCCCCGGTCGCTCCAGCAGTTGCGGTTGTCTTGGCTGCGCTTGTCGCCGCGGGGGCCGGTGCCCCCGCGGCGATGGTGGCGCTGGCCGCCGTCCCTGTGCTCGGGGTTGCTGCTGCGGTGGCTGGCGCGCCCGTCGTGGCGGCAGCCGACGACGACGCCGGAGATGCCGACGACGACTTGTTGGCGCCGCACGCAGCGGCAAGTGCGGTAACCAGCAGACCACCGAAGGTACCTCCCATGCGACGCAGGAACTGTCGGCGGGGCAACATGGAACGGTCAGAAGGGGTGCTCATAGCGAAATCCTTTTCAGGCAAACGACCCGCGCCGTTCATCGAAACATCGCCGAAAGGCTAGTGGAGCTGTCGATTGTTGAACGGACAACCCGCAGCGTTCTTACGGCCTTATTACACACGCCGCTAGCGCGTGCACGTCCATACTGGCAACGGCACCAATGACCATGACGGACGGGGATTTCAGCGGCAGCTCCGCGAGCGTGCCGAGCGTGCCACGCGTGACTTCCTGGGTGGGCCCCGTGGCCGATCGAATCGACGCAATCGGCGTGTCGGGCGACAGGCCGCCGGCCAGCAGTCCCTCCGCGATCGAGGCTCGCTCGGACACTCCCATCAGCACCACAATGGTGCCACCGACCTTGGCCAACGACGCCCAGTCGACCTCGGTCTCCCCGTTGCGACGGTGGCCGGTGACGACAGTGAAGGCCGGACTCACACCACGGTGGGTCACCGGGATACCGGCCACCTCTGGCGCGGCTACGGCGGACGAGATGCCGGGCACGATCTCGCACGAGTAGCCGGCTTCGGCCAGCGCGATGGCTTCTTCTCCCCCACGTCCGAACACGAAGGGGTCGCCGCCTTTGAGGCGCACTACCCGCTTGCCGGTTCCGGCGAGTTCCACAAGCAGGTCGTTGATGGACTCCTGCTTCACCGATTCGCCGGGTCGCTTGCCGACGTCTATCAGTTCGACCGACGAATCGACCAAGGCAAGCACCTCGCTGCCGACGAGCGCGTCGTGCACCACCACCTCGGCCTCGGCCAGGAGCTTCGCGGCCCGCAGTGTCAACAGATCTGCGGCGCCTGGTCCGGCGCCGACGAGGGCAATACTCACGCCGTCGATTCTTCCATCTGCTTGGCGCGACGACGAAGAACAGGCGTCGGAAGCCAAGTCGTGATGGTGTCGGTGCCGACGCGATGGCAGAAATCGCCGAAGGTCTCCCCATCGGTACGATCAGTCTCGTACTGCTGAAAGACCGGCGAGAGCAGGTTGGTGAGTTCGCCAATGGGCACGTCCGCGCGGACTCGTTCGCCCAGCCGTTGTCCGCCGGCGGCGCCGCCGAGGTACACGTCGTAGGTGGTCTTGCCGCGGCCGACGATGCCGATCTCGGCCGTATAGGGCCGGGCGCAGCCGTTCGGGCATCCCGTGACGTTCATACGGATGGCAGTGTTGCCGATGCCGGCGTTGGCCATCACCTTGTCGAAGCCCTCGATCAGGCCGGGCATCGCTCGCTCGGCTTCACCCAACGCCTGACCGCACGTCGGCAGGGCCGGGCAGCCAATGGCGAGCCGGGCGAACGCGGTGGTGTCTTCGGCCAGCGCAATACCGTACGAACGCAGCGTCTGCTCTACCCGGCCACGGGCCGACGACGTGACACCGTTGAGAATGACGTCCTGGCGCGGCGTCACGCGCATCTCTTGCACGAGCCCCGAGGACATCAGTTCTCGTAGTGCGGTGCGGTACTTCGACTCGTCGGTGTCTCGCACGCGACCGGAGGGAACCGGCACGCCGAGCGCCCACGTGCCGGAGTCGTTTTGGAACCAGCCGTGGTGATCGTCGGTGTCGGTCCATGGCAACAGTTCGACCGGAGCCTGCAGTGCGTAGCCAAGTCGCGCCTCCACTTGAGCGCGGAACCAGTCGAGACCCTCGGTGTCGATGAGGTACTTCAACCTTGCACGGGCGCGGTCGGTGCGATTGCCGTAGTCACGTTGCACGGTGATGACAGCTTGCACGACGTCGGTCAATTGCTGGGGCGTGACCCAGGCGAGTGGCGACGCGAGGCGAGGGTAGGTGTCTTCCTCCCGAGCGTGGCTCATGCCGAGACCACCGCCGACGAGTACGTTCCAACCGGTCAACTCCCCGGTGGTGCCGTTCGACAACGTGGGCACGGCGCCGAGGTCTTGGGTGTACACGTCGACACAATTGTCACCGGGCCAGGCGAGACCGATCTTGAACTTGCGGGGCAGGTAAGTGTCACCGTAAACGGGCTCGACATCGGTGGGTTTGGGCTCAGCGGTAACCGCCTTTTCGCCGTCAACCCATATCTCCCAGTAGCTGGTGGTGTGCGGCCGGAAGCGCTGCACGATGTCGGCCAGCGCCGGTTGCAGGATGGCTTGGCGCCCGTCGGGCAACGGTGCGGGGCAGGCCATGGTGTTGCGCACCACGTCACCGCAGGCGGCAAGGGTGGTGAGCAGGCTGGCGTTGATACCGTGCACCAACTCATTCAGCGAGTCCTTGGTGACCACGTGGAACTGCACGCCCTGGCGAGTCGTCAGGCGCAGCGACCCGTCGGCGAGGTCGGCGACCTTGTCGAGCGCCGACCACTGCGCCGGAGTGATGACCCCGCCCGGGACCGCAGCGCGCACCATGCACGAGTAGTCGAGCGGCAGGCGCTTAGAGGCGCGGGCCCGGCGCTGATCACGGTCGTCTTGCTGGTAGATGCCGTGAAACTTGAGCAGCACGATCGAGTCGTGACTGAACTCTGGCGTGCCGTTTACCAGCTCGTCGTGAATCGCGCCGCGCAGGTGTCGGCTGGCGGCCTTGATCTCTTCGGGAGTGGTCATAGGAGCAGTCTAGTCAATTCCCGACTAATATGATCAACTTTTACGTGAATTACACTGGTGGCATGACTTCCCTCTACCCCGTCATGCTCGACCTGACCGACGTTCGCATCCTCATCGTCGGCGGTGGCGTGGTGGCCAGTCGGAAGGCAAAACCCCTGGTCGAGTGTGGTGCAAGGGTCACCGTCATCTCCCCCATGGTCTCGAACGACATGCGTAGGGTCGGTGTGGCCGAGATCATAGAACGGGTCTACCAGCCGGGCGACGGGGCTAGTTTCCAGTTGATCATGACCGCTACCGACGTGCGTTCGGTCAACGCTCTCGTCGCAGAAGAAGCGCGCGCCGCTGGTCAGTGGGTGAACTCAGCCGACGACCCCGAGAACTGTTCGTTCATCCTTCCCGCGCTGATCCGCCGCGGCCCGGTGACCATCGCCGTGTCGACCGGAGGCGCCAGCCCATCACTGGCCGGTTGGCTGCGTGACCGCATTGCCGACAGCGTCGGCCCCGAGGTCGGCGACGCCGCCTTGGAATTGTTGGCCGAGCGCACCGCCCTGCATGAGCAGGGGAAGACGACAGAGGGCATCGACTGGCGCCCCCGCATCGAACAACTCCTCGGCGCCGCCAAACGTCCGTCGCCGTCCTGAACCGCTGTTCCGCCAGTACCCGATGTCGATATACAACGTCGCGTACCGCAAGAACGTTCAGGCGTGGGTCAGGAGGGCGTTGAACAGGGCTTGTTGTTGGGCGTCGGTGTCGGCGGTGTCCTCGGGGTGCCATTGGGTGGCGACCGTCCACGTAGAGCCGATCACTTCGGCCGCATGGACGAGGCCATCGGCAGTTTGACCGACGACCTCGAGTCCGTCAGCGACCCGGTCGATGGTCTGATGATGCACGCAATGACCGGCCATCACGCGCTGGCCGACAGCCGCCGCGAGACGCGACGTCGGGGCAAGATCCACCGCGTGATGCGCATACGAGTGGGTTCCGCCGCCGATGTCTTGATGCAGAGTGCCGCCCAGCGCAACGTTCAACACCTGCATGCCGCGGCAAATGGCAAGCATTGGCAGGTCGGCCTCCACGGCAGCGCGGGCGACGGCGATTTCGACTTCGTCGTGTTCCGCCACGATGCCGTACAACTTTTCTGTCCCAGGTTCCTGTCCGTAGCGAAGCGGATCGACATCGCCGCCGCCGTGTAAAATGACGCCGTCGAAACGACGCAGGATCTCTTT
>JANNZM010000116.1:0-23384 GCA_031410595.1 Actinomycetes bacterium | reverse complement strand
CTCCATAAAGAGGCTTTCGACACCCCGCTCAGCCCGCGACCTCTCAATCACGAACCGGGGCCTGCTACCGGGCGCGTCGGCGCCTACCCGGACGGGACTCACACCCGCTGGTCTGGTCCAGCTTTCAGGACGCAACATGCGGCGACGCTAACGCGCTTTGGTCGGGATTTCGTACCGGAATCCGGCCAATTCGGCCGTCTGGAAGATTTCCGAGCATCTTGTGACCAAAATCTCATATCCTCACAGGATGCGAGTTCCGCGTACGTTCGTCTTCCTGGATCTCGGCGGGTTCACGAACTACACCGCCGAGAACGGCGACGACGCGTCTGGTCGGCTGCTGTCAGCCTTCCGAGCCATCGTGCGTGACGTTGCCAGCGAGCGCGGGGTGCGCATAGCGAAGTGGCTTGGTGACGGTTGCATGTTCGTTTCGGTCGACCAGACCGACGCCATTGCCGCCGTTCTCGACCTTGAGAGCCGCAGCCGGGAAGCCTGCGCGCCCCTCTCCCTGCGCGCTGGCATTGCGTCGGGCTACGCACTGCTCTTCGAAGGTGACGATTACATCGGCTCGGCTGTCAATATGGCCGCGCGCTTGTGCGACGCGGCCGAGGGTTGGGAGGTTCTGATGCCCACCAGCCAGATCGAGCGCTTACCCAAGGGCGCCATCTCGAAGCACCACAGCAAGATCAACCTGCGCGGCTTTCCCGATCCGATCGACGTGGTAGTCCTCACCGGGGTGGCCGAAGCCACCACCCGCAACGACACCGGTGAACTCTGGACCCGCTCCCCCTTCGTCGCATAAAACCTGCTCTGGCGGGCCTCTTCAGAGAGAAGTTCGCCATTCGCGCAAAAGCTCCGTTTCGTTCGCGCGAAGGAACAGAAGTGAGCAGCTTTCGGGGCCCGATTGGTCCTTATGCGTGAATAGATCGGGGTAACGCGCGAAGGAGCCTGGACCACCTCGGTAATGCTGCACCCCTCCCCTTTCGTCACGTCGGGCTCTCGTCTGGCACCCTTCTTGGGTGACTGTTTTGTGGGGGGCTACTTCTTCGTCGGCTCAGGCTGAAGGTCTTGCTCCCTCAGCTGACGCGTTCTCGTGGCAGTCATCGGGACGTTTGCCGAACTCTTCTGACGGCAATGGCATGCGAACGCAGTTTCGTGACGACATGCAACTCTTTGCCCAGAACGGATTGCACGCCGTTGGCATCGGCATCGAATGGGCCCGCATCGAACCACAGCCTGGCAAGATCGATGGAGACGCAGTCGAGCAGTACACGCTCGTCTTGGAGGCTGCACGCGCTGCCGGGCTCTCGGCCTGGGTCACCCTGCAGAACCGCACCGTTCCGGGTTGGTTCATCGATGAAGGCGGCTTCCTGGACGACAAGTCTCGCGGCTACTTCTGGCCTCGGTACGTCGACATCGCCGCTGACGCCCTCGGCTCACTCGTTGGTGCGTGGGTGCCGCTGCATGACCCAAGCATGTATGCCTCACTCGCCTATAGCCGCGGACTTCATCCACCCGCGAAGAAGGATCCCGAGATGCGGGCCAAGGCGTTGCGTGGCACCTGGTTGGCGTGGCGAGACGCATGGCGGCTGCTCCGGGGCAACGGTGCTCCCGTCGTTCATTCGCTCTCGCTGGCACCTGTGTTCACGATGGACGGCACGGTCGAGGGTGCAAAGCGCTCCTGCCGGGTAGACGAGCACACATGGGATGTAGCCGTTCGCGCCATCCGAGACGGAGAGCTGGCTGTGCCCGGCTTGTTTTTGGAGGAGGTTCCCGATCTGCAGGACAGTGGCGACATTGTGGGTATTGCGTACACCGGAGCCCTCGCATCCTCAGAGGACAGGCTCCGCTCGTACCCACCCGATGGTCGATCGGGCGACGACGGCATCATGGTGTGGTCGGAAGGTCTTGCGCTCACACTGCACCGACTGGCCGAGATGCTGCCGCAACGGCCGCTTGCGATCACGTCGTACGGGGCGCCAACGGCTGACTCGGCGTGGCAGGGTGATGAGGCACGATTGGCGCGCGCTGTCATCGAAGATGCCGTGCGCGACGGCATCGGCGTAGAAGCTGCGCTGTGGTCGACCGCCATCGACGGCTGGTCCTTCCAGCACGGCTTCAGCCTTGCAACCGGACTCTTCGACCGTGATCGCAACCCTCGGCCAGCGCTGCGATCATGGACCGGGCAGGGATAAATGCTCGGCCGTTTTCTGGACGAGCAGCACTCACAGGAGGTCCGCGATCACGTCACTCGCCTGACCGTCGCCCGGTTCGTCGGCAACACCGGTCTGCGTTTCGCTCAGCCCTATCTTGGGGTGATCGGTCGCAGCCTCGGCGTGAGCCTCAGCACCATGGGCGTTGCGACAAGCTTCGGTGAGTTCACCGGACTCCTCGGACCGCTCGTTGGTCATCAACTCAACAAGCGCAGCCGTCGGGCTTCCATGTCGCTCGCACTCTGTGTGCTGGCGCTTGGGACCGCGCTCGCCGGTGCCGCTCCATCGGTGGCGGCCATCAGTGTGGGCTTCGTGGTGCTGTCGCTTGGCAAGATCATGTTCGACAACGGCATGAATTCCTGGCTGGTCGAGCGCACCGAATACGCAACGCGCGGACGCGTCGTCGGACTCACCGAGATTGCCTGGGCGGGCGCAATTCTCATCGGCATCCCTCTACTGGCGATCTTGGTGTTCGCCACCTCATGGCGCTACGCCTATGGCACCATCGCCCTGTGCCTGGTCTTGATGGCCTGGCACCTCTGGCGTCATCTGCCAAAGGACCGGCCGACAGGTCACCTTGACGGCGCCCGAACGGCCATCGTGTGGTCGCTTCCCGCCGCGGCGGGCTTCGTGTCATTCGGGCTGGTGATGGCCATTGGCGGATGTCTGTTCGTGTCGTTCGGGTCATGGCTGAAAGACGTGCATGGCTTCTCGTCACTCGGCATCGGAGCGGTGTCCATCCTGCTCGGAACCGTTGAGTTGCTGGCCAGCACATCCACCGTTCGGTTCACCGACCGCTGGGGGAAGCGACGCTCCATCCGGGTAGGGGTGATGGTTGCCTTACCCGCAGCCGTAGGTCTTGCGTTCGCGGGTCATCAAGCCCCTCTCGGGTTGATGCTCCTGAGCGTTCTCTTTCTCGGCTTCGAGTTCGCCGTCGTGTCCTTCGCGTCGCTGCTGCCCAGCCTCCAGCCCCACTCGCCCAGCACCGCCTTTGGCCTTGCGGTCGGCGTTGGCACCGTAAGTCGCGGAATTGTTGCTATTGCAAGTACCCGGCTGTACACCGCGCATGGAATCGGTGGATCGTCGCTACTGGCCGCCGGTATGGCGACAGCGGCTCTGGTCACTCTGAACTTCGTCACGGAACCAGTCCGTCAAGCACTACCGGCTGAGCGCAACGAGCGCGCTTAGCTGCGGGCTCGGTACTGAGCGCGACCGCCAGAGGCGTCTTTGTTCAAACGCTTAGACAGGTGAAGACCTTCCACCAAGAATTCGACGGCGCTGGCAATGGCCGCCGGTGATTCGTCGCCGTCGGTGAGGCCGAGGATGGTGGCTCGGATGGCGGGCACCTTTTCCACCAGCGATGCTTCCTCGACCGACGTGACATCCTCACCGGTTTGAAAAATGAGGCCGTCCTCAAACGCGAGAATGACGTCCTTGTATTCGGCCGGCGTGACCCGCGCTTTGAATACCGTGAGCACTGCCTGCTTCACCATGTTTTCGATGATGAGACCATCACGACCCTCTTCGAGACTCTCGATTTCAATCTTGCCGGAGGTAGACGCGGCGAGCGCGTCCATGTCCGACACCCGGGGCACGACGACGGTCTCGCCGCTGCGCAGGGCCCGCCGCAACGCGCTGGCACCGAGCACTTCGAGGTTGGACACGCTGACACGGACCGATACACCCGAGCGCTGGTTGACCTGGCTCGATTGGCGGGCCACATGGGAGAACGTCGCCACGATCTCCTGCATGAAGGCGGGCGTCGACACATGCACATCACCGACCGACATCGGGCGCGACTCCTGGCGCATGATATCGATCTCTGTCGACACTTCAAGCGGGTAGTGCGTGCGGATCTGGCTACCGAAACGATCCTTCAGCGGAGTGATAATACGGCCGCGGTTGGTGTAGTCGTCGGGGTTGGCCGACGCCACCAGCACGACGTCGAGCGGAAGGCGGATCTTGTAGCCGCGGATCTGTACGTCACGTTCTTCGAGCACGTTGAGCAGGCCCACCTGAATTCGTTCGGCCAGGTCAGGCAGCTCGTTGATGGCAAAGATGCCGCGGTTGGTGCGTGGTACGAGGCCGTAGTGCAGGGTGAGTTCGTCGGAGAGGTAGCGGCCTTCGGCCACGCGAATAGGGTCGACTTCGCCGATGAGGTCGGCTATCGAGGTGTCTGGTGTGGCCAACTTTTCGCCGTAGCGGGCATGGCGGTGCACCCACGAAATGGCCGTGTCGTCACCATGTTCGGCAACGAGATCGCGCGCATAGCGCGACACAGGATGGTACGGATCGTCGTTGATTTCACTGCCGTGGATGATGGGCATCCACTCATCGAGCAGGCCGGTGAGTGAACGGATCATGCGAGTTTTGGCTTGGCCCCGCTCGCCCAGAAAGACGATGTCATGGCCAGCAAGCAGGGCATTCTCAAGCTGCGGCATGACGGTGTCTTCGTAGCCGAGCACGGCCTGGAAAAGTGGCTGTCCACTGCGGATCTTCGCAACGGCGTTGGCGCGCAGTTCCTCTTTGATAGGCACTGATTTCCAGCCTGATGCCTTCAACGATCCGAGCGTCTGCGGTTGGCTTGCCATGAAAGCACCGTAGCAACGCTGAGCCACCGATGGCGTACCGCGTTACCCTCGTCATCGATGGATCTTTCGGGTACGTGGCGAGCAGCACTCGCGGACGATGACCTTCGGCGTCAGGCCTTTGCACTGGGCTTTGATGACACGGCGTGGCAGCGGGTGCGTGTGCCGGGCCACTGGCGGTCGGAGCCTGCGTTTGCCGACAGCGAGGGGCCGCTCATTTACCGCACCGGTTTCGACTGGGATGCCGGACCAAAGGAAGCTCGCAGCTGGGTCGTGCTCGACGGGCTGTTCTACCAGGGTGATGTGTGGTTCGACGGTGCCTACCTGGGCGACCCAGAGGGATACTTCTTTCCTCATTCCTACGAGGTCACCGATCTGGCGCGTCTCAGCAACGAACACGTCCTTGCCGTCGAGGTGACCTGTTCACCGCAGCGAAACCGGGCGTTGAAACGGAATCTCACGGGCGTGTTCCAGGACGCCGTCTATCTCGATCCGTCGTGGAATCCGGGCGGTATTTGGCGCCAGGTCCACATCGAACGCACTGGTCCCGTGCGCATCGACCGGCTCAGCATCCGGTGTCGTGAGGCGACGGCGCAACGAGCGGTGATCGACGTCCGAGCGGTGCTCGACAGCAACCGGGCCAGACCGGTTCGCATTCGCACAACCGTGGGCGACACCGTTGATCGCGAGCTGACGCAGCCACTTGCCACCGGCAGCAACGTGGTGGAATGGAGCTTCGGTATCAACGATCCGGACCTCTGGTGGCCGTGGTCGCTCGGCAAACAGAACTTCGTGACGGCGCACGTCGAGGTCTTCGTTGATGACGACCTCGACGGAGCCGGAGTCAGTGAGCTTTCGCACGCCCGTACCGTGCGCACCGGCCTGCGCCAGGTGGCGATGAACGACTTCGTGCTTTCTATCAATGGCGAGCGCATGTTCAGTAAGGGCGTGAACCTGGCCCCCACCCGCCACGCGCTGGGCGAAGCGTCCGAAGCGGAGATTCGACGCGACGTGTCACTCGCCCGCGAAGCCGGCCTCGATCTGATCCGGGTGCACGGCCACATCGCCCGCCCCGAGTTGTACGATGCCGCCGACGAACTGGGGATGCTCGTCTGGCAGGACCTGCCACTCCACCGCGGCTACGCTCACGTTGTGCGGCGCTCGGCGGTGCGCATGGCCACCGAAGCGGTCTACGCGCTCGGCCATCATCCCTCACTCGCGGTGTGGTGCGGCCACAACGAGCCCGTGCCGATTTCACCGACGACACCCGAAGCCAGGTCATTCCAAGGCCGGGCCAAGTCGTTTATTCGTCAGGGCTTGCCGACATGGAACAAATCCGTGCTCGATGGCTGGGTCAAGAACGCGTTGAGAAAGGCCGATGACAGCCGGCCTGTCATCGCCCATTCTGGCGTCCTCCCCCACCTGCCTCAGCTTGATGGCACCGACTGCCACCTGTATCTGGGTTGGCACAGGGGAGATGAACGAGACCTGCCCATCTTCGCCAATACCGTGCCTCGTCTCGTGCGCTTCGTCAGCGAGTTCGGCGCGCAGAGTGTGCCCACATCCAGCGAGTTCATCGATACCACGAACTGGCCGGAACTGAACTTTGAGCTGCTAGTCGAGCGATTCGGCATGGAACGAACCGCTTTCGACAACTACGTACCGCCCGGAACGTTCCGCACCTTCGAGCAGTGGCGCGCCGCCAGTCAGGCCTACCAGGCGGCGCTGGTCAAACATCAGGTGGAAACGCTGCGTCGATTGAAGTACCGCCCCACCGGCGGATTCGCGGTGTTTTTCCTTGCCGATGCCCAGGCTGCCATCAGCGCCAGCCTGCTTGATCACCATCGAGTTGCGAAGCCGGCCTACCAGGCACTCGTCGACTCATGCCGTCCCGTCATCGTGGTGGCCGAGCGGATGCCGTCCCGGCTCGCCGCTGACCAGCCGGTGGCGATCGACATTCATGTGATCAGCGACCTGCGAGCACCGCTGGAGGGCCTCGAAGTCACCGCCGAACTCACGTGGAACGGTGGCAGTCACGGCTGGCGCTGGGGTGGCGCGGTTGAGGCCGATGGCGTGGCATTCGTCGGCACCGCCCGCTTCGTAGCCCCGGACGCTCCTGGGCCACTGGTGCTCGACCTTCACCTCGTCAGCGGCGACCATGTGGCCAGCAACCGCTACGAAGCAAGCATCGCCCGTCTTTAGATGAGCTTTTACGGCCATTCTCGAACGATTTCCGAACCTGGCCCTGAGCCGGCCGCGCCCACTACGGTGTGGAAATGAAAGCGGGGACGTCGTTTGGGGTGATGTTTCGACGCGACTGGGCGCCGGACCACTTGATCAATTTCGCCCGTGCCGTTGAGCAGGCCGGCTTCGACGAACTTTGGGTGGTGGAGGATCTCGGGTTCTGCGGCGGGTTCGCGCAGGCCGTTGCTGCGCTGGCGGTGACCGAGCGGCTCACGGTGGGCATCGGCATCGCCCCGGCGGTTGCCCGCAATACCGGCTATCTCGCCATGGAAGTGGCGACTACGGCGCGCATGTTTCCGGGCCGATTCCATATGGGCCTTGGTCACGGCGTCGATTTTTGGATGGAACAGGTTGGCGCAACCCCCGTGTCCTGGCTGGCATCGCTACGTGAGGTGACCCAGGCCACCAAACGGCTCGTGCGGGGAGAAACGGTCAGCCTCGACGGCCGGCATGTCCACCTTGACGAAGTGGTGTTGGTGCACCCCGTTGCCCCTCCCGCTCGAGCGCCGCTGATTTCGTTTGGGGTCCGCCAATCGAAATCGATCGCTCTAGCTGCGGAGGTGGCCGACGGCGTGATCTTGGCCGAGTGCTCCGGACCGGCGTATGTCGCCGAGACACGAGCCGCGCTCGGGCCGGCTTCGCGCGTGACGGTCTTCGTCTACGTCACGACCGACATATCAGCGGCACGAGCAGAGATAGATCGCCGTATCCAGCAGGGCCGATTTTCAAGCCAGATGAAGGTCTATGAGGGAACCGACGTAGACCTCTACTCAGAAGTGATCATCGCCGGTCCCCCGGTAGGCTGGATGACACAGTGCCAGAGATTTGTCGACGCCGGGGCCGACGCCATCGTGTTCGTCCCGCTGCCGATCGACCCGCCCGAGATTTTGGCAACGTTCACCGACGCCCTACATTCTTAAGCTACACCAGGGGCAGTAGGTTTTGGCCCGCTCTGGGTACCGACCACTGCTTCAGACGACGCTGCGCAGCGGGGTCGTAGACGCAGACCACGTCGGCGAAAATGCGGAGCGAGAGCGCGGCGTCAAGCATGGCTTTGCCCGCTCCTGCGGTTGGCACATGCGAGGTGAGCACCACGTACGGCATGGGGTGCTCGTGGGCACGCAACAAGGCGCCGTTGGCAATGGCTTTCTTCAACGTGTCGGTGCGAATGAGACCAGGGCGATCACCCTGCACGCTGCCTTTGTACTCGAACCAGATCAACGCCCCGGACGGGCTGGTGGCCACCTGATCGAGCTCGACACCGATGCTGTCAAGGTTGGCCGAACCGTGCAGTGAGAATCCCAAACCGACGAGCAGATCGTTGCACTGGTCACGAAACTGCGCGCCCTGCCGCGACGCCGAAGCCTGAAAGTTGCTCACGCCTTCGCTACTTTCTCGGCCGCGATGCGATCCTGCGAGAGCTTGGCGTAGACGGGGTCGAGGTCGTATCCAACGTAGCGACGCCCCGTGCGCACGGCGGCCAGCGCAGTGGAACCGGCGCCCATGAACGGATCAAGCACGACATCGTCTTTGTAGGTGAGCAACTCGATCATGCGCCGAGGAAGCTCGACGGGGAACGGAGCAGGGTGCCCGACGCGCTTGGCCGATTCGGCCGGCATCTTCCACACGTCGAGCGTCCAGGTACGGAAGTCCTCCGGGTCGATCGTGTCTTCCCACGGCAGGCCCATGGCCTTGCGTTTGGGCTTCTTCACCGCGCGATCGAAACGACCCTTGCTGGCCAGGATGATGCGCTCGGACAGGTCGCGCAGCACCGGATTGGCGGCGGACCCGTAGGAGCCCCACGCACAGCTCCCGCTGGCACCTTCGGCCTTTACCCAAACCACTTCGCCCCTCAGCAGAAAGCCGAGATCGTTCTGCAAGATGTCGATAACGTCGGCCGACAACGACCGGTAGGGCTTGCGGCCGAGGTTGGCGACGTTGACCGCGATTCGCCCGCCCGGCTCCAGCACGCGCCAGCACTCACGAAAGACGTCCCGCAGCATGGCCAGAAACTCCACATAGCTGGCCGGTATCGCCCCGGCACCCAACTCTTCTTCGTACGCCTTGCCGGCGAAATAGGGTGGGGAGGTGACCACCAAGGCCACCGAGTTGTCAGCCACCTCGGTCATCTTGCGACTGTCACCAACCAGGATCCGGTCCGTGACTGCGCACGGGTTCACGGTTTCGTCGGTCAGCAGCGCCGGTGGCTCGAAGCGAGAGTAGAAACCACTGGCGTCGTGGCTCTCCCGCCCGGATACGCCGAACGCCGAGGTCGTGGTGGATTTCCTCTTGCGCTCAGCCATGACCCCGATGGTACGCGAGGGGTGTTAGATAGTTCGCGATAGGGAGCGGAGCTGCCCGAAAAGGAGCGGTAGCGACCAAGCGAAGCCAATGAGGTAGCGAGCCAGTGAACCAATCAGCGAGTTCGCTATCCTGCCTGATCCCAGACCCATCGGGTGGCTTTGGGGCCGAAGTCTTCCTCGCGCTCAATCACAGCGAAAGCACGATGCGGCGTCACGCAGAACATGCTGTTTGCCGCGACGAACTCCGTCATCGCGGCGGCCTTCACCGGATCGGGTTCGTATTTCTCCACATAGGACGCGATGTAGCGGTCGGCATCGGGGCCTACGTCCAAGGGAGCAGCCACGCCTTCCAGCGAGACCACTTCGACCGTGTCGTCGACGGCAACCACCACATTCGGATTCGCCGCCAGGTTTCGAGCCTTCAGCGACGAAGGGGCGCACGAGAAGAAGAACCGTTGATCGGGGTCACTCCACACACCCCACACGGGCATCGAGTGCGGTCGATGTCCACGGTCGACCGTGGTGACCCAGAAGTTACGGCAACGCGTCAACCGTTGCGCCGCCCACTCCCAAGGCAAGGCACCCTCGGGATCGGTCGGCACGCCGTACTCAGCCATCTTCGGACGCTCGCTTCGGGGGGTCACGTCCCGAGGATACGCCCCGCCCCCCGGGCGCAGCGGAGTTCGCCCGGAAAGAGATCGTTGAAACCTCGATACGAGAAAACTCGGCCGCCGCTGCGAAGCCACGGTGCCAGGCCATTCTCGGATCTCGGCTCGAACACGCGGCCTGTCGTCGAGTTCGTTGGCACTACCTGGCTTGGGCTATCGAGCCATTCGCCGTCGTAGCTTTGCTCGCTGACGGAACCATCCGGACGAAGCCACGGTTGTACCACGCCGTTGTCGCAGGTGATGCCCGAACGGTTTGGCGCGCACTGGAAGGAGGATTTCGATTCGGTATCGGCCAGCAGGGTGTCGGCCCTCGGGCCGGCCGTTGCGATCGCAACAAGGTGCATCGCTTGCGTCTGAAGGTCACGTACGACGGCATAGATGACGCGCTCCGGACCGGCGATGCCGAATGCTACATAGTCCGTTCCGAAGGGAAATGTGGTGCCGTCGTCTCTGAATCCACTCACATCACCGATCGCTGGATCGATGAAGGTCCCGTCGATAACTGAGCCCTGGTACGCGTCGAACCCGATTGCCTCCAAATGGCCGTCGGGTGTCAGGACGAGTGGGCTTTGACCGACGCCCCCGCGGGTATCAGCGATGCCCGGTAAGCCTCGCCCAATCGTCACGACGGTGGTTGGTTGGGGCGGTGCCAGCTGTCGAACATCGACCACGATCGCATCGGCCGGTGGCGGGACGGGTGGCAAACTCGACTGGGGCGGCCTAGTGCCCTCGACGGGCACGGTGGTCGCTACTCGCGGTGGGCCCGGGGCGCCCCCGATGATTGTGACGACGAGGGAGACTGTCAGCGCAGCGGCGAGGCGATTCATGTCTCGTTAGACGTCTCGACGCATCCCGCTGGTTCCTCGTCGCACGGCGAGGATGCCATCATGTTCGGACGCTCGCTCCGTGGACTCACGCCATGAGAGTACGTCACGCCCGCTGCACGAGCGATGGTCGCCCATACACTTCGTCGATGGCCGACCTACCGCCTCCGTCGAATCCGGTTCCCTCCGAGCCGTCGCCCAACCCACCGGTCCCATCTTGGGCGCCACCGGGTTGGCGTCAGGCTGGCGTGGCCGAAGACGGCAAGCTGACGTGCCGGGCCTGCGGAGCGACTCCCGCTATGTACGCGCGAAAACCGATCGCGTCGAGACCGTCGATTGCAGTGAAACCCACGAAGCCAAAATTACCGCGATCGTGGAGACCGAAGCGAAGTGCCCCGGCCGTGCAACCTCTCTCAAACTGACTTCCGGGAGATTCGCCTGCGCCGTCTCCGACGCCTGACCTAACGCGTCAGAAACCGACAGCGCGGACCGGCGGCTCGCGTGAGTTTCAGGTCGAGCGTGGCCAAGGGTGCTGCCAATGCCTCGGCGAGCGCGACGTACCAGGCGTCGTAACATGTCACGTTCTCACCCAGCTCCCACACTCTCGGAGCAAACGCTTCGTACCCGAACAGGTCAACCCGAAGGTCAAGCAGGTCGTTGTGGGCCAGCGTGGCTGCGTCAGCCGACACCTCGCCCGCCAGCACCGATCGCCGCAAAATGTTGGCCACCTCCACCATCATGAGATGCGGAGCGGCCAACCCGTCCTGCGTCAGGAGATCCTCGGCCCAGTCTCCGTCGCGTCCGCTGTCGATGAGTGCCGCTACGACTACGTTGGCATCCAGCACGACCGTCACGAACGGTCTTCGTCCTGGTGCTTCAGAATCTGCTCCGCGTTCAACGTCGATTTGGTCAGTCGCTTGCGTTCCCGGATGCGCTCAAGTAGCACGGCGGGATCGGGACGCTGCACGAGGTTCAAAAGCTCAGACCGGAGGTACTCCTGCAATGACCGCCCGGTGCTGGCAGCGCGCGAGGCCAACTCGTCCCTGGCCGCATCAGGAACATCGCGAATCGTAATGGATGCCATGCATGCATTGTGCATGCATGGCATCCATTATGCAACCCGGCAGCATCTACTTGCGGCTGGAGAAGGCGCGGTTCTTGAACTTGGACTTGATGTAGTCCTTGTTCATCAGTGCGATCCAATCGATGCTGATGGCCTTCGGGCACGCCTGCTCACACTCGCCGTGATTGGTGCAGGAACCGAACTGTTCCTCCATGGTGTCCACCATGGCTTCTACCCGGTCGAATCGCTCGGATTGTCCCTGCGGCAAGAGGTTCAGGTGCGCAACCTTGGCCGAGGTGAACAGATTGGCCGCGCCGTTCGGGCATGCAGCCACGCACGCACCGCAGCCGATGCATTCGGCGGCGTCCATCGCCGCGTCGGCGACGGTCTTGGGGATGAGGATCAGGTTGGCATCAGGCGCACCACCGGTGTTCGCGGTGATGTAACCGCCGGACTCGACGATGCGGTCGAACGCCGAACGATCGACCATGAGGTCCTTCACGATTGGGAAGGCAGCAGCACGCCACGGCTCGATGGTGATCGTCTGGCCGTCGTGGAACTTACGCATATGCAACTGGCACGTTGCAGTGCGCTTCTCGGGACCGTGGGCCTGGCCGTCGATCATGAGCGAACACGTGCCGCATATGCCTTCACGGCAATCGTGGTCGAACACGATGGGTTCCTTGCCGGAGTTGGTGAGGTTCTCATTCACCACGTCCATCATCTCCAGGAACGACATGTCGTCCTTGATGCCCGGTGCGGCGATGGTGTCGAAATGACCGGCCGCGGTAGGGCCGTCCTGGCGCCACACCTTCAACGTGAGATTCAGAATTTTTGACACGAGAAAATCCCTACTTGTAGGAGCGGACGGCGAGGTGGACGGCTTCGAATTCGAGAGCCTCTTTGTGCAGCACTTCGGCTTTGCCGTCACCGGTGAACTCGTACGCCGAGACGTGAGCGAAGTGCTCATCGTCACGCTTCGCTTCGCCGTCTTCGTACTGGTGCTCGGCACGGAAATGGCCGCCACAGCTCTCTTCACGATCAAGCGCGTCCTTGCACATGAGCATGCCGAGCTCGAAGAAGTCATCGACGCGGCCAGCCTTTTCAAGCGACTGGTTGAGCGTGCCAGCAGTGCCGGGAATGTTCATGTTGGCCTTGAATTCGGCATGCAGCGCAGGCAATTCGGACAGCGCCTTCTCAAGGCCCACCTGGTTGCGCTCCATACCGCAGTGGTCCCACATGAGCTTGCCGAGCTCGCGGTGGTAGTAGTCGACCGACTTCGTGCCCTTGACCGCAAGAAAGCCGTCGTAGCGAGCCTTGGCGTCGGCCTCAACCTGCTTGAACGCCGCGTGATCCGTCGGCAGCGGCTTCTCGGAAAGCCGACCGGCCAGACCGTTGGCGAGCGTGGCGGGTAACACGAAGTAACCGTCGGAGAGCCCCTGCATGAGCGCTGATGCACCCAGGCGGTTGGCGCCGTGATCGGAGAAGTTGGCCTCACCTGCTGCGTACAGGTTGGGGATGGTGGTCTGCAGTTCGTAGTCAACCCACAAGCCACCCATGGTGTAGTGCACGGCCGGGTAAATACGCATGGGAACCTTGTACGGGTTCTCATCGGTGATGCGGTCGTACATCTCGAACAGGTTGCCGTAGCGCTCACGAATGACATTCTCGCCAAGTCGATTGATGGCCGGACCGAAGTCGAGGTACACACCGTTCTTGAGCGGCCCGACACCCATGCCCTTGTCACACTCCACCTTGGCTGCGCGGCTGGCGATGTCACGCGGTGCCAGGTTGCCGAACGACGGATAGCGACGCTCAAGGTAGTAGTCCCGGTCCTCCTCGGGGATCTGGTCGGGCGACCGGGGATCGTCCATCTTCTTCGGCACCCAGATACGGCCGTCGTTGCGCAGCGACTCGGACATGAGCGTGAGCTTCGACTGGAACTCATCTGACTGCGGAATACAGGTCGGGTGGATCTGCGTGTAGCACGGGTTGGCGAAGTACGCGCCCTTGCGATGGGCCCGCCACGCCGCCGTGACGTTGCACGCCATGGCGTTGGTGGAAAGGAAGTACACGTTGGAATAGCCACCGGTAGCCAGGATGGTGGCGTGGGCCGAGTGGCTTTCGATCTCGCCGTTCACCAGGTCACGCGTGGTAATGCCGACACACGTGCCGTCGTGGGTCACGACATCGATTAGTTCGGAACGGTTGTAGAGCTTGACGTTGCCCAGACCGATCTGGCGGGCAAGGGCCTGGTAGGCACCGAGCAGGAGCTGCTGACCGGTCTGACCGCGAGCGTAGAACGTGCGGCTGACCTGCGCTCCACCGAAGGATCGGTTGTCGAGCAGGCCGCCGTATTCGCGTGCGAACGGCACGCCCTGCGCCACACACTGGTCAATGATCTGCAACGACGCTTCGGCCAGACGATGCACGTTGGATTCACGAGCACGGAAGTCGCCGCCCTTGATGGTGTCGTAGAACAAACGGTGCACGCTGTCACCATCACCGCGGTAGTTCTTGGCGCCGTTGATACCGCCTTGAGCCGCTATCGAGTGGGCGCGGCGGGGCGAGTCATGGAAGGTGAACGCCTTCACCTGATAGCCCATCTCGCCGAGTGTCGCCGCTGCCGAGGCACCCGCCAGACCGGTACCTACCACGATGATTTCGTACTTGCGGCGGTTGGCCGGGTTCACCAGCTTGGCGTCAGCCTTGTAGTTCTCCCACCGATCAGCCATGGGGCCGGACGGGACTTTGGAATCGAGCATGATCAAACCGCCTTATCGAGGATGCGGAAAAGCCAGGCGAACACGAAGCTGAGGTTGCCGAGGACAATCACAGCCGCGAAGCCGGTGGCGAAGAGCCGACGGAAACGGTTGAACCGTGGGTTGTTGACACCGAGGCTTTGGAACAGGCTCCACGCGCCGTGGAACAGGTGCACGCCCAGCGCCACGTTGCCAACGATATAGATCAGCGCAACCGGAAAGTACGACAGGCTTGCACCGACGTTGCGGTAGACCTCGCCGCGCACGTAGCCCTTGTTGAACCAGCCCCACGTGAAGTCGGCAAGGTGCCACATCAGGAAGAGAGCAAAGATGACACCCGTGTACCGCATAGTTCGACTGGCGAAATTGGCCGCAATGTAGTCACGCTTCGACTGGTACTTCACCGGACGTGCTTTCCGGTTCATCACGGTTAAGGCATACGCCGACTGGATGTGAAGCGCGAAAGCGCCGATAAGACCTAGGCGGAGGAGCCACAGGGTGACCGTGCGGGGAAGAATCGGCACCAGCAGCTCTCGAAGAAATTCGCCGTACACGTCGATGTCGTAGCGACCATCGGGCAGTTTGCCCAGGTACATCTTGAGGTTGCCGATCATGTGGAAAAACACGAAACCCATGAGCATGAGTCCCGTTATCGCCATGATCCACTTCTTCGCCACCGCTGATCGATAGAACTCAACCAGGAACGGAGCCTTCTTGCGATCGGGCCTCACCGCAGTGCCGGTAACCGGACCACGTTTCACTACTTGAGCCATCAGCGTGATGCCCTTCTCGTCTCGGCGTTCAACGCCCTATGTCGAAAGGTAGCTCCAATTCGCTGGACGAACGAACTTCGCCGTACCTCCTACAAGAACGCAGAGTTTTCGCGAACGGCTCCGGATTCCCTAGTATCCCGTCCAGCAATTTCACCCATGAGTCGCGCCCGGCGGGCGCGCTCCGTATCCACACCCCGGGGGGCAACACCGGTGACAAGTATTTTCGCCGCAGAAGGCGGCTATCAGGACTTCGTATTGCACGGGGGTGAATGGGTCGTCTTGATCCTTTCGGCCGTCTCTGCCGTCCTCGCCCTGGGCGTTGGCCTGTTCCTCATGAAGGACGTGCTTTCGAAAGATCAGGGCACCCCGAAGATGCAGGAGATCGCCTTAGCCATTCAGGAAGGCGCGCTTGCCTATTTGAAGCGTCAGTTCCGCACCATCCTCATCATCCTGGTGCCGCTGGCCGTCATCGTGTTCCTTACCTCGGCGGCCGTGGTCAAGCCTGACGGCACCGAGGCGCTCAGCTTCGGGCTATCCGGAACCGTCCGCACCCTGGCCTTTGTGGCCGGGGCGTTCCTGTCAGGCCTCACCGGCTTCATCGGCATGCAGCTGGCAACGCGCGGCAACGTGCGTACGGCCGCAGCGGCCAAGGGCATCGGCCCGAACGGCAAGCCGTCGATGCCTGCCGCCCTTGAGGTCGCGTTCCGCACCGGTGGTGTGGCTGGCATGTTCACGGTCGGCCTCGGTCTGCTCGGCGCCACCACCATCATCATGCTGTTCCAGAACACGTCGTCGGCCATCCTCATCGGCTTCGGTTTCGGCGGTTCGCTGCTGGCCCTGTTCCTCCGCGTGGGCGGCGGCATCTTCACCAAGGCCGCCGACGTCGGCGCCGACCTCGTCGGCAAGATCGAAGCAGGCATTCCCGAAGACGATCCCCGCAACCCGGCCACCATTGCCGACAACGTGGGCGACAATGTGGGTGACTGCGCCGGTATGGCTGCCGACCTCTTCGAGTCGTACGAGGTCACGCTCGTTGCCTCCATCATCCTTGGTGTCGCGGCGTTCAAGTCCATCGGTATGAACCCGGCGCTCGGCCTAGTCTTCCCGCTCGCCGCCCGTGCGGTTGGCGTCATTGCCTCTATCGCCGGTGTGTTCGCGGTGAAGGCGAAGGAGGGCGAGACCAACGCCCTCAAGCCGATCAACCGTGGCTTCCTGGTTGCCGGTCTGCTCACGGTTGTCGGCGTCGGCGCTCTGGCGCTCGGTTACGTCGGCAACTCAGGCACGGATGGTTCCTCTACGAACGCCGGCTGGAAGTGCTTCGGCGCTGTCGTGGTTGGCCTTGTGCTCGCCCAGGCTGTCAGCCGCCTCACCGAATACTTCACCGGCACCGAGTACGGCCCGGTGCAGGAAATCGCTGAGTCGGCCCGCACCGGCCCCGCCACGGTCGTGCTGTCGGGTACCGCATCAGGTCTCGAAAGCTCGGTCTACGCCATCATCGCCATTGCTATCGCGATCGGAATTGCGCTGGCGATGGGCGGCGGCAACCTGCAGTTCTCGTTCTACCTGGTCGCTCTGTGCGGCATGGGCATGCTGGCCACCACCGGCGTCATCGTCTCGGAGGACACTTTCGGCCCGGTATCGGACAACGCCGCCGGTATCGCCGAAATGTCGGGCGAGTTCCACGGTGAAGCCGAGCGCATCATGGTTTCGCTCGACGCCGTCGGCAACACCACCAAGGCCGTCACCAAGGGCTTTGCCATCGGTTCCGCTGTCATAGCCGCGGTCGCCTTGTTTGCCTCGTATATCGAGACGATCGCCAACGAGGACAAGAAGTTCATCGGCAAGATCGGCGACGGACTGCCCTTCAAGGATGCCTACGACGCCGTCAAGATCAACGTTGGCGACCCGAAGACGTTCATTGGCATGCTCATCGGTGGCTCGGTGGCATTCCTCTTCTCCGCCCTGGCCATCCGTGCGGTCAGCCGCACCGCCGGCGTCGTGGTGCAAGAAGTTCGCAAGCAGTTCGCCGACGGCAAGATCATGGCCGGCACCAAGAAGCCCGACTACGGCCCGGTCATCGACATCTGCACCAAGGCGTCGTTGCGCGAGTTGGCAACCCCGGCGCTGCTCGCAGTGCTCACCCCGGTCATCATCGGTTTCGGCATCAACTACTACGCGCTCGGTGCGTTCCTTGCCGCCGTGATCCTCACCGGTCAGCTCATGGCCAACTACCTGAGCAATGCCGGTGGTGCTTGGGACAACGCGAAGAAGTACATCGAAGATGGCCACGAAGGCGGCAAGGGCTCCGACGCTCACAAGGCCGCCGTCATCGGTGACACCGTTGGTGACCCGTTCAAGGACACTGCCGGTCCGGCGCTCAACCCGCTCATAAAGGTGATGAACCTAGTGGCCCTGTTGATCCTGCCCGCCGTCATCAAGCTGCAGGACAACGACGCCGCCCGTTACGCCATTGCCGCCGTCTGCACCGTGGTACTCATCGGCGCCGTCGCCTTCTCCAAACGCAAGACCGAGGCAATGGACGCCTAGCTACTGACCACGCGAAGGTGGCCCCGGACATCGTGTCCGGGGCTCCTTTGGTTTTACAGGGCTTTTTGGATGTAGCGGTCAAAGCCAGCGAGGGTGAACTCGAGGTTTTCACCATCGGGGCTGGCCAACACGTCGCGGGCGAACAGATCATCTCTCATGGCGACAAGGCCGGACGCATTCGGGTCGAAGCGGTTGGTATCACCCAGCCGTCGACGGATTGATTCGAAGCTAGCGGTGCCACCTTCTTCGCTCAGCGCCTGCAGAAATCGGCGATGCGCAGGCGACAGGGCCCGATGGATCGGCTCGTACACGGTGGTGACCAGGTGCCGCTCAACCGCGGCCGCACCGATTGCGACATCATGCTCGGTGATCGGTCCCTCTGACGCCAGCCACGCGTGACGAGCCAGAAGTTGCGCAAAAGTCGGCAAGCCGCGGCAGCGACGAACGAACGATTCGAGGCCGTCGAGTGTGAACGGTCGGCCGCTACGCCGCGCCGGTTCAACAACCGCTTCGGCGATGTCGTCCGGACCCAGCCGCGACACCACAACTGTCTCGACACCGACTTCAGGCAACCACCGGTCGGCGAGCATCCGGGGCAGGGACGCAAGGCCCGTCACCACCACCATGACCGGCAGTCCGGCCTGCGCGGCACTTGCCGCGGCAGACACCAGAACCGTGATCTCGTCGGCAACCGAGCCGGGGGCATCATCAAAGATCAGGACCAGCCCGCTTCCGAGCTGTCGACACAGTGTGCCCACTTCTTCGAACACGACCGACACGTCGTCGTGCAACCGACCGGACCACCCGATCTCGGGCCCGATGGCATCGGCCCCGACGGGAAGATCGACGCCGTAGGCCAAGCCGAAGCTGTGGGCGGCTCGCAGGAGCGCATTGGTGGACGCAGGATCGTCTCGATGCTGACGCAGGTGGAGCGCTGCGGTGGCAAGGCCACGGGCGACCTGTTGACCAAGATCATCGGAGGCCGACAGGGTCACGATGGCTGGCGACCAACCAGCGTCCGCGGCCGAGCGGGCGAACTCTCGCACGAGCGTGGTGCGCCCGTTGCCAACCTGCCCAACCAGCAACACGCATGACGATGGTCGTCCGTCGTGCAACGCAGCAAGCCGTTCTTTCAGCAGCGCAAGTTCGTGAGCCCGACCGGCCAAAACAGGTGGGCGCGACCCTGGAGAAAATGGGCACGAGTCGTTCGCCATTACCCGCACTCTAGGTGACCTGAGCGATACCTCTGGTTGTTCTGGGGCGATTCCGGCGACGAAACGAACCATCGCGCCCCCTGCAATGGTCCATCCGTCCCTAGTTTCGTCTCAAGCTTGACCATACGATTCGATCTGGCGCGGCGGGTCGACTCTCCAAAGAACAACGCCGGCCCGAAAGTTGAGTGTGAGATGAAGCGGGCTCTCTCGTTTCGAAGCAGGTTGCTTCTCGTTGTACTGCCCAGTCTTTTGGTACTTGCTGCCCTCGGGTTCGCGGCCACGTTGCCACGTGTGGCTGCGGCGCGGATCGCCAAGAAGGCGGCGGCCAATGGCAAGGTGGCCGAGTCGGCCATGTTGTTGTTCGATGAGGTGCAGCAGGAGTCCACCCTGTCGTCGCGCTACCTTCGAACGAAGGCCGAGGCCGCCAAAGCCGACCTCACATTGCAGCGAGCCAAGACCGATGCTCGTCGAGTCGCATTCCGCACACTTGTCACTCCCCTTACCGGCGTGACGGTCGACGGCGTCAACGGTTTGAGCAGACCCGGGGCAAGCGCCGCAGGCGACATCGACCCGTTGCGCGGTTCAGTCGACAACGTCGCCATCAGCCCCGACGAGTCGTTCGCCTCCTTCGCTCGCGTCCAACGATCGCTCGTACTCCTGGCCGGAGCACTCACCCGCACGACCGGAGATAAGTCCCTCATCGATCTTGGATCGTTGATCACCTCCTATCTCGAGGCGAAAGAGCTCAAGGGCCTCGTCTATACCTACCCGGCCGGGCGCCTCGACGGCACCCAATGGACGCCAAGCGAAGTCGCCACATTCGTTGGTCTGCAGGACAACGCCGACCGGGCCCTCGCCACGTTCAAAGCAACCGCGGACATCGATACGCTGCGTGTCTACGGCTCGCTCGCCAGTAAGCCCGAGGTCACCGAAACCGATCAGTTGGCGAAGGAGTTCGTCGCAGCCGGTCGTAAAAACGTCGGCATCACCCTCGGTAGCGACGCCTGGGTGCAACGCGCTACCAAGGCCCTCGACGCCGTGAACATCCTCAACGACAACCAGTTCGCCGAGTACAACCGCAAGGCTGGCGAGATCGCTTCGTCGGAGCGTCGGTCCGCCGTCCTCTACGGACTGCTTGCCGCTGCCGGCCTCCTGTCCGCTGCGCTCGCCGCGTTCGTCGTGGGCCGCAGCCTGACCAGCCGTTTGCGCAAGGTCACCACCGACGCCCACAACATCGCTGTCGACCAACTGCCGCAGGTGTTGGAGACACTGCGCCACCCGACCCCCGAAGCGCTCGCCGGTGCCCTCCCGCAGCTGACTTCGGACAAAAACGACGAGATCGGTCAGCTCGCCACCGACTTCAACACCATCCTGCGCACCTCGATTGAAACCTCCCTTGAGCACTCGCAGCGCCAGGCGGCAACCATGACCAATCTGCTCTTGAACCTCGGTCGCCGTAATCAGTCCTTGATCGATCGTCAGCTTGAGCTGATCGACCGGATGGAGTCATCCGAGCAGGACCCCGGCCTCTTGGAGGGCCTCTTCAAGCTCGACCACATGGTCACCCGTCAGCGACGCAACGCCGAGAGTCTTTTGATTCTTGCCGGCAGCAACCGATCGCGTTCATGGTCGGCGTCGGTTCCTCTTTCCGACGTCGTCCGCGGTGCCGCGTCAGAGGTGGCAGACCTCAACCGCGTTCGGTTCGAAGCGCAACCGGGCAACGACCTCTTGCTGTCGGGTCAGTACGCGGTTGACCTATCTCATCTCATCGCCGAACTCATCGAGAACGCCACCCTCTACTCCAACCCGAAGACGTCAGTCACGGTCCGCATACAGCGCGGCCCGTCGCATTTCCGCGTGTGGGTGATCGACTCGGGCGTTGGTATGACCGAGGACGAACTTCTGGCCGCCAACGAGGTCGTGAAGTCCCCGCCGTTAATCGAAGACATCGCCACCGATCGGGTTGGGTTCCAAGTGGTCGGACGTTTGGCACAACGATTCGGCGTGAGGGTGCGTCTGCAGAACAATCCAGCTGGTGGCGTCGCGGCCAGCGTCGATCTGCCGTTCTCGCTCTTCGAGGTGCTGAACCAGGACGTTCCCGTCGTCACTGAAGCCGAAGAAGCCGTCCGAGCAGCGCGACCGCCGACTGACGACGGGTCGAACCCGTCCGAGACCATCCGCCCCAAGACCACCGGGCCGACTACTGAAGTCCGACAGAGCCGGACCGGCGCACCTGCAGCGGCCATGAAGTTCGACGAAGCGTTGCTGCCCAAAACGCACGCGCCTGCACGCGCAAGACCTCAGGCACCGGGAGTGCTCCCCCGCCGAGCCGACCGGACCGTACAACCACCACCTACTGTCATCCCTCGGCTCGCTCCGAAACCAGCCGCGAGCCCGGCGGCCGTGACGTCGGCGGGGCTCCCTCGGCGAGGCGCGCTCAGCGACATATTCGCCTCGGCCGGAACCGACGTCATCCGCCGGTTCCCGCAGATAAGCGAACCAGTCGTCGGTAACGACGCCGACCGTCGGGCCAGCATGCTGAAGTCATTCACCCAAGGCGTCGACGCGGGACGCGACGACCAACACACAGATGGAGGATCATCATGAGCACCATGAGTTCGGAAGCCACCAACCTCAACTGGTTGCTCGAATCGTTCGTCGAGCGCATCACCGGTGTCGTCGATGCCGTCGTGGTGTCGGCCGACGGCCTGCTCATGGCCATGTCCAGCGGCATCGGGCGAGCGGGTGGCGACCAACTGTCGGCTGTCGCGTCCGGCCTCACCAGCCTCACGCAGGGCGCGGCGCGTTGCTTCGGCGGCGGCAACGTGAGCCAGGTCATAGTGGAGCTTGACGCCGGGTTCATGTTCTTCATGGCCATCGGCAACGGCAGTTCGCTCGCAGTGCTGGCCAGCAAGCAGTGCGACGCCGGTGTGGTCGGCTATGAGATGACCATGCTCACCAAGCGCATGCGCACCGTGCTCACGCCGCTGCTCATTGCCGAGCTTCAAACATCCCTGCCTCGGACCTGAGTTCCTTGTCAGAAGACCCGACATCGGGTGGCGCTGCCCCGCGTTTCGTGCGTCAGTTCGCTCTGACGCAGGGCCGAGCGCGTTCGCACGGCGAGGACCTCGCCCTCGACACGTTAGTGAAAATCACGCCGGTCGGCGAGCGCGCACTGCCCCGAGAAATGGCCGAGCGAGCGGCGATCCTTCGTTATGTGTCAAGCCCGATGTCGATTGCTGAGATCAGCGCTCGAGTCGGTGTCCACCTCGGCATAGCCCGAGTCATCGTCTCCGACCTTGCCGCCGCCGGCTTGGTCGCAGTCAGCGAAGCCGTCACCGGTGATGGCCGACCCGATCTTCCAACCCTAGAAAGGTTGCTCAATGACCTCCAGGCCTACTGACCTGCTCGATAAGCCGGCGCCGCTTACCACCCGGCCGCTCAAGATCGTGATCGCCGGCGGTTTCGCGTCGGGCAAGACCACCTTCGTCGAAGCCATCAGCGAGATTCAACCACTGACGACCGAAGCACCCATGACCAGCCTTGGACTCGGCATCGACCAAACGGGCGAGGTGCGAACAAAGACGACGACCACCGTCGCCATGGATTTTGGTCGCATTACCTTCGAGCAGACCATGCTCTATCTGTTCGGCACGCCCGGTCAGGATCGCTTCTGGTTCATGTGGGACGAACTGGTCCGTGGCGCCGTCGGAGCCGTCGTCATCGCCGATACCCGTCGACTGGCCGACTCGTTCGCTCCCCTCGATTTCTTCGAACAGCGTGGCGTTCCCTATGTGGTGGTGCTGAACCGTTTCGACGGATCGCTGCACCACGAGATTCCCGAGGTCCGCGACGCACTTGGCATCGTTGACACCATTCCCGTTCTGGCCGTTGACGTGCGGGAGCGGCTCGATACCAAGAAGGTGCTGATCTCTCTGGTTCGTCACGCCATCGAGCAGCGCAAGCGTGGCGCGTGACCGTCTCGGTACCTGAATAGTCCTCCGACTCTACGCCTACTAGCCTTCCGCCGTGCTTTCCACCATCCTCGCCAGCATCAGCCTCAACCCGCAGACACTTATCGAGAAGGGCGGACTGGCCCTGGTCGCTGCCATCATCTTCGCCGAATCCGGGCTGTTGATCGGCTTCTTTCTCCCCGGCGACAGCCTGCTCTTCATCACCGGCTTCCTG
>JANNZM010000115.1:0-17739 GCA_031410595.1 Actinomycetes bacterium | reverse complement strand
CCTTCGGACAGTTCGAGAACAAGACACCCCAACAACAGGGGTCAGCTTCGCTCCGAGTCACGACGGTCACCAACACCAGCCAAGCCCAACACCGAGGATCCAAACAAGGATGCTCTAAGCCACGACCATTAACTCACAGCTGCGCTCGGCAATGCAGCAAGATGGAGGTACGGGTTTGGGCGTCAAGCAATTGCCGCACGTGAGGTCGGTGCTCCGGGGGGAGAGCACCGACACACTCACGCGGACTGCAAGGTGTAACCAGGCGGAAGCGGAACTTCTTCCGTTGGCAGGTCATTTCTTGCAAACTTCGGGGGTCTGCCCCTTTTGCGTTTGTTGGCGACGATGTGGCCGTTGGAGATCAACTCTCCTCCCCAGACACCCCAGGGTTCTCGCACCGACAGCGCCATCTGCAAACAGACATCTCGCTGCGTGCACTTGGCACAAATCGCCTTGGCGCGTGCGATGTCATAGACGTCTTCGGAGAAAAACAGTGGTGCCAGCGTTCCGGCGCCGTCATCGCAACGGGCCTTGGTGGGATCGACTTCAATCATCTCGATGTTGTTCAAAACCAGCACCGTCTTCTCCTATCGGTAGTTGTGTTTGTGGAAGTAGGGGAAAAACAAAGAAGGCCGCTCAGGGCATGCGCCCCGGCGGCCTTTGCGTCGCTCTGGCGTGTACTACGCCAAGCTCACAACCCGTCGGGGTGATGCGGTGGTGTGCTTCTTCATGGCCTTGGTTGCAGTTGGTGCTGCTGCGGTCATAAAGAAGGATCCATAGCCGTACCAACGACCGACGGATACGCACGGGCGCACCGCATTGACCGTATTGGCCGAAATGCAGGAGGCGGGCACGTGTGTCATAAGCACCTACAGGAAATCAGAATCCGCCCGGGGCGTCAAATGATTAACGCTCCACGTTCGGAAGCAGGACGAGCTGAGGGAATTCGGTTCGGTAGCGACTGGCGTCCAGGGTGAGGAGGCGGTCGGATTTTTCGGTGGCGTGCGCGCCGATGATGAAGTCAACCAAAAGGCGTCTCGGCTGGTCGCCGTGCTGCGACCGGCGACGTGCGGCGTGGGCGGCGAATGCCTTTGCTGCTCCCCGCCAGACAGGCTCATCGAGTGAGAACTCGACGGCTACTCCCGTGTCAATGAGAAATGTATCGACGAAGTTCTGATTCGCTTTGGGGTGGGCAAGCAACTCGGCGTAGACCGGGGCGCAAATGACTAGGCCGCCAATTTTGCGGGCATCCCCGAGCAAGGAAGCCATGGACGATGCAGCAGGCTCAGCCGACCACAAGGCTGAAAAGACGTTGGTGTCGACCGCAGTTCTCACTCGGTTCGATCTTCGTCATCACGGAGGTCCCGGACCCATGTGTTGACGTCATCGATGCCACCCTGGAACGTGCCGAGAACGCCGGCGAATGCGGCAAACGGATTCTCTTCGCCCCGGCTCGGACGCATCACTGTCACGCCGTTCTCGGTGAGAAACTCGACCCGGTCGCCCTGCCTCAGCCCCAGGTGGGTGCGAACATCGAGAGGCACCGTGATCTGGCCTTTGCTGGTTACCGTTGCAATGCTTCTCATTCCTTACATCACCTCCGTGAAGTAAGGATATACGCGTTCGGCATACTTGTCTACGGATCGATGGATGCCCGGCATAGCTGAGGAACTACCGTCGGCGAACGTGTCCGACGATGAGGTGATGGTCCCAGTGCCGACGTTGGGTCGCACGTTCGGCCGGGTTCGGACTGTGCGGCTTGGTGACGCCAGCCCGGGTGGGCGGTTGCGGTTTGATGCTCTGGCTCGGATGCTGCAGGACGTTGCGAATGATGATGCCAACGAGGTGCTTGCCAACGGTCAAAGCTGGGTGGTGCGGCGGGTCGCAATCGAGGTGGCTCAGGCGGCGTCCTTCGGCGAGACGCTGACATTAACCACATTCTGCGGTGGCCTCGGCAGTCGTTGGGCTCAACGTCGCACGTCCATCGGGGGTGAGCGTGGCGCTCGTATCGAGGTGGCTGCGCTGTGGGTTCATATCGACATGGCCACGTTGAGGCCCGCCGTTTTGGCACCCGATTTTGGTGCCGCCTACGGGGAGGCCGCCAACGGACGCGCGGTGAAGGCTCGCTTGCAGCACGACGATCCGCCGACCACTCACGGCACGCCGTACGTCGCGCGCTTCGTCGATTTCGATGTGATGGGGCACATGAACAACGCGGCGTACTGGAATGCCGTGGAGGAAGAACTGAGCGTGCGACGAGAGATTCGTCACCCGATGCGAGCCGAGATTGAGTACCGCCAGGGTATCGAGCAACACAACCACGCATCGCTCGTTGTCGACGGTGATGACGATGCGTTCTCCCTCTGGTTCGTTGAGGATGCAACGACATTCGCATCGGCAAAAGTCTGGAGACTTCCTGCATGACAACCTCACCCGTCGGGCCAGATGATGTCCGAGCGGCCGCTCGGCTGATCGGCGATCGCGTGCGTCACACGCCGGTACTCTCGCTCCAACCCGGCGATATTCCGGGCCTCACGGTTCCAGTGATCCTGAAGCTTGAGCTATTACAACACACCGGCTCGTTTAAGGCGCGCGGTGCCATGCGCCGGCTCCTCGGTTCAACCGTTCCGGCGGCCGGTGTCATCACGGCGTCCGGCGGTAACCACGGCGCCGCCCTCGCATACGCGGCTCGCTCGCTCGGACATCGGGCCGAGATATTCGTGCCTTCGTCCAGCCCAGCGCTGAAGGCCGAGCGCATCCGATCCCTCGGTGCCGAAGTCGTGATCGGTGGAGCGATCTACGACGACGCTCAGGCGGCGGCAACTGAACGCGCCAAGGTAACCGGGGCACTCATGGTGCATCCGTTTGACCACCTCGCGACGGCGGCAGGGGCGGGCACGTGCGCGATGGAATTCGAACAGCAATCCGGCGGTCTCGACACCGTGCTCACATCCACCGGCGGCGGCGGCCTCACGAGCGGAACGGCGGCGTGGTTCGGAACTGGAGGAGTGCGAGTTGTCAGCGTCGAGCCCGCAACCTCGCAGTGCATGGCTTCTGCGTTGGCTGCCGGCGAGCCGGTGCCGGTTTCGGTCGAGGGCATGGCCATCGACTCGCTCGGTGCCCGCCAGGTCGGTGCCGTGCCATTCGCCATCTGTTCGGCCCTCGGCGTTCAGGCCGTAACCGTCACCGACGACGCCATCCGTGCCGCGCAGCGAGCGCTTTGGCAGGGCCTACGGTTGGTCGTCGAACCCGGCGGCGCAGCGTCGTTCGCCGCCATACTGTCCGGCGCGTACCAACCGGCCCAGGGCGAGCGCGTCGGCGTCATCATCTGCGGTGCCAACTGCGACCCCAACACAGTTCTCTGACTTGGCCTGACTTCAGCTGACCGGCGTAGCTAGCGCGATGAGAATGCCGTTGGCATCACGCACGTAGGCAACGGTCTGTCCCCACGGCTTCTCGGTTGGGTCGACGTAGCGTATGGCCCCGGCGGCGAGCGCTTGCGTGAACAGTGCATCGAACTCGTTGCTGACCAGGGTGATGGAAGCCGCCTGCGGCGGTTGGTTTGGATTTGATGGCGTGAAGCCGCCGCCCGAGCTCAGCCCGTCCATCGCTAGCGGGATAGCCGCGAACGCCAACGTAGTTGTTCCGGTAGCGAGTTCGCCGTAGTCACCCTCATCCGTGACGAACTTTGGCTCCAGCTCAAACGCGTCGTGAAAGAAGGCAACCGTCGCCCGAACATCGGCTACGTAGAAGATCGTGTATCCCAGCGTTGTTGTCATTCCCTGCGCCTACGGCGGAACCGGGGTGTGGCCTTTCGGCCGGATACGGTTGGGGTGTGTCGGTTCTGCGAGTGGGGTGCCCGATGTGGGCGTTCCGACCGTGGGTCGGGCGATGGATGCCACCATCGACGAAGGTGGGCACAGAGTTGGCTGCGTATACCAACGTGCTGTCAGCCGTTGAAGGCAACACGACCTTTTACGCGCTGCCCACGGAACGCACCGTCGCGAAATGGGTGGAGCAATCGCCGCTCGACTTCCGCTTCCTGTTCAAACTTCCGCAGACCATCACTCACCAAAAAAGGCTGAGCAACAGCGGCCGCGAACTTGCCGAGTTCATGGCCCGGCTTGAACCGTTGGGTGAGCGGCTTGGCCCGGTGTCCATCCAGCTGCCCGCTTCTTTCGGTCCCGAATCGCTTGAGGCGCTCGATCGGTTCGCGGCCGCTCTGTCGAGCTATTGGCGCTGGTCTGTTGAGATGCGACACCCAGCGTTCTTCGAGCCTGGTCCGGCCCGCCAGGCGGCGCTCGATCTGATGCGAGGTCATGATCTGGACTGGATCATTCTCGACAGTCGCGCCTTCTTCGCCGGTCCTGTGATGACGAAGGAAGAGGAGGAAGCATTCCATCGTAAACCCCAGCTACCGGTGCGCCCCGTGGCGACCGGCCCGCATCCGATTGTGCGTTTCATTGGCCAGAACGATGCCGAGGCCAATCCGCCGTTCTGGGAAAAGTGGCTTCCGAAGATCGCCGAATGGCTCGCCGACGGACGCGAGCCATTCGTCTTCTTCCACACGCCCAACAACATCGAAGGCCCCGGCCTTGCTCGTCGCTTTCACGCCGACGTAGCGGCCCTCATACCAAACCTGCCAGCGCTGCCAGACACGCCAGCCGTAGGGTTCTTCGGCTGAATTCAGACGACGACGGTGCCAGCCGGGACAGCGAGGTGGCGACCGAAGAATTCGAGCTGGATCTCGAAGCGCTGTCGACGGTGAATGGGCGAACCCGACCGACTGAGTTCGTGGCCTTCACCCGGAAAGCGCACGAACTCGACGTCACGGTCGAGCATGCGAAGCGCGACGAACAGCTCCTCGGCCTGCGAGATGGGGCAGCGAAGATCATCTTCGGAGTGCATGATCAAGAGCGGCGTGTGGATGTTGCGCACGAATCGAATTGGCGACATACGCAGGTATTCCTCGGGGTCATCGAGATGCGTGACGCCGAGCTCGGTCCGGAATGCGGTAGCGATATCGCTTGTCCATTCCAGGGACAGCAGGTTGTTGACCGAGCGCTCTGAACAGGCTGCGGCGAAGCGGTCGGAGTGAGCGACCAGCCACGACGTCAGGTAGCCGCCGTAGCTCCCGCCAATCACACCGATTCGTGCCGTGTCGACTGCAGGGTGCCGAGCCAGTACCGAGTCGAGCACGGTGAAGATGTCGTCGGCGTCAACCGAACCCCAGCCCGTGCCGGGTAGATCAGCGGACTTGGGTCCGGCAATGGCGCGAGCCCACGCGGTATTGCGGCCCGAACCTCCGCGCGGGTTCGACAACACGACCACATAGCCAGCGCCGGCTTGAACCTGGGCTTCATCAAGGAACCGGTTGCCGTACTGGGAAAACGGGCCACCGTGAATGTTGAGCAGCAGCGGATAGCTGGCGACTCGACTGGGGTCGTAGCTTGGCGGCAGGAACACCCAGACATCAATGGCGTGTTCCCCCGCCGTGAAGCGCTCGGGTGTAAGGGGCTTGGCGACGGCACAGAACGATCTCGTTGCATCCGACACCGTGGTGGCGGTGCCGGTCAGGTCGCGGTGCACGACGAGCTCGGACGGTCGATCGACGAGGCTCACGGCCATCGCAATCGTCCCGGACGCATAGTCGAACGCCGTGACGATCTGGTCACCGCCGACCACAAGCTCGATCGGTGCGCCGTTCGTTGGCACTCGGTACATATGGGCGTTGCCGCGATCCTCAACGACGCCAAGGAGCGAGTTGTCGTCAAGCCACTTCGGCGCACCGGGACTTGGGTATGGGTTCCACGTGCGGTCAAAGTCGGCCCCGAGCCAATGATGCTCACCGGTGCCAAGATCGAGAACTCCGAGGCACCAATTGTGCGGGTCACTCAACGGGTTATCGCGTCCGACGAATGCGACATATCTGCCGTTGGGCGACACCGAAGGCGCATCACTCATGATCGGCCCGAAGGTGATTTGGCGGCGTGTCCCGTCGAGCGTAACGGTGTGCAGATGCGTTTCGAGATCATGATCCCAGCCTTCGTGGGCAGACCCGGCGCACACCAGGCCCTGGCCATCGTGGAGCCAACCGAACGAGGAGAACTCATACTCGCCTGGGGTCAGATCGCTCGGCGCAAGGGAGCCGTCAACCGGCACGACCCAAAGGTGGTTTGGGCGATCGTGCGTCCACCCCTCACCGTCGAGACGCGTAAAGAATCGGGTGATGCGACGCGGTGGTCGAGCTTTGTCGTCCGTGACCTTCGCATCGGCGATGGGTGCGCGCTGAAGGTACGCGAGCGTCGTTCCATCGGGTGCCCAAGAGAGCGACGTGAACGCCTCCGAGGAGGTACCGATGGTGATGATTTCACCCGGGCCATCGACGGGTAAGACGTGCAGCGAGTGTTTCGTGTCGGTGGCACCGCGCTCGGACGCAAACGCGAGGAATCGACCGTCAGGGGACCATGTCGGACTTTGGTCGGAGTTGCCTGACGTGAGCTGCCGCGGTGCGGACGAACCGTCTACTGGCGCCAACCACAGATTACTGAGGTAGCGGTTCGCCGACATGTCGATAGCACCGACCACATAGGCAACACGACTGCCATCAGGTGACACCGCTACAGCCGAAACGGATCGGTACGCTCCAAGATCAGACGGTTCCATGCGCGAACGCTAGTCCGAAGCCCCTTCGACGAGCCGATAAGTCTTGTTAGATCTGGCAGGTGGGGCAGGCGTAGCACCAGCGGCCAGCCATGTCCCATCGGCGAATTTCGGTCCCACAGCGCAGGCAGTTGTCCCGCTTGTACACATACGTCCGCTTGTCGCGGGCTTGGGCGTTCTTGGGGAGGTCGGGGTCGTTCTTGGCGATGGTGACGATGCGGCCGGCCTTCACGCCGGCTTCCAACATCTTCACGGTCGTGGCCCACACCGCGCTGCGCTCCTCGTCTGACAGGTCGTTGCCGGACCGCTCTGGCCAGATGTTGTTGACGAACAAGGCCTCGGCTCGGTAGACGTTGCCGACTCCGGCGATGACGGCCTGATCCATCAGCAACTGCCCGATGGACTTCTTCGACTTCGCGACCCGAGCCAGGAACTTCGGTACGTCGGCGTCCTTCCTGAGCGGATCAGGTCCGAGTCGCGCGGCAATGGAGTCGTAAAGCTCATCGGTGCCGATATCGCACGCGGTCGGCCCGCTCAAATCAAGCACCGTGTCGGTGCCGACGATGCGCATGCGCACTGCACCCTTCGGCTCAACGGCCGGGGTCTGGTGCACCCGGAACTTGCCAAACAGCCCGAGGTGAATGTGGATGAGAAGATCGTTGTCGAAGCGAATGAATTCGTGCTTGCCGACTGCCTCTGCGCTCTCGAGCCGAGCACCACGCAGATCCTCGGCGCCGGCGAAGCGCCCTTGCGGTGAGGTCACTTCAACCAGTTGCCCTTTGAAGTACTTCTGATGGGCACGTGCGTTGCGATGGACGGTATGGCCTTCGGGCATAGGACGCCGTGTCTACACGTTTAGTCGTCCATGGCACGAAGCGGGTGCTGTACGTTGTATTCGAGTTGGCCGTCGTGTCGTTCGCAGGACGCCTGCCCGGCGATGCGGAGATGTTCGAGGTGCGCGTAGGTTTCGCTCTCGGCCATGGAGCCCCACGAGCGTTCGCGGAACAGGAACTTCATGTAGTCGTTGACGGTGCCGGGTCGGTCCATTTCGGCCGACGCATCGGACAGTCGAGTGAGGCGCTCTCGGTGATGCTCGATGATGCCGTCGCATCGCTTCGATAGTTCCACGAAAGGATGACCGTGCGCGGGCAACACGTGCTTGACCCCGGTGAGCGCCGCGACCTTGCGAAGCGAACCGAAGTAGTCATCCAACGGGTCGGACCCCTCGATCATGCCTGAGATGTGCGGTGTAATCGTCGGCAGTACATGGTCACCCGACAGCAGGACACCCTCCTCGGGATCGAACAAACAAAGGTGGTCGATGGTGTGCCCGGGGGTGTGAATGGCAACCCAGCGGCGACCGGCCAGCATGATGTGATCGGCCTCGTCAAGGCGGACAGTCGGCGTTGGTTCGATTCGCCGACCCATACCCCGAAATTTGGCCCGATCCTCTTCGCTCATTGGCTGATAGGGGGTGGAACCCCATGGTGTCTCACCCCCGAAGCGGACCAACTTTGACAGCGGATTGCCGCTCGGGTCGTCCTCGGCCAACTGCTCGGGGTCGGTGTCGGCATGTTCCTGGCCGGTCTCCAAACTGAACATCAGCCGGAACAATCGGTGGCTCACGATGTCGGCTCCCGTCTCGGCACGCAGTGGCCCGGCGCCGCCGAAATGGTCAGGGTGCGAGTGCGTCACCACAACGGTATGTACCCGAGCTAGGGGTACACCGGCCCGCTTGAATCCTGCCGTCAACGCAGCCCACGACGCATCACCGGGAAGGCCAGGGTCAACCACCGCAAAACCCCGTTCGTCTTCCAACAGATAGCAGTTGACGTGCCCAAGGCCCGGCATCTGAATGGGCAATTGCAGCCGCAGAATGCCTGGTGCCACTTCGGTGATGTCATCGACGGCCTTTTGTTGTTCTTCCCGCACCGTTGCCGACATTGACTCGACGTTACCGGGAACCTGCCGTCGGTCGCATATGGGCGAGCGCTTCCTCTAACGAAACGACGTCGCCGATCTTGGCGGCGATGTCGAACAGATTGGCGTCGTGTGGACCCTGGGTACGGTCACCGACGGCTTCTCGCACGACGACCGGGATGAAGCCGTGTTGCATGGCATCCGTGGCTGAGGCGCGAATACATCCGCTGGTAGAGACACCCGCCAAGATCACGGTATCAACGCCACGGGCATGCAGCATCGGTGCCAGCGGCGTGCACCAAAAGGCCGATGCGTACTGCTTCAGAATCAGTGGCTCGTCGGCCCGTGGCGAGAGTTCCGGCACCAAGCTGCTGGCATCACTCTGGCCGACGAACAACTCGAGTGGCGGCACCTTGCGGAAGAAGATGCCGCCGTCGACGCCACCTGGTTCGTATCGGACGCCGGTGTAGATCACGGGCACGTTGGCGGCTCTGGCCGCATCGACCAGTGACGTGATGGCGCCGACAACCTCGGGCGCGTGACCGCCGATGTAGAGCGGATACTGCGGGTCGGTGTAGGCCCGAACCATGTCGACTACGACCAGTGCGCTCGACCGACCGAACCCCAACCGCCCTGTAAACAGATGGACGACTGCCGCCTGTCACCGCCACCCAAGAAGGGCGGCGTTCCGCTCGTGTGCGCCGGTCAGTCCGACCGCGGCATGAAGTTCTGTGCCGAGTATGGCGACTTTCAGTTCATCATTGGCACCAGTGATCTCGATGTCGTTCGCAAGGACGCGGCCCGACTCGTATCGGCGGCCGACAAGAGCGGCCGTGACGTCGGCGTCTATGTGCTTATGCAGATCACCATGGGCGCAACCGATGCTGAGGCCGAAGCCAAGTGGCAGAGCTATCGGGATGGTGCCGACCTCGGTGCCATTGCGTTCATGACCGGCCAAGCGTCCCTCGACACCGCGGGTGCAACGGCCGAGAAGATCACTGAGATGCAGGGTGCGTTCAACCTCAACATCGGTTCCATCGTTGGCAGCCACGCCACCTGTGCCGCCAAGCTCGATGAGATCGCCACCATCCCCGGCGTCAAGGGCGTCATGTGCGTCTTCGATGACTACCCCGTCGCCACCGACGAGTTCGGCTCCAAAGTCATGCCCCTCATGGCCAGCCGGAAGTAAGGGAGTCAGCCAGCGGTGCAAGACTGGGTTGATGAACGGCTCTGAGTTACTGCGCGCTCAACTGGCCTTCGGGCAGCCCGTGCTCATGCCGGGGGTGTGGGATCCCCTGTCTGCGCTCGTTGCGGCCGAGGCGGGCTTCGAGGTCGCGTTCTTGTCGGGCTATGCAGTGGCTGGGTCCTATCTCGGCATGCCCGACGTTGGTTTGCTCACCCAGACCGAAGTCGTCGACGTAGCGCGACGGGTACACGCGGCCGTCCCCGGGCTTGCGCTCGTGGTTGATGCTGATACCGGCTACGGCAATCCGATCAACACCATTCGCACGGTACAGTTGTGGGAACAGGCAGGCGCGGCGGGCATGTTTCTGGAAGATCAGGTCTTCCCGAAGAAGTGTGGTCACATGGTGGGTAAACAGGTGGTGCCGCGGGAGGAGTGGCTGGCCAAGCTGCGTGCGGCTGTTGACCATCGAGAGTCGCTTTTCCTCACCGCCCGCACCGACGCTCGCGCCATGATCGGGCTGGACGAGGCGATCGAGCGCGCCCGCATGGCCCGCGACTTCGGTGCCGATGCCCTGTTCGTTGAAGCCCCACAATCGATCGCCGAGATGGAACAGATCGCGGCCGCATTGCCCGGCTGCACGTTGGTCGCCAACATGGTTGAGGCCGGCATGACCCCGTTGCTCTCGCCAGCCGAACTCGGTCAGATCGGATTCTCGCTCATCGTCTCACCGGTGTCTGGCTTGTTCACCGCGGTGCAGGCCTTGCGAGACTCGTTCGCACTTCTTCGCCAACACGGCACCCTGCGCGATCACCGTGATCGTCTCGTTGACTTCTCGTCGTTCACCGACTTGGTGGGTCTGCCTGCGGTGCAGCAATCCGAACGCGCCTATCCCAGCTGAGTGCTACTCCGCTGTAGCCGGAGCGGTTTCGGCGAGGGTGTCGGACACCTTGGGAATGAAGATGTGCTCGCGGTAGTAGCGGAGTTCGTTGATGGACTCCTGGATGTCGTCGAGGGCGCGGTGACTACCCTGCTTGTTGGGGCGCTGCGCCCGAACGCTTGGGTACCAGCGTCGCACGAGTTCCTTCACGCTCGACACATCAACCGATCGATAGTGCAGGTAGTTCTCGATGTCGGGAAGGTAGGCGTCAAGAAAGCGGCGGTCGGTGCCGATGGAGTTGCCGCACAGCGGCACGGTGCGCTCGGTGGGAATCCACTGCTTGAGGAATGCCATCGTTTCGGCTCCGGCCTGCTCGAGCGTGACAGTCGACGCCTGAATGGCGGGCAACAGACCCGAGCGCGTGTGCATATCGAAGACGAACTTGTCCATGATGGCGAGCACATCGTCGGGTTGGTGGATGACCAGATCGGGACCCTCGGCGATGATGTTCAAGTCGTCATCGGTGATGAGCGTTGCAATCTCAACTATCACATCTCGCTGCGGGTTTAGTCCGGTCATTTCGAGGTCCATCCAAGCCAACATGGCGATGATGCTACGCCGCTCTACGCTTGGTCATCGTGCTCGATCTACCTATCGTCCTGCTGGACCCCGATTTACCGCCTCCGTCCTACGCCCGGCCGGGTGACGCCGGCCTCGATCTGCTCGCTCGAGAGGATGCTCTGCTCGCGCCAAACGGCGGCCGCGCCGTGGTGCCGACGGGCTTCGCGCTCGCGATCCCGGCTGGCTACGCCGGGTTTGTGCAGCCCCGCAGCGGCCTTGCCGCCAAGCACGGCGTGACGGTACTGAACTCGCCAGGCCTCATCGACGCTGGTTACCGGGGCGAGATAAAGGTGCCGCTCATCAACACCGACACCACCGAGGCATACCAGATTCACCGGGGGGATCGCATCGCCCAGCTCGTCATCCAACGGGTGGAGGAGTGCCGCGTCGTCCTCGTGACCGAACTGGAAGGCGAAAGCCGAGGTGGCGGTTTTGGGCACACCGGCCGCTAGCAAGCGGCTCCCATACGGGACGAGTCGGCTGCGGTCCCAACCGGGTGCGAGCACGGCCGACTGGTCGTCGAACGCTCGCTGCTGTGTCGTTCTGGCGGCCGGGTTGATACTGGCGGGATGTACGTCAAGCCCATCGCAACGAGTCCTTCCGGTGATCACGTCTGTCCCCGCACTCACATCGACGACGTCGTTGGTCGTCGCGTCGAGGGGCGCGACCTTGCCACCCACCACGCTGCCGCCTGCCACCACCACGACGCCGTCGTCTACGGAAGCGCCGACGACCACAGAAGCGCCGACAACGACATCGCGGCCAGCGCCAACGACGGTGGTGTTCGATCCGACGGCGCTCGTGTCGCCCAGCGGCACGAGTGCGGTGTCCCACCCGCTCGGCCAAGTCATCAGTCGCGTCGAGACAACGAAGAAGCAGATCGCGATCACGTTTGACTCGAACATGACCGACGACATGCTGGCCAAGCTCGACAACGGCACCGTCGATACCTACGCCAACACCGAGGTGGTCGACATCCTCGAACGCGAAAAGGTTCCGGCCACGTTCTTCCTCGCGGCGAAATGGGTGCAGCGTTACCCGGAGCTCACCAAACGGTTGGTGTCATCGCCGTTGTGGGAAGTGGGCAGCCACTCGTACCAGCACAAGGGCTTTACGCCAAAGTGCTACACCCTTGCCGTGTTGCCGCCGTCGCAAATGGCTGATGACGTCACGAAGAGCTTCGACACCTTGAAGCCATTCGGCGGCAACCAGGTGCCGTACTTCCGCTTCCCAGGCCTTTGCGTGGATGACACGGCGATGGCAAACATCGCACCGACGAACGTCACGGTGATCCACGGCGATGTGGCGTCGGGTGACGCCTTCGGCACGAACGCTCACGCCATTACGGATCAGGTGTTGCGGCTGGCCAAATCCGGCTCGATCGTGGTGATGCACATCACCAAGGCCAACGCCCCAAAGACTCAAGATGCGCTGCCCGGCATCATCAAAGGCCTGCGTGACAACGGCTATGAGCTGGTGAAGGTGAGTCAACTCCTCACTGCCGGCCCGGCCGCGTAGCCTGAGCGGATGGAACGTATCGATCCAGACCTGCACGCTGACGAGAGAACAACGTTGGTGGCGTTCCTCGACTACCACCGGGCAACGTTTCTGGGGAAGATCGGACGGGCTCACCCACGAGCAGATGAACGTTGCACTGGCCCCGTCAGATCTCACGCTGGCTAGTCTCACCAAGCACCTTGCCCTCGTGGAAGACTCGTGGTTTCAGGAGCGGTTTGTCGGCGTGGAAGTTGAGCCGTGGGCCAGCGCTCCGTTTGATGACGATCGTGACTGGGAGATGCACTCGGCGAAGAACGCCAATCAATCGACGGGCTCGTCGGGGAATAACGCCGAGGCGATACGGCCGGACCGTGGTTGGTCGGCGCCCACTTGTCTCCGGTCAGGGCTGGTTGGTGACCTCGCGAGGGTCTTTGTCGTCCCGGAGACCGAGGAAGACCGGATGGCGCATCAGGCCTTCCTCGGTCCATTCCGTGAATGCGCACTGAGCGACCAACAACGGTTCGCACCACGTGCTTTCTCGAACCACCTCTCGGGGCGGAGGTGGTACGAACGGACACGCGGAGGGGTGCGCTTTCATCCAACGGAAGAGCTTGTCGATCATTGCTTGATTCAGGCCGCTTCCTGCTGTGCCGGCGAACCGAAGCTCGTCTCCGACGTAGTAGCCGAGGGCAAGCGAACCGAATGAAGTTGACCGCGCCCCCGTGCCCGTGGTGAAGCCGCCGATGACGAACTCTTGCTCGTGTCGATGTTTGATCTTGCGCCACGTTGTGGCGCGCTTGCCGGGTACATAAATAGAGTCGAGTCGCTTGGCCACGATTCCCTCGGCGCCTGCGGCCTGGGTCAGCTCAGCCAGTTCTGCGCCTTTTCCGGTACCCGTCACGTAGTCGGCCACCAACCAGGGTCCACCCGGTTCCACCAGCGACGACAGCAGCTCCCGCCGTTGTTCGTAGGGCAAACCCATCGTCTCGTATCCGTTCACGCCGAGCACGTCGAAGATCACAAACGTGACCGGCTTCGTACCCTGCTGTAACCACTCGAACCTCGTGCGGCCATCCTCATCGAAGCACGCCACTTCACCATCGAGCACCGCGCTGTCGGCGTTGACGTGCTGCGCCAGTTCACCGAGCGACGGCCACTTTGCGGTGACGTCGATAAGGTTCGAGCTCTGTAGTAGAAGGGTGCCGCCCGCCACCCACGCCAAGGTTCGGTATCCGTCCCACTTGACCTCGTATGCCCAGCGGTCGTCACTGGCCGGCAAGTTGCCTGCGACCGCCTTCATGGGCACAATGCCGCGCCGCGATCCGGTCGGCGCGGAACGCGGTTTCGGCATTCCCCAATCTTGTCGCAAGCCCGCTCTCTGGGTGTACTTGGTCAGCTCCGCTTCGGCAGACGACTGGAGATGACGCCCCGGGCCTCCAGGTCATCCAGTGTGACGTCACCAAGGCCGAGCAGCTCACGCAGGACAGTTCGGTTGTCCTCGCCTCGGTAGCGGACCTGGCCACGGACGCCGGCGTCGCTGTCGGAGAATCGGATGGGGGAGTTGGGGATGCGTAGCGTGCCACCAGCGCGATTGTCGATCTCCACAATGGCACCACGTTCAACGGCCCACGCCGAAGTGGCTGCCTCGGTAACGGAATGGACAACGCCAACCGTGAAACCCTGGGCGTCCACGAGCGACACCAGTGTGTCGACGTCATGGGTAGCGGCCCATGAAGCGATCATGTCGACGAACGCTGCCAGATTGGTCTTGCGCAGCTCGACCGTGGCGAACCGTGGGTCGTCGCGGACATCTGCACGGTTGATCAGCACGCAGAAATCGTTGAAGGTGCCCTCCATTGCCGGGTGACCTGAGATCAGAACCTGTTCGCCGGTCGCCGCGGTCACGACCGGGTACTCCTCGGTGCGGAAGCTGGGCACGATGTTGTCCTCGCTCACCCCGTCGAGGTCACGCTGAAGAATCCAGTGGACGTGCTCGTTGATCGACAACATCGTTTCGGCCATCGACACCTCTACCCGTTGACCTTTGCCGGTCCGCTCGCGTGCGTAGAGCGCGGCGAGTATGCCAGCGAAGCATTCGAGTCCGGCGAACAGGTCGGGGTGGCTGATGGGGTCGGACGACACCCGGCCTTGATGGGCATCGGAGGTCAGAGCTATCGTTCCCATCTCGGCGGCTATAGCTGGGGCGTAGGCGCGACGGTTGGCCCACATACCGGTGCTGCCGTAACCGGATATGGCGGCATAGATCAGCCGCGGGTTCCGCGAGTGCAGCACGTCCCAACCGAGACCAAGTCGGTCCATCACATCGGGCCGGTAGTTCTCGACCACCACATCGATCTGATCAACAAGTTGTAACAGCAACGAAATCGCCTCAGGCTGGCGCAGATCGAGACTGATGTTCTGCTTCCCGCAGTTCTGTTGTGAGAAGTAGGTGGCGATCGAGGCCACCATCGGAAACGTCCACCGGGTGGTGTCTCCGTCGGGCGGTTCCACCTTGATGACGTGGGCTCCCAGGTCGACGAGCATTCGGGTGCAATGCGGACCCGACAGCACGCGGGTGAAGTCCAGTACTCGCACACCGTCGAGGGGGCCGGGTCCACGTCTGATGTCCATCGTCAGAGGGTAGATCGCGGATGCCATGCTGTGGGCATGCCAGGACTACCGCGCTTCGCCGATCTTCCACTTCGCAACGGCCATCCGTGCGCATGGGATGTCTGGCCGACGCCCGACTATTTGGGCTGCCTCAATCTGCAAACCCCCGAACGCGTCGCCGAGGCGGCCAAGCTCGTGACCCGCGGCGCGGTGTTTGCCCTCAACTGGGAGATGGAACTCCCCAGCCCGCCGCTGTTCGGTCGCCAGCCATTTCGACATGAGATCAGCGGGCCAGAGGGAGCCTCATGGGTGGACGACGTGCTGCACGACTGGAACACGCAGTCCTCATCCCAGTGGGACGGCTTTCGTCATGTGCGGAACCATGACAACGGTCTCTACGGCGGCCTCGAAGGCGATGCGAACGGCGTGCACCATTGGGCTCGCCGAGGCATCGCGGGTCGGACTGTTGTGGTCGATGTTGGTCGATGGCGCGCATCGGTCGGTCGCCCGCTGATCTACGACGCGCCGGACCCTATTGATGTCACCGAAGTCATCGCCACGCTCGCTGCACAGGGTGTCGAGATTCAGGAAGGCGACGTGCTTCTGCTGCGCACCGGTTGGATCGGCTGGTACGAATCACTCACGCTCGATCAGCGCTCGGCCTTCGCAGGGCAGGCTCGTCCGGCGACACCCGGTCTCCGGCCCGGTGCCGAAATGGCCGAGTTCCTGTGGGATCTGCACATCGCGGCCGTGGCCGCCGACAACCCGATGGTGGAGGTCATGTCGCCCGGCTCGTTGCTCCCACCCTTGCAACGCGCTGCGATTCGAAATGATCCTTCGCGCATGCACGAGGTGTTTACCCATACCTGGTTCCTGCCCATGCTCGGTCTCCCGCTGGGCGAGATGTGGAATCTCGACCAACTTGCAGCCGACTGTGCCGACGATGGTCGGTACGCGTGTTTTCTGACCTCCGCACCGCTCAACCTTCGTTCGGGGGTCGCCAGCCCGCCGAACGCGTTGGCGATGAAGTGATCAGACCGTGGTGAGATCGACGACGGAGTCTTCGGTGCCGAATTCGTTCGGCACGTAACCGTCGCAGTGGGGGTCGTTTTCCCAACGCTCGTTATCAAGGCGATAGCGGAAGCGGTACTGCTGGCCCGGGTCGAGTGCGAGGTGAATTTGGAAGCCACCGTCGTCGGTCTTGTGCATGGCCACGGGGGCCCAGTGCGTGAATTCACCAAGGATGTCGGCAGTTTTGGCACCGACTGACTTGGGCAGGGTGAAGTGGACGGCAACGTACTTGGCGGTAGTCATATTTGCCTTGATCATGCCCATAGTCTGCCAGGACTCCTGAGCGTCCTAAAACCACGCCGCGGGACGCGTGATCAACCGGAGGAACGGGCGGCTCGGGTCCCCGTTGGGTACGGTCGTGGTCATGCGCATCTTGGTGACCAACGACGACGGTATCGACTCCATCGGCCTGCACGTCCTGGCTCGATCGTTGGTTCCGTTGGGTGATGTGATCATCGTCGCGCCCAACACCGAGTACTCCGGATACGGGGCCGCGTTCGGATCGCTGAACATCAGCCGCCCGGAGGTGCACAAGGTGGAGGTCGACGGCGTCTCCGAGTCGTGGTCGGTCACCGGTCCGCCAGCATTGTGCGTGCTACTGAGCCGACTCGGAGCGTTTGGCCCGCCGTTCGATCTGATCGTGGCCGGTATCAATCCCGGTGCCAACGTCGGCCGGTCCATCTACCACTCGGGAACCGTCGGCGCCGCACTCACCGCCCGATCGGGCGGCGTGAGTGGCATCGCAGTCAGTCAGGCGGTTCGAGAGTTCGGCATCGAGGGTCAAGCATGGGATCAGATGCTGCTTGACCAAAAGTGGGAGAGTGCCGGTGCCGTGGCCGCGCTGGTAGTAGCCGAGGTGCTGAGCGACCTGCCTCAGGATCCGGTGCTCATCAACGTGAACGTGCCCAACCTGCCACTCGACCAGATCAAAGGGTGGCGTCGCACTATCGTCGGGGTCGCCCCGAATCGGGCCCTCTTTGACGCCAAGCTCGAGCCGATTGTCGGGCTGCGTGATGCGTACAGCGTCACCATGAGTTGGGGCGACATCTTGGATCTTCCGCCCGAATCCGATGGTGGTGCCATCCGCGCTGACGAGGTCTCCATCACCTACCTGAGCCGAATGATGAGCGAGGACTCGCCGTGCGCTCCCGCGATCGAAGACAAGCTCACCGGGCTGGTCGGTACAAGCCGTCCCCTGTGACCGCGCTCGCCGTCGCCCTCCTTATCGGCGCAGGGTTCGCGGCGATGGCGAACTGGATCTCGCGCTGGCGACCGAACAGTGCACTCGAAACCGTCA
>JANNZM010000114.1:0-6512 GCA_031410595.1 Actinomycetes bacterium | reverse complement strand
CCAACCCGGCTTTGGTCAGCGCAGCCTCCATGGCGTCACGGCTGGCGTTGACCCGGGCGTCGTTCTCGGCGTACACGCCCAGCACCGCCGCCTTCGATTTGGAGAAGTCGGCACCATCAACGCCCGGCCCGTAGAAGGGTGCCGCCACGGCAAGACGCGGTTCGCCTGCGTTCAGCATGCTCCACGTCATGCCGCCCCCGAAGCAGAACCCGACCATGCCCAGCTTCACCCCCGGCGCACGTTTGCCGAGTTCGTCCAGCCCCGCTCGGAGATCGGCCAGGTGCCGCTCGACCCCGGCGCCGACGATCTTGGCCGTGATCTGACCTTGATCGGCGATGGCAGCGGTGCCACCCTCACGGGACAGCAGATCGACTACCAGGGCGGTGTAGCCACTGGCGGCAAACCGTCCGGGCAGCTTCAGAAAGTGCGCGCTGAGCCCGAAGATTTCGTGGACGATCAACACTGCACCTTTTGGTTTCGGAGCAGCGGAAAATGCCCCTTTCAACTCACCGGCGGGTCCGGGAAACGTGATCTGGCTGACTTCCAGTGCGGCACCTGTTGCGGGTGGTGCCGTCGTCGCACTCGACGCGGCCCCGGCCGTCGTCGTGGCGGCGGAGGTTGCAACCGGCGTGCTGGTGGGTGCCGTGGTGGCGGCGGTGGCGGTCGTTGCGGCCACCGAGGTTGAGGTGGCGACGGGCGTGGATGTGGCCGTGGTCGCGCTCGACGAGCAGGCGGCCAGTAGGGCGGCTGCGGCGGGTCCGGTGATGCCAAGCAGAGCGAGACGACGGATCGCTTCTCTTCGCGTCAGGTTGCCTTCGGCCGCGTGCTCCGCGACTTCGGTGGCGGCGTAAGATCGCAGATCCATACGCGGACCGTACCGCCACACAAGCGGCCTTTCAACGCGGGATCGGTCACCGTGTCAAGCCGTACACGAGCTCAGCGAACTCTGTCATACCCGTGGTTCACAATGACCGGATGGAACCTGTGCGCCGCTTCTGTACGTCGTTCTCGCCAGCATTGGCTGGAGCGAGGCCATGACCATTAGTCCCATTCCGGACGACTACGCAACTGTGCTTAGAGATGCCAAGAGCGCTATTCAGGCGGCGCGAACTCGGGCAGTCCTGGCAGTAAATAGCCAGCTGATCGAGCTGTATTGGACCCTTGGTCGGCTGATCCTGGACCGTCAACAAGCCGAAGGGTGGGGCACGAAAGTTATAGAGCGGCTGTCGAACGACCTGCGTGCCGAGTTTCCCGGAATGACCGGATTGTCGACCCGAAATCTCCTCTATATGCGCAGCCTGGCTGGAGCGTGGCCTGATGTCGCAGTTGTGCAACAAGTCGTTGCACAATTGCCGTGGGGTCATAACGTGACCCTGCTCGATGACACGATGCGCCGCAGACATCATGCCCCCACCGTCGGCTTGTTGCTTTGCTCTGATCGCAACGAGCGAACGGTGCGCTATGCGCTCAACGCCTCGACCTCGCCCATGGCGGTAGCGGGATACCGATACAAGGAACTCCCCGTGGCCGAGCAAGCGGCACTGCCTGACGAGGAACAACTGCTCGACATCGTCGCAAGAGCGGTGTCCGAACGGGCGGAGGAAGGCAGGCAACCGTGAACCTGCCACGACCCCGGCAGTCCAGATGCAAAATCGGTTCCTCCCTTGTGTGCTCGCTCGTTTCAGTTCGGCCGATCGCAGCGGAGAATTAGATGTAGCGGATCATCGACGGGGTTGTCCGGAGTGAGATTGCCTCGGGCAACGATACGGAATCCGGCCGATTGGAGGGCCCGCCACGACGACTCGTTGGCCGCACAAACCGGCACAATGATGCAGATCGTGACGGGGTTCACTCGCCAGACATGATTGACAAACGCAACCAACATGGCGGTACCGATACCTCGCCCGATGAGCGTCGGTTGGCCGATCAGATAGTCAATGCTCACCGCTTCGTCAGGCATGTCCAGCAACGGTCGCAATTCATCCAGGTACTCCGGATAGTCGGCGTATCGGCAGTATTGGATGAGACCGATCGGTTTGTCGTTCAGAAGTACCAGATGATCCTCGGACGGCTCGTCACCGTCGACGCTTGCTCCAAAATCCCGCTCAACGGCCTCGGCGGTGAATTCGTGATTCCACCAGCGCGCCACATGCGGTTCTGCCAACCAATGCGCGAGCAGAGGGAAGTCAACTCGCTCGGTTCGCCGGAACGTGATGATGTCCATCGTCTCCAGTCTTACGCCAACACCCCGCTCGACGCCGGCCCGGTCTGGCCGAGCTTCAACGGGTGAAGGCAGACATCCAGTCACCAATCTGTTGGCGCACGTCGCCCACCCTGAGGTAGTTCTCAAGATCATCGACTGCGAGCGTAAGTCCCTCACCGTGCCTCGGGTCGAAGACCGTCGTCAGGTATGACCGACCGAGCCTGATCGCCGCACCGTAAACCGGGTGGCCAACGGCAGCGTCGAACCGATCTGCGATATCTCTTGGGTCTGACACCAACATCAGACGCCAGACGTCGCCGGCATCTTTCGACTTCACGCGATTTCTTCCACCGGCATCACGTGCGATCAGCCGCTCGGCGAGCTTGAACGACTTGGCGCACAACAATGCGCCTATGCCGGCGACCTTCACGTCGCCAGCCGTCCGAGGGGAACCATCGAGCGCCACGATCGGCATGACGTTGAAGTCGAGCATCACCATCTCAAGCCCTTCCGCACGTCCCGCCGCGCGTTTACCGTGGGCTCCCAGTCTTGCTCCACGCGTGCCCGCTCCAGCGGCGGCGTTCGGAACGAGCAGGTCAACTTGCACGGTTTCGTTCAAGCCCGGAACCGCCACCGACTTCCCCCAGATTCCCGGACGATCACTCGTCGACAAGGTGAAGCCGGCCATGGTCATCGCATCGGCAAGCAGTGGGCCGGCGGCGAGCAGCGACGGATCGACGCACACGTCGGCATCTTTGGTGGCCACATTCGGCCTCCCAATGAGCGACTTCGTTTGTTCATAGACGGCTTGCGCGCCGATGATCGTCAAGGCTGACCGGTGATCGATAAGAGCGTCGAGCGCGTCGAGCATCACATTGCGCGCGATCACCATCTCGAAATCGAGGTCCTCGGCGTTCGGTTCCATCAACGGCTCCTCGTGAGGTACTCGCATAGGATTTCGGCTTGATCGGGCATGCGGCTGTTTCCTCCGAAGCAGTCGATCACCACCTGCCAGCGGTCCACCCAGAAGAAGCCGCGGTCGCAGCGCTCGACGCCCAAACGCGACACCGCGTCGAACGGCAGCAGCGCCATCTTGAGTCCAGGGTCGGACAGCGACTTCTCGACCAATCCCAATGCCGTTGCGACCTTGTCGACTGAACCGACGTAGGTAAGCGCCCAGGGGACCGTTCCCGTGAACACGATTCTGTTCGCCGCCGCCGAGCCACTGATCGCAAACTCAAGGTCATGGTCGACAAGGCGTTGCGCCAGGTCGTCCCAGCGAACGGAATCAAACCAACGGACCCCGGGCCGATCAACAATGCGGCACGACCGCCCCGCTACCTCGCAAAGCCAGGCAATCTCGTCAGGCGTCACCGCCGGAGCGAGCCCGCCGGCAGTCCATCGCTGCAACCGAACCATTGACCGTTCGTTGAGCTCGAGCCCAACCTGGGGCGAGACGAGTTGGCGAGCAGCGGCGATCGCGGACACGTCACCTGCTGAGCGAACGTCGGTGGCCAGGACCACGCCGGCGGCCGCGGCGAGACGATCGAGCGTGTCGAGCGTTGGCGAGACCTCACCCCGCTCGATCCGTGCGACGGTTGTGCGAGCGACACCTGCGCACGCGGCAAGCTCGTTTCGAGACAGACCCGAGATGGTCCGCATCTGCAGCACGATGTTCATGAAAGCATCTTAGCATCATGGAGCATATTTGCTCCATGGCCTATCGGCTTGCGGGAAGCTCCGGAGTCACGATCTCGCCCTAACTGACGGCGAGCGCTCGCGCTGACATTCCTCTCTGTAACACGCATCTATGTATCATACATAGATGAACTTTGTGGGGAGATCAGCGTTGCTCGGACAGCTGTCAGGCTGGATCGAGGAGGTGGCGTCCTCGGGCGAAGGTCGTCTGCTGGTAGTTCGTGGTCGTCGCCAGGTCGGAAAGTCTCGGCTGTTCACCGAGTTCCTGAAGCGGGCCGAGGTGCCACACGTGTTCTTCACGGCCATCAAGGATGCCCCGACCGGCGTTCAGCTCGAAGCGTTTCGACGTGACGCGCTCGATGCTAACCCGGCGTTCGCTGAGGCCTCGGCGCTGTTCGAATCGAATCCTTCGAGTTGGACCGATGTGTTCGGCCGAATCCGACTTGCGGCCCAGAAAGGGGCGATCGTGGCCGTACTCGATGAGTTCCCGTGGGCGGTAGAGGCGGATCCGACGATTGAAGGCGCCCTTCAGATTGCTTGGGACAAACACCTGCAGCATTTGCCGGTTCTCTTCATCCTCGTCGGGTCCGACGTCACCATGATGGAGCGGGTAACAAAACACGACCGACCGCTGTACGGACGCGGGCGCGAGGTGGTGGTCAAGGCTTTCAATCCTGCAGAAGTTGCTGCAGCGTTGGCCGAGACTTCAGCCACGAAAGCATTTGACGCCTTCCTTGTCACCGGTGGCTATCCGCGATTGGTCGCCGATCTGGCAGGCGCCGGCACTATCAACGACTACCTCGCCGAGGGGCTCGGAGATGAGAACTCGAACCTGGTCGTAGTCGCTGAACGGTCGCTGGCCGCTGAGTTTCCCAAGGAGGCGCAGGCCCGAAGAGTTCTCACGGCGATTGGGGGTAGTGAGGTCGGATCGATTTCGTTCACGGCTGCCGTAGGACGGCTCGGCGATGCCACGTCGACCACCCACACAGCGCTGACACGAGCCCTAAAAATTCTGTCCGATGACAAAGGTGTCGTTACGATCGACACTCCAGCAGGAACTGATGGTACGTCCCGCTTGCGGCGATACCGAATCGCTGATCCCTACCTGCGCTTTTGGTTTCGATTCGTCGAACCGGAGGTAGCGAATATTGCCCGCGGTAGATCTGACTTGGCGATCGAGGGTGTGAAGACCGGCTACTCGACGTGGAGGGGGATGGCGATCGAGCCAGTCGTTCACGAAGGGCTCAGTCGCTTGGCGTTGACGGTTCCTGAACTAAGCGGCATAGCAACCGTCAGTGCCTGGTGGAATCGTGACAACTCCACTCAGGTCGACGTTGTCGGAAGCACACGCAATGGTCGTGTTGAAGTACTTGGGTCCATTAAGTGGCGAGAACGCCGCCAGTTCAGCGCCGAAGAACTTGAAGACCTGGCCGCCGCTCGGGCAAAGGTGCCTGGTGCTGCCCGCAGCCGTTTGGTAGCGGTGTGCCCAGCGGGTGTCCGCGCCCGGGCTAAGCCTGACTTGGCAGTCGACACCGAAATGCTGCTCGCAGCATGGACCAGCTAGTCGATCACCTTTGCCAGGCAGGTGCCTTTACTCGTTTGGACGCCGTGTGTGTTCTGAAGGTCAAGGGCTGACGACCTATACCCCGTTGCGCAAGCTTTGCAATACTATGGGTGAGATGTCTGAGAGTTTGAGTACGTCTTCGCCGGACAACGGCGGCTTGCAAGCACCTTCCCCCGAGGACTGGACGCTGCCTCCACGCCTATCCGCGCCGGCCAAACGGTCGAAACTACCCCTTGTCGGCGTGGCCGTCGCTGCGCTCATTGTCGGCGCAGCAGGCGGCTTCCTGGTCGGTCACAAGAACTCATCGAAGGCGGTGTCCACTGTCAGCGCCGCACCCACAACCGCGGCCGTGGGAGCATCGCCGACGACAGCTGTGCTCAAGGGGAACGACGCGCTCCTGCAGCAGGCGCTGACGCTGCATTCCACGGGCAAGATGGACGAGGCACTGGTGATTTACAAGAAGGTTCTGGCGTCGGATGCCAAGAACAAGCTTGCGCTCTACAACATCGCCCAGATCGCCCAGACCAAGGGTGATCTGGCTGGCGCGGTTGCGGGCTACAACGCCGCCCTGGCGCAGGACCCGCAGTACTTCCCGGCGCTCTACAACATTGGCCTGGCCTACGCCGCCCAAGGTGATCGCGCCGCAGCGATAGCGTCCCTGCGCAAGGCGGTCGAGATCAACCCGAAGAGCGCGCCGGCCAAGTTCAATCTGGGCAAGGTGCTCGCCGCCGATGGCCAGACCGACGAGGGCGCCAAGATGGTCGCCGAGGCCCTGGTGCTGGACCCATCCCTCAAGCCGGCCGGCTAGCTCGGCACCCGGCTCCTCCGCCGCACCACGGGCGCGTGCGCTACGGGGTGTCTGTGGAAAAGAAGACGAGCTGAACTAGGCGCGATCGTGGCTGCGGCGGATACCCCGACGCCGGAGTAAGCCTTCTCGATTGACCCTGGATCTGCTACTTGAACCAAACGGTGCCCCAGAGATTGCAAAGGACACCGATCACGATGAGGACACGAGGGGCAGTGCGACCGAAGGACGCCTGGAATCGC
>JANNZM010000113.1:0-10329 GCA_031410595.1 Actinomycetes bacterium | reverse complement strand
TCGACCATCCAACGTGCAGACGTCAGCCCAGCCGAACGGGGCGAGCAAAGGGCATTTGGCCCCGGCCCGCAAAAGTCACAACGAGGCGGACACCAACAAACACCCAGGCACGCGGCAAGGCCACCGACGGCGTTAGCCCTGTTTCGGTAGACCGGCGACGTCGAGTCGGCCGAGGAGCCAGGCGAGTCGATCGAATGCGGGCAGCTTGAGCGCGGTAGCAGGCAAGGCGGTAAGCCCGAGAGTGTGCGACGAACGCCACGACATCTCGGCCAGATGCAACTCACGACGGAGAAACTCTCGGCTCCAATCCTTCGGACCGAACGACATCAGATCAAGGTCGACGTGGTGAATCTCCACCTCGCGCCAGCGGTTCCAAGGCGAGGTATGGGCAGGTTCGTCACTGCCCATGCAGCGTCCAACGACTTGCCACGACCAAGGCGTCATCTGCGCCCAGGCAGCTTCCAGTTCGCCGGCCGTCCGACGCACGTCGGCAACCAGCGCCGCTGCCGAGCGCCGAGCTCCTTCTTCGATCATGGCGTCGCGTTCGGCAGCGCCGCCCGGATAGCGATCAGCACCGATGCCAGAGAGTGCGCCCTTCATCAGCCGCAGGTGGCTCTCGGCGTTGCGCGCCAAGTGATTCAACACGTGGCCGACGGTCCAGCCGGGCAGCAGACTTGGTTGGCCAACCGTCGAGTCCGACAGGCCATCAAGCGTCACCCACAGCCGCTCGTGAGCGGCGGCGGTTCCGGCGATTTCGGCGGTGAGGTCCACGCCAATCAACCCTACGCAAGCCGGGGCAACGCCGAAGCGATTAGCCTCCCCCACTATGGAATTAGCGATGATCGGGCTCGGCCGGATGGGCGCCAATATGGTGCGACGACTTATGAAACACGGCCACGAGTGTGTGGCCTACGACGTCAGCGCCGATGCCGTGAAAGCCATGGCCAAAGAAGGGGCAACCGGCGCTTCCAGCCTGGAGGACATGGTGTCCAAGCTGAAGGGCCCCCGCAATATCTGGATCATGGTGCCTGCGGCATACGTCGATGGCACCATCGCCAAGCTGGCACCACTGTTGTCACGCGGCGACACCATCATCGACGGAGGCAACAGCTACTACCGCGATGACATCGACCGCTCGGGTCCACTTGCGGCGATAGGCATTCACTATCTCGACGTCGGAACCTCGGGTGGCGTCTTCGGTTTGGAGCGCGGCTACTGCATGATGGTGGGTGGCGACGACAAGGCCGTAAAGCGCATGACGCCCATCTTCGACACGCTCGCACCGGGCATAGAAAGCGCGCCTCGCACACCCGGCCGAAAGGGCAGGGCGACACAAGCCGAGAAGGGCTGGTTGCACTGCGGCGCAAGCGGTGCAGGTCACTTTGTGAAGATGGTGCACAACGGCATCGAGTACGGCCTCATGGCTGCGTACGCCGAAGGTCTGAACGTGTTAAAGGGTGCCAACATCGGCAAGGCCGATCACGAGATCGATGCAGAGACAACACCGCTGCGTGACCCGCAGTACTACCAGTTCGACATCGATATTCCGTCGGTCACCGAACTGTGGCGCCGCGGCAGTGTGGTCAGCAGTTGGCTGCTCGACCTCACCGCACAGGCGCTCGTGGAAGACCCGGAACTCAAGGAGTTCGAAGGCAAGGTCAGCGACAGCGGCGAGGGCCGTTGGACCATCCTCGCGTCTATCGATGAAGGCGTCCCCACGCCAGTGCTGACGGCCGCGCTGCACGAGCGGTTCTCCAGCCGGAACAACGATCTCTACGCCAACAAAGTTCTCTCGGCTATGCGCAAGCAGTTCGGTGGCCATCACGAAAAGAAGAACAAGTAGATGCAGCCGCAGGCCGACGCCCTCGTTCTGTTCGGTGCCACCGGCGACCTCGCCAAACGCAAAATCTACCCGGCGCTTTACAACATCATTGGCCATCAGGGACTCGACCTGCCTATCGTCGGCGTCGCTCGGGACAACTGGGACGACGACAAGTTCCACCAGCACGTCCGCGAGAGCCTGAAGGAGTTCGAGCCCGACACGAACGCAGTAATGGTCGATGCGCTCATCGACGGACTGCACCTCGTGGCCGGTGACTACTCACAGCGCATCACGTTCGAAGCGTTGGCTGGAGTGCTGGACCGACTCGGCTCGAAGAACGCGTTGTTCTACCTCGCCATCCCGCCGTCAATGTTCCCGTTGGTCATTCAGTCCCTGGCCGCGGTTGGCTTGGCCGATCGCGGTCGGGTGGTCGTCGAGAAGCCCTTCGGTCGCGACCTCGCATCGGCGAAGGAACTCAACGCCACGCTGCATGCCGTCTTCCCCGAGGAACGTATCTTCCGCATCGATCACTACCTGGGCAAGGAGAGTGTGGAGGACCTGCTGGTCTTCCGTTTCTCCAACCTGCTGCTCGAGCCGATCTGGAATCGGAACTACGTGAAGCAGATCCAGGTCACGATGTCGGAGACGATCGGCGTAGAGGGACGCGGCAGCTTCTACGACTCGGTCGGTACCATTCGCGACTTCCTCCAGAACCACCTGCTGCAGGTGTTAGCCCTGCTCACCATGGAACCGCCCGTCGGCCCGGACGCAAGCTATCTCCACGACGAGAAGGCAAAGGTCTTCGTGGCAATGCCCGCTATGCAGTGTGAGCAGATGGTGCGCGGGCAGTACGCCGGGTACCAGGCCGAACCGGGCGTGGCCGAGGGGTCAACCGTCGAGACGTATGTGGCCGCCAAGCTCGGCATCGACTCGTGGCGTTGGGCAGGCGTGCCGATCTACGTGCGCTGCGGCAAGGCGCTGGCGTCAGCAGCCACCGAATGCGTCGTCGAACTCAACACTCCGCCCCGTATGTTGTTCGATGAGAATCCCGATGGCAAAACGCCATCGGCCAACCTCATCCGCTTCCGGCTCGGCAAGAACGATGGCGTTACTTTTACGGTTCAGGCCAAGCAACCGGGCCAGTATCTCGACAGCCAGGACGTCGACTTGACGTGCGATTTCGCCGCGACTCTTGGTGATCGTAGCGAGCCCTACGAACGCCTCATTTGGGATGCGGTCGCCGGCTCATCGAGACGCTTCGCACGCCAGGATGTGGTGGAGCAGACCTGGCGTATCGTGCAGCCTGCGCTCGACGACCCCGGCCCGGTGTTCGGGTACGAACGGGGCACGTGGGGCCCCGTTGAGGCTGACGCATTCGTTCCCGGCGGCTGGTTCTCACCGTCGGCATGACCGGTCGCGAGAACTCCCTCTTCGTGGTGCGTCACGGCCTCACGGAATGGGCGCGCGACGGTAAGCACACCAGCTATACCGACATAGCGCTCCTGCCTTGTGGCGAGGACGACGCGCTCACGCTCGATCGCGTTTTGAAGCACCGGCACTTCGCGGTCGTGGTCACATCACCGCGTCGCAGGGCACGTCACACCGCCGAGTTGGCTGGATACTCCGATGCGATCCTGGATGAGGATTTGGTCGAGTGGAATTACGGCGACGATGAGGGCATCACCTCCGACGAGATTCGAAGGGCCCGGCCCGGTTGGGATATGTGGCGCGACGGGTTCGCCGGCAATGCTGAGACGCTCGACCAGGTCGTGGCTCGTGCCGATCGCGTCATTGCCCGTGCTCTGGACGCGAAGGGAGACACATTGGCCTTCGCTCACGCCCACTTCCTGCGCGTGTTGGTCGCCCGATGGATTGAACAGCCCGGCGTCGTGGCCCAAAGATTTACCGTCGATCCGGCCAGCACCTCAGAACTGGGCTGGAAAGATCACCGCCGCGTGGTACACCGTTGGAATGACCATGTTGACTGAAGTCGTCTCCACTTCACTTCTTCCCGGTCGAGCGGCGATCTGGGTGGCCGATCGGCTGTGGACCGCGATTGCCGAGCGGGGCGAGGGACACCTGGCGGTGAGCGGCGGGTCCACACCTCTTGCGATGTTCGCCGCGGTGGCTGCGCTGCCGCTCCCCTGGTCCCAGGTGCACGTCTGGCAGGTGGATGAACGAGTTGCGCCCGACGGCGACCAAGATCGCAACGCCGGCCAACTCGATGCCCTTCGCGACGTCGGCGCCGTCATCCACCTGATGGACGTCACCAACCCATCGCTGTCTGTCGCAGCCGCGTCGTATGCCACGTCGTTACCGGATCGTTTCGACGTCATCCATCTTGGTCTCGGAGATGACGGCCACACCGCCAGTTGGCCGCCCCGAGACCCGGTCGTCAATCTCACCGAGCGAGTCGCCGTCGTCGGACCGTTCAAGGATCGCGTGCGTCTTACGTTGACGCCCCCCGTCGTGAACAACGCCCGCCATGTCATGTTCCTGGTGGCCGGCGCCACGAAAGCTCCTATGCTCGCCCGGCTCCTGAGAGGGGACCCGAGCATTCCCTCCACCGTCGTGCGTCGAACCGGCACGACGATTCTCACTGACGTTTCCTGAGCGCGAGCGAGTCGGTTGCGAGGTCGAGCGGTAACCTAACCGCCATGCCTCACGTGTTCCTGTCTGAAGCCTGGTTCGAAGCTACGTCTGTCTTAGCGGAGAAGTACGCCGACCAACTTCCTGAGATCACCGAGCGAGCCAAGATCAATATGATCGTCACCGCCACGCCGTTCGGCAACGAGCCGGTGCGCACCTACCTCGACACGTCAAGCGGGCAGATGCTGCTGGCCAAAGGCAGTCTCGATGAGGCCGATTGCACGGTCACCACCGACTATGAGACGTGCACCGCGTTGCTCATCCAGCAGGACCAGCAGGGTGTCATGCAGGCGTTCATGGCCGGGAAAATCAAGGTGCAGGGTGACATGGCGAAGCTGATGGTGATGATGATGGCGGTGCAGACGGCGCCGGCATCACCGGTCGGGTTAGAGGCAGCCGAAGCGGTAAAGGCGATCACAACCATTCCAGCGTCGTAACATCGTCGTCGTGAACGAGGACTCGACCACACCCGCCAGTGGTTTGCGTGATTTGGCAACGGCCAAAGCTTGGGCCGCCGACGACGCATCCACCGAAACGCTACTGGCCCGGCTCTATCAGCAATGGCCTGCCGCGCACCCCGAACTGGCGGGGAACCCGCGCACACCCGTCTATCTATTGGCCCGTCTGGCCAACAGTGACGATCCGGCCATCATCAATGCCATCCGCAACAACCCAACTGCGGTTGCGAGCAGCATCCGGCCCCGCACGCCTTGGCCGGCACCCCGCGTTGCGGCAGTTGAACCCGCGCCAATCGGTCAGACGACCGAGCAGCACTGCCCCAACCCGGCATGCCAGGCGACCGTGCGACCCGAGCAAGTCCGATGCTTCTCGTGCGGCATGGCGCTTCGTGCCGACATCACCGGGGTCATCCCGGCCACAACCGATAGCGAGTGGCCAGTCGACCCAGCCGCGGCGGCCACCGCTCCGCTGTACGGGGTCAACACCGTTCGTACCGTCACTCCGTTCGGCGCCGTGCCCGGAGTTGCCATCCCGCTACGAGACGCCACGACCGATGCCACCAAAGTTGCCGCGGCGGTCGGCGCCGGAGCGGCCGCTGGTGGCTCAGGCGGCGCCGGCAAGGGTCGCTTTTCGCTCACCGGAAAGACTCTCGACAGCAGCCGAGCCAAAATCGGCCCGGTCGGCCTGATCGGCTTCTTTGCCATGCTCGGCCTCCTGGCCCTCGGTGTGCTTGGTTGGAAGGCGATCTCCGCGTCCAAGAGCGACACCCGGGCGCAGACCGACAAACGTCTTACGCCCAAGTCGCCCTCCGGTGCTGCAACACCTGCCGTGCCGACCACGGCGCTCGGCGCGGGCAGCCCCGGTTCGGAAGCTACCACGGCTGTCATTCCCGTGGTGGTCGCTGCCAGCCCATCTATCGTCAACCCCGCCCCGGTCACCGAAGCACCGACGGCCGCACCCACCCAAGCGTCGGAACCAGAGGCGACACCGACGCCCGCTACCGCGCCAGCCACCACGAAAACCACCAAGGCCGCTCTTGCCCCGACGACAACGGTAGCGGCGCCGGCCACCACGCTCGGCACGAAGAGCGGCACCGTTCCGCCGAGCGCCACGCCATCTCAGCTGACATCGCTTGCCCAGGAGTACGCCTCGGCGCTCGCCAGCAAGAACGCCGACCTGGTACGCGCGCTCAACCCGAGCCAGTCCGGAGACCTGTCGGGCTATAAGTACCTTGACGCCTCAACGGTGATCCCCGTGTCGATGTCGTCCGGCGCTGACCCGCACACGATGAAACTCGGACTCGTCGCCCACGAAGTCACCACCAGTGGCAAGCGCACCATCATCTACTGCGCCAACTGGCAACTCGACCTCGGCAAACACACCGTCACCCCCACCAGCGGCCGCCAACTCCGCACCATGACGGGCATCGTCGCTCCCGCCACCCTCGTCAGCGAAATCCAAAAAAACTGCGGCTAGAGCTCTACTGCTACCTCGCTTCTCGCTACCGCTCGCGGCGCTCGTTCTCGCTGACGCTCGGCAATCCTGCAAGTGGTTCAAACGTTGACGGTTTAGTCGTCTTTCGGGGTGAGGGATTCCATGGCGGTGGCGAGTTCACTGACGGTCCAGCGGTCGTTTCGTTCCAGTCCCTCGCCCAACTCCCAGGGCTTCACCCGCTTTACCGTGCCGCCCTGGATGAAGAACGTCTCGCCCTGGAAGGTACAGGCCCCGCTGGCGAGGTAGGCCACCAGTGGTGACACGTTGGCCGGATCCCACACATCAAAGCGGTCACTTGTAGTCGGCGCAGCCACCACGTCATCGAGACCGGGCGTGGCGAGCGTGAGGCGGGTTCGGGCCGATGGCGACACGCAGTTCGAGGTGACTTTGTAGCGGCCCAGTTCCTTGGCACAGATCTGGCTGAAGGTGGCGACGCCCGATTTGGCCGAGCCGTAGTTGGTTTGGCCGGTGTTGGCGAACAAACCCGACGTGGAGGTGGTGTGCACCAGATTGCGACGTCGGCTGCTGCCCGCTTTGTGTTGTTCACGCCAGTACGCGGCGGCCCAACGGGTCGGAACGAAATGACCTTTCAAATGCACGGAGATAACCGCATCCCACTCATCCTCGGTCATGTTGACGAGCGCACGGTCGCGCAGGATGCCTGCGTTGTTCACCAGGATGTCGAGGTCGCCGAAGGCATCGATCGCCGAACGGATGAGACGACGGCCGCCGTTCCAATCGGACACATCGTCACCGTTGCCGATGGCCTCGCCGCCCGCGGCGCGAATGTCGGCCACGACCTGCTCGACCGAGGTGAGATCGGTGCCCGACACGTCGCCACCCCCACCAAGGTCGTTCACGACGACCTTGGCGCCCTCTGCTGCGAAGAGAATGGCGTGCTCGCGCCCTATGCCCCGGCCGGCACCGGTAATGATCGCGACGCGCCCATCTAGTGCCCCCACGTGCTCCCCCTCATCGATGTGTGAACGCACAGTAACCGCGGCGGCTACCCGAGACGCAGATTCACCTTGGTGCCGCGCTTCACCTTGGTGCCGGGCGGAGGATCACATGAGATCACCGGGCGATCGATGGGGCCATCGATGGTGCCCTGGTCAAGCCCGGCTTCCTTGAGCACTTCGACGGCCTTCGTCAACGATGAGGCATAGATGTTGGGGACGATGACGAGGTCGGGGCCTTTCGAAATTTGAATCTTTACTTCGCCGCCACGAGGCAATTCACGCTCGACACCGGGGTCGATGCTGGCCACGATGCCCGCCGCCCATTTGTCGCTGAACATGTCCTCCAGCCTGACCGCCTTCAAACCGGCCGCTTCGATTGCGGCCTTGGCCTGCTCCCAGTTCATACTGCGGATCTCGGGAACCTGTCGGGGCTTCGGGCCATCGGAAACAACGGCCTCGACGACCGTTCCCTTGGCAACAGCAGAATCGACGGCAAGCGTCTGACCCTCTACGGTCCACGACATCACCGTGTCGATAAGAGCGTCCTCATCAAACACCCGAGGCGCTTCCTTGTAGACCAGTTTCTCGCTTTCGAGCAGCTTCTTGGCTTCTGCGCTCGTCAGTTTGGTGATGTTCGGAAGCTTGGCCAACTTCGGGCCGTCGGAGACGGTGAGATAGATCGCGTCACCCTTCTTCAGCAGCGTTCCCTGCGGAGGATCCTGGGCAATGACCACACCCGGCGTTGGGGTGTCATCACTCTTTTCGGCTTTGGTCTGCACCACGAAACCGAACGGACTGACCGTGTTTCGGGCTTCACCTTCGGGGAGCAGCAGCAACGAAGGCACCGGGTGGGTCTTCACCTTGTTGGCGGCAACGGCCCAGAATCCACCGCCACCCACAAGGGCGACGAGCGCAAGCACCATCCCCCACAGCGCGCCGCGTCCGAGTCGTCGCTTCTTGGGCTTGCCGAGGTTGAGCGCCCTGATGGCCTCGCTATCGTCCACCGAATTCGACGGCAGGCTCAATTTTGGCTCGGCAACCTCGACCGCGGGAACGATGACCGGCGCAACAACCGCGGTGGGATCGACCATGGGCGGGGTTGCCGGACCACGGGCCGGCGGGGAGGCCTGCGGCGCTACCGGCACGCCAAGCGCGGTCTCGTCATGGCGCTTCGGGGCCTGGGTGACCACGAGCGGCAACGGTGCCGGGCGAGGCAGCCGCTCGGCCGTCGCCAGCAAGGCCCGGCCCATTTCGGCGGAGTCGTAGCGTTCCTCGGGATCGGGTCGGCCGGATCGTTCGAGCACCGGAGCCAGCGGGCCAAGATCGGCCGACACCGGCAACAGCTTGCCCAGGCGGGCCATCAACGTGGCAACGGTGGTCTCGGCCGCGAACGGCACAGTGCCGGTGACCGCCTCCACCATTGAGAGCGCAAGGGAGTACACGTCGCTCTTTCCGTCGAGGGGCTGGCCGGTGGCCTGTTCGGGCGATGCGTAGCGGGCGGTGCCGAGCATTACGCCGTCGGGTTCGGTCCAGCTTGCCTCGCTGATGGCGCGGGCAAGACCGAAGTCGGCGATTCGAAGTCGCCCGTCTTCGCCGAACAACAGGTTGGCAGGCTTGATATCGCGATGCACCACGCCTCGCTTGTGGGCGTAGTCGAGCCCACGAGCGGCTTCGAGGCCGAGGACAAGGGTCTGCGATGGTGACAGAAGTCTCCCCAGGTCGAGCATGGCACGCAGGCTGCCACCCGCCAGATATTCGAGAACGAGATACGGCGTACCGTTGTCCTCGCCCCAATCGAACACCGCCATCACATTCGGATGGCTCAGCCCTGCCGCCGCCTGCGCTTCGGCCCGGAACCGCTTCAGAAAGGTCGGATCGGCCGCCAGCGTGGGATGGAGCAGCTTCACCGCTACCGTCCGCCGCAGCTGCACATCGTCGGCCTGGTACACCGTTGCGGACGCACCAGAACCAACCGGTGTTACCAGCCGGTACCGCGCGCCGAGCACGCGCCCAATTTGATCATCACCGTAGGCGCTCATATCAACACCAAAACTACCGGGCATTGGCCGCTTGGCGAGGACACCTCGAAGGGGACCATGATGGGACCGTGAAGATCCGCATGGACCGCCAACGATTGATCACTGCCGCCATGGTCGCGGCGGCGCTCAGCTTCATCGTGGCTGGGGTCGGCAGCGCCGTGACGGGAACAGCCTCCCAGCATCCGCCTGCGGGTGTTGACCGCTTCGTTCCGGCACCGGGCGAACTGGTGCTGCGACAGACGCAGGTCGGAGCCGACCTGGCCACCGGCTACCGCGGCAACCTCATCATCGACGGCCAGAGCATCCCCACCTACGACCTCGGTGATCCGGGGCCGTGCGCCACCAACACCACCAAGTTCACGGGTCTCGATTCGGTCTTCGATGGTGGCAGCAACACCGTGTACTTCACGCCCCGGTCGGGTTCCACCATCGAGCGCTTTGCTCCCGGTGAACATCGCATCACGGTCGAGTTCTGGAAGATCTGCGAAAACCAGGAGACCGCACAGCGGGCCACCTGGACGTTCAAAGTCTCCTAGAGTTCGCCCGTTTCCAACAGGGCAACGAACGCTGCTTCATCAAGGATCGGCACGCCGAGCTCCTCAGCCTTGGTGAGTTTGCTGGCACCAGGCTCGACGCCTACCACGAAAGCAAAGGTTTTCTTGCTGACGCTGCCAGGACTTTTGCCGCCGCGGTCCTTGATGGCCGCTTCGGCCTCCTCACGGTTGAAGCCAACGAGTGAGCCGGTGACGACGATGGCTTTGCCCGCCAGGTTCTGGGGCAGGAAGCTGGTCTGCACATTGCCGAACGCAAGGCCAGCGGCGCGGAACTTTTCGATCATCGCCCGATGTTGCGGCTGTGCGAACCAGCGCACCACCGACGCGGCGATGGTGCCACCCACCCCTTCCAC
>JANNZM010000112.1:0-3013 GCA_031410595.1 Actinomycetes bacterium | reverse complement strand
TCGATCTGCTGTCCCGTGAGGGTGGCACCGCCGCCATCGCCGATCAAGGTCAGATCACGGCCAAGATCGTCGGCGCCGGGGTCGAGCGGCACCTGGCCGATCTCCGAGCGGGGTTGGACGAACTCGGCAAACGCGCGCCCGGGGTGAAGCTGGGCATGGTCGGGTTCTGCTTCGGCGGCGGCATGACGTGGAGCATGCTGAACGCAGGCGAACCGCAACTGGCCGTGGCGGCCCCCTTCTACGGGCCGGGCGTCGATGGTGCCGACTTCTCCAAATCGAAGGCGGCGGTGCTGGGCGTGTACGCCGAGAACGACGCCCGGGTCAACGCCAGCCGTCATGCCATGGAGGCTGCGCTGACCAAAGCCGGGTTGGTGCACGAGATCAGAACCTTCCCCGGCGTCGGCCATCAGTTCTTCAATGACACGGGTGGTGCGTACAACCCGACGCAGGCCGAAGCGGCCTATAGCAAGCTGATGTCCTGGTTTGCAGCGCACCTCGACTGACTCCGTCAAGCCTGCCGGGCGTTGGTGCGCCTAAAGTCTCGGCCGGGTGGTCTCGGGTTTTCAACGGTCGAGACCACCCTCCGACGCAACATCGACCGGCGTGCCGGAACGCAGGGCGCCTCAGGGACTGAGAACCGATGAACGACCACTATCTCGACGCCATCGCCGATGCCGATCCGTATCCCTACTGGTTTGATGACGTTGACGAGCCTGACTCAAACCCCACATTGGTGCGCGGTGAGAGCTGCGATCTCTGCATCGTCGGTGGCGGCTACACCGGCTTGTGGACCGCCATCATCGCTAAGGAACGTGACCCGAACCGCGACATCGTTCTGATTGATTCTGAAACGGTCGGCTGGGGTGCGTCAGGACGCAACGGTGGCTTTATGGAGGCCAGCCTCACCCACGGCGTGGCCAACGGGCAGGACCGCTTCCCCAAAGAGCTGCCCATCCTCGAACAGCTCGGCTTGCAAAATCTGAACGAGATCGAGGCGGCTATCAAGCGCTACAACATCGACTGTGACTACGAGCGCACGGGCGTTATCGACGTGGCCACCACGCCCCACAACGTCAGTGAGTTGCGAGACGATTTCCGGCAGCTCAAGCAACTCGGTCAACGGGTGGAGTGGTACGACCAGGACGCCATGCGCCTTGAAGTGAACTCCCCCACGTACCTCGCCGGGCTCGAACGCAAGGACCGCGCCGCCATTGTGGACCCGGCGCGTCTGGTGTGGGGTTTGAAGGCCGCGGCCGAGTCATTGGGTGTCCGCATTTACGAAGACACCCGCGCTACCGGCCTCGAGCGCGACGGCGTTGGCGTGATGGTCACCACTCCCCTCGCCAACGTGCGCGCCGGTCGGGTGGCGTTGTGCACCAATGCGTACCCACCGTTGCTCAAGCGCATCAACCAATACATGATCCCGGTGTACGACTACTGCATGGTGACCGAGCCGCTCACCGAGGAACAGTTGTCATCGATCGGTTGGAAGAACCGCCAGGGTCTGTCGGACTTCACCAACCAGTTCCACTACTACCGACTCACCGAGGACAACCGCATCCTGTGGGGCGGCTACGACGTCATCTACTACTTCGGCGGCAAGACCAGTCACACCTACGAGCAACGCCCCGAGACGCATGCCAAGTTGAGCCAGCACTTTTTCAACAACTTTCCTCAATTGGAAGGCGTGAAGTTCAGCCATATCTGGGGTGGCGCCATTGATACCTGCACGCGGTTCTGCGTGTTCTGGGGCAAGGCCATGGGCGGACGCATTGCCTACGCCAGCGGTTACACCGGCCTGGGTGTCGCGGCCGCTCGGTTCGGGGCCGAGGTCATGCTGGATCTGCTCGACGGGAAGCGCTCGAAGGCGACCGAACTCGACTTCGTACGCAAGAAGCCCGTCCCGTTCCCGCCCGAACCTTTCCGCTTCATCGGCATCCAAGCCACCCGCTGGAGCCTGGACCAAGAGGACAAGACGGGCGACCGCAACGCCTGGCTCCGCGCCCTCGACAAACTGGGCCTCGGCTTCGACAGCTAGCTCATTGCTCCTCGGGTACTACCCACGGTAGTATTCAAGTATGAAAGTTAGTGTGAGTCTGCCCGATGAAGACATCGAGTACCTCGATACCTATGTCTCCACACAAGGTCTGGCGTCACGTTCGGCCGGACTCCAAAAAGCCGTGAGCCTGCTGCGAGCGTCAGAACTCGGCGGTGACTACGAGGCCGCATGGGCCGAGTGGGCCGACAGCAGTGACGCTGAGTTGTGGGAATCCACCGCTCCCGATGGACTCGCCGAGTGAGGCGAGGCGAGATCTATCTGGTCGAGCTTGAACCCGTTCGGGGCTCCGAGGCCAACAAATGCCGCCCTGCAATCATCGTGAGCAACGACGGAGCGAACGCTACGGCAGCGCGGCTCGGCCGCGGCGTCGTAACGGTCGTGCCGGTTACGGGGAACACTGGTCGGGTCTATCCGTTTCAGGTGCTACTGCCTTCGGCGCAGACCGGACTAACGAAGGACTCCAAGGCCCAAGCGGAACAAGTCCGTTCTGTCGCCGTCGAGCGAGTTCTCCAACGAGTCGGAGTCGTGCCCTCGGCGCTGCTCGGTGACATCGACGGCGCTTTACGTTTGCACCTCGCACTCGACTGAGGTGCCCAAGAAGCCGGCGCACCGTTCGTTGCCGTACGCTTGGACGTGATGCCTCCTTCTGCTGCACCTGCCTCTGTTGATGATGTCGTCAACGCTCTGACAAACCACGATTACCTGCCCGATACGGGCCTTGCCACGGCTATCTACCTGGCCATGAAGCTGCATCGCCCGTTGCTGCTCGAAGGTGAGGCGGGCGTCGGGAAAACCGAGGTTGCCAAAGTTCTTTCGCGATGGACAGGAGGCGAACTCATTCGCCTGCAGTGCTACGAGGGCATCGACTCTTCGCAAGCGGTGTACGAGTGGGATTACAGCAAGCAACTCCTCCACTTGCGAGCCGCTGAGGCAGCAGGAGCGGCCGGCACCGAC
>JANNZM010000111.1:0-64582 GCA_031410595.1 Actinomycetes bacterium | reverse complement strand
CGCCTGCGTCACCGCCCACGCTTCGTGAACCACCTGCCACCACCCGCCCCGCCCCGGAAGGATTCCTGTGCCTGAGAACCACGACGCAGTCGTCGGAGACATGAACTCGGAAGAGAGCGAGGGCCGCTGCCCGGTCGCCGTCTCGCGCCCCCACCACCCGACCGAGGGCGCGGGCAACCGCGAGTGGTGGCCCAACCAGCTGAACCTGAAGATCCTGCGCAAGCACACGGCGGTCGCCAACCCGATGGGTGAGGCGTTCGACTACGCCGAGGCGTTCCAGGGCGTCGACCTCGACGCCCTGCGCCAGGACGTCGACGAGCTCATGACCAGCTCGCAGGAGTGGTGGCCGGCCGACTACGGCCACTACGGCCCGTTCTTCATCCGCATGGCGTGGCACAGCGCGGGCACGTATCGCATTGCCGATGGTCGAGGAGGTGCGGGCAACGGAACGCAGCGTTTTGCGCCCCTCAACAGCTGGCCTGACAACGGCAACCTCGACAAGGCCCGTCAACTGCTGCTGCCGGTCAAGCAGAAGTACGGACGCAAGCTGTCGTGGGCCGACCTCATGATTCTCGTCGGCAACGTGGCCCTGGAGTCGATGGGTTTCGCGACGTTCGGTTTCGGTGGCGGTCGGGAGGATGTGTGGGCACCAGAGGAGGACATTTACTGGGGTCCGGAAACGACCTGGCTGGGTGACGAGCGCTACCGCGGCGATCGTGAACTCGACAACCCGCTTGGTGCCGTTCAGATGGGTCTCATCTACGTGAACCCCGAGGGCCCGAATGGTGTGCCCGACCCGCTCGCATCTGCTCGTGACATTCGCGAAACCTTTGCTCGTATGGCGATGAACGACGAGGAAACGGTGGCACTCGTGGCCGGTGGCCACACGTTCGGGAAGGCTCACGGAGCCGGTGATCCGATGCTCGTCGGAGCCGAACCTGAGGGCGCGCCTATCGAGCAGATGGGCCTCGGTTGGAAGAACGCTTTCGGCAGCGGAAAGGGCGTCCACGCGACCACCAGCGGCATTGAGGGTGCATGGACCCGAACCCCGATCACGTGGGACAACGCCTATTTCGACACGCTGTTCGGTTACGAGTGGGAACTGACCCATAGCCCGGCCGGTGCGCAGCAGTGGACGCCAACCGACCCCGCCGCCAAGACCACCGTGCCCGATGCTCACGATGCTTCGATCACCCACGCACCCATGATGACCACGGCCGACATGGCGATGCGGATGGACCCGGTGTACGAGCCAATCTCGCGGCGCTTCCACCAGAACCCGGCCGAGTTCGCTTATGTGTTTGCTCGTGCGTGGTTCAAGTTGACCCACCGTGACATGGGCCCGATTGTGCGCTACCTCGGCCCCGAGGTTCCCGCCGAGGAACTCATCTGGCAGGACCCCGTCCCTGCGGCGAACCATGAACTGATTGGAGAGGGCGATGTCGCTGCGCTGAAGGTGAAGCTCCTCAACTCGGGCCTGACTATCGGCGAGTTGGTGTCCACGGCGTGGGCATCGGCCTCGACGTTTCGTCACACCGACAAGCGTGGTGGCGCCAACGGCGGTCGACTCCGCCTCGCGCCGCAAAACGATTGGGATGTGAACAACCCGGCCGAGTTGCGCCGGATCCTCGGCGTACTTGTTGACATCCAGACGGAGTTCAACGCGTCGGGCAAGACGGTTTCGATGGCCGACCTCATCGTGCTCGCCGGTTGCGCAGCTGTCGAAGCTGCGGCCATGAAAGGCGGACACGAGGTCACGGTTCCGTTTACCCCGGGCCGATCCGATGCATCCCAGGAGCAAACCGACACCGAGTCGTTCGCGGTGCTCGAACCGACCGCAGACGGGTTCCGCAACTATCTCGGGAAAGGGCAGACGCGATCGGCAGAAGAGCTGCTGGTTGACCGTTCCCAACTGCTCACGTTGAGCGCCCCGGAAATGACGGTGCTGGTCGGCGGCATGCGAGTGCTGAATGCCAATACCGGCCGCAATGCCCGAGGTGTGTTCACCAATCACGCCGAGACGTTGACGAACGACTTCTTCGTCAACCTGCTCGACATCGGCACCGAGTGGCATCCAGAAGCAGATTCCGAAGACCTGTTCGAGGGCCGAGACCGGGCCTCTGGTCAGCGGAAGTGGACGGCCACACGATGTGATCTCATCTTCGGCTCGAACTCGCAGCTCCGAGCCATCGCCGAGGTCTACGGCTCGTCTGACTCCCAGCAAAAGTTCGTCACCGATTTCTTCGCAGCCTGGGCCAAGGTGATGAACCTCGACCGGTTCGACCTCGCCTAACCGCAGCTCTTGTGCCTGGCTGGCGTCGGTGTCAACCCGAACGTCGTCCTCGGAGTTTTGGTGTGTGTGACCACACCCTCGCGCGTAACGCCATGTCCATTCGCGCGTAGAAGCCTTTCGGGCTCGTTACGGTGCCAAGAAATGGCGTTACGCGCGAATGGCACCTTCCGATTGCGCGAACCGCTGAGGAAACCGTTCCCGGCCGGGCGCGATCCTGACTCGGTCAATCGATGTCGAATTAGACGAGGGGCCAGGGGTGGCGGCGGCCGGTGGGGTCGGTGGGGAAGAGGCCTTCGATTAGCAACTCTTCGGCGCGTTCTCGTAACGCGATGACTTCGTCGTCGTGCAGGAGTTCGGCGATGTCTTCGGGCACGTCGACCAACAACTTTTCGATCGCGGGAATCAATGACTCGGGAAGTTCCTCGTTGCCGAAGTCCCAGATGACCGTGCGCAGTTTGAAATCGGCGGCAAAACACAAGCCCTGATCGATAGCCCACACGTTGTCATCGAGGCCCATCAAACAGTGTCCGGCTTTGCGGTCGGTGTTGTTGCTCAGTACGTCAAACGCGCAGATGGCGCGTAACTGATCGTGGAGGTCTTCGCGTTTTTCGTAGATGGTGAAGTAGTGCTCTTCAAAGTCCGACGGCATGAAGAGCTGCAGCGAACCAACACCGAATTTGCCCTCACGAATGATGGTGGGAGGCACGCCACCCCAACCGAGAAACGACGTGAGTCGATAGGCAGCAACCTCACGCTGATACAAGCCGGACGGAAAATCCCACAGGGGTCGCTCACCCTTGTGGGGCTTGTAAATGGCCTGCGCCGTCAGTTCACCTTCAACCAAAAGGTTGCAAAGAAACGTTGCGTTCGAACTCCACGGCATGCGGCCTTCGATATCGATCTCGGCTTCCGCCAAGAGCTGCAGCGCGTCCATCAGTTCATGCGCACGCAGGGGTGGCCCCGCGGGTCAAGCGGCATGCCACAGAACCGGCACGGTGGCCGCCCGGCCGACACGATGGAGGATGACAAATCACAGAACGAACGGGCCTGCCCGCGGGTGAGTCGCACGCGCAGCGTGCCCTTGTCGTCGTCTTCGGCGGGAACCACGTTGCCGTCTTCGTCAGCCATCACCACTTCCTCAAAGAACAGCACCACGCGATCACGATCGCCGTCGTACGCGACACCGATGGAGCCGAGCACCCAGCTGGGCAGCACGGGGTCGGCCAACTCAAGCTGGCTGGGGTGCACGATGTCGTCGGGGTCGGGTAGGTCTTCAAGCAGTCGTTCGAGGTAGTGGGCAAGGCCTTCCACCTGTTGCTTCTCGCACTTGAGCGTGACGATGAGTCCGTTCCCGCGGGTCTGAATGAAGAACGTGCGCTGCCCCGGCTGTCCGAGGGCGCCAGAAGCAAACGCCTGCACTTCTTCAAACTCGAACTGCTCGCTCACGATGGTCGCAACTCCTTCAGAGATCCACCCGTTGAGTTTACGGTGAGGACGACCGGACCGGTCATGCCGTAGGCCACGGCCGAGACCGAACAGGTGGAAATGACGATGCGCTGGAACAGGTCGAGATGGGTACCCATTGCCTGCGCAACCGCCGCCTTGATGGGGTCGGCATGGCTGACGATCACCACGACACCACCGGCATGTACGGCGCGCAAGCGGTCAAGCGTGTTCACCATACGGGTCTGCATGTCAGTGAAACTCTCACCGTTCGGAAAGCGAAAACCGCTCGGGAACTTCTGCACCGTCTGCCACTCGGGCAGCTTCATGAGGTCCTTCAACAAGCTGCCCGTCCAGGCACCGAAGTCGCATTCCAGCAAGCCTTTGTCGATGCCGACCTTGAGGCTACGAGCCTTGCCGATCGGTGCAGCTGTTTCCCTGGCGCGCTCCAACGGGCTGGAGTAGATCGCGTCGACGCGATCAAGCTCGGCAATGCGTGCGGCGACGGCTTGTGCCTGCTGCTGGCCGGTCTCGGCCAGGTGCAGACCGGGTGCTCGGCCGGGCAGGCTTGTGCCGGTCGTGGGTGTCTGCCCATGGCGGACCATGAGGATCAGCGTTGAGCTCGGGGGCTGTTTGGCGGTCTTGGATGCAGTCATGATCGATTGACCAACCTACTGTCCCTAACCGTGAACGCGCTTGGCGAACTCCGCACCGAGATCGAGTCGTGCCGGGCGTGCCCCCGCCTGGTGGCCTGGCGGGAAGAGGTTGCGATCACCAAACGAGCGTCGTATCGGGATGACCTGTACTGGGGTCGGCCCATCGGTGGCTTCGGCGACCCGAACGCGCGGATCATCGTTCTCGGTCTTGCGCCAGCGGCCCACGGTGCCAACCGCACGGGCCGTGTATTCACCGGTGATCGCTCGGGGGACTGGCTCTATCGGGCGATGTTTCGAGCGGGATTGGCGAACCAGGCCGAATCGATCGCGCGCAACGACGGCCTTGAGCTGACCGATGCATTCGTGACGGCGGCCGTGCGATGTGCGCCGCCGGGCAACAAGCCGCTCCCGGCCGAGCGTGACGCATGTCGACCGTTTCTTGAACAAGAGCTTGCATTGCTGACCCGAGCCAAGGTGATGGTGTGCCTCGGAGGTTTCGCGTACGAGGTGGCATGGAAGCACTTCGGAGTCGCCAAGCCCCCGAAGTTCGGGCACGGTGTACAGGCCGAGGCCGGCGCAATAACGCTGCTGTGTTCGTTTCATCCGAGCCAGCAAAACACCTTCACTGGACGATTGACCGAACCCATGCTCGACGCCGTTTTTTCAACGGCAGTCCAACTCGCCGCAAGTTGAGCCAACGCATGGTTAGCAACCTCCTCAACGAGTAAGCGTTTCGTTAACCCTTCCTCTTCCGGATTCAGCCGAGCCTGGTCAGGGCCGAAATGAATCTCGTGACTACTTACCGCTTGCGCCGACCAGCCGCCGTGCTGGCCGCGGTCGCCTTCACCCTCGTGACTGCGGCCTCCTGCTCGGCCAAGACGCCGAGTGCAGTTGTGCCTGCCTCGTCCTCGCCAGCCAAGACAGTCGCGACGACTGCGGCGGCCAAGGCTGTGGCCCCGGCCACGATGGCTGTGCCGGCCGTCGCCACCACCATTAGTTCGGGCGACCCCGTCATCGACGCGGTCGGCACCGATCTTGCTGCGTTCGAAAAAGAATCCGATGGCCTCAGCAACGCGGCCGCCGCTACCCAGGAAGTGACGAAGTGATCCCCCGCAATCCACTCAAGGAAAAGACCCGCATGAAGTTGTCCCGCCGAGCCCTCGCGCTCACCGTGGTCGGCACGATCAGCCTCGCTGGTATGGCGATGCCCGCCCATGCGAAGGACGGCCCGACAGGTGGCGGCGAATCCTCCTCTTCGACAGCTGCTCCGACCCATTCGGAGCCGGCCACATCGACCCCGCCGCCGTCAGTTCGTGAGCGCACCTCCACCACTGCAAAGGCACCCGAAGCGCACGAGCCGGAGCCGGAGTCATCGGTACCGAAGTCATCGGTCCCACCGCCCGGGGCAGCCGGCACGACCGCGACGACGGTTCGGAAGACTGATGACAAGGCCAAGGCCGCTCGCGGCTCGATTGAAGTCATCGACAATCTGATCCGTCGATTGAAATCCTCCAACGTTGACCCTGCCGTTCGTGACGGCCTTGTCGCCCGCCTTTTGGAGATGAAGGTGTCGTTTGCGGCCGGTCAGCTGGCCAACCCGTCCGCTCTCCGGACGCTTGCCGCTGAAGTTCGCGCTGCGCTTGGGACGTCTGAGAACGAGGAGGGCGTAGCCGGTGACTCGACCTCATCGACCACGCCGGAAAAGGACGGCGATGATGACGCCGCCAAGGAGCGCAAGAAGGAAAAGGGCAAGGCAGTTCACGCACGGGCAGCCGAAGTGCTTCAGGCCGAGATCGACAAGGTCAACGCCTCGAACCTTCCCGATGACGTGAAGGCCAAGGTCGTCGCCGCGCTGACGCAGGCCCAGCAGAACGTGGCCAGCCACGTGGACGTGGTGGACGCGGCCAAGGAAGTGCACGACACGCTAGAAAAGCAGCGGGCCGACAAGTTCGCTGCCATGCAGAGTCGTCTGGCCGCAGCAGCCGACCGGGTACAGGCAGCCATCGACAAGGCTGCCACTACCCCCGGCACTGAGGCCATCGTTGCTGAGGCCAACGCCAGGCTGGTTGACGCCCGGGCGAAAGTTGATGCGGCCACGAACGCCGCCGAACTCAAGGCGGCCTGGCAGCTCATGCGAGACATCCGCAAGAGCCTCCCGCACGTGGAACTCCCGGAACCAGCGACGACCCTTGCAACCACCCCGTCCACGACGGTAGCCGCAACGCCAGACACCACCGTGGCCCCTGCTGTTGACACGACGGTGGCACCAGCCAGCTGACCGCTTGTCAGTTGTCACATTCGAGCAGCCCGGCGATTCCACCCTCGCCGGGCTGCTGCTTTTTTGGCCCATCGCTGATCGCTCGGTTCCTCGGCGATGGCGCGATGGTGCCCATTCGTTCGCGCAATAGACCCGAATTGGGCGGTCAAGCCTGGCGAAAGGGACGTAATGCGCGAATGAATTGTTGTAACGCGCGGATGAGAGTGAGGTGCGGTCAGCCGGGTTTCCGCCAGAGCTGCAGCAACCAGCGCGCCCTACGCGTCGGGGAAGAGCCGGGCAATACGCGCCATTGCCCGATAGGCGGCTTCGGCCGGACCGGCGTCTTCTGGTTGCAGCGTGTTCGACATGATGCGCACCAACCACTCCATCAACGTTCGGCTGTGGATCATCACCCAACTGAGTTCGCGCAGCACCTGCGGACGACCCACCACGCGGGCGAACAGGCGGGCCACCTTGAAGTAGAGCCCGTAGGTGTCATCGAGTTGTCGGGCGTATTGTGTGAGCGCTCGTGGGTCATTGGTGGAAAGCGCCTCGTGCAGCACGTCGGCCGCCATGCGTCCGGTCTCGTAGGCGTATGCGATGCCCTCACCGTTGAACGGATTGACGGTGCCTGCGGCATCGCCCACGACGAGGTAGGTCGGGCCGGACTTCGGCCCCACGCTTCCGCCCATCGGCAGACGAGCTGCACGCGGCTCATCGGTGGGGGACTCGCTCGTCAATTCCCAACGTTGCGACGCGCTTGCGACGAACTCGCCGAGGAGTTGGGTGGTGTTGACGCTTTTGAAATCACGGTACGTCGACAGCAGGCCAACCCCGACGTTGACCGTGCCGTCGCCAAGCGGGAAGACCCAGCCGTAACCCGGCAGCGGTCGACCATCTCGATCGGTTACCGCGAGGGTGGATTCGATCCAGGGCTCGGTGTGCAACGGACTCTCCCAGTAACCGCGAATAGCTGTGGCGAACGGCCATCCTTTCGCCCTGGTGGTGCCGAGCGATCGACCGAAGCGGCTGTTGGCGCCGTCAGCCACCACGACATACCGGGCGCGCACGCTCGACGTTGCGTCAGCCGCTGCTTCACGAAGCATCGCACCGCGTACGAACCCCCGCTCGATAATCGGGCTCACTGCCTCCGTACCGGCTCGGATGGTCGCTCCGACGCTCACGGCGTGGTCGAGCACCAGCTTGTCGAGCGTATGCCGCTTAATGACATAACCGTGATCGGGAAACGTCTGATGGTCGGGCCAGGTGAGTGCAACCTGTCGACCGTGTGCCAACGTGCGAAGCCCGGTGAAGCGATGGAAGGGCGCGAGCTGCGGGCCAAGGCCCATCTGGTGCAGCGTATGGACGGCTCGCGGCGTGAGCGCATCACCGCAGGTCTTGTCCCTGGGGAACCGTTTCCGCTCGACCACGAGCACGTCGTGTCCGTGCATCGCAAGGGCATATGCCGCTGCGGCTCCAGCAGGCCCTCCACCCACGACGAGCACGTCGTAGGTGTGGGTCAAATCCATCGCCCTAGTCTGCCCGTTGTCAGGCCGACTCGGGTGAGGCAGCGGCGTTACGCCTGCGGCGCGACGTCGAGTTTGACGCCAGCGCCGGCGATGCCTTTTTCCTCAACCTGAAGCCACTTCGCTCCGTCGGCGGAACACCAGTCGGCCTGTTCCTTCACGTACTCGGCCTTGGCCGCAGTGATTGCGTCAACGCCGCCGATCGCGTAGCGCTCGTGACAAATAGCCGCGACGAGCTGAGCGTCCGTGAGCGCTCCGCCAACCTTTTCTCCCCACGCAGGCATAGGACCTTTGTTGCCGCCGATGCGGCCGCGGGCGGCGTCACCGTATGGCTTGCCCTTGTACCCCTTCGAGCTGGCCGAACCGTTGTAGACGAAGTTGATCTGATCTTCGATCTTGGGGAAAGTCTTGACCAACGAGCCGTTGTAGAGCGGATAGCCAGCGCCACCGCTGCCATCAGCAGCGTGGCAGGCGGCGCAGTTGTTGTAGACGACGGCGCCTTCTTTGAGAGGGCCGGTGACCTTGACCGGGGGCTTCTGGGTGGCGAGCACGTACATCCACAGCCAGAGGGGAAGGAACACGACGACGGGCATGGCCCAGATCGGAATCTTGCGGCGGGACTGGGCGGCCATGACAACCGCAGGCACCGGCTTGAGCGGCGCAGGAGCAGGTGCCGTTGGGGCTGCGGCCTTGGCCGGAACGGCCGCGGCAGGCACGGCGGGAGTGTTGGGGGAGGCAGTGGCTGGCGTGGCGTCTCCGGGGGTCGACAGACCTGCCGCGGCACGACGTTCCTGTGACCGTTTGAGGAGATGCTCTGGAATTTCAGTCACGCGCGTTCCTTTCCGACCGAACCGACGCACTGCGCCTTGGCGATTGTAGACAGCGAAACGCTCCGCGTCCGAACTCAGACACCGCGTGACTCTTGGCGCTCTGGCAAGATGGCATCACCTCTGAATGGTCCGAGGTAGCCCGGTCGTGACTAATGTTGTGAGCGGATTCACGAGCCCGTCCACGCCTACTTAAGAAGGGATCCAGACGCATCATGATCTTGGCCCGCTACTACATCCCCTTCATGAACGTGGCGTTCCTGTTCTCGCTGCTGGTGACCATCCTGCTCACGCTGGCCATCATCCCCGTGGCCAAGCGCCGTCCGGCCGGTAAGAAGTTCACCTGGGGCGAGGCCATGGTCGGCTCGACGTACGTCTACTTCGTGCTGTTTCTCGCCTACGGCGTGGTGCCCCACCAGTTCCTCACCCACGCTGGTAACGAACTCGGCTGGCGCAAGGACAAGCTGCTGTTTGGCCCGGGCGCCGTACTGAAGCCCAAGAGTCTCGGCGGATGGTTCCCGTTCCAGATCAGCTATGAGGCGCTGCAGGACGTGTTGGCGGCGGGCATTTACATCATCTTCCTCGGCATCCAGATCTACATGTGGATCTGGTGGCAGAACCGCAATAAGCCCAAGGCCGCCAAGGCCATCAGTATGTCCAGCTTCGGCCGACCCCTCGTGCGGAAGGGATGACGTATGGCGAAAACTGATGCCAACCCACCCATGCCCGAATGGTCGACCGAGTATGAACTGGTCGAAGTCGACGCGGCCTATCTGGCGAAGGCCGTCAAGCCCAAGCAGTTCATTCACATCGATCAATCCGAGTGCATCATGTGCGAGGGCTGCGTCGACATCTGCCCGTGGAAGTGCATCCACATGGTTCAGCCCGATGCGATCGCCGAGGCCGACAACGTCGACCGCCCCGGTGTCGACCCGAGCGACCAAGTGATTTTCATTATCGATGACGACGTGTGCACCCGGTGTGCGCTCTGCGTTGATCGTTGCCCGACCGGGGTCATCATCCTCGGCAAAGTAAGTGACCCGGCGGCGGGTGGCGACAGCCACTCACGTACTGCAAACCACGGCTATGCCTACGGCATGCGGTTCTAGAAGGAGCATTCGTGGCCAGAATTCTTGAAGACGCCCCCAAACCATCGGCGAAGGAACGAGCGACCAAGCTCGTCGATGCCACGCAGGGTTCACAGGCGTGGCAGTCCATCTTCCGACCGGGCTCCATCTTCCGTAAGGGCTACACCGACAGCCCCCGTAACCGTTCATACGTCATCATGAACTCGGTGCTCTATCACCTGCATCCGGTGAAAGTGAAGCGTCACGCGGTCAAGGTGAGCTACACACTGTGTCTCGGTGGCCTGTCGTTCTTCCTGTTCATCCTGCTGACGGTTACCGGCATCTTCCTGATGTTCTTCTACCGCCCCACGGTGGCCAACGCCTGGAACGACATCCAGACCCTGCAGACCTCGGTCACGTTCGGCCTGCTCGTGCGCAACATGCACAGATGGGCGGCGCACCTCATGGTGCTCTCTGTCTTCTTGCACATGGCCCGCGTGTTCTACCACGGTGCCTACAAGCCGCCGCGTGAGTTCAACTGGGTGATCGGCGTCATCCTGCTAACCCTCACGCTGTTGCTCTCCTTCACCGGCTACCTGCTCCCATGGGATCAGCTGGCCATGTGGGCCGTCGCCGTCGGTACCAACATGATGGGCTACACCCCGGTGTTCGGTTCCAACGTCAGATTCGTGCTGCTCGGCGGCGTGGAGATCGGCTCAGAAACGCTGCTTCGATGGTACGTACTGCACGTGCTTATGTTCCCATTCATCATCGTCATCTTTATGGCCATCCACTTCTGGCGGGTCCGTAAAGACGGCGGCATCTCAGGCCCGCTGTAAGAAAGGTTTGTTTCGATGACTGAGATCCCAGAACACCTTCGGAAGCGGGCCGAGGCGGCGCGACAAAAGGCCGAGGCGGAAGCGGCTGGCGCGGCTGCACCTGCTGCGGAGACTCCAGCGGCAGCCGAGGCCCCGACCGATTCGCGTATCCCGGCCGACCTTCTGGCTCGGTCGCAGGCGGCCAAGGCTCGGAAGGCTGGCGGAGATGCGGCTGCAGCTCCGACCGGTGGTGGCGTTGCCGTCGCCGACAAGCCGGGCGCCGTCATCGTGGCCGACAAGGCGCTCGGCGGGCTGCCCGTGGGTGCTGGTCCCGGAGGACACACGCAGCGACTCTTGACGGTTGTGAAGTCGGGTTCTATCCAAGACGTGAAGTCGGTGCCGGTCGACAAGGTCCACACCTGGCCCCACCTCCTCATCGCAGAGTTCGCTTCGGCGCTGGCCTGCACGGCCTTCCTGCTCGTGTTCTCCATCTTTGTGAACGCGCCGCTGCTGCAGCTGGCCAACCCGAACCGCACGCCCAACCCGTCGAAGGCCCCGTGGTACTTCCTCGGTCTGCAGGAGCTGCTCACCATGTTCCACCCAATGGTGGCTGGCGTGACCATTCCGGGCATGGGCATGTTCGCCCTCATGCTGGCGCCCTACATCGACAAGAACCCCAGCAACAAGCCCGAAGATCGCAAGTTCGCCATCTCGCTGTTCACCATCTTCATGATGTTCTGGGCGGTGCTGGTCATCATCGGTTCCTTCTTCCGAGGACCCGGATTCAACTTCACGCTCCCGTGGCGTGACGGCATGTTCTTCGATCTGTAGGAAAGGCGGAACTTATGTACTACGCAATCGGGGCCGCAGCACTCGTCGTCCTGGCCGTACTCGTGGTCATCGTGACTGCCCGCAAACAGGACACCCGACGCGGTGAAGGCGCACTTTCTCGTGAGACGCTCAAGCGCGATCGGGCCGAAGCCGTCGATGGATCATTGTCGGGCAAGGCCTACGAACGCAGCGCAATAGCCGGTGGCGCGCTCGTCGTGGTCGACTCCCCGGCTGGTTCGACCGATCTTGTCAAAGTCGGCGCCCAGGCTCCGGTGGCATGGACGCCGCCGGACGCGGAAGAGCTCGGCGTCACTCGCCGTCACTTCTTCAACCTCGGCCTCATCTCGCTCATGGGCGTCGGCCTCGGTGGTTTCGGCGCGGCGTGTATTGCGTTCCTGTGGCCCAAGCTCGGTGGCGGTTTCGGTAGCAAGATCTCGGCTGGAAAACTCGATGAAGTGCGGGCCAACATTAAGGGCAACAAGGGCTTTTTCTATCTGGCCGAGGGCCGCGCGTGGCTGACCGAGTATCCGACAACTGCGTTGCCGAACGCAGCAAAAATCTACAAGCCTGCCGTACTGACTGGTATGCAGGCCGGCATTGTGGCGCTGTACCAAAAGTGCCCGCACCTCGGTTGCCGCGTGCCGAACTGCACCACCTCGCAGTGGTTTGAGTGTCCGTGCCATGGTTCTCAGTACAACCGGGTTGGCGAAAAGAAGGGCGGCCCCGCTCCTCGCGGCATGGACCGCTTCTCGGTCTCCATCGTGAACAACAACGTGATTATCGACACCGGTGCTATCACGCTCGGCCCGGCCATCGGTACCAACACCACTGGTCAAGAAGCAGAAGGTCCCCACTGTGTGGGTGGAGGAGAGCACAAAGCATGATCGTCGCTGCCGTTCCCCAAGCCGTCGCCGCAACGGTCGCCACCATTTTGTTGGTGGGCTGGTTGCTCTACGTCCTGTTCAACCTCCGCTGGGGTCGTTCAGAAGCCGGGTCCGAGGTGGAACTGGCACCGAACCGCAAGGAGTACTTCGACGACGAAGGCATGGAAGGCCACCGCCTCGAAAAGATGCAGGTCTTCGGCCTGGCCATGCTCGTGGTCTGCGCCGTTGGACTTCCGGCCTACTGGATTCTTGAGCCGACCCGGCAGAAGGGTGCAACGTCCGGCGCCGAGAAGAAGCTGGCCAACTGGGGGAGCGCTTACTTCGACGTCACCGGCAACGGCGGTTTCAACTGCGCCGGATGCCACGGCGGCATGAAGGCCGGCGGCGGCAACGCCGAGTACACCATCACTGATCCGAACACCGGCGAAGTGAAGGCCGTCAACTGGAACGCCCCGGCACTCAACACCGTGCTCTACCGCTTCAGTGAAGACGAGGTTCGCTTTATCCTGGTGTACGGCCGCCCGTTCAGCCCGATGTCCCCGTGGGGTACCGAAGGTGGCGGCCCAATGAACTTCCAGCAGATCAACACGCTCATTGGGTATCTCAAGTCAATACAGCTTCCGCAGGAGGGCTGCGACAAAGATCACCCGCTGTGCCATGGCAAGGACGGTGTGCTCAACGCTGCGGCACAGAAGGACTACGCCGATCAGGTGGCGCAGTACATCAAGGACGAAGCGGCCAAGGGTCATGTGATGACTCAGGGTGAGGCGCTGTTTCAGATGAGCGCCGTGGCTGGCGCGTACTCGTGTGCACGCTGCCACACCAAGGGCTGGAGCTACGGCGATCCGCAGCAGATGGGTGGCGGCGCCCTCGGCCCGAACCTCACCGGCGGCAGCGAGACGCGGCAGTTCCCTAACGTGACCGACAACGAGGCGTTCATCTGCTCCGGCTCGGAGCTGGGCAAGAAGTACGGTGCCCAAGGGCAGGGATCGGGTCGTATGCCCGGCTTCTGTGGTTTGCTTACGGAAGATCAGCGCAAGGCTGTCGTCGAATACATCCGGGGTTTGTAAAACATGACCGCATCCGCCGACGCTCTGTTGGCTATCTCTTGGCAGCCGGGCCTCCGTGGCATCACGGTCGTTCTCATTGCCTTCACCGTGTTGTGCGGCAGCACCTACCTGATCCTCGGCACCAACCTGGGCGCCCGCCTCGGCATGCTGGTGGCGCTCGCTGGTCTGTTCGGCTGGATAATGATGATGGGCGCGATCTGGATCGTGTACGGCATCGGCCTCAAGGGAAAGGAACCATCCTGGAAAGCCCGCGACACCATTGTCGGCAAAGAGAAACTGGTCGAGTCCAAAGAGTCGGTCGCTCGTGACGCCACCATTCCTGACAACACCACGCCCGGTACCAGAGTGAATGGATGGTTGCTTCTTCCGCTAGACAACGGCGGCCGTGGCCAGGCTATTGCTGCTGCCGATGAGATTTTGCAGGTCGAGTCAAAGGCGCTGAAGGCGGGGGACTACATCCCTGTCGCCGTCTACGACAAGGGCGGCGAACGATGGCCGAACCTCTCGTTCTCGTTGTGGAAATTCGGCAAGATCAACATCGACTACCTGGCGTTCTTCCACAACGATCACTTCGCCATGGTCGAAGTTGCTCCGGTCATCAAGGTAAAGACCGAGCCGGGCAAGGCGCCGCCGAAGGCAGAGGCCGATCCGCAGCAGCCGCACTGGTTCGTGCTCATGCAGCGCGATCGCGGCGCCAAGCGCCAGCCCTCGACGTTCATCACCATTGGGTCGGCGCTGCTCTTCGCCATCTTCTGTCGCATGCTGCACCGCCGTGACCTGCTCGTGGATGAGAATCGTGATGAGAGCCGCGCCGTTGTGAAGGTCGACGCCGAAACGCGCGAGACGGTGTCGGTCTGATGGGTCAGTACCTTCCGATTCTCGTGCTGCTGGTGCTCGGCGTGCTGTTTGCCGCCGGGTCCTTCGTGGCGTCGGGGCTGCTGAACCCGAAACGCGAGACCTCCGCCAAAATCGCACCGTATGAGTGCGGCATCGTGCCCACGCGTGAACCACCAGACCGCTTCCCGGTGAGCTTCTATCTCGTCGCCATGCTTTTCATCATGTTCGACATCGAAGTCATCTTCCTGTACCCGTATGCCGTCGCCCATGAGGCGCTCGGTGCGTACGGCTTCTGGGAAATTGTCACCTTCTCGGTGATCTTCTTCTTTTCGTTCGTGTACATCGTGGCCAAGGGCGCGCTCGACTGGGGTCCGATCAAGAAGATGATGCGCTCGTCATCGAACCTCGTCTCAGCGGAGCGCACCATGACCAGCACAATTAAGCGCGTCGGACTTGAAGGCCGAATCGACGAGGCCGCCTGATGGGTGTCGCCGACCTGCTCACCGACGGTCTCGGTGGACTCGACCACAACTTCCTCACCGGCAAGGTCGAGGATCTGGTGAACTGGTCGCGGGCCCGCTCAAGCTGGCCGGCATCGTTCGGGCTTGCATGCTGCGCCATCGAAATGATGGCCACCGGCGCCGCTCACTACGACATCAGCCGCTTCGGTATGGAGGTGTTTCGGGCCTCGCCCCGGCAGGCCGACATCATGATCGTGGCCGGCCGCGTCAGTCAGAAGATGGCACCGGTTCTGCGTCAGGTGTACGACCAGATGATGGAGCCCAAGTGGGTCATCTCCATGGGCGTATGCGCGAGTAGCGGTGGCATGTTCAACAACTACGCCATCGTGCAGGGTGTCGATCAGATCGTGCCCGTCGACGTGTATGCGCCGGGCTGCCCGCCCACCCCCGAGACGCTCATTCATGCCATCACCACACTGCACCAGCTCATCCAAAACGGCGAGATCCTTCGTCGTCGCGACGACACCGGTGCCGGTGCGCAGATTCATGTGGAAGAACAAGTTTCCACCGGCCGTCCCGTCACCGTCGCACTCTCCCGGAGGTAGCCGATGACAACCACCGAGACACCCGCCGTCGAGCCAGAGCCGACGCCGGAAGCCGAGCGCCTGCACGGCTGCCCGGTCACCTACAGCCGGGACCAAAAAGTCGTGCATGTCGGCCGTGCCGATTACATCAAGGTGCTCCGCAATATGGTTGCCGACGGCTTCACCATGTGCGCCGACCTGTGCGGCGTCGACTACCTCACGCACCCTGGTCGTCCGCTGCCCGCTGACGTAGCGCCAGAGCGATTCGAGGTCGTGCTCAACCTGCTCAGCATCGCCAATCGTGAGCGCATTCGAGTGCGCGTGCAAGTGCCCGAGAGCGACTGCACGCTGCCTTCGGCCTACGACGTGTGGCCGGGCTGCGAGGCCATGGAGCGCGAGGCGTTTGACATGTTCGGTATCTCGTTCAGCGGGCACCCCGACCTCACTCGCATCCTGATGCCCGAGGACTGGGATGGACATCCGCTCCGCAAGGACTACGACGCCGGTCGTATCCCCGTTCAGTTCAAAGGCACGCGCTAATGCCTCGGTCGGCTCGCTACCGCTCCCTCGACGCTCGGTCTCGCTTCGCTCGGTCAATCGTTCAAGTTGGGGTGACATTATGACGGTAACCGAGGACAATTTTCGTACGAATGAGGGCGGGCAGGAGATGCGGCCGCGCCATGAGCTGACTGCTACCGAGCTCATGCGTAACGTTGGCGCGGTGCTCCGCATGTCGGAGACAGAAGCAGCGGCCATGGACATCAATGCGGTCGACCCCACTGAAGATCAAACGATGATCATCAATATGGGTCCGCAGCACCCGTCAACGCACGGCGTCTTGCGTCTCATGCTCGAGCTGCAGGGCGAAGTTGTGCTGCGGTGCAAGCCCATCATTGGCTACCTGCACACCGGCATGGAGAAGCAGGGTGAGGATCTGTCGTTCATGCAGGGCGGCACCAACGTCACCCGCATGGACTACCTGAGCCCGCTCAACAATGAACTCGTTTTCTCGCTTGCGACCGAGAAGCTGCTCGGTATCGACGGCGACATCCCCGAGCGCGCGGTGTGGATGCGCATGCTGCTGTCCGAGTTGAACCGCATGGCCAGCCATCTGCTGTTCATGGCCACCAACGGCATGGACCTCGGTGCCGTCTCCATGATGATCTACGGCTGGCGCGAGCGTGAAGAAGTGCTGCGGTTCTTCCAGAAGGTCACCGGCCTTCGCATGAATCACAACTTCATCCGCCCCGGCGGCGTGGCGGCCGACCTACCCGACGGCTGGCGTGACGACGTGCTCGCTATTCTCGACATGCTGCCAGCCCGTCTTGAAGAGTACGACGTGCTCATGACCGGACAGCCGCTATGGCGAGAGCGCCTGCAGGGCGTCGGCGTCATCACTCCGGAAGAGGCCATGGCGCTTGGTGCCAGCGGACCCATTCTGCGTTCTACCGGCGTGGCGTTCGACCTGCGTCGGGACATGCCCTACCTGCACTACGACATGATGGACTTTGATGTCATCGTCGGTTCGTACGGCGACGCGTTCGACCGGTTCGCCATCCGCCTCAACGAGATTCGCGAGTCGATGAAGATCGTGCGTCAAGTGCTCGACCACATGCCCTCGGGTGACTATCGCATCCAGGACAAGAAAGTTACGCCGCCACCGCGAGCCCGCATCGATGAGTCGATGGAAGCGCTTATCCATCACTTCAAGATCTTCACCGAGGGCTTCAAAGTGCCCGAGGGCGAGGTCTACGTGGGCATCGAATCCCCCCGTGGCGAGATCGGTTGCTACATCGCATCCGATGGTGGCCCCAAGCCCTACCGCATGCATATGCGGGCACCGAGTTTTGTGAACATCCAATGCCTGCCCCACATGATGCGTGGCGGCCTGGTTGCCGACGCGGTTGCTGTTATTTCGAGTGTTGATCCCGTTCTGGGAGAGGTTGATCGCTGATGAAAAAGTTGAACCAGCTCCGCAAAATCATTTCGCTCGCCCTGTTCGCCTACGGCGCGTACACCTCGGCCAAGCGCTTCGGTCTGATCAAGCAGAAGCAAGCCGCATAATGGCTCGACTCAACGACGCCAACGTCGCGCTGGCGAAGGAAATCATCGGCCGCTACCCGAAAGCGCGTTCGGCCACTATCCCCCTGCTGCACCTGTCTCAGGAGCAGAACGGCTTCATCACGAACGAGGCTATGGCCCATATCGGAGAACTGGTCGGTGCCACCTCGGCTGAGGTGTACGGCACCTGCACGTTCTACGAGATGTTCAAGATGGAACCGGTCGGTAAGTACGTGATCAACATCTGCGGCACCATGTCGTGTGCGCTGATGGGTGCCGAAGAACTCATCCATCACGCCGAGCACCGTTTGGGCATCAAAGCCGGTTCCACCACGCCCGACGGCCTCATCACGCTTGAGCATGCCGAGTGCCAGGCGGCATGCACCGAAGCACCGTGTGCGCAGGTGAACTACCGGTATCGCTACCGCATGACCACCGCAGACATGGACAATCTCATCGACGATCTGCAAGCCGGCAAGCTCTCCGACGAGATCCCGCCGCACGGCACCGTCGCTCGCGTGCGCCAACGCATTCCTGCTGATCGTGCAGTCGGCGCCGTCCCGCCCGAGAGTGTGACCAGTCCACCCGTTTGGATGCCCGCACCGGCGGAGGCGACCAAGTGACCACCTACCCGCACGCACCCGGTTTCGTTGCTGGTGACCGTCCGAAGATCGTGACCTCGCGCTTTCAGTACGAGGATTCCCACACGCTGGCGCGCTACCTCGCCACCGGCGGCTATGAGGGCCTAAAGGCCACGCTGGCCAAGTCGCCGACTGCGGTGCACGAAGAGGTCAAGGGCGCAACCGTGCTCGGCCGCGGTGGGGCCGGTTTTCCCGCCGGCGTCAAGTGGGGTCTCACGCCGCAGGGTGTGTTCCCGCGCTACCTCGTGGTGAACGGCGATGAGAGTGAGCCCGGCACATACAAGGATCGCCTGCTCATGGAGCTCGATCCGCACCAGCTCCTCGAAGGCTGCCTCATCGCCTGCTACGCCGCCGGGCTCAGCCAGTGCTTCCTCTACGTCCGCGGCGAAATGGCCGTTGCGCAAGAGCGTGTCGCAACGGCGCTCAACGATGCCTACGCCGCTGGGTATATCGGTAAGAACATTCTCGGCTCGAACTTCTCGGTCGACATCGTGCTCCATTGGGGCGCGGGCGCCTACGTGGTCGGTGAAGAGACTGCGCTCATCGAATCCCTCGAAGGCAAACGGGGCATGCCCCGGTTGAAGCCTCCGTTCTTCCCGGCAGCCATCGGCCTGTACGGCAAGCCCACCATCGTGAACAACGTTGAGACGCTGGCCAACCTGCCGTGGCTGGCCGTGAACGGGGTGGCTGCCTATCAGGCCATCGGCACCGCTACTTCGCCCGGTACCCGCATGGTGGCCGTGTCCGGTCACGTGAAGCGCCCAGGCGTGTACGAGATCATCAACGGCACCACGACCTTCCGTGATCTGCTTTACAACGAAGAGTTCTGCGGCGGTATCCGCAACGACAACGAGTTGAAGGCGTTCGTGCCCGGCGGCGGTTCGGCCCCATGGTTCACGCCCGAACAGCTTGACTTACCGTTCGAAGGCAAGCTCGTTGGCGCAGCCGGGTCGATGCTCGGTTCTGGCGCCGTCATGGTGATGGATTCCACCACCGACATCCCGCACGCTGCGCTCACCCTCACCCGCTTCTACGCTCACGAGTCTTGTGGGAAGTGCGTGCCGTGTCGCGAAGGTGGCACCTGGCTTGAGCGCATCATGGCCCGCATCGTGGCTGGGCAAGGTACCGAGGGTGACCTTGAGCAATTGCTGGAAGTGGGCGAGTCCATCTGCCCCGGTGCCTTCCCGCACGCATCGTCTACCGCTCTCGGCCTCGAGGCCGTGCCGTTCCCATACAAAATGACCACCATTTGCTTCGTCGGGCCCTCAGCCTTTGCCCCGGTGCATTCGGCGCTCACGCTGTTCCGTGAAGAGTTCGAGGCCAAGATCGTGAAGCGAAAGCGCATACCCCTCATTGCCTCGGAACCCTTCGCTACCGCTCAGGGCCGCTCGGACTCGCTTCGCTCGGACAATGCCGCCAGCCTCACCGCCGGTCTCGCTGGAGGGTCTCACTGATGAGCACGACAGAATCCACGCCCGCGGACGCGCCGCCGGTTGATCCGAATGCGGTTGCTATTCAGATCAATGGGAAAGATGTTGTCGCGCGCAAGGGTGACCTCATCATTAAGGCGGCCGAGAACGCGGATGTGTACATCCCGCGGTTCTGCTACCACGACCGCATGAGCTCGGTTGGCATGTGTCGCATGTGCGTATGCGAAGTCGACACCGGTCGAGGTCCTGCGCTCACCCCCACCTGTATGGTGACCGTGGCTCCGGGCATGAAGGTGTTTACCGAGTCGGAGACCACCAAGCGGGTGCAGGAAGGCATCATTGAACTGCTGCTGGCCAATCACCCGCTCGACTGTCCGGTGTGCGACAAGGGTGGCGAGTGTCCGCTGCAGGATCAGGCGTTCAGCCATGGTCCGGGCGAGAGCCGGTACGTGGAAGAAAAGCGCCACTACGAAAAGCCGATCCCCATCAGCGATCTGGTGTTCCTCGATCGCGAGCGTTGCATTCTTTGTGATCGTTGCACCCGCTTTGCCGATGAGGTGGCCGGCGATCCACTCATCCACTTCACCCACCGCGGCAACAACACCCAGGTGCAGACCTTCCCCGATGAACCGTTCTCGTCGTACTTCAGCGGCAACACTGTGCAGATCTGTCCAGTCGGCGCGCTCACCGCGTCGCCGTATCGCTTCAAGGCTCGCCCCTGGGATCTCGATCAGGCCATGTCAACCTGTACTGCTTGCTCGGTCGGCTGCCAGATCGTGGTGCAGTCCAGCCGTGACGACCTGTTGCGTTACCAAGGCTTCGACGATGACGGCATCAACCACGGCTGGCTGTGCGACAAGGGTCGTTTCTCGTTCGAGTCATTGAACTCCACCGACCGTATCGGTGACCCCATCGTGAAGCAGGCTGACGGCTTCGTAACGACATCGTGGGATGACGCCCTCACCCGCGCGGCTGCGGCCATCAAGGCGGCCATCGCGCAGGGCGGTCCGACCAGCGTTTCGATTCTTGGTGGGGCCCGACTCACCAATGAGGACGCCGTGGCATGGGCTCGTTTGGCCACGCGTGTCATCGGGACGCAGAACCTCGATGCGCAGATGGGTGACGGGCTTCCGTACGAGTTGCTGCAAACGCCTCGTGCCACCATCAACGATGCCTGCTCGGCCACCACGGTGATCCTGCTCGGACCGGATCTGAAGGAAGAGTTGCCGGTGCTGTACCTGCGTCTGAAGGGTGCGGCCGAGAAGAAGAAGATCCGCATCATTGAGATCTCGGCCACCGAGACCGGCATGACCCGTTACTGCGCCAAGAGCGTGCGGTTCGCCCCCGGCGAGCAGGCGGCGGCCGTCCGGCAAGTCCTGGCCGACGAAGCAGCCCAAATCGTGAAGGGCAACGTCGTTGCTGTCGTTGGTCGGGCCTCGCTGTCCGAGTCCGCGCAGTTCACCATGGACGCGCTCGCCGCGCTCCAGGCTGGCGTCGCTGATCTGAAAGTGCTGCCTGCGCTGCGCCGCGGCAACGTGATCGGCGCGCTTGAAGCAGGCCTGCGACCCGGCGCCGACGGCAAGGATGCGCTGGGGATTTTGCAGGACGCTCGCGACGGCAAGACGGGCTGCCTCATCCTGCTCGGTGCCGATCCGCTCAGCGACTTCCCTGATACCGAATTGGCCCGGCAAGCCCTGGCCAACGCCACCTCGGTGATTGCCATCGACACGTTCCTCACCGAGTCGGCTTCACATGCCTCGGTGATCCTTCCGGCAGCTGCCTTCAGCGAGAAGGACGGCACGGTCACCAACATCGAACACCGCGTGCTCGAGACGAACAAGAAGGTCAACGTGGTCGGTACCGCTCGTCCCGACTGGATGATTGCCGCCGACCTGGCCAAGCGCCTCGGCGGCGACATCAACATCGCATCGCTTGAAGATGCGGCCAGACTCTTCCCAGTGAGGGAAGCCGTCGGCCACGTCGTCGCCGCAGTCAACGTCGCACCGCCTGCCCTCAACGGCTATCAGCTTCGCCTGCAGGTCACGCGCAAGTTGTACGACGACGGGGTGGCGCTGCGCACCAGCGATCACCTCGCCAAGCTTGCCCCGGGCGCGGTGTTGCAGCTCAGCGAGACCGACGCCAACCGCCTTGGCGCGAGCAACGGAACCCACCTCAAAGTGTCCAACGCAAAGGGCACCCTCACTGTGCCGGCTGCGGTTGACGCCGGTGTGCCGAAGGGCGTGGCACGTCTCGCTTTCAATCAGCCCGGTATCTCGGCAGGCACCTTGATCGATGCCGCCGCCCTGGTCACCGATATCACGGTGGAGACCGCATGATGTTTGCTGCCGACCCAATGCTGTCGGGCCACGTTGGCCTGGCCGCCTTCCTCATCGTGTGCCTCAAGGTGCTCGTCTCATTCGCCTTCCTCATGGTTGCCACCATGTTCATGGTGTGGTTCGAGCGCAAGGTCATTGCCGGTATGCAGAACCGCGTCGGCCCCAACAAGGCCGGCCCGTTCGGTCTTTTGCAGACCCTGGCCGACGGCATCAAGCTGTTCTTCAAGGAAGACCTCATCCCCGAACAGGCCGACTCGTTCGTGTTCAAATTGGCACCCTTCCTGTCGCTCGTGCCGGCGTTCCTGGTGTTCACTGCCATTCCTATCGGTGGTGATTTCAGCAACAAGGCTCATCCTGGTCAGATCTCGATGTTCGGGCACTGGACCACCCTGCAGTTGGCCGATCCGCCCATCGGCATCCTGCTGGTGCTGGCCCTTTCGTCCATTGCGGTGTACGGCATCATGCTGGCCGGGTGGGCGTCGGGCTCGAAATACCCGCTGCTCGGCTCGGTGCGGGCCTCGGCTCAAATGGTGAGCTACGAGGCGGCGCTCGGACTGTCGGTGTTGGCCGTGGTGCTGGTCACTGGCGCGCTGCAGACCAGCGGCATCGTGAAGGCACAGGACACCGTCCTGCGGTGGAATTTGATCGCGACGGCGTTCGTGCCGTTCATCGTGTTCGTCATCGCCGCCACCGCTGAGCTGAACCGGCCGCCGTTCGACTTGGTGGAAGCCGAGCAGGAGCTTGTGGGTGGCTTCAACACCGAGTACTCGTCCATCCGTTTCGCCCTGTTCTTCCTGGCCGAGTTCATGAACACCATCACGATGTCGGCCATCATCGTTACGTTGTTCCTCGGGGGCCCGCAGCCGCCGTTCGCATTCCTGCGCAACATCCCTGGTCCGCAGTGGCTGTATGGCGTCGTGTGGTTCTTCGCCAAGCTGTTCCTGTTCCTGTTCATGTACGTCTGGTTCCGCGCCACGCTTCCTCGCGTGCGGTACGACCAACTGATGGACCTCGGCTGGAAGCTGCTCATCCCGGTTGCGCTGGCGTGGCTGCTGCTGCTGGCCTCCTTGCAACTGGCCCAGAGCAAAGGCTGGAACTTCCAGCGCAAGGCCGGCCTTGTTGCAGCTGACCTGGTTGTGTTCGGTATCAGTGCGGCGCTGCTCTTGCGGGCGCAATCGGTTTCTGCGAAACGTCGCGAGATGGAAGGGTCGGCATTCTGATGGGTTACCTCGGAGGCTTCCTCGTCACGGTCAAGCAAATCGGCCGCAAGCAGAAGGTCACCACCGAATACTCCGGTGGCTACGGCAAGCACGGCGTGCACGACGAAAAGATCGCCAAGCCCGAACGTCTGCACGGCCGCCATGTCTTGAACCGTTACGAGGACGGCATGGAGAAGTGCATCGGCTGCGAGCTGTGCGCTGGCGTGTGCCCGGCCAAGTGCATCTATGTGCGCGGCGCCGACAACGACCCCGACAACCCCACGTCACCGGGGGAGCGGTTCGGGTATGTCTACGAGATCAACTATCTGCGTTGCATCCACTGTGACCTCTGTGTGGAGGCCTGCCCCACCGAGGCCATCACCGAAACGAAGCTGTTCGAGTTCTCGTTCACCAATCGCAAGGACGCCATCTACACCAAAGAAGAGTTGGTGGTCGGTGACGACGGCCGCCCGAAGCACCTGCCGTGGGAAGACTGGCGCCCCGGCGACGACGAGATGACGAGCGGTTGGATGCGGGCCACCTCACCCGGCGGCGACGCGTCTTTTGAAGGGATTGTTGGATGGTCGGGTGAGCTTGGCTACGGTGTGCGCGCCGCTGAGATTGGCCAATCGGCCGAAGTCGCAGCCGCGCCGGTAGCCGAGTCTCACGACGATCATGGAGGGCATCACTAAATGGTTGAAGTCGTTGTCTTCATCGTTGCCGCGGCCATGGTGCTGTTCGGAGCCGTCGGGGTAGTCGTTCGTAAGCACCCTGTCCACTGCGCACTCTCCATGGTGCTCACTCTTTTTGGCATTGCCGTGATGTTCTTGGCTATGGACGCTCAATTCCTAGCCGCCGTGCAGATCATTGTCTACGCGGGCGCCATCGTGGTGCTGTTCCTCTTCGTCATCATGCTCATGGGCGTCGACAAGGCTGAATCACTCGCCATCGAGCCACTCAAGGGTCAACGCCCGGTTGCCATCAGCCTCGGTGTTGGCACCCTGGTTGTGCTGCTGGCATCGTTCTTCGTGCACGGCGGCAAGGTCCGCGGTGTGCAGATCACCGGAGCGCTGGCGGCCGGTGGCGCAGCGCAGGGCGGCGAACAGAACGTGAAGGCGCTCGCCCTCTCCCTGTTCTCCGACTACGTGTTCGCCTTCGAGGCCACCAGCGTGCTGCTGGTCATTGCCGTGCTGGGCACCGTCATCCTGGCCCGTCGGCCACCCAAGCAAATCGACGTGGAGGCATTGTCATGATCGCCGTTCTCCACACCACGCCGTCGTGGTATCTGGCGCTGGCCGCGTTCCTGTTTGCCATCGGCGCAGCCGGTGTCATGGTACGGCGCAATCCGCTCATCATGTTCATGTGCGTCGAGCTGATGCTCAACGCCGTGAACCTCACCTTCGTTGCGCTCAGCCGCAGGTTGGGTGACATCGGCGGGCAGACCGTTGTGTTCTTTGTACTCGTTGTGGCTGCGGCCGAGGTCGTTGTGGGCCTGGGCATTGTCGTGGCTCTGTTGCGGCGCAAGCCGGGTGCGACCGCCGATGATGTCGCCATGCTGAAGGGCTAAATCGTTGTTGAACCTTGTCTGGCTCATCCCAGCATTACCCCTGCTCGGCTTTGCGCTGATCCTGCTGTTGGGGCGTCGCCTCGGCGAACCGGTGGCCGGTTGGCTGGCCACGCTCATGACCGGCGCGGCCTTCGCCATCACCGTGGCGTTGTTCTTCGACCTCATCTCCAAACCGGCGGAGAAACGCGAGCACGTCCGCACGCTGTTCACCTGGATCGCGGCTGGCCGGTTCCATGTCGATCTGGCCTTCCTGGCCGATCCGTTGTCCATCACCATGGCGTTGTTTGTTACCGGTATCGGCACGCTTATCCACATGTTCGCCATCGGCTACATGCACGGAGACCCGAAGTTCTCCAAGTTCTTCCTGTACCTGAATCTGTTCGTGTTCTCCATGCTCATGTTGGTGCTCGGCTCCAACATGCTGGTCACGTTCCTCGGGTGGGAAGGCGTAGGCACGTGCTCGTACTTCCTCATCAGCTTCTGGCACACCCGTAACTCGGCCGCGGTCGCCGGCAAGAAAGCCTTCGTCACCAACCGCATCGGTGACTGGGGCTTCATGATGGCGATGTTCTTCACGTTCAAGGCGGTTGGTTCCCTCGACTTCCTCGCCCTCAAGGAAGGCGCTGCAGCGTTGTCGCACTCCACTGCGCTGGCGATTGCGTTGTTCGCCTTTGTGGGTGCCTGCGGTAAGAGTGCGCAGCTCCCGCTGTACGTGTGGCTGCCCGACGCCATGGAAGGCCCCACGCCGGTGTCCGCGTTGATTCACGCGGCCACCATGGTGACCGCCGGTGTTTTCCTGATGGTGCGCATGGCGCCGGTGCTGCACGAGGTACCGCAGGCCGGAACCGTCATCGCCATTGTCGGCGCGGCCACTGCGCTCTTCGCAGCAACGGTCGCCGTTGCGCAGAACGACATCAAGAAGGTGCTGGCCTATTCCACCGTGAGTCAGCTCGGCTACATGTTCCTGGCGGTGGGCTCCGGCGCATACGTCGCCGCCATCTTCCACATGGTGACCCACGCGTTCTTCAAGGCGCTGATGTTCCTTGGCTCGGGCTCGGTCATTCACGGCATGCACGAAGAGCAGGACATGCGCCGCATGGGCATGTTGCGCAAGTTCATGCCTGTCACCGCCATCACGTTCATCATCGGTTGGCTGGCCATTGCCGGCGTGCCGCCGTTCGCCGGGTTCTGGTCGAAGGACGAAATCCTGCTCAACGCCTGGCACAAGAGCCCCGCGCTGTGGGCGGTCGGTCTGGTTACTGCGTTGCTCACGGCCTACTACATGACCCGCCAGGTCATCATGGTGTTCTTCTCCGATGCCCGCTGGGAATCGCATGCTGAGGATCATGGTGCGCACGGTGAGTTCAAGCCGCATGAGTCTTCACCCATCATGTTGCTGCCGTTGGTGGTGCTCGCCGGGCTTTCTGTTGTCGGTGGCGCCATCAACCTGCCGTTCAGTAGCAGCGTGAAGCGGCTCGAAATTTGGCTTGAGCCGGTCGTTGGTGAGGCCGAAACGAAGTGGCCCTCGCCAACCAGCACGAAGATTATCCTTGCCGGGTTCGCCGTTCTCGTGGGATTGATCGGCATCGCCGCCGCCTACGCGGTCTACCAAAAGAAGCGGGCGAAGGCCATCGAGCCGGCCATACTCGCCGATGCCTGGCGGGTCGATAAGACCTACGCGGCGTTCATGGGTGGCCCCGGCCGCAAGATGTTCGACCTCATCACGCTCGCCGACGCTCGCGGCGTTGATGGTGCTGTCAACGGTATTGCGGCTGAAGCCCGCAACTTCGGCACGGTCTTGCGGAAACTACAGACCGGGTTCGTGCGCCGCTATGCCATAGGGATCAGCGTCGGTGCCATTGCACTGGTCACCTGGTTCGTCAGCCGAGGAATGTTCTGATCATGTCGTTTCCCCTACTCACCTCGCTGATCCTGCTCCCGCTCATCGGCGCCATTGTCGTGGCGGTGCTGCCGAACTCACGTCCCGAAACGGTACGCGTCGTCGGGCTGCTGTTCGCCGTCGGTACGGGCGCACTCAGTCTTTACGCGCTGGCCAGCTTCAAGACCCATGAAGCCGGCTACCAGATGATCTCCAACCACACGTGGATCAAGGACTGGGGTTCCAGCTGGCACCTCGGCATTGACGGCATCTCGCTGTTCCTTGTGGTGCTCACCGGCATTCTGTTCCCCATCGCCATTCTGGGCGCCGACCCGCACCACGACCACAAGCCGTATACCGCATGGCTCCTGCTGCTCGAAGCCGGCGTCATGGGGAGCTTTCTGTCACTCGACCTACTGTTGTTCTTCCTGTTCTTCGAAATCGTGCTGGTACCGATGTACTTCCTCATCGGCGGATGGGGCTACGACAAGCGGGTCTACGCGGCGCTGAAGTTCTTCATCTTCACCATGGCCGGCTCGGCCTTTATGTTCGTGGGCATCCTCGCCACGGTGGCGCTCTATCACAGGGCCACCGGCCACTGGACCTTCGACCTGATCGAAATCTCCAAGAGTCAGGTCATCGGCGTGAAGTCGGCCCGCATCCTGTTCATGTCGTTTGCCATCGCATTCGCGGTGAAAGTGCCGCTCTTCCCGCTGCACACCTGGCTGCCCGACGCCCATACCCAGGCGCCCACGGCCGGTTCGGTGATTCTGGCCGGCGTCATGCTGAAGCTGGGTACGTACGGCTTCATCCGCTTCGGTCTCGAATTGTTCCCCGAGGCGTCCCATCATTACCGCCACGTGCTCATCATCATGGCCGTTATTGGCATCATTTACGGCGCCATCTGCGCCACCATGCAAAAAGACCTGAAGCGACTTGTCGCCTACTCATCGGTTGCCCACCTCGGCTTCATCGTGCTCGGAACTTTTGCACTCACGACGACCTCGGTCACCGGCTCGGTCTCGCAGATGATCAACCACGGCGTATCCACCGGCGCGCTGTTCCTCCTTGTCGGCATGATCTACGAGCGGCGTCATACCCGTCAGATCGCCGAGCTCGGCGGTATCCAGAAGGTCGCTCCGATCTTTGCTGCTGCCTTCACCGTCGTGATGCTCTCGTCTATTGGGGTGCCCGGCCTCAACGGTTTCGTGGGCGAGTTCATGGTGCTGATCGGTTCGTTCCGCACGGCTCGCTGGTATGTCACCGTGGCCGCCGCGGGTGTGATTCTGGCGGCGCTCTATCTGCTGTGGGCCTACCAGCGGGTATTCCACGGTGAGCCGAATGACGACAACAAAACGTTCCGTGAGCTCAAGCTTTCCGAAGGTCTCGTGCTTCTTCCTCTGATCGGACTGATCGTGTTCAGCGGTGTGTACCCCAAGCCCATGCTCGATCGCATTGAGCCGAGTGTGCAACGCATTCTGACGGCGCTCGACAAGCAGCTGATCAAGCCAGCGAACCCCGATGCGCAGGAGACCACCGACGACGGTGAAGTCGTCGAAGGTGCCGGGGAGGTCAAGAAGTGATCCTCGCCCAAGCCGCTTCCGAGGTCGAAAAATTCGTTGGCCCCAAGATCGACTGGTTCGCACTCTCGCCGCTGCTTATCCTTCTCGGCGGCGGCTTGGTGCTGATGGTTGCATCTGCACTTACCTACGGGAAGTGGGTAAAGGGTGCCTTGGCGTTCGCGACAGCCACCATCGCGGGCGCAGCCGGCACCATGGCCATCATCCTGTGGCACAAGGTAAATGACGGCGGACCACGCAACCTGGCCAAGGGTGCGCTGGCTCTCGACGGTTTCAGCCTCTTCGTCACTCTGCTGATCTGCGCTGCCGTACTGCTGACCGCACTATTTCTGGACGACTACCTTCGTCGTGAGGGCCTTGACGGCGTCGAGCTCTACGCCCTCATGCTCATGTCGGCAGTCGGTGGCGTCATCATGGCCATGGCTACCGACATGGTGGTTCTCTTCCTCGGCCTCGAAATCCTGTCAATCGCCCTGTACGTGATGGCGGCCAGCCATCTCAAGCGGATCGACAGCCAGGAATCGGGCATCAAGTATTTCGTGCTCGGTGGCTTCTCGTCGGCCTTCATGCTCTACGGCATCGCCCTGATCTACGGAGCCACGGGCTCCACCAACTACCGCAAGATCGCGGCCTTCCTCAGTACCAACGTGGTGTTGGAAAACGGTCTGCTGATGGCCGGCGTGGCACTTCTGCTTGTTGGTTTCGCCTTCAAGATCGCCGCTGCGCCGTTCCACTCGTGGACACCCGACGTGTACCAGGGCGCGCCATCCCCGGTCACCGGATTTATGGCCTCGGCCGCCAAGGCCGCGGCGTTCGCCGGCATGCTGCGCGTATTCGTCATCACCTTTGCCACTCACGTGCGTGACTGGCGACCGGCGGTGCTCGTGCTCACCATCCTTACGCTGGTCGTTGGGTCGTTCCTGGCTGTCGTGCAGACCAACGTAAAGCGCATGCTGGCCTATTCATCGGTGAGCCACGCTGGTTTCATGCTGATCGGTCTGCACGCCGCCAGCCCCACCGGAACGTCGGGCACGCTCTTCTACCTGTTCACGTACGCCATTGTGGTGCTCGGTTCGTTCGGTTGCGTCACGCTCATCGGACGCACCGGTGATGCCGACCACCGCCTGTCTGCCTACCGCGGTCTGGCGAAAGAACGTCCGGTACTCGGCCTCGTCTTCGCTATCTTTCTACTCGCCCAAGCCGGCACGCCGTTGACGAGCGGCTTCATCGCCAAGCTCAGCGTCATCCGTGCTGCGGCCGAGAACCACAGCTACACCTTGGCGGTCACGGCCATGTTGTGCGCCGTGGTATCGGCGTTTCTCTACCTGCGCATTGTCGTGTCGATGTTCATGAGTGACGCCGAAGCTGGTGACGACACTCGCGAGAAGGTCCGCGTGCCGCTGTCGGCATCGGTTGGCTTGGCTGCGGCGTTGGGCTTCACTATCCTCGCCGGCGTCCTGCCGGGCTGGTTGCTCGACCTCGCCCGTCACGCCCTACCGATCGCACTCGGCCGCTAAGACACCGCGCTCGGGCTGGGCGACCGCCGCCCAACCCGAGCCAAGTGGTTGCTGCTGCAACGATGTCGCTAGTCGTCGTCTCCGTCGTCAACCAACGGCGTACAAAGCCCGTCCGGTACCGATGTCATGCAGTGGTTGCCGGTGAAGCTGTTATTCGCTCCAAGTCCATCGGTGCGCAGGTCCGGTTGATTGTCGGTCAGCCGATTGTTGTTCACCTGGTTGTCAGACGGAACTCCGCCACCAGCAATCGAACTGTCGACGACCACGATGCCTCCCCCGGGAAGCGCTGCAGGGTTGTTGCGGTGACCGTTGATGACGTTTTCCTCAACGACGGCAGCGTGCGTGCCGGCCAATAGCACGCCGATGCCACCAAGGGGCGGGTTGCTCGGGGACGCCGGACGGAATCCGTTGTTGTCGTGGATGAGGTTTCGGCGAACGTGGGCACCAGAACTGAGGTCCGGGCCACCAAGGTAGGCAATGACAACGCCGACACAGTTCCCCCAAATGTCGTTGCGGCCGATCTCTGCACCGACGGTGTTGTTGAGGAAGATACCCGTTGCCCGGTTGTTGTATATCCGGTTCTGTTCGATGGTTGCGTTCAATTCTGGACCGACGAAAATGCCTATCCCGTTGAGCACGTTGTCGTGCAGTTCGCTGCGGCGAATCGTCGGGTTCTTAGACTGAAGGAGGAACACGCCCTGCCCACCGCCATTGTGATCGGACTCGACGTCCTTTAATGTCAATCCGTCCGTCGCGAAGCTGGCGATCCCGTCGCCGGTAAAGCCGGTGACGCGGAGTCCGGAGATCGAGACGCCGGTCAGGTAGTGATGAACTATCGGCGGCGACTCGGGAAAGAACTCAATATCGCCCAACACACAGATGGCGGTGACGAAGCCCGGTCCGGCGCAGAAGCCATACGTCGGTGCGGAGGGGAGCGTCAGCACGACGTCCTTGCCGACCAGCTTGACGGGCTTGGTTATCAACAGATTCTCGGCGTATGAGCCAGCTTGCACCCTGACCGTTGCCCCGGGCGGGGCCTTGTCGAGGGCGGCCTGGATCGACTCGCCGACTTTGACGGTCACCGCTTTGCCGTGGTCGTCGGATTTGGCCGATGCCGGATTGCTGCATGTGAGTGAGCCGCCGACCAGGATGACAGCCGCAACAACCACTCGGATTCCCTTTGAAACGTGCACAGTCTCTCCTCGTGAAATACGGCGACGTCCGCCAGCGCACGGGAAGAACGGACCGTCGCCGATGAATGAACCCCACCAAATGTGCGCAAGGTTCACCATGCGCCCAATCGGATGCTTGGCGCATCGGGGTTTCCCCTATTTCTCGCGGCCAGCTGTGACGGATACCACCACCGAAACGGTGGTTGTTTACACGCCGTTTACAGACATGTGATCGTATGTTTTTCGTCGTGCCGTACAGTTCGGCGTGCCCACCCGTGGCTCTCCCCCGAAAGGCCCCCCAAATGATCACCCGTGAACCCCTCGTAGATCGCGTTGCCGTTACCTTTCATCTCGATATCGACCGGCCCGTTTCCGTCGTTGGCGATTTCAACGACTGGAACCCGCTGAGCGATCCACTCACCCCGCTGGCCGGCGGCCTGCGTACCCGCACCATCGAACTCACCCCCGGCACCTACACCTTTCGCTACTTGGCCGACGGTGGCGACTTCTTCGACGACACGGATGCCGACTATTTGGCGCATAACGGAATGGGCGAGACCCACAGCGTGCTCGTCGTGAGCATCTCCGCCGATGAGGTCGCGCCGACCGACGATGAAGGCGACGAGATTGAGCGCATCGAGGGCATCGGCCCCAAGATCGGTGCCGCGCTTCGCGCCTCGGGCATTACGACCTTCGCACGGCTAAGCACGGCCGGTGAAACCGAGCTGCGCGCCTCGCTCAGCTTTTCCGGCATCCGGTTGGCTCCCAGCGTGGCCACATGGGGCGAGCAGGCTCGACTTCTCGCGGCCGGAAACGAAGAAGGTTTCCGCAAGCTCACCGACGCTCTCGTCGCCGGTCGCAAGGTCAAGTAATAGTTCTACCCCGCCGGTTGCGTGGCACCAGCGTTGCTCAACCGGCGGTAGGGTCGGCCTTGTGAGAGACCATTCGAACTCACCGGTCGAACTTGTGGAGCCGCTGCGTAAGATCTGCCTTGCTCTGCCCGACGCATATGAGGAGCAGGCCTGGGTCGGAACACGGTGGTGTATCCGCAAACACACTTTCGCTCACGTCGTGCCGATCGTTGACGGTTGGCCGCCAGCGTATTTCAAGGCTGCCGGTACGATTGGCCCAACCAACGTGTTGACCTTCCGAACGCCCGAATCCGAGTTTTACAAACGTGGCCAACCGGGTGACCGGTTCTTCTGGCCGGGCTGGTTTCCCAACCTGATCGGCCTTCGGCTCGACGATCCCGTCGACTGGTCCGAGGTGGCCGAACTCATCGAAGACAGCTACTGCATCCTTGCGCCTCGACGCCTGGTCGAACAGCTGTCGACTCGTCCATCAGGGTGGGACTCCTAGCGGTATCCGGTCACTTTCTGCGTGATGTCGCCCCCGCGACCGCCTCTGGCAGCTCCATGGCTCGGATGCCGGCAACCAGCAGCGCCACCAGGCGTTCGAAGCTCTGATCGAGGCCGGCTGCCGGTGGATGCCCGGCTTCCTTTTCGAGCGCCACGAAACCGTGCAACGCGCTGCGAACGGATCGTGCCGAGTGCACCTGTTCGTCAGGTGCGAGGCGGTAGCCCTTCATCGACATTGCCAGCACATGGACGACCTGGTCGAGCGACGATTCAAGATCAGTATCGCCAGCGGTGGCGATGCGATCGGTGGCGTCGTAGAGGCCGGGATGGACCCGCACGAAGTGACGCCAGGCGGTTGCTACGGCCAGCACCGCCTCATCCCTGGTCCGACCGATGGCCGCTTCGCGAAGATCGGCCACGAGCAACTCGCGGGCCCGCAGCACCATGGCCTTCTTCAGCTCTTGGATGCCGTTGATGTGCCGGTAGATCGACGGTTGAGTGACGCCGAGTTCAGAAGCGATTCGGGTCAAAGACACCGCGTCGATACCTTCGGTATCGGCAAGAAGTACGGCGGTGTCAACGACGGTCTTGGCCGTTACTCGCCCGGTACGTGCCCGTGTTTTGATTGGGGCAGAACCGGCGCGATTTGGCACCCCCTAACTCTAGCGATCGAACGACCAACGGATTCGCCAAAACGGTTTCAGACTCTAACGGCTGGCCGAGCACCTCTCACGAAAGAGTGAGTACAGTCGGCGGGATGGCTGAGCTGCCGGAAGCAACGGATGTTGTCGTCATCGGTGGGGGAATCGTCGGGGCCAGTATTGCCTATCACCTCGCCGAAAAACATGGCCGCGCATCGGTCGTGCTCGAACGACACCGGCTCACCTCGGGCACGACCTGGCACGCCGCCGGTTTGGTTGCTCAGCTCCGTGCCACCGAAAACCTCACCAAACTGGCTCGTTACAGCCTCGAACTCTACGACGCCATGAACGCGCACTATGGCACCGGTTTTCGGGCCCCGGGCGCCATTACGGTTGCGACGTCTGCCGCTCGTTTGGAGGAGTTGCGCCGCACCGCTGCGATGGCGCGCAACGTCGGTGTGGATGTGCACGAAGTCACGCCCGAGCAGATCGGCGAGATGTGGCCACTGGCCCGCATCGATGACCTTGTCGGCGGTGTGCACATGCCCAGAGACGCATCGGTGTCACCGACCGATGCCACCATGGCCCTTGCTACCGCTGCGCGCGAGCGCGGTGCAATTGTTGTGGAGGAAATCGAGGCGATTTCGCTCGTTGTTGAGCACGGCAAGGTCACCGGGGTCGAGACCGGCAAGGGTGTCATCCGGTGTAATCAGGTCGTGCTCGCGGCCGGATTATGGAGCCGTGACTTTGCCGCCAGGCATGGCGTGACGGTGCCCCTGCACGCGGCCGAGCACTATTACGCCATCACCGTTGAGATGGACGGGATCACGCCGGACCTGCCCATCCTGCGTGACCCCGACTCGTGTGCCTACTACAAGCCTGAGACAGCCCAGCTACTCGTTGGATTGTTCGAAGAGTTTGCCAATCCGTGGCCAGCGGCTGGCGTGCAGGCGCACTTGAATGGCGACGGTTTCATCACGCTGGACCCCGACATGGATCACCTCATGCCGCTCCTCGCTACTGCCTTCAACCGGGTGCCGGTGCTGCATGAAACTGGCCTACGACTCTTGTTCAACGGGCCAGAGTCATTCACACCCGACGACCGTTACGTCATCGGCGAGACTCCCGAGATCAAGGATCTCTACGTCGCCACCGGGTTCAATTCCATCGGCATTCAGTCGGCGGGAGGCGTCGGTTGGGTGCTGGCAGACTGGATGACCAACGGTTCGGCGCCGATGGATCTGCACGACGTCGACGTGAGACGTTTCGAACCCTTTCAGCGCAATAGCCGCTACCTGCGTGAACGCACCACCGAAACACTTGGCCTGCTCTATGCCATGCACTGGCCTACCCGCCAATACGCAACATCACGCGGCGTGCGTCGCACCGCTGCGCATGATCGGTTGGTGGCGTTGGGGGCTCAGTTCGGTGAGCTGTCGGGGTGGGAGCGCCCGATGTGGTTCGGTACGCCGGAGGAGAACGTCGACGCCTACGGTCGACCGGGCTGGTTCGAGCGCACGGCCGAAGAACACCAAGCCGTGCGCACCGCTGTCGGCCTCTTCGACCAAAGCAGTTTCGGCAAGCTCATGGTGCAAGGCCCCGACGCATGCAAGCTGCTTGATCGGGTGAGCGCTGGGGCAATGGACGTTGAGCCCGGCAAGGTTGTGTACACCCAGTGGCTCAACGATGAGGGCGGTATCGAGGCAGACCTCACGGTCACTCGGATCGCAACCGACCGCTATCTGGTAGTGACTGGCGCTGGCACGCGAGTACGCGATCAGACGTGGCTCGAGACGTCGCTCGGCGACGATCGTGCCACTGTCACCGACGTGACGTCCGGGTATTCCGTCTACGCCGTCATGGGCCCGAACTCGCGAGCCCTACTCAACCGCGTCTCGCCCGCCGATCTGTGCGACCAGGCGTTCCCCTTCGGCACTTCGCAGAACATCGAAGTCGGCTACGCGATTGTGCGTGCCACTCGCGTCACCTACGTCGGCGAGCTGGGCTGGGAGTTGTACGTGCCGACCGAATTCTCCACCCACGTGTTTGATGAACTGGTGCGGGAAGGTGCCGCAGTGGGGCTGAAGCTCTGCGGCTACGGCGCGCTGTTTTCATGTCGTATCGAGAAGGGCTACCGGCACTTCGGTCACGACATTGGCCCCGACGACGATCCGCTTTCGGGCGGTCTCGGTTTCGCCGTGTCGTACTCGAAAGACTTCCGGGGTCGTAGTGCGCTGGAAAGGATCCAGGCCAACGGCGTGCGTCGTCGTCTGGTGCAATTCATGATCGACCCGGTGTCGGACGCCATCAAGGACGGCCATGTGCAACTGCACCACCACGAGCCGATCCTGCGTGATGGTCAGCCGGTCGGACGGATCACGTCAGGCGGCTTCGGGCACTTTCTCGGCGCGCCCATCGGCCTCGGCTACGTGAGGCGAGCCGACGGCGATGTCGTCACCCCTGACTGGATCAAGTCCGGTGCCTGGTCGATCGAGGTGGCCGGTACGACGTACGTAGCCACCGCTAGCCTGCGCCCGTTCTATGACCCGACCAGCGCCCGGGTGAAAGGTGGCTGAGTCACGGCCAGGCCAATACCAAATAATAAGCCGATTGTATTGGATAGTCTTGTTTCGTCTCGGATGTTCGACGCGGCCGATGTTTACGCCGCAACTCGCGCCCATTCTGCGCAGAGGCAAAAAGGGTGGCGGAGACAGGGTCGCTGCACCGTGATGAGACACCGCATCATGATGCTATCTTTGGCAATATGCGAACGACAATTGATCTGAAGCCGGATATCCACCGCTTGGCGCAGTCGGTCGCCCGCGATCGACATCAGACGCTCAGTGAGACCATCAACGAACTGCTCGGCAGGGTTCTCAGACCGCAGGTGGCGCCTGTCACGTCGGTCAGCAAACGAACCGGGCTGCGGACGATTCGGCTGGGGCGGATGATAACCGCAGACGATGTCCGTGAGCTCGAGGACGACGCGTGACAGCGCTGCTTGATGGCAATGTGCTGATCGCCTTGACGGTCGAAGATCACGTGCACCATCAGCCGGCCGAAGCCTGGATGGCGGCGGATCCTGATCGACTCTTCGCAACAACGCCGATCACGCAAGGCACGTTGATTCGACTCCTCATCCGCAACGGGATAACGGCCGATGATGCCATCGAACTCCTTGAAGGCACGACCGCGCATGCCAATCACCGATTCTGGACCGACGACGCGCCGTACGACTCGGCGGTATTGAGCGGTGTCATCGGCCACCGCCAAGTCACCGACGCATACTTGGCTGCACAGGCGCGCCTGCGAAGCGGCCGTCTCGCAACATTCGACGCCGGGCTCGCCGCAGCGCACCCCGATGTCGTCGAGTTGATCCCAAACGCCTGACGCTTTGGGCGACGAGTGCCACTCCGATAGGGGCGGCGCGACGCCTCGTCTGATAGGCAACGGGCATGGAATTTCGCAAGCTTGGTAACAGTGGTCTCAGCGTTTCGGCGATCAGCTATGGCAACTGGATTACCCACGGGTCGCAGGTGGAAGTGGAGGCGGCCAACGCGTGTGTGCGGGCGGCGCTCGACGCGGGCATCACCACGTTCGACACGGCCGATGTCTACGCCGCAACTCGCGCCGAATCGGTGCTCGGCGAGGCACTGAAGGGGCAAACTCGAAGCGAGCTTGAGATCTTTACGAAGGTCTACTGGCCGACTGGTACGGGTCCGAATGGTCGTGGTCTGTCTCGTAAGCACATCATGGAGAGCTGCGAGGCCTCTCTTCGTCGTCTGCAAACTGACTATGTCGATCTCTATCAAGCCCATCGGTTTGATCGGAAAACACCGCTGGAAGAGACCCTGCGGGCGTTCGATGATCTGGTGCGCCAGGGCAAGGCGCTCTACGTCGGTGTGTCGGAGTGGAATGCCGAGCAGATTCGAGAAGGTCAAAGACTCTGCCGGGAGATGGGTCTGTATCCGCTGGTATCCAATCAGCCGCAGTACTCCATGCTGTGGAGGGTGATCGAGGCCGAGGTCATTCCGGCTTCGAAGGAGCTTGGGCTCAGCCAGATCGTGTGGTCACCGATGGCGCAGGGTGTGCTGACCGGTAAGTACCTGCCGGGCCAGCCGGCGCCCGCAGGCTCACGCGCTACCGACGAAAATGGTGGCAGCAACATGATCGCCGACTGGCTCCGCGATGAGGTTCTCGTGGCCGTCCAGAACCTTCGTCCGATTGCGGCTGAGGTCGGGCTCTCGATGGCGCAACTCGCCGTCGCTTGGGTGCTGCAGAACGACAATGTTGCATCTGCAATTATTGGTGCGACTCGACCCGAACAGGTTGTCGATAACGTCGGCGCGCTCGGTCACAAACTGGACGTTGAGATCATGGCCAAGATCGATGCCGTGCTAGGCGATGTGGTCAGCACCGACCCGTTGCTTACTCGTTCGCCCTAGAAGGCTGGTCAGGCCGGAAAGCATACTTCGGTGACGATGCCGCCGCGTGTGTTCTGCTTGAGCGACACGCGCACCTCGCCGACCTGGGGTGCGAGCGCGGCGACGGCGTCATGCATTTCGATGGCGAGGTGCTCGGCGAAAATGCGCCGATCTCGGTAGGTGACCAACCAGAGCTTGAGTGACTTCGACTCGATGGCGTGAGTGACCGCGGTGTATTCGATGGACGCTTCATAGATGTCGGGTTGAATGCCTGGGACGGCCGGGCAGAGCGACTGCAGCTCGTTGGTGGTGAACTTCACCCGCACCGGTCGGTCGACCGGGAACGTGTCGAGCCCGCCATATTCCTCTACCGCGACCTGTCGGCCCAACATTGGTTCGGTCATCGTCCGATCAGGCTAATCGCAGTGACATGGCGGGTCACTTCGGTCTCGGCTGGTTGTGTGGCGCCGAACTCGACGGTGAACCACTGACCTTTGCCCAATCCGTTCATGGTGTCGGTCATGGTGCCGGGTATGCGAAGAAATGCTTGCATCGGCGTCCCCGTCGTTTTCGAAAATGCCGAGCAGGCGCTCAGAAGCCGCTGGCCTCGGTCGGGATCGCAGTCGATAGTGGAAAGCGGTTGGTGGTAACTGATGGCCCAGTCGAGCGGTTGGCGACTTTCGATCGCACTCACAAGCCGCATCAGTGCCTGGTTCTCTGGCTCGCTCATGGGATATGGACCCGACCCTGAGGTGACGACGGAAGGGTACAGAGAACCGGGCCAGTTGCGGTTCAGGTCGACGTCGTTGCCGTTGCGTCGTGTTCCGGTGGCAAGCCCATCGGGGTTCATCGTTCGCAGTGTCCACAGCTCCAGATCCGGCGGCAATGCGATGGTGGCCAACGCGTCCACCACGCGGATGCCTGCCGGTTCCTCGCCGTGCATGCTGCCGATCACCAGCACGTCTCGGGTCCGGTTGTCGGAACCTTCTCGATGGGCTGCCACAAGCGCTCGCCGGTCGGCGGATGATCCGAACGTGAACGTCGCTGGAGGCTGGTTTGGCATCGCTTGCGTGGTGGCCACATCAGGTGTTCCGGTGAAGTAGCCGACGATATCCACCACGACATGGGCTCCACCCTGCGTGTAAATCGAGAAGCCGGTCGCGGAAACGGGCACGATCGTGAAGATCGCTCGGGTCTGGCCGGGGCCGTCTGCGTTGCCGGTGGATGCCTGAGGCAGCGGAGCCCCGGCCGGCCATGCCGTGAAGAATCCTGCGCCCAGTGTTCCCGTAAAGGTGAGGTTCGCGGCGACTGCGATGGCATCGGTTGGCACGTCGGCGGGCAGTGGAATGTTGCGCTGCCCGCGGGCTTTCAACGGCGTTGCTCCAAAGCCAGGCTCACGGGTATCGAGCACACGACCTGCGTTGGAGGGCTGATAGCGGCCGGCGGTTGCATCCGCTGTCTGATCGAAAAGGCCGACAAGATCGACAATCAGCTGTGTCGGTGTTTGGACGTAGACATCTACCGAGCCAGCCATACCCAGGCGAACCGTCACGGTATTGGCCCGGACCTCACCCGCTCGGGTGACGTTGAGGTTTGATACCTCCGGGCGCGATGCGCCGGTCGGCCAGACTGTGACGAATCCGGCTGCGCTTGTATCGACGGCCGTGACCGTCAACGTCGCCGCAACTGCCTCGGCATCGACGACAACCCGAATGGTGTGGCCATCGATTCGGCTGAAGCCACTGCTGGACGTTGGACGTGTGTCGGCCAGTCGTCGTGGACCAACGGCGCGATACGCGGCAGTTGTCGCGACCGCGTGCGCCGCCGTGGTCAGCATTGTCACGCCCACTACGGCCAGCAGGCCGATCGACATGGGTTGCGTACTGAGCCGACGGATGCGCAAGTTCGGAAGTGTAGGACGCCGCCCGAATTGTGTGTTTGCCTCTGCAGATAGTGTCTGGCTTCAGTCCATTCCGCAGTAGGGGAGAATTATGGGTCGTTTAGATGGCAAGGTTGCACTGATTACGGGTGCGGCCGCCGGTCTTGGTCGTGTTGCCGCCGAGCTGTTTGCTCGTGAAGGGGCCAGGGTGGTCATCGCCGACTTCGTCGACGGCGACGAAGTCGTAGAAGCCATCGCGGAGGCTGGGGGCGAAGCCGCCTATGCCCGCTGTGACGTTGCCGATGATCAGAGCGTGAAGGCAGCCGTCGACTTCGCCGTCGAAGAATTCGGCGGGCTGCACGTGCTGTACAACAACGCGGGCATCAGCCCAGCCGAAGACGACGGTCCCACCAACACCTCGGACGAGACATGGACTCGTACTCTCGACATCAACGTGACCGGGTTGGCCCGCTGCTGCCGTCACGGCATCCCGGCCATGCTCGACAGCGGCGGTGGTTCCATCATCAACGTCGCGTCGTTCGTTGCTCACCTCGGTGCCGCCACGCCGCAAATTGCGTACACCGCATCGAAGGGTGCGGTGCTCTCGATGACCCGAGAGATTGCGGTCATCTACGCCCGTCAGGGCATCCGCGCCAACGCGTTGTGCCCCGGGCCGGTGCTGACGCCGCTGCTCGCCAAGTTCTTGTCCGACGACGCGAAACGTCAACGCCGACTCGTCCATGTGCCGATGGGCCGATTCGGTGAAGCGATCGAAATCGCCAACGGTGCACTGTTCCTCGCCAGCGACGAGAGTTCATTCATGACCGGTCAGAGCCTCCTCATCGACGGCGGCATCACCGCCGCCTACACCACCCCGGAGTAGCCACTATGGACAGAGGGAAGAACCGCACACTCACCCCAGAGCATCTGGCCACCCTCATCAACGAAGGCCATGTCGACACCGTCGTCGTGTGCTTTGCCGACCATCAAGGACGTCTGGTCGGCAAGCGTTGCGACGGCGAGTTCTACCTTGATGTGGTGCTCCGCGAGGGTGCCGAAAACTGCAACTACCTCATCGCCACCGACATGGACAACAACGCAGTGCCGGGCTACCGCTTTGCCAACTACGACCAGGGCTACGGAGACATGCGAAGCGTGCCCGACCCCGGCACGATTCGGCTCTGTCCGTGGATCGAAAAGACCGCCCTGGTCATGTGCGACCTCGAGGATGTCGACACCGGAAAGCCCATCGACGTGTCGCCCCGGCAGATCCTGAAAGATCAGATCGCGAAAGCCAACGGCATGGGCTTCACCCCGATGCTGGGCAGCGAGATCGAGTTCTTCCTCTTCTACGAGACCTACCGCGAGGCCCACGCCAAGGGCTACAAGAACCTCGAAAATCACTCGCCTTTCTTAGAGGACTACCACGTCCTGCAGACCACGAAAGACGAGTACATCATCGGACAGATCCGCCGACAGCTGAAAGCCGCCGGACTACCCGTGGAGACCAGCAAGGGTGAGGCCGGCATGGGCCAGCACGAGATGAACCTCACCTACATGGACGCCCTAGCGATGGCCGATGCCAATGCCTTCTTCAAGAACGCCATCAAGGAAATCGCCGCACTCAACGACCGGTCGATCAGCTTCATGGCCAAGTACGACATGGGTGATACCGGCAGCAGCTACCACATCCATTCCAGCCTCTGGTCGGCCGACGGAAGCGAGTCGCTGATGGCGGGTCACGAAGCGCACCACATGAGCCAAACCTTCCGCTGGTACCTCGGCGGGCTCATCCAAACCGCACGCGAGTTTTCGCTTCTCTACGCTCCGACCATCAACAGTTACAAACGTTTTCAGCCCGGCTCGTGGGCCCCCACCGGTGTCGGTTGGGGAGTGGACAATCGCACGCTTGGGTTCCGCGTTGTCGGCCACGGCAGGGGCATGCGCGTCGAGTGTCGGGTGCCCGGCGCCGATGCCAACGGTTACCACGCTTTCGCCGGCCAACTTGCAGGCGGACTGTACGGCATCGAGCACAAGATCGACCCGGGCCAGCCCTACATGGCCAACGGCTACGAAGCCAAAGATCTGCCTCGCATCCCGTGGAACATCGTTGACGCCATCGACCTGTGGCGTAACTCAACGATCGCCAAAGAGTGCTTCGGTGAGGACGTGCACTTCCACATCCTGCACGCCGCCGAAGAAGAGTGGGCTGCCTTCAATCGCCACGTCAGCGACTGGGAACTCCGCCGCTACTTTGAGAGGGTGTGAGAGTTGCTGGATGCCTCACTTGCTCGCTACCGCTCCCGGCGTTCAGTCTCGCTTCGCTCGGTCAATGCGGCGAGTCGCGTGGGCTGATTTTCGCCAGTAAGCTGCCAGCAATGCGTGCTTTGGTTTTGGGGAATGACGGGGACTCGGACGCGGGATTTATTGGGGCGCGGGCGGAACATCATGGGTACGCGCTGACCACCGTGGTGCGCGAGCAGCCGGAGTCATGGCCGGCGCTTGACGGGTTCGATCTGGTGATTTCGCTTGGGTCGGAATGGTCGGTGTACTGGGATCACGTACAACCCCAGGTGCAGCCCGAGCTTTCGCTCCTGCGTGACGCAGCCGATCGAGACCTGCCAGTTTTCGGCATCTGCTTCGGAAGCCAACTGCTCGCCGCCGCTCATGGCGGAACGGTCACCAAGTCGGCCACGCCGGAAATCGGCTGGTACGAGGTGGAGTCCACGGGTATCGGGCAGGACATTTTGGCCAGAGGGCCGTGGTTCCAATGGCACGACGATCACTGGACACTTCCGCCGGCCGCCACGCTCCTGGCCAAGAACACCAACGCCAATCAGGCGTTCCGTATCGGTCGGAGTTTCGCCACGCAGTTCCATCCGGAGCTGAATGAAAAGATGCTCCGGAGCTGGCTGGCTGGTGGCGGGGCGGCCATCATGACCGAACGGGGCCTTGACGTTGATGCTCTGCTCGACAAGACCCTCCGCACAACCGATGATGCGGAGAACCGGGCGGCCGATCTGTTCGACCGGTTCTTGACGGTGATAGCGCAGTGACCGACATGCTGCTCGGCAGGCCGCCCGGAGCAGCGTTTCGACCCGTGAAGAATGGCAACGCCTTTGAGCAGACCGTCGAGCGATTGATGCAGGCCGTCAAGCTCGGCATGGTGAGCCAGGGTGAACGATTACCACCCGAACGCGAGCTGGCTGAGTTCCTCAACGTCAGCCGGGTCACCTTGCGGGAGGCCATCAAGGCGCTGCAGGACGCCGGCTTTGTCGAGAGCCGCCGCGGTCGGTTGGGCGGCACCTTTGTGCTGTACGACACCTGCAACCGCCAGACGGTTGATCCGAAACTGGCGGCCAAGATTATGGGTAGCGAGTTGCATGACGCGTTGGCGTTCCGCTCCATCGTTGAACCCGGCGCAGCCGAACTCGCAGCCAACCGCGACCTCTCCACCGACGAACGCGCCATGCTCGCTGCTCGGCTGCACGAGGTTGATCAGGCATCTCCCGACCGTCGTCGAATCGCCGACAGTCGGCTGCATCTGGCCATCGGCGAGCTCAGCGGCTCGTCTTCCATAGCCACCGCGGTGGCCGAAGTTCAGGTCCGGCTCGATGAACTGCTCGCCGCCATTCCGGTACTTTCCCGCAACATCGAGCACTCCGATAGTCAGCACCGAGCGGTGGTGACGGCCATTCTGAATGGCGATGTCCGACGAGCGCGTCACGCAATGGAGAGCCACGTGGCCGGCACCGGTGCACTTCTGAAGGGTTTCTTGACCTAGGCCACACGCTGCCGAGAGCGCCGAGCGTCGGGGTCTCCGCAGGTGCTCAAGACGCCGTCTGAAAAGGTGCAGCGCGGTTCAGCGAGAGCGGTCGGCCGCCGATTTGATGAGCATGAATCGAAAGTTGGTTACCGGCGGCCTCTTGACCGTTGCCCTGCTTGCCGCGACGGGACTTGCCTTCGCGGCCGGCAGCGCCAGCGTGCAGGTCTCCCTGGAGCCGAGTGCGAAGACCGTCGGTCCGAATGGCACGTTGACCTATACCGCCCGATTCGGTTGTTCTTCCTCCGTTGCCGACTGCACGGGCGGATTGCTGGACGTTGATATTCCAGCGCCATTCTCGATCGTGGGGAACCCTCCGGCGGGTGGCTTTGTTTCCAGCAGTTCGGTGAAGGGAAACACCGTCCACTTCAAACTGGATGACCCCCTTTCTCCGGGCTCCAGCGGATCGGTCGTGATTGAGGTGCACGTGCCGTCGTGCAAGATGTCCGGCAGCCCCGATCCCGGACCGGTTGCGCCCACCGCGCGGATGTCGGCGAACGGCGTGAACGGCATGGCCAACGCTGCCGATGTCACCATTACCTCGCTGCCCGACTGTGCACCGTCTACCTACATCCGCCCATTCTCGAAGTGGGGCACCGACGCGGCGGTCGGCGGGCTCAACTATTGGAGCATCTATGCTCCCGCCCAAACCGTGGCCTATTCGATCGAGGATGTGCTTCCAACCGGGCTCGTCGTGCACAACCTCGGTGCCGACAGCGGTCTGACCGTGTCGGTCGATTGCGGGGTCGGGTACGTGCCGGTAACGGCTGATCTCTTGTGGATGGCACCGCAACCGGCTGGCTGCGCGTTGCCGGGCCAGGAACTCAGCGAGTACCGATTCCAGAATCTCACCAAGATCCGCATCGACGTTGCCGCCAACACGTCGGGCAGCCTGTGGCTTCGGACCTTTACCGACTCGCCCCTCGCGTCGGGCACCCCTGTCCAGAACTGCGCAACGCAGGTCGCCCCTGCCGTCGGTACCAGCTGCAGCACGGTCAACGTGTACCCGCCAACTGCGCTGCCCGATACGCAGAGCTTCGTGATTGGAGCGCCGAACATCCCGCTGGGCCCGCCTCCCGATTGGTTGAACCCCGGTCCCGTGAGCGACGCCGGAGCCACCAAGCTCGGGCCGCGTGATCTCGCCTATTCAATTCGAGTGGTCAACAATGAGCAGGCTGGCGGCGACCTCATCGACCCCGTCATCACCCAACTTCTGGACGAAAATCTCGACTACACCTTCGGCGTCGGCGGCAACTGGTGGACCTCGTACGCCGCCGTGAGTGTGGACGGCGGCGCCCCCGTGGCGTTCGACCCCACTCAGCAGCCCGGCTGCAAAACCCCCTTGTTCGAAGTGATCCCGAATGCATCCGGTGCCCGCACCTTGCTGCGTTGGACCTTCAAGGGATGCTCCCTCCACGGTGGATGGTCAGGGGTATCCGCAGTCGGGGTCTACGTGTCGGCCCGCATGAAGGCCACCGTGATTCCCGGTATCACTGTGACATCGAATTCGACTTCGTCACCCTTTGACCCGACTTCAGGCGTATCGGGTTACAACATGGTGTGGTGCAACGGCGACCTCCCCGACACCGCTGACTTCGACGGTGACGGAGTCAAGACCGACCGGCTCTGTGCTGGCAACCAGGCATCGTGGACAATGCCCCAGGGTGCTGAAGCGTTGAGCGCAACAGCCACCGTGCAAGGTGCCAGCGACGCTGTACCCACCTTTTATCCGGCGACGGCAACAACCGATCTCTCGGGCACGGTCTCCTACAACTTCGAGGTCGCCAATAGTGGTTCGTCGCCGCTCAGCCGTCTCGATCTGGTGGACATTCTTCCGTCGGTCGGGGACGCGACGGTCGCAGCACCCGGTGAACCGCGCCTCTCGGAATGGAACCAAGAGCTGATCGCCATCGACAGTGTGCAACGTAAGGATGCATTCGGAGTGCTCACGCCCGTGCCAGCTGGCCAATACACCGTCGGCCTGAGCACCTCGCGTAATCCCTGCCGCTGGGACAGCACCGCAGGCGATCAGGTCCGGGCCTCCGGTGGCGTGTTCGCTGCCGTCGGTACGGTAAACGATCCGGCAGGGTGTGTGCCCGATACGTGGTCGATATCGACGGCTACCCCGGCTCTTTCCTTCGGCCTCGTCTACGAACCGGCTACACCGCTCGCACCGGGCGAGAAACTCCACATTTCCCTACGAACCCGGCTCAACGGGCCGGTTCCGGCCCCGAAGGCCACGCCGCTCGAGTCTTGGAACAGCATTGCCTACACGGCAACGCTCATCGGTCTGAACGGGCCGTTCACGCTGCTCACCGGCGAGCCACTCAAGGTTGGTGTGCGATTCGCCGACCCGGCCTACACCGCCAGCATTGGTGGTGTGGTGTGGAAGGACTTCGATGCCAACGGGATCCGTGACGAGGGCCCCGCCAGCAACCTTGCAGGAATCGGTGTTGCGGTGTTCAACAGCGCGGGTGTCATCGTGACAACCGTGTACACCGACAGCAGCGGCGTCTACCAATTGGCCGGGCTCACGCCGAACGAAAACTACCGACTGGAGGTATCGCTCGAACCGGGCGTCGGTACGCTTGATGGCTACTTTGTGTCTCCGGCCAAGGCAGGCTCCGATCCGTTGCTGAACTCCCACGCGACCCAGACGGCAACGAGAGCAGTTATCTCGGGCAGAACCGGAGCTGCTGGCACGGTCGACATGCACAACAACGTGGGCGCAGCCATAAACACTCCCCCCACCTGATCGGCCGATCGGCTCGAACCCAAGAGCAATCCCCCGACATGATGGCGAGGGTCGTTCCGGCCACCTGCTAGAAATGGACTGATCCCGGTTGTTTGGCCGTTGCGGGGGCAACGACACGCCGGGTTCATATCCACGACAAAAGGGGACCCCGGATTGGCAACCATCAACACCGATCGTGACGATCTACACGCACTCGGCTACGCCCAAGAGTTAAAACGAGGCCTCGGCGGTTTCAGCAACTTCGCCATCAGCTTCTCCATAATCTCCATCCTCGCCGGCGGCATGACCTCGTACTGGCTTGGGCTCGTTACAGGTGGTCCGCGGGTAATCACTCTCGGCTGGATCATCGTTGGCTTCTTCTCGCTGCTTGTCGGCATGGCGATGGGCGAAATTTGCTCGTCGTATCCCACCGCGGGCGGTCTGTATTTCTGGTCAGCCAAGCTGGCGCGGAACAACGGTGCTCGCTGGTCGTGGTTCACCGGTTGGTTCAATCTACTTGGCCAGATTGGAGTGATCGCCTCAGTCGACTATGCCCTCGCGATCTTCGTCGGTTACTTCATCCGCATGTTCGATGACACCTTCAAGCTCACCGCGTGGACGGTGTTTTTCATCTTCCTTGCGATCCTGATTGCCCATGGGTTGCTCAACACCTTTGGGGTGAGGCTGGTCAAGCTGCTTGGTGATATCAGCGTGTGGTGGCATGTCGCTGGTGTCGCCATCATCTTCGCAGCTTTGCTGTTCTCGGGCACCAACAAGCGTGGTCTTGGACACGTGCTCGACGGCGGCCAAGACGGTGTACTTGCCGGATGGAGCGGCAAGGGTTTCGTCATCGTCTATATGTTCGGCCTTGGCCTGCTGCTTGCTCAGTACACGATCACCGGTTTCGATGCTTCTGCCCATGTGAGCGAGGAAACGGTCGGCGCTCGCGTCGAGGCGCCGAAGGCCATCGTTCGAGCGATCTATGTCTCGGCGATTGCTGCATTCTTCCTCAACCTCGCCATGACGGCGGCGCTGCCAAAGGACCCCGCCCGCCTCACCCAGGTGGCGTTCGGTAGCGGCGGCGATACGTTCCTGGTGAACGCCGCGCCTCGGTTGATCAGCGAAACCGTCGGAACCGGGATGGCGAAGTTCCTGGTGTTCATTTGTATCGTCGCTCAGTTCTTCTGTGGCATGGCTTCGGTGACCGCCAACAGCCGAATGATCTATGCCTTCAGTCGCGACGGTGCGATTCCCGGTTCGAAGCACTGGCACAAAATCAACCCGCGAACCCGTACACCAACGAACGCCATCTGGCTCGGCGTGGTGCTGTCGGCCATCTTGGGTCTGCTGTCGATCTACCAAAAGGGTGGCTTCTCCACGGCCTTTTTTGCCATGACAGGCATCTGTGTGATCGGGCTCTACATCGCCTACGGCATCCCCATCTACCTGCGGCTCACGAACCCTGATTTCAAGACCGGCCCTTGGCATCTCAAAGGCAAGCACAAGCTGGTTGGCTGGACCGCACTCGCCTGGATTGGTTTCATCACGATCCTGTTCTTTTCCCCAGTCTTCCGTCCCTTCTGGCCGGTGTTCGGCAAGACGGTGACCGGCGCCGGCACGCCAGATGAACTGACCGTGTTCCATCAGAACAACTTCAACTTCACCGGTCCGCTGATCATTGGTTCAGGGCTGTTGTTCTGGCTCTACTGGGCGCTGTCGGGCAAGAAGTGGTTTACGGGGCCAAAGGTGCAGGGCACGAAGGAAGAGCTCATGGCCATCGAGCGCGAGCTTGGCGAGCTGGGCTGAACCCACGCGGTTGTCTCCTGAGGTTGCTGGACAACCTCGGGGGACGACAAGAGCTGCTAACCGGAGTTCCGCAAGCCGGTGGCGAGGCCGTTGAGCGTGAGTTGGATGCCACGTTGAACCAACGGGTCCTCGTCACCGCTGCGGTACTGGCGCAGCAGGGTGATCTGGAGTTCGTTCAACGGGTCGAGGTACGGGAAGCGGTTGCGGATCGACCGGGTGAGCGACGGGTTGTCGTACAGAAGCTCGGCATGGCCGGTAATGGTTTTGAACCAACGGATGGACAGCGCGTGCTCATCGGTGATGCGACCGAACGTTCCGTCACGCAGCACCGGGTCAACGACCAACTCGGCGTAGCGGGCGGCGATACTGATGTCGGTCTTGGCCAGCACCATGCCCATGTTGGAAAGCACTGACCGGAAGAAGGGCCACCGGCGATGCATGCTCTGCAGCGTGGCGATGCGGTCGGCGTCGTTGCCGGCCCACGTCTGGAACGCGGAGCCGACCCCGTACCAACCGGGCAGCATCACGCGGCATTGGCTCCAGCTGAAGACCCACGGGATGGCCCGCAGATCCTCGATGCGTTGCGAAGCCGTGCGAGACGCCGGACGGCTGCCGATGTTGAGTTTGGCGATCTCGTTCACCGGTGTCATCGACCGGAAGAAGGTGACGAAGGTGTCGTTGCCGTACACCAGGTCGACGTAGGCGGCTTGCGATGCTGCCGCCAGCTCATCCATCACGGCAGAGAACGCGGCTCGGTCGTTGCCGAGGTTCTCGTTGTCGATCAGGCTGGCTTCGATGGTTGCGGCTACTAGTGTCTCCAGGTTGCGGCGGGCCAGTTCTTCGTCGGCGAATTTGGCGGCTACTACCTCGCCCTGTTCGGTGAGGCGCAGCGAGCCGTTTACGCTGCCCGGAGGTTGCGCCAGAATGGCATCGTAGCTCGGCCCGCCACCGCGACCGACCGTTCCACCGCGACCATGGAACAACCGAAGATCGATGCCGTGCTCGTTGGCCACGCGCACCAGCTCGGCCTCGGCCTTGTAGAGCGCCCAGTTGGCGGCGAGATAGCCACCGTCCTTATTGCTGTCGGAGTAGCCGATCATCACTTCCTGCACGCCGCCGCGGGCATCGAGCCAACGGCGGTAGGCGGGCACCGACCACAGTGCGCCCATAGTGCCAGCCGCCCGTTGCAGGTCGCCGATGGTTTCGAACAACGGCACAATGTCGACGGCCAGATCATCACCCAGCAGCAGCCCGCTTTCCTGCAGCAGCACCGCCACTTCGAGTACGTCGCTCACCGATTCGCACTTCGAGATGATGTAGTGGGGGATGCCCTGTCGACCAACCGCTGCAACGGCGTCGGCAGCCGCCCGCACGATGGCCAACTCGCCCGATGCCAGCTCACTGGTCGGCAAATACGGATTTCGCAGCGGACGGGGTGACGCAAGCGTCTTGAGGAGTACCTCGACCCGATCGGGTTCGTTCAACGCGAGATAATCAGCAGCCTCCCCGGCGGTAGCAAGCAACTCGCCCACAACCTGATCGTGTACGGCAGAGTTCTGGCGAAGATCGAGACCGCACAGATGAAACCCGAAGATCTCTACCGCCCTTAGCACCGGCGTGACGCGGGTGGCCGCGAGCAGTCCGGCGCCGTGGCTGGCGAGGGAGTCACACACCGTTTGCAGGTCCGCAACCAACTCGGCCGGTACCGCATAGGCGGGTTGTGTTGTATAGGCAAGCGGGCCGTCGTAGCTACCGCCAAGCAAAGTAGTTGCGGTTGCAATCAATCGGTCGCGCATGCCGCGCAACGCTTGGCGGTATGGCTCGTCTTGACGGAACGCGGACGTATCGCCTGAGGCGGACGCCAAGGTTCGCAGCCGATCGCTCACCGCCACCAGACGGTCCGACATTGACAGCGAAAAGCTCAACCGATCGAGCCCGGCGAGGTGATGCATGAGGGCGAGACGGACATGACGGTCGATGGCACCCTTCAGTACTTCGGCCGTGACGAACGGATTGCCGTCCCGGTCGCCGCCGATCCACGAACCCATCTTCAACACGGTGGGCAGATCGGTGATGCCCCACCGCTCACCGACACCTCGACGCAGATCGTCGTGCAACTGCACGATGCCGTCGAAAAGGGTCAGGTCGTAATAGAGCAGGGCCTCATTGATCTCGTCGGTTACCCGCAACTTCGACAACCGAAGGATGGCGGTCTGCCAGAGGGTCACGACGGCCTGGCGGATGCTGCTGTCCCACTCCTGCCGTTCGGTAGCGTCGGGGGAGTCGTGCTTGCTGGCGGCCAGCAGCCGGGCGATTTCACGCTGGTTGTCGAGCACCGTTCGCCGCCGCACCTCGGTGGGATGAGCGGTGATGACGGGACTGACGAATAGCTTGCGGATGATCGCGTCCATCTCGGCGGCGGTAATGCCGGCGTCGGCGATCTTGTCGAGCGTGAAGGCCAGGCTGCCCGGCTGCGGCGGCGAGCCGATGGAGCGGTGGTAGCGGCGACGGCGGTTGTGATGCACGTCTTCGGCAATGTTGGCCAGGAGAGAAAACCAGGAAAACGCCCGGATGACGTGGAGAGAATCGTCAATCGTTGCTCCACGGAGCACCTCGGTGAGAGCGCCGTCGGCAGCGCCATCGCGGCGATGAGCGACGGCCGCCTGCCGGGCCCGTTCGACCAGCGCGAAGGCCTGCTCGCCCGCGTCTTCACGCACCACGTCGCCCAACACGGCGCCCAGAAGGCGGATGTCCTCATCGAGGGCGTGGTCTTTGTCGTCGAGGGGGAGGGAATCGGGCAGTGACATGTGACCATGATTCTGGCCTATCGGGTGCCGTCCTCGCAGCAGGACCACGAATTGGACCCGTGAGCGTCGCGACCCCCGTTGTCTCCGTTTAGGGGTAGGTTCGCCCACTTCATATAAAGTCCCCTCTGATGTCTTTGCTCCTGCGCAGCTTTCTCACGATTGCCATCTTCGGGGTTGTAGCGGTGGCGTTGGCTTCGGCCCTTCTCGGTATCAGCAGCCTGATCCGGCCGAAGAACCCCACTCGCGAAAAGATCCTCCCCTACGAGTCGGGCGTCGACCCGGTGGGCGACGGCTGGTCGCAGAGCCAGATCCGCTACTACGTGTTCGCCGTGCTTTTCGTCATCTTCGACGTCGAAGCAGTGTTCATCTTCCCGTGGGCCATCCGACTGGAAACCTATGGTGGGTTCGGGCTGGTGGAGATGGGTATTTTCGTATTCGTGCTGCTGCTCGGCCTGGTGTACGCCTGGCGTAAGGGAGTACTTCGGTGGGTCTAGTCGAAAAGGGTCGCATGCCCAAACCGCTGTCCAAGCTGTTTGGCATGGGCCGCTCGTATTCGCTGTGGGCCTACCAGTGGGGTCTCGCGTGCTGCGCCATTGAGATGGGCGCCGCGTTCGGATCCCCGCGCTACGACGTCATGCGGCTTGGCGTCATTCCGCTGCCGGCATCGCCTCGTCAAGCCGACGTGGTCATCATTTCTGGCACGGTCACGGACAAAATGGCGCCGTCGATCAAGCGCTTGTACGAGCAGATGGCCGAGCCCAAGTACGTCATTTCGATGGGTTCGTGCGCCAACTGCGGCGGGCCGTACTGGGACAGCTACTCCGTCACCAAGGGCGTCGACCAAATCATCCCCGTCGATGTGTACGTGCCCGGTTGCCCGCCCCGTCCCGAGGCGTTGCTCGAAGGCATCGTGCTGCTGCAGGCTCGCATCAAGAACGAAGACATGGGCGCCAAGTGGCGCAACGAAAACTTCGACGACGTGAGACGAGGTGAGCCCATTGTCGTCAACGGATGATGCCACTCCGGCTCCAGATCCCGTCGTGGACGCAGCTCCCACGCCAGCAGCCGAAAGCGCAGTTGTCGAAGCGCCCGTCGTCCCCGTCGTCATCGACGACGAGCGGGAGGCGATGGTCAGTCAGCTTCGTGGCGTCATTGGTGATGCACTGCTCGAATATCACATCAAGCCCCACGACGACCTGTGGATCCGGGTTCGTACCGATGCATGGGTTGCTGTCGGCAAAGCCGTCCGTGACGTGTTGGCGATGGACTATTTCGACTTTCTGTCGGCCATGGACTGGATGCCGTCGCCCTATGGGCGCGGCGAGGACGACCCGACGGCAGAGCCGGTCGAGCGCTCTACCGAGGTCAAGCAGGGTTACGCCGGGGGAGCCACCCGCTTCCAGATCATGGCGCGCGTCATGTCCTCCACCCGTCACATCGGCGTCACCTTGAAGGCTGATGTCGACGACGCCAACCCGGTTATCGATTCGTGGATTCCTGTTTACCGCGGCGCCAACTGGCATGAGCGTGAGTGTGCCGAAATGTTCGGCATTGGCTTCGCCGGCCATCCTGATCTTCGCAAGCTCTACCTACCTGTCGACTTCGAGGGTTACCCGTTGCGCAAGGACTTCCCTCTGTTGGCCCGCATGGTGAAGCCATGGCCCGGCATCGTTGACGTGGAGCCCATCCCGGCCCACTTGGATACCGACGGAGGAGATGCGGAATGACTCTCACCTCGAGCGATCGTCAGCAGCTCAATTACATCGCATCGCAAGCGGCCGATGCCCGCGTGAACGTCGAGATCGAAACCGAGGGCATGACCCTCAATATCGGTCCGCAACACCCGGCCACGCACGGCACGTTGCGCATCATCGCCAAGGTCGACGGCGAACAGGTCGTGTGGGCAGAACCGGCCGCCGGCTACATGCATCGCGGCTATGAGAAACTCACCGAGGTCCGCTCGTTTCCCCAGGTCACCACCCTTGTCAACCGCATCGACTGGCTTGGTAGTTTCGCCAACGAAGTGCCGTTCATCCTGGCGGCCGAAAAACTCATGGAGATCGAGGCGCCACCTCGCGCTCAGTACATCCGCACCATCTTGTTCGAGCTCTCTCGCATCGCCAACGTCACCCTTTTCCTCGGCGACATGGCTGCGCAGCTCGGTGCCCTCACGCCCGTGTTCTACGCGTTCCGCGACCGTGAGTATGTGCTCAACCTCATCGAGGCTGCGACAGGCGGACGCTTCCATCCGAACTTTGATCGTATCGGCGGTTTGAAGGACGACCTGCCCGCGGGCTTCATCGACGAGACTCGTGCGGTCATGAAGAAGATGCGGTCGTTCTGCACGCTCATGGAAGACGTGTTGCTCGGTAACGAGATCTTCCAGCAGCGCTGCCGCGGCATTGGCGTCATCCCCAAAGACATCGCCCTCTCCTACGGACTGTCGGGTGCCAACCTACGGGCCAGCGGCGTCAACTGGGACTTGCGTCGTGACCAGAAGCTGCCCATGGCGTGGGACAAGGTCGACTGGAAAGTGTGGACGCACCCCGACGGTGACTCGTTCGCCCGCTACTGGGTACGGCTGCAGGAAACGCGTGAGTCAACGCTCATTGTCGATCGTCTGCTCGACTCCATGCCCAGCGGCCCCATCATGGCCAAGGTTCCCCGCATCATCAAGGTGCCCGAGGGTGAGGCCTGGGTCTCCACCGAAAACCCACTCGGCGAGATGGGTTACTACGTGGTGTCGAAGGGTGACACCGGCCCGTTCCGGGTAAAGATCCGTTCGGCCAGCTTCAACAACGTATCCATCGCATCGTGGGTGCTCAAGGGCGTGCTCATCCCGGACGTCATCACCATTCTGGCGTCGCTCTACTTCATCCTCGGAGACATCGACCGATGATCTTTGCCCTTCATCCGTCGTACTGGCAGTCGTCCATCTTCCGCATCGTCGGCGTTCTTGCCGCGGTGCTGCTGATCGCACCGGCGTTCGTCTACCTGTATTTGTTCAAGATGGTCAGCTTCATGCAGAGCCGACTCGGCCCCATGGAGGCCGGACCATACGGCTCCCTGCAGTTGCTCGCCGAGGTTGGCAAGTGGCTGCAGAAGGAAGATCTCATCCCTGATCGCGCCGACAAGCGCATCTTCGCTTGGGCACCGATCATCGTGTTGATGTCCACGTTCCTCATGTTCGTGGTGGTCCCCTTCGGTCCCGATGCGGTGTTCACCGGCGGCGAAAACGGCATCACGTCCGGGGTGTTCCTAGCGCTGGCGTTGTCATCCATCAGCGTCCTCGGCATTCTCATGGCTGGCTGGTCAAGCGCCAACAAGTACTCACTCATGGGCGGTCTGCGAGCCGCCGGTCAGCTGATCGCCTACGAGTTACCGATGGTGTTGTCGGTTCTCGGCGTGGTTATCCAGGCCGGCACGCTCGACATGAACAAGATCGTGTGGGCCCAAAATCACGACAGCATCTTCGGGTTCAGCTGGATCGGTAACCCCTACGTTTTGACCCAGGGCGTCGGCTTCCTGATCTTCATGATTTCGGTGCAAGCCGAGCTCACCCAGACCCCCTTCGACATGCCCGTCGCCGAATCCGAACTGGTGGCCGGCTACATGACCGAGTACTCGGGCTTCCGCTTCCTCACCTTCTTCATCGCCGAATTCGCCACCGCGGGCGCCTTCGCCGCTATTGCCTCCACGTTGTTCCTGGGTGGCTGGGGCATGCCGGCCAAGTGGTTTGGCTGGACGAGCCTGCAAGACGTTGGCCAGTGGATGAACTTCGCCGGCCCGCTCATTCTGTTCTCCAAGATCATGCTGCTCGGCTTCGTGATCTTCTGGGTTCGTTTCACCTATCCCCGATTCCGGGAAGACCAGCTGCAAAAATTCGCCTGGAAGGTGCTGATTCCGCTGTCTCTCCTCAACATCGCGGTCACCGCCGTCCTGAAAGTGATGTTCTAAATGGGAATCGTCCCCGGCGTCATCAAGGGCCTCGGCGTCACGCTGAAAGAGACCGTGCGCACCACCGTCAAAGGTGCCGACACGGTGCAGTACCCGCATGTGAAAGAACAGCCTCCACTGCGTTCTCGCGGCGTGATTGCGCTCCGCGAAGACAACTGTACGGTCTGCATGCTCTGCGTTCGCAGTTGCCCAGATTGGTGCATCTATATCGAAGGTCACAAAGAAAAAGCACCGCCCCGCCGGGCTGGTGGCAAGCCCCGAACCGTCGCCAAGCTCGACCGTTTCGATATCGACTACGCGCTCTGCATGTACTGCGGTATCTGCGTGGAAGTGTGCCCCTTTGATGCCCTTTTCTGGAGCCCCGAGTACGAGTACTCCGAGCCCCGCATCGCCGACCTCCTGCACGACAAGACCAAGCTCGGTGAGTGGATGGAAACCGTTCCCGAAGCGCCCGAATACGAGGTCGGCAACGCCATGAAGGTCAAGAAGTAATGCTGGCGGTCTCCTACAACATCGGTCAGCAGGTCAGCTTCGGCATTCTTGCGCTCATGATGCTGGTCGCCGCTGTCCGCGTGGTCACCACCAAGAACGTCGTGCATGCCGCGCTGTGGCTGGTCATTGTGCTGGCTGGCGCTGCAGCGCAATACATCATGCTGGCGGCCGAGTTCGTGGCCGTCACCCAAGTGCTGGTGTACATCGGCGCCGTCATGGTGTTGTTTCTTTTCGGAACCATGCTCACCCGCTCCCAAATCGGCAAGGGTGCCGACACCGACAACAAGAGCCGCGCCTCGGCCGCAATCGTGGCGCTCATCATGGCCGGAACCCTCGGCTACGTGCTCGTCAACAGCTTCCACGCTGAGCAACTCCCCGACGTCACGCCGGTATCAACCGAGCGCGTCGCCGACGCCATCTTCGGTCAGTACTCTCTTCCGTTCTGGGCGCTCTCAATCGTGCTCACCGCCGCCGCCGTTGGCGCCATCGTTCTGGCTCGGAGGGACTGACCGATGCTGCTCAATGAGTTCCTTCTCCTCGGCGCGGCCCTGTTCTGCATTGGTGTGTACGGCGTCATCGCTCGCAAGAACGGCGTGATGGTCTTGATGTCCATCGAGCTCATCTTGAACTCGGTCAACATCAACCTGCTGGCGTTCTCGCTGCGCCACGGGGGCGATGTCACCGGTCAGGTGTTCTCGCTCTACGTCATCGCTGTCGCTGCGGCCGAAGTGGCGGTCGGCCTGGCCGTCGTCTTGCTCATTTACCGGAACCGTCGTTCCATTGCGCTGGACGAGATGTCCGAGATGAAGGGCTGATCGACCATGTGGTTCCTAGAGCATTCCTGGTTGATTCCCGTCGTTCCCGCAGTCGGGTTCTTCCTCATCATCCTGTTCGGCAAGAAGATGCCCATGAAGGGCTCCGAGTTCGGCATAGCGTCCATGCTGACCTCGCTCGTCGTCGCCGGTGGCACCGCGTACGAGTGGATTCAACGAGTCGATGACGGCGCAGGCGGCGAGTCCACCTCGGCCCGTTTCTTCGGTGCGCTGGGACGAGCCGTCGTTCCCCGGGCTGAAGGCACCGCCGAGGCCAAGCCGTTCGTCGAGCCGTTCATCAAGACGTGGAACTGGTGGCAGAGCGGCGGCACCAAGTTCACCATCGGCATGCACATCGATGGTCTGTCCGTCACGCTCCTTCTCGTCGTGGCATTCATCTCCACGCTCGTACAGATCTACTCGCTCGAATATCTTCGCGGTGACCGTCGCTACACCCACTTCTTCGCGGCACTCACCCTGTTCTCCGCCGGCATGCTCACCATGGTGCTGGCCGAAGGCCTGGTGCAGTTCCTGCTCGGCTGGGAAATCATGGGCCTCTGCTCGTTCATGCTCATCGGCCACTGGTGGGAGGACGGCTACAACAGCCGCTCTGCGCTCAAAGCGTTCTTCACCGTACGAACGGGCGATGTCGGGCTGTTAATCGGTATCGCCATCCTGTACTTCCAATCGGGCACCTTCAGCATTCAAGGCATCAGCGGGTGGGCCTTGTCAGGTAAGTCGTCGCACCTGGTTCTGCTCATGGCGTCGATTGCGTTACTGGTAGCCATCATTGGTAAGTCGGGTCAGTTCCCGCTGCACACCTGGCTGCCCGATGCCATGGCCGGCCCCACACCGGTGTCGTCGCTGCTGCACTCATCCACCATGGTCGTGGCCGGCATCTTTCTGGGTGCTCGCCTGTACCCGGTGTTCTGGGAAGGCTTCAGCATCCACAACGGTGGCGCCAACCCCATGGCCATCATCGGTGGCATCACCATCGTGATCGCCGCGCTGCTTGCGTTCGTGCAGGTCGATATCAAGAAGGTGCTGGCCTACTCCACCGTCTCTCAGCTCGGTTACATGCTGATGGGCCTCGGTGTCGGCGCGTGGACCCCGGCCGTCTTCCACATCTTTACCCACGCGTTCTTCAAGGCTTGCCTGTTCCTGGGCGCTGGGTCTGTTGCTCACTCGGGCTCACATCACTCCTTCGACATGAAGAAGGACATGGGCGGCCTTCGCAAGAAGATGCCCATCACGTTCGCCACGTTCGTGATCTCGACCATGGCCTTGGCGGGTGTGCCGTTCCTGGCTGGCTTCTTCTCCAAGGACGAGATCATCGCGTCGGCCGGTCACAATGGGTACAAGACCTTCATGTACATCGGCCTGGCCGGTGCCTTCATGACCACGGCCTACATGACCCGCTGCGTGTACCTCACGTTCTTCGGTGAGGCCCGCGGCGCTGCTGCCGGCATCCATCACGACGTCCACGCTGATGCGCACGGCCCGGCGATGGCACACGCGGCCGTCGGCCACGACTCGCACGATGCGCATGCCGATGACGGGCTCCAAGAAGATCAGGGCCACGCCCCAGCGCATACCGGGCACGGTGACGCGCACACCGATAACGGGCACGGGCCGCATGAGTCGCCGTTGCTCATCACCGTGCCGCTCATCCTGCTGTCGATAGGTGCGATCTTTGCCGGGTACCTCAACGCTGCGCCGTTCCACTGGGAGAAGTTCACCGAGTGGGTCGAGCCCGGCGCGGGCAAGTTCTTTCCCGAACTCGTTGCACCCGAGACGTTCAGCTGGATAGGCGCATTACCTTCCATCGTTCTCGTGGCCCTCGGTTTCGTTGCGGCGCTTTTCGTGTGCAAGGCGCTTTACGCCGAGAAGCGAGCGCCCGTCTACGGACTCACGCAACGGTCAGCACCCCTGCGGGCTGGCTACACGTTCTTGTGGAACAAGTACTACCTCGATGACTTCTACGACAAGGTGATCGTGGCCGGCCTCATCGGGCCGATTGCCAAGGGGGCGTACTGGGTTCACATGAACATCCTCGACGGGTTCGTCGACCTGGTCGGCAAGTTCTTCGCCGCCTTTGGCAAGTGGACCTACAAGTACGTCGATCAGGGCGTTATCGACGCATCGGTCAACGGCGCAGGCCGTGGCGCTAGCGGCGCCGGTGGCGGCTTGCGCTTCATCCAGAACGGCAAGATTCAGCAGTACGCCGCCATCCTCTTCGGTGCCGCCGCTCTCGGCGCACTCGCACTCGTTATCTTCGTCCAGGCCTAACCCAGGGAGCCAGCGGAAAGACCATGGAGCACCTCACCAGCAACAACACCCTCCTCAACGTCGGGATCTTCCTGCCGCTGCTCGGAGTACTACTCATGATCTTCATTCCGAAGAAGGACGAGTACTTCCAGAAGGCGGTCGCGCTCGCGACATCAGTGGCGACCCTCGTGGTGGGCATAGTCATTGCTTTCAAGTTCGACTACAGCAAGGCCGGGCTGCAGCAGCTCCACGTTGACACCAGCTGGATTCCGGTCATCAAAGCCCGCTACATCATCGGCCTCGACGGACTCGGTCTGCCGCTGTTCCTGCTGTCGATGGTTATCACGGTGTTGGTGATGGTCTACTCGTGGAACCACATCCCCGACCCAGGTAACCCCAAGGCGTTCCTTATCTTGATGCTTGTGCTCGAGGTAGGCATGAACGGCGTGTTCGTGGCGCAGGATCTCATCTTGTTCTTCGTCTTCTTCGAAATTGTGCTGCTTCCCATGTACTTCATGATCGGTGTGTGGGGTGGAGAGAATCGTCAATACGCGTCGCTGAAGTTCTTCCTGTTCACGCTGTTCGGTTCAGCGTTCATGCTGCTTGGTTTCCTCGCCCTGTTCTTCAAGACCGGTGCAGAGAGCTTCTCCATCGAATACCTCATGGCGCACGCGGGGGCTATCGATCACAACGTGCAACTTTGGATCTTCGGGGCCATGGCGCTTGGCCTTGCGGTAAAGGTGCCGATGTTCCCGTTCCACACCTGGTTGCCCGATGCCCACACGCAGGCACCCACGCAGGGTTCGGTCATTCTGGCGGCCATCCTGCTGAAGCTCGGTACGTTCGGTTTTGTGCGATTCGCCATCCCGATTCTGCCCGAGGCCGCCAAGTGGTGGGCACCGGTCATCGGAATCTTGGCGGTCATCGGCATCATCTACGGCGCCCTCGGCTGCCTGGCTCAGACTGACATGAAGCGCCTCATTGCGTTCTCATCAGTGGCGCACATGGGTTTCGTGATGCTCGGCATCTCGACGCTCACCAACTTCGGAATCTCCGCCGCCATGTTCGGCATGGTCGCTCACGGCCTCATCACCGGCATGTTGTTCTTCATTGCCGGTTCGGTAAAGGACCGCTACCACACCCTCGAAATCAATCGACTCAGCGGCCTACTGACGCAAGCGCCGCACATGGGCTGGCTTCTTGGCCTGTGCGCGATGGCCTCACTTGGCCTGCCCGGGTTGGCTGGGTTCTGGGGCGAGTTTCCGGCCATTCTCTCCGCGTACAAGCCGGCCGACGGCCTGTCGGTACCGTTGTTCCGCACCCTCATGGTCATTGCCGCCATCGGCACGGTACTGGCCGCCGCGTACCTTCTCTGGCTGCTGCAGCGAGTGGCGTTCGGCGAACCGACCGCCGAGTTCGCGGATGGCTACCATGGCCACGCAATTGGCGACATGCACATGCCCGAGTATCTGGCATGGACGCCGCTCATCATCGGCATCATCGTGCTTGGCGTGCTGCCGAGTTTGATGTTCAAGGTGATCGACCCGTCCATCGTGAACATCGCCAAGATCGTCAAAGACTCGGTCGGAGGCTGACCGATGCTGCTCGCCGCTGCCGCCAACTGGGTTCGACCGGTTCTCGACTACCACGCCCTCGCGCCCGAAATCGTGCTGGCTGTCGTGATCTGTGGCGTGCTGCTGGCTGACCTCTTCATCCCCGAACATCGCAAGTGGGTCACGTCGTCTCTGGCCGGTATCGGCCTGCTCGCCACCATGTTGCCCATCATCACGCTCGCCGTGAACGGTGCCGATCGCACCATGTTCGGCGGTGCGTATGTGGTCGACAACTTTTCGTTGATTTTGAAAGCACTTTTCGTTATCGCCGGATACGTCGTCGTGCTTCTGTCTTCGACCTACCTCGACGAGGGTGGCTACTACCAGGGTGAGTACTGGGTGCTGCTGCTCTCCTCCATCCTCGGCATGATGATGATGGCGTCGTCGCGCGACCTGATCAGCATCTTCGTGGCGCTTGAGTTCCTGTCCATCCCGGCCTACATGCTGGCTGCGTGGAAGAAGCGTGACCTCAAGAGCAATGAGGCCGGCCTCAAGTACTTCCTGCTCGGCGTGTTCGCGTCGGCCGTGATGCTCTACGGCATGTCGCTGCTGTACGGCTTGGCCGGTTCAACCCTGCTGACCGACATTTCGGCCAAGGTCAACGACGCCGGAGACACGGCACTCATCGCCCTAGCTGTGGTGTTCATCGTGGTGGGTTTCGCCTTCAAGGTGTCGGCCGTTCCGTTCCACACGTGGGCGCCCGACGTGTACGAAGGCGCGCCAACGCCCGTAACGGCGTTCTTGTCGGTGGCCTCCAAGGCGGCTGGTTTCGTAGCGCTGATGGAACTGGTGCTGCTCGGCTTCCCAGGGGCTTGGCGTATCTGGCAGCCCCTCTTCTGGGTCCTGGCCGCGCTCACCATGACGCTCGGAAACCTTGTGGCGCTGCGCCAAACCAACGTGGTGCGCATGTTCGCGTACTCGTCGGTGGCGCAGGGTGGCTTTATCCTCATGCCGCTTGCCCTCGGTCACAATGCCGGCACCGAAGTGATCACCTCAATGGTGAGCTACCTCGCCTTTTACGCTGCCACCAACCTCGGCGCGTTCGGTGTGATTCTGGCCGTCACCCGCAAGACCCGTCGTGGCGACATGGCCGGCTTCGGCGGGCTCTTCAGCTACGCACCCGGCCTGGCTGTTGCCATGACGATCTTCCTCGCCTCGCTGGCCGGCATTCCCCCCACCGGTGGTTTCTTCGCCAAGCTCGGTGTGTTCAAAGCCGTGCTTTCCGCCGGTGGTGCATGGGGGGCCGTGCTGGCTGCCATTGGTGCAGTCAACTCGGTGATTGCGTTTGCGTACTACGGCAAGCTCATGCGCGAGATGTGGATGAACCCGGCGCCCGACGGCGACACCCTCCCCATCAAGGTGCCTCAGGCCCTCACCGCGGCGCTCGGCATTACTGTGCTGGCCACACTGGCCCTTGGCATCATCCCCAACGTGGTGCTGCGCTTCGGTGACCTTTCTCGCCTCGTCGGGGCCATCAAGCCGTGACCCAGGGACCGGCTAAGCCGGTCCCTTTTTCAGCTTTTCTCGAAGCCGCCCTCTACGGCGAGCGCGGCTTCTACGCGACCGGTGGGCGCGCCGGACGCCGCGGCGACTTTCTTACCTCACCAGAAGTGGGCCCCCTGTTCGGAACCGTTGTCGCCCGCGCCCTCGATACGTGGTGGGACGACTTGGGCCAGCCTGGCGTGTACCGAGTCGTTGAGGCCGGCGCCGGGCCGGGCACGCTCGGCCGTGCCGTCATTGCCGCGCAACCGCGTTGTCTCGACGCGCTCACCTACGTGATGGTGGAGCGTTCGACTGTGCAGCGTGACAACCATCCAGTCGGCTCGGCACTGCGGTCATCGACCGACATGCCCGATGAATCGGTGTCGATCGTGCTCGCCAACGAGTTGCTCGACAACATTCCCTTTGACCTCCTCGTGTACGACGGCGCCTGGCGCGAAGCGTGGATCACGCGGGAAACTGACGGCCGCTTCACCGAAATGCTCCGCTCAACAGACAAGGTTCCCGGCGCGCTGGTGAAGCGACCCGCCCACGGCGCTCGTGCCCCAAGACAGACACAAGCGGCGGCCTGGCTGCATGACGCCCGGAGCAGACTGACATCGGGAGGTCGCGTGGTCGTGTTCGACTATTGCTCCACCACCGCGTCGATGTCGACGCGACCCTGGCGAGAATGGTTACGCACGTATCGCCAACACGAGCGCGGTGAGCACTATCTGAAAGCCGTTGGCGAGCAGGACATCACCTGCGAGGTTGCGCTCGATCAACTGCCCATGCCCGACGCCGTCCGCACCCAGGCGCAGTGGCTGGCGCTGCACGGCATCGACGAACTCGTCGCTGAAGGCCGAGCCGTTTGGGCGGAGCGCAGCGTCATCGGCGACCTCGCCGCACTCAAGGCGCGCAGCCGCGTCAGGGAGGCCGAAGCGCTGATTGACCCCGACGGCCTGGGTTCCTTCACCGTCGCTGAATGGCTGGCCTAAAATCGAGCAGTTACGGGGAGCGCCCCCACGATCTGGCAACCAGACGTAGTTCGGACGACTAGACCTAGGTCTATTGCGGGTGCAAGCAGATGAGCGTACCGTCCGAACACAAGGTGCTGGTTCTGGGGACCAGTTTCGCCTTCAGACGATTAGGGGACTTTATGAGGGGCACGTCATCCGCTCGGTTCTCCGTGCGCCGGTTCGCCTTATCCGGCTTCATGGCGCTTGCGCTCGGCGCAGTGGCGGCGGCGATGTGGGCGCATGGCGCCTCGAGCCTGCCGACGTTCGCGGTGGCGGTAACCCCGTCGCCCGGAGCCGCCGCCGACGTGGTGGCCTTCGAGGGTGCCACCTACGCCGTAGCCAAGACGAACTTGGCCGCGGCGGCCCAGGCTGGGTCGGCCACCATCCCGGTGAAGCTGATCGGGATGCCCCCGCTCACCAGCACCAGCGCGGTCGCCACCAGCGATGACGCGTCGTTCAGTCTGGCGGTGCAGGGTTCTACCACTGTGCTGGCCAAGCCGGCCAAGCTCCTGGTTACCGCCACCTGGGCCGACGGCGCCGCCACCGACCCCCAGGTAGCCGTCTTCGTCCGGTTCGACACGGTAGACCTCTCCGTCCTCAACGCGTCGTGGACGTCAGTCCCGGTCGCCTTTGGACCGGCCATCGTCGGCCTCACCGACACGACCCACACGGTGAGTCCCAGCGCCGCCCTTGGCACCGACACCTTCCTGTCCGACGGTCTCGCCGACACCGACGACACCTTCGCCCTTGCCGCGGCTGGCGTGAACCTGTCGGCGGTGGTCCGCAGCGGCGCAGTGGCCGATGCCGCGGCCGAGCTGGGCGACCCCTCCGCCACCACCTCTGGCATCCGCCTGCGGGGCACGTTGGCTGCTTCCTTCGGCGTGCTCGACGGCTCCGGCAGCGGGGTGGGCCTCGACATCGCCGTCGACATCCCGGTCACAACCCCTGCGTCGTACCCGTCGTGGGTGACGCTCACGTCGCCGTGGACCGTCCACCTCGCCGCCGATTCCAACGGCAACTTCTCCGCCGGTTTCTCGGGCGGCATGACCGTGTCGCCTGACGGCACCAACCCGACCACTGTCACCGGCTCGGCCACCGTGGCCGTGGTGAGCGGCGCGACCAGCCTCACGCTGGACGCCAGCCTCGGCGCGGTCAATGACCTGTTCGGCCAGACCTGGCTCGACCTCAACGGCGCCCACCTTCAGGCCACGATCACCAAGACCGGGTTCGATGGTGCCGTCGACGCCAGTCTCACCGTCGGCACCGTCACCAGCGATGTCTCCTTGAAGTTGGCCGTGAACAGCGGCGCCGTACAGGCGAGCCTCGACCTGCTCGCTACCGGCCCGGTCTCCAGCAAGTCCATTCTTGCGACCATCGGGGCGCCCGGCGGGATCGATCCGGGTCTGGTCGACGTCAGCCTCAACCAGCTCGCCTTCCACGTGGCGGTGGACAAGCCCAAGGCCGCAGCGGCGAATGTGACTGTGTCGTTCTTCGCTGACACCTCACTGACGATCAGCAACGGTACGTTCAATGCCGCCATGCTGTTCCGGATGGAGAAGGCGGCCACGACCGACCTGCTCGTGGCGGGCCGGATCAAATCGCCGACCTTGAAGCAGCTGGACCCCTCGATACCATTCGACTGGAAGCTGCCCGACATCGCCCTGGTGGCCAGCACCTCCGCCCGGACCGTGGCCTACGCCGACCTCGACCAGCCCACACAGCTGTACTTCAAGCCGGTGCTGTGTGACGCCGCCGGGACCTGCGGTGACCTTGAGGTCAAGCAGGGCCTGGTGATCGAGGCCATGATCGAGCTGCCGGTCGACGAAAAGGCCCAGCTGGACAACCTGGGCATCGGCGTCGACGGGCCCATCAGCCTGACCGGCACCTTGCCCGTGTTGGGCGGTACCGAGTTGTCGCTGAAGGTCGGGCTACCGCCGGTGCTGGGCGGGCCGAGCGACCTGGTCAAGTCGGGGCAGGTGTCGTTCCGCATCGCCACCGACACGGTGACCCGGCAGGTCGAAGCCTCGATCGACGGCGACATGGTGTTCCGCATCACCCGCTCGGGCCCGTGCGACGGCACCGAGGACGGCACCTGGCCCGGCACCACCAAATGCTTCGACGAGCTCAACCTCACCGTCTCCGCTTCGTTGACGACCAGCCCGACCACCGGCGCCGAGATCGCCTTGTCCGGCACGATCAGCAACTGGGACCACGCCTTCGGTGTCAGCTGGCTCAAGATCGAAACCCTGCGCCTCCAGCTCGGCCTCAAGGCCGGGGGCGGCTCCCCGGTGGCGATCACGGTCGGGATGCTGGGCCAGTTCGTCATCGGCAACGCGACCGAGTCCAGCGACCTGACGTTGGCCTTCAAGCTCGAGATAACCCCGACCCCGCCGTGGATCAACCTCGTCGGGTTCACCGCCGCCAGCGGCGACGGTGTCCGCCTAGCCAGCGTGGCCAAGGCCTTCGACCCGACGTTCGACACGAGCACCTTGCCCGATCTGTCGTTGAAGAAGATCTGGCTGGCCTACGGCACC
>JANNZM010000110.1:0-7658 GCA_031410595.1 Actinomycetes bacterium | reverse complement strand
GACGGGGACGATTCAGTTGCCGGAGGGTACCGAGATGGTGATGCCGGGTGACAATGTTGCGATGACGGTGCAGTTGGGTAAGCCGATCGCGATGGACGAAGGTCTCCGGTTCGCTATTCGTGAAGGTGGCCGTACCGTTGGTGCTGGCCGCGTCGTCAAGATCAACAAGTAGCTAAGGGACCGTTCGAGCGTTAGCGAGCGGTAGCGAGCCAGCGAGAACACTAAGAGAGACGGATTGAATCATGGCCAGGAACGACAAGCGGGTGAAGATCACCCTCGAATGCACCAGTTGCAAGAACCGCAACTACATCACGATGAAGAACAAGATCAACGATCGTGAGCGCCTCGAAATGAAGAAGTACTGCAAAACCGAGCGCTCGCATACGGTGCACAAGGAAACCCGCTGACTCTGGCGGGGTAGCTGTAGGTAGCATTACCACCACGCTTCATCGGAAGCGTGGTGGACAACCAAGGGCAGTAGCTCAGCTGGAAGAGCATCGGTCTCCAAAACCGAGGGTCGGGGGTTCGAGCCCCTCCTGCCCTGCTAGCGGGGTGAATCTGCACCCCGTGGACAGGACTCCATCACCATGTCGATGAATATGAATCGCGAACAGAAGCGCCAGATGCGCAAGATGGGCGCCATCAACGAGAACGACGCGCCCGTGCGCGTCGATCGTCAGGCACCCGCCGCCCGGGTGAAAGAGGAGCGCACTGCACCCCGCCAGTTCATCCGTGAGGTTCGGGGCGAACTGCGCAAGGTTGCTTGGCCCAGCAGGGAAGAAGTCAAGAATTACTCCATCATCGTGCTAACCACGGTCGTGATTTTCACCGCTTTTGTTGCCTCGCTGGACTTCGGCTTCGGCAAGCTTTCCCTCTGGCTGTTCAACGGATGAGTGACACCGAAATGATTGAAGAAGGCATGTCTGACGACGCAATGCCCGAAGTAGACGGGCCCACCGGAACGGTTGAGGCCGAGCCTGTTGAGGTTGTTGCCGAGGACGCCGTGGCCGTCGATGCGACTGCTGCTTCCGAGGAAGCCAAAGCGACGGACGATGCAGTCGAAGAGGAAGAAGTTCCCTACGACAACCCGCACCTTCGTCCGGGCAAGTGGTACGTCGTGCATTCCCAGTCAGGGTACGAAAAGAAGGTCAAGTCCAACCTCGAGGCCCGCACGGCGTCGATGAACATGGAAGACAAGATCTTCGAAGTCGTCATCCCCATGGAAGACGTACAGGAGTTCAAAAACGGCCGCAAGGTCGTCGTACAAAAGAAAGTCTTCCCCGGCTACCTCCTGGTTCGCTGCGAGATGAGCGATGACAGCTGGTACGTCATCCGCAACACGCCCGGTGTGACCGGATTCGTCGGTCAGGGTCGCCTCGGCCAGAAGCCGACGCCGTTGTCGCGCAAGGAAGTAGAAACCTTTCTGTCGGCCAAGGGTGACGGCGAGGCGCAAGTTTCCAAGCGCAAGCCGAAGATGGAATACGAAGTGGGCGAAAGTGTCCGCGTGAAGGAAGGCCCGTTCGCCGACTTCACGGGGTCCGTGGCCGAAATCAACCTCGATCACCTCAAGCTCAAGGTGCTGGTCAACATCTTCGGACGAGAAACCCTCGTCGAGATGGACTTCAGCCAAGTCGCCAAGTTGTAGAAACACCGCAGCATCGTCCACAATGGACGGTCGCTGTTGGCTGATAGTCCTCAGCCTGCCCTCTCTCAGTAGTTCTCGAAGGAAACGTCATTATGGCCAAGAAAAAGATCGCAGCCATCGTGAAGATCCAGATCCCCGCAGGCAAGGCCACCCCGGCCCCGCCCGTCGGTACGGCTCTCGGACCGCACGGTGTGCCCATCATGGAATTCGTCAAGCAGTACAACGCTGCCACCGAATCGCAGATTGGCACTGTTGTGCCCGTCGAGATCACCGTCTTCGAAGACCGCACGTTCACGTTCATCCTCAAGACCCCGCCCACGCCGGTTCTTATCCGCGAGAAGGCTGGCCTGCCGAAGGGCTCCAGCACCCCGGGTAAGGCCGTTGCTGGCTCCATCTCCGAGGCGCAGATCGAAGAGATCGCCAAGATAAAGATGCCTGACCTCAACGCCTACGACATGGAGCAGGCCAAAGAGCAGGTTCGTGGCACGGTCCGCTCGATGGGTCTCGTCATCAAGTAACTCCCTTCGGGGATCTGCAGTACTACCGCTCAAATCAACCCAATGCCGCGACCGGGAACACCTCACCCGGCCGGCCTACCAAAGAGGGAGCCATCATGGCGCAAGGCAAGAAGTACATCGACGCACTCAAGCGTTTTGACCGCGATCAGCTGTTCACCCCCACCGAGGCACTCGGTCTGGTTAAGAGCCTGGCCGCCGCCAAGTTCGACGAATCGGTCGAGATCGCCGTTCGTCTCGGCGTTGATCCCCGTAAGGCTGACCAAATGGTCCGAGGCACCGTGGCGCTGCCGTCCGGTACCGGTAAGGACGTCCGCGTCGCCGTGTTCGCCCAGGGTCCGGCTGCTCAAGCCGCCCGGGACGCTGGTGCTGATCTGGTTGGCGCCGAAGATCTGGCCGCCGAGGTCGAGAAGGGCAATATGGCCTTTGACATCGCCATTGCCACCCCCGACCTCATGCCGATGGTCGGCAAGCTCGGTCGTGTACTCGGCCCCCGTGGCCTCATGCCGAACCCCAAGACCGGTACCGTCACCATGGACGTCGCCAAGGCCGTCGCCGAATTCAAGGGCGGCAAGGTCGAGTACCGCACCGACCGCTACGGCAACGTGCACGTGCCCGTCGGTAAGGCCAGCTTCGCTCCCGAAGCACTGCTCGCCAACGTCACCGCCGTGCTCGACGAATTGCAGCGGGCCAAGCCCTCTGCGTCCAAGGGCAAGTACATGCGCAAGATCACCATCTCGTCCACCATGGGCCCCGGCGTCAAGGTAGACACCGGCCGTCTCAAGCCTGAGGCGTAGCTCCTTCGGTTTTCGGTCCACAAGGTTTCCCGGTTCGCCGGGGGAGTAGCACCAAGCAGTACCCGCAACACCTGCAGTACCCAACCAAAATCGCTCGCCCAAGACACCTGGTTCGGTCCGCCGAACAATGGGGATTTTCTTTCCCCGCCAGACGAGGCGAACTCCTCGAAGCCCCGTGCTTCTCGGTGTTCGTTTTCATGCGAGCCCGAGTTATGCACGAAAGGAGGTATCGATGGAGAATCCGAGACCCGAAAAGATCGCGGTGGTTGCCGATGTGCGAGAGCGCTTGCAGGCATCCGACGCCGCAGTCCTCACAGAGTACCGCGGCATGGTTGCCAAGGACCTACACGGTCTGCGCAAGCAGCTCCGGGCAGCGGGGGGCGAGTTCAAGGTGTACAAGAACACCCTGGTTCGCTTCGCTGCACGCGATGCCGGCGTTGACGGAGCCGATGAGATGCTCACCGGCCCGACAGCAATCGCATTTGTGAAAGGTGACATCGCTGCTGCAGCGAAGTCACTTCGTGAACTGGCCAAGACCAATCCGAACTTGATCATCAAGGGCGGCATCATGGGCACCAAGGTGCTCAGTGCGTCAGACATCTCCGCGTTGGCAGACCTGCCCTCGCGTGACGTGTTGCTCAGCCAGATTGCCGGACTCTTCGAAGCACCCGCGGCTCAGTTCGCGTCGCTTCTCGAGGCCGTTCCGCGTTCGTTTGCCTATGGCATTCAAGCACTCATCGACAAGCAGGGTGGCAGCCCCGACGACACCGTCGCCGAAGCCGCCTGACCTGTTCTTAACCACACTTTGTTTCAAGGAGAAATAACAACATGGCACTTTCCGTAGACGACATCCTCGACGCTATTGCCGGCATGACCGTGCTTGAGCTGTCGGACCTGAAGAAGAAGTTTGAAGAGAAGTTTGACGTCACCGCTGCGGCCCCGGCCGCAATGATGATGGCCGGCCCGGCCGGTGGCGGCGCTGCTGCCCCCGCCGAGGAAGAGAAGGACGAGTTTGACGTCGTTCTCATTTCGGCCGGCGAGAAGAAGATCCAGGTCATCAAGGTTGTGCGCGAGCTCACCAGCCTGGGCCTGAAGGAAGCCAAGGACCTGGTCGACGCTGCCCCCAAGGCAGTGCTCGAGAAGGCCAACAAGGCAGACGCTGACAAGGCAAAGGCCGCGCTCGAAGAGTCCGGCGCCACCGTCGAAGTCAAGTAACACCGTTCTGGTAGTACCCCATGTCGCTGAACGACATGGGGTACTGCCATTTTTCGCTGCAAAAGATACTTTCTGTGCTGGGACAGATTCTCAACGTGATAAGTGGCTCGGCGGGAGGGTCATACGACCCAAAATAGTCCGATCGACCTATTACGGCCCGAATCTGTGCGGGCGCATAGTTCGCTAAGTCAACAAAACGTAAAGTCGTTGACACGGGCGAATGGAGAGAGACATGGCGGTTGCATCTGTTTCGACGCGTTCTTGGCGTGGAATCCTACGGTGGACAAGAAGGGTTCGAGTTCCCGGGTCGGCGCTGTTGAGCGTGATGATGCTGGTGGTCGGCATGGCCACGGCGTTGGCTGGACCCGCTCGCGCCAGCGTCGTCGGGTCTGCGTCTATCGCCAGCGATCTGGCTGATTACAACCCCGGCCAAACCGTCACGCTCACCGGGGCGAACTGGGACACCGGCGGCTCCACCGTGCACATCGTCGTGAACGACGATCTGGGGCAGAGTTGGCAGCACGTGGCCGACGTGACGCCCGTCGACGGCGCGATCGTCGACGTCTTCGCGCTCCCGAACTACTTCGTCGCCCAGTACTCGGTGCAGGCGACGCAGCAGACGGCGTCGGGCACCCTGACCGCGTCGACGAGCTTCACCGACGCGAACCCCTCCGCCAACCTCGACCACAGTGCGCCAACGATCCCGCGCCCTCGCCGAGCACGGACGGCTGCAGCGCCAGCGCGAGCGACTGGGTGAATGGGGCCCTCGGCGCGTCCAAGTCCGTCTACTTCGAGGGCGACTCGATTCCCTACCGGCTCCTGCTGGACAACCTGAGCATCGCGCAACACAAGGTGATCATCGAGTGGGACACCACCAAGAGCGGTACGCACGCGATCGACTATCTCACGACCTACAACCGCACCGTGGCGAACGCCAACCCGTGCCTTGGTGTGCCCGGGTGCGGTGCGTCCACGACGTTTGCGATTCCGAAAGATCCCCAAGTCGACAACGGGTCCGGCTCTCCGATCACGCAGCTCGCCGGCAACTTCACGCTCAACGGAGGGACGATCACCTCGGTCAGCGCGTACTCCTACCCCGACGGCGCCGGCTTCGCGGGCGACAAGTCGGCTCAGATCGAGATCACCTTCAACGCCAGCGTTGCGAACCCGGTGCTCGCATGGGGTGGGCACATCTCTACCCGACTGGACTGGGGATTGCTCAACTCGGCGGTGACCATCTCCGGCGATCCGTTCCACACGCGGGTGATTTCGCTCGACGGCAGCGGTGGGAACCAGGACCGCGCGCTGTCTGCCGCCGCTGTCGTCTTCCCCGGCTCGATCACGATCATCAAGGACGCGACACCCGAGGGTACGACGTCGTTCCCGTTCACCGCCTCCCCGGCTCCCCTAACGGGCTTCAGCCTGGTCGACGACAACACGAGCACGAACACCAAGGTGTTCAGCAACATCACGAACTTCCAGACCTACTCGGTGGCCGAGACGCCCATTCCCGCGGGCTGGACCCTGACCGGAGTGGTCTGTTCGGTGACAAGCCCGAACGGTGGTTCGCAAACCGTGAGCTCGGCCGCCGTGAGCATCAACCTGAAGGAAGGGGAGAACGTCACCTGTACCTACAGCGACCTGCGGCAGGCAGCGCACCTCATCGTGATCAAGCATGTGATCAACGACAACGGTGGCACGGCGACGGCTGCTGACTTCACGCTCGATTCGGGTGGGGTCAACGATACGCCCGACAACTTCCCGGGGGCGGAGTCGCCGGGGACGGACGTGACGCTCGATGCGGGCGCGTACAACGTGACCGAGTCCGGCCCGGCCGGCTACAGCGCCACCTTCTCGGCCGACTGCACCGGCACCATCGCCTTTGGTCAGACGAAGACCTGCACGGTCACTAACAACGATCAGACGGCGCACCTGAAGCTTGTGAAGACGGTGACGAACGACAACGGTGGTGCGGCGGTGGCGACGGACTTCACGTTGTCGGCGACTGGTCCGACCCCGCTTTCGGGCGCTGGTGGCGCCGAGTCGGACGTGAGCGTCGGCACGTACGCCTTGTCGGAGACGTCAGTGGCCGGGTACACCGGGGGCTCGTGGTCCTGTGTCGGTGGCACCCAGACCGGTAGCTCGATCGCCCTGGCCCTCGGGCAGAGTGCGACGTGCACGATCAACAACAACGATCAGACCGCGCATCTGACACTGGTAAAGACGGTGACGAACGACAACGGTGGTGCGGCGGTGGCGACGGACTTCACGTTGTCGGCGGGTGGTCCGACCCCGATGTCGGGTGCTGGTGGTGTGAGCTCTGACGTGAACGCCGGCAGCTACGCCCTGTCAGAGACCACGCTGCCTGGGTACACCGGGGGCTCGTGGTCGTGTGTCGGTGGCACCCAGTCCGGGAGCAGCGTGACGCTGGCCCTCGGGCAGAGTGCGACGTGCACGATCAACAACAACGATCAGACCGCGCATCTGACACTGGTGAAGACGGTGACGAACGACAATGGTGGCACGGCGGTGGCGACGGACTTCACGTTGTCGGCGGCTGGTCCGACCCCGCTGGCGGGTGCTGGTGGTGCCGACGGCAATGTGAACGCCGGTACGTACGCCCTTTCCGAGTCGGCGGTTGCCGGGTACACGGCGGGCTCATGGTCGTGCACCGGTGGCTCACAGACTGCGGCCTCGATCGTGTTGGCGCTCGGTGAGAGTGCGACGTGCACGATCAACAACGATGATCAGGCGGCGCATTTGACACTGGTGAAGACGGTGACGAATGACAATGGTGGTTCGGCCGTGAAGACTGATTTCACGTTGTCGGCTGCTGGTCCGACCCCGAGATCAGGGGCTGGTGGTTTCAGCAGCAACGTCGACGCCGGTAGCTACATCTTGTCCGAGACAACCCTGCCTGGCTACACGGCTGGTTCGTGGTCGTGTGTGGGTGGTACGCAGACCGGGGCGAGCGTCGCTCTGGCGTTGGGTCAATCGGCGGTGTGCACGATCATCAACGATGATCAGGCGGCGCACCTCACGTTGGTGAAGACGGTGACGAACGACAATGGTGGTTCGGCCGTGAAGACTGATTTCACGTTGTCGGCTGCTGGTCCGACGCCGTTGTCGGGTGCTGGTGGCGCCGAGTCTGATGTGAGTGCGGGCTCGTACAATTTGTCCGAGACAACCCTGCCTGGCTACACGGCTGGTGCGTGGTCGTGTGTGGGTGGAACGCAGACCGGGGCGAGTGTGGCGTTGGTGTTGGGTCAATCGGCCACGTACACCATCAACAACGATGACAATGCCCCGAAGCTACATCTGCATAAGGTTGTGGTGAGCGACAACGGTGGTACCAAGAGCGTCGCTGATTTCACCCTGACGGCGAACGGTACCGGGACGAACGACTTGTCCGGGACGAGCCCGGTGGACTCGGGCCCCGGCCTGAAGGCTGATACTTGGGCGCTGTCGGAAACCAGTGTTCCCGGC
>JANNZM010000109.1:0-16904 GCA_031410595.1 Actinomycetes bacterium | reverse complement strand
TATCGACGCGGCGTTCACTTGTTCTGAGTATACGCGCCGGGTGCTTTTCGGCTTAGACCACAGCCCCAAGGCGGCTGGGCCGCCCTAGCTGTACTCGGTGGGCACTGCACTCTCCCGTGGCGGGGAGCTACACCGAGGCAGGAACCTTGCTCTCGGACTTCTCGGCGAGATCGTCCTTCACCAGGTCGAACTCCGGGTAGGCGAGCACGCCCATCTCGGGTAGATCAAGGCCGACCATTTCGTCGAGCTCATCACTGCGGATGCCACCCTTGGTCAGCTTGTTCTGAATGAAGAAGAACGCATAGACGATGCCGAACATCACGGTGACAAGCGTGAGGCAACCAATGGCTTGAGCACCAAGCTGGCCCCAGTCACCCTTGATGATGCCCTGCACACCGTGACCAACCGGAGCTGCCACGGCATTGCCCGTGCCGTTCCAGCCCGAACCGTAGGTGCCATCAGCGAAGATGCCGACGCACAGCACACCGAACAGACCGCCTACGCCGTGCACCGAGATGGCACCGACCGGATCGTCGATCCCACGTCGCTCAAAGAAGCCAACCGACTCGTAGATGAGGATGGCGGCCAGTATGCCGATCAATGCTGCAGCCCAGGGCTTGACGAACGCACACGGGGCCGTGATGGTGACCAGCCCGGCGAGCATGCCGTTGGCCATCATGCCGGGGTCGGGTTTGCCACCCTTCTTCTTGCGCATTGCCCACATCATGGCGGCAATGGCACCGAACGCCGCCGCAATCGCAGTGTTGACAGCCACGACAACGAGCCGGGGATCAGTAGCGGCGAACGTGGATGCTGCGTTGAAGCCGAACCAACCGAAGAGCAGGATGAACGTGCCGAGCATGGCCATCGGAATGTGGTGACCGGCAATGGTGCGAGCCTTGCCGTCAGGGCCGAACTTGCCGAGGCGAGGACCGAGCACAATGGCACCGGCAAGAGCAGCCACGCCACCCATGGCGTGCACCACGCCTGAGCCAGCGAAGTCGACGTAGCCCAGACCAAGTCCGTGGCTGTTACCGAGCTGTGCCAGCCAACCGCCACCCCAGGTCATAGCGCCGAACAGGGGGTAGTAGATGGCGCCGCAGAAAATGCCCCACATGCAGAAGCTCTTCCACTTCCAACGCTCGGCCATCGATCCGGTCGGAATGGTGGCGGTCGTATCCATGAAGGCGACCATGTAGAGGAAGAAGGCCATGACCCCAACGTCGAGCGACTTGCCGCTCAGCGCAGGTGGACCCCAGGCCAGAAGACCGGTGTGGCCACTTCCGATGAGCCAGTGCCCGACTGGTTGGAGGTAGGTGCCGATCACGGGCACGCTGTCGGCCCCGATTGTCGCCGAGTAGGCGCCGAACATGAACCCGTAGCCAACGACGAAGAATGCAATAAAGCCAAGACCGAAGATGGCGAAGTTCGTGGCGACGACGTGGGCGGCATGCTTGGCTCGACAGAATCCGGTCTCAACCAGAGCGAAGCCGGCCTGCATGAAGATGACCAGCACCGCACCGATGATGATCCACAGAAGGTTCATCGCGACGTTGGTGCCTTTGAGGTCACCAACGTCTTTGATGATGTCTGAGCCGGTTGAATCTGCGAAGGCAAAGCCGGTGGTCGCCACGAGGGTTGCCACCGTCGCCACCACAGTTGTACCAGCGAGCTTGAGAGAGCTGCGCAACGGGTACTCCTTTGTGTGTAGGGAAGGTGTGGATCGGCCGCCGCCCCATTGAGGCAACCTTCCAGCCACCAACGTAGAAGGCTCGTGTTTCGTAGCGAGGGCTACTTTGTTTCCATCGCGTGAGCGCTTTGCGCGTCGGGAATTTCTATGCCGATAGCCTTTACCAAGGCGACTCGATCCGCGTCGGTGAGCTTGCATCCGCCACGAGAGGACAGCGCGAACTCATCAAACGCGTACCCGCTGTGCGTGCGAATTCGAGCCGAATGAACCGACACACCCACACTCGCAAACGATGCGGTGAGATCCGCAAGCAGGCCCGCTCGGTCAGGAGCCTCAATCGAGCAACGGGTGTGCCACGGCGACGCCTCGTCATCGAACCGGAGCACAGTCCCCGCTGATACTGAAACCTTTCCCGGGCGGCGAAGAGCTTGCTCGACGGCGACCCGAACCCGCTCCGCCGACGGTGCCGAGCTGTGTCGGACAATGAAGGAATCGACCACCCCACCATCTCCCCACGTTGCGATCGTTGCATCGACAACATCCAGGTTCTCAACGGCGAGTGCTCGAGTTATGGCCGCGAGAAAGCCCTTTTGATCGCGGCCGGCGACATCGACCACCGAGGTAACGTCATCGACGGGACGGATCTTCAATCGCACCTCTCCGCGCCGCGGCAGCGGATCGACCAGTTGCGCCTGGCGCGCAACCGAAGCCGCATCAACCGCCAAGATGTAGGCACGAGGAGCGTGATCGACCCTTTCCTGCGCATCACGTGTCTGACAGAGACGCCTGGCCACCTGTCGGCGCTGTTCCACCACGTCGCCCGACACCAGGGGCAGGAGTCGATCAAGCAGCTCATCGAGCGCTTCTCGTTCCCACTGCTCCATCGGTCCGAGTACGACCCCCAGCACGTAGGACGCTCGGGCTGACTCTTCGCTACCGAGATGGGAGGCCAATTGTAGGACGTGATTCTGTCCGAGCTGCGTTGGTCGAGCAGCCGCAGCTCGTAGCAGTTCGGGTTTCGAGACAAGGCTACTGATGGCCGCATCGCCGGCGGGACTGACTCCGAGCCGGGCGCACAGCCCCATTGCGATCGACGACGAATCGACCCCTTGGTCGGTGGCATCAAGGGCCAATGCGGCCAGCAGGACGCGCTCGGGGTGATCAAGCCGCTTGTACTCGGTGGCAAGGCGCGTGTCATTGTCGGGCTGTACCAGGCGCTCCACCAGCGGCCAGCGCAAGTTGCCCGCTGGATCAAGCTGGGTGGCATCGTGACGGCGACGCTCGAGTGCTTCACTCATCTCGGGCAGCGCATCGGCTAACACACCGGTGACTTCCAGGAACCGCCACGAGCGCGGGTCCCCGTCGCGAAACAATCGCCACAGCCCGCGGCGCGTCGTGTCGTCAAAGACAAGGCGCTGGTCAGGCCGCGTGGCGAACCAATCGAGCAGGCCGGGCGACGGCGCGGCGTCAGTGACGAGGTCGGCGACCCTTAGGGCGAGGGGCAGCGTCTGCTCGTACGGTGGGCGACCACGCAACACGATCTCGCCCTCGTCCACGCCAATCCATCCGCCCGGTGGTGCGTGCTCATCAGCGGTTAGCACGGACGCCTTGCGCCGCAGGCTCTCCATTCGTAACCGCAGTATCGGCGGCGTCACGACGGTGGTGGCCAGGACCACCAGCAGAATGGCCGCGTAGAGGTCCGAATCGAAGACGCCCAGACGCAGGCCGATGCTGGCAAAGATGAGCCCGACTTCACCTCGCGGAATCATGCCGATACCGATCAGCAGTCGATCGGTCGAACGCGGTGCGACCCAACCGGCCACCACCTTTCCGACGACACCGATCACGCCCAGCACTGCGGCCAGTCCGAGCACCGACGGTCGCAGCATGGCTTTCAGGTCGGCTTCGATACCGATCTGCAAGAAGAACACCGGAACGAACACATGCGTGAGCGGCAGGAGTTCGCGCCCGATGCGATCTGACTGGTGGGTGCGGCCGAGCGCAACGCCGGCCACGAACGCTCCGACAATGGGGGCCAGTTTGGCGGCACTGGCCAGCTCCGCGAAGCCCAGCGCAAACGCAAGCGCCAAGGCCAGCAGCGTGCCGTTCGACCGGGACAACCGGTGCAGCGTTCGGAACAATTTGGGAGCGGCCACCGTGCCGGCGAGGCTGGACAGCACCAGAAAACCAACGGCCACAGCCACCACACCGGCAACGGCAGCAACAGAGACCGACCCCTCGGTTGCGATGCGACTCACCACGGTCAGGATCACAAGGCCCAGCACGTCGTCGGCAACCGCTGCACCCAGCACGATGCGAGCCTCCGTGGTCGCCAAGGCCCGGAGATCGCCGAACACACGGGCGGTAATACCCACGCTGGTGGCCGTGAGCGCAGCGCCGACAAACACCGCGGCGGTGCCCGAATGGCCGAGCGCAGTCGCTCCGGCCCAACCCCCGAAGAAGGGGATGACGACGCCTACCACCGCGACCGACAGCGATGACTTGCCAACGCGGCCCAGCTCACGCAGGTCGGTCTCCATACCGACCTGGACAAGGAGCAAGATGACGCCCAACTCACCAAGAACGGCGAGCACCTCGCTGGGCTTCACCAACCCGAGCGCGCTCGGGCCAATGATGACACCGGCAATGATTTCGCCCAGCACCGCCGGGAGACGGACGCGTTCGGCCATTTCAGCGGCCACCTTTGCCGCCACCAGAAGAACGAGGATGTCGAGAAGTACTCGCCCGGTGTTCATCGGACGGGCGACGATAAACCGGCGAACCGCCAGCCTCGCGCCCGTACCGTCACGATCGCGCTGGTTCCGATGTGTCGACGAAGTCCGACGAGTATCGAATCAACCCGTCGCGCCGACAGGTCGCTGAGTCCGGATCGTTCCGCCAGTTCCGCCCGACTGAGCACCCGCCCGCCGCCTGACAGCAGCGCACCCAATACGGCCCGCTCGGTGTGCGAAAGCGGGCCTTCGGGCGCAAGCAGCTCATCCAGGGACTCCACCATGCAATTTACGGTAAGCAATGGCTGTTTCCCGTCCGTTCCCCCAATGTGAACGGACGATGACAGCTTGGCGCGCTGATCAGCACTCGACGGCCCGGACCCCCGTTTCCGTGGCAAGGTGGGTCATTCGCACATCATGTGCCCCGGTCGGTAGCTCATCCACCAGTCGACCTTCGGTGGTGACGCCGATAAGAATCGCGGCGGCAGGCAGGCGCGGCAGGAGGCGGTCGTAGTAGCCCGCACCATGTCCGAGTCGTCCGCCGCGCCGGTTGAAGAGCACTCCAGGAACGAGCACGGCACCGATCTCCTCGAGCGGCAGCTCCGGCGCGTCGGCCATCGGCTGCTCGTAGCCCCATCGGTGTCTTTCCATTCGGACGTCAGCGCGATGCACTGTCAATCGCCCGCGCGGCCATGTGCGCGTGACCGCACAGCGGAACTCGTCCAAAAACGGGTCGAGGTCGATCTCCCCCGCCATTGGTCGGAATGTGAGCACGTAGGCGGTGATTGATCGCTCCGTCAAAAAGGCCCGCACCGCGTCCACGACGGCGCTGCTCTCTACCATCGGCGGAAGGGTCTCCACCCACGCACGCCATGCGGCCTTTCCCTCGCCGACCGATGGTTGCACCGCTTCAGTGTACGAAACTCGGTGGACCAAACGGGTGGCACCGACGACGATGGTTCGCATGGCAACGAAACACTGGCCGCTGTTCGATCTTCGCATCCTGAGCGAGCGACTCGTCCTGCGACCCATCGCCGATGACGATTTCGACGCGTTGATCGAGGCGATCGACGCAGGCATCCACGATCCTGATCAGTCGCCGTTTCTGTTCCAGTGGGCCGACGAGGAACCGATCCAGCGCGCGCGTAACGCCATGCAGTACTGGTGGGGTCGACGCGCCAGTTGGACGCCGGCGGACTGGGCCGTCGGCTTCGGTATCTGGCTGGACGGACGCCTTGTCGGCGTACAGGAGCTACAGGCCAAACAGTTCCTCATCCTCCGCGAGGTCAACACCGGTTCGTGGCTGACGCAGTCGGTACAGGGTCAGGGCATCGGCAAAGAGATGCGGGCCGCGGTGTTGTCGTTTGCGTTCGCAAGCCTCGGTGCCGAGTTTGCGCGTACCGCCGCCTTCACGGACAACGCGGCGTCGCAAGGCGTGACGCGCCACATTGGCTACCGCGAAAACGGGCGAGCCCGACACGTCAACCGGGGTCGGGCCGCTGAGACGATTCGCTTCACCATCTCCAGAGCCGAGTTCGAGGCGCGGGCTTTTCCGACAGTGACGGTGGAGAACCTCGAACCGTGTCTGCCGATGTTCGGGCTTTAGGGCCACCGAGTTGACGAGACGCCAGACGAGCGGGAGGCTCGGAAGCCTCCCGCTCGTGATCCCAAACAACTATTTGACGGTGGTCGGGGGCGTTTGGTTGCGGCTGTCGACGATGACGGATGTCGCCGGGTTGGTGCCACTGGCCCCGCCGCCGGACCCGGAACAGACGTTTACGACTTGCGCCTGGGTCTTGCCGATGGCGTCAGCACACGCCTTGGTCTTTTCAAGGTCGAGCAACTCTGGCGTCAGGGACTTCGCGATCTTTGAGTTCGCTTCGGCCTGGGCCGTTGCCGCTAGGGCTACGGCGGCTGCCTCGGCCTCGGCCTTGGTGACCGCTGCTTCCTTATCGAGCGACGCGACCTGCTTGCGAGTCTCGGCTTCGGTGGTCTGCTTCTTCTGATCTTCCAAAGCCTTGGCTGCTTCATTGCGGCTCTGCAGAATGGCGTTGATGGCGGCGAGCTGCTGCGTATCGGGAGCAACGTCGCGAACGTTCACGGAGTCGACCAGAATGCCTCGGGCAGCAAGGCGGGGCTTGAGTTCATCGGTGATCTTTACCGCGATCTCGGCTCGCTTGATGCTGTAGCCCTCCTCCGCCGTGTACTGACCAAAAACGTTCCGCACTACTTCACGGGCGTCGGGCCGCACAAAGCGATCCTTCACCAGCTGCAGCGACCCAGCCTGTTTGAACAGCTCGCCGGCCTTGTCGAGCTCAAGTGCAAAACGCACGGTCACATCGACGGCCATCGAACCGCCGCCCTTCGCGATAATTGACACGCTGTCGTCTTTGGTCTTGTCACCTTCGTCGGGCGCACGAAGCATCGACAACTCCTGGGTACGGGTGGAGAACTCGGTGATCTCGGTCCAGGGAGCGGTGATATGCAAGCCGGCTGAGAGCGGCGAACCGACCGCGCCGAGCGTGGTCGGCACGCCGACCGTGTTGGCGGGCACCACCCGGATGAGCGAGGAACCGAGCAGAAACAAGGCAAGCGCCAACGCGGCAAAACTGATCAGCATGCCAGCCTTCGGTGCGGCTGCAGCTGCCGCCCGCTGGGCGGGGGTGGCGTTAGCGGGAAGACTGAAGCCTCCCGCTGCTTTGGCCTTGGACGCCCGGGCAACAAGAAATATTGCTGCGGCGATGACGGCAAGAACGATGCCGGCGACGAACTGGGACATGGGGTGTTGCTCCTTAGTGGGCCGAACCATCGACCTGAGTAATGACACTACGTACGAATGCCCCAACGTCCACTATGGCGGGGTTCATTCCCGCCACCACCAAACTGCCAAACGACGCAGGAGCGCCACTCCGGCGCAACGACCGCAAAACGACGGTGGCCCGGACCGTTTGGTCCGGGCCACCTCAGTTCGAGTTACGAATCCGCGGACGGATTAGTAGTCGTCCATGCCTCCGCCCATGCCACCGGCGGAAGCGCCAGCGGGCTCGGGCTTGTCAACAATGACGGCTTCGGTCGTGAGGAACAGAGCCGCAATGGAGGCCGCGTTCTGCAGAGCCGAGCGGGTGACCTTGGCGGCGTCAATGACACCGAGCTTCACCAGGTCGGTGTATTCACCGGTTGCGGCGTTCAGGCCTTCGTTGCCGGTGAGATGGCGGACACGGTCAACGACCACGCCACCTTCCATACCGGCGTTCTCGGCAATCTGCTTGAGTGGTGCTTCAAGGCACTTGGCAACCAGGCGAGCGCCCGTGGCCTCATCGCCCGAAAGGCTATCAGCGACGGCCAGAACGGCGGCCTGGCTACGGAGCAACGCAACGCCCCCGCCGGGGACAACGCCCTCTTCGATAGCAGCCTTGGTAGTGGAAACCGCGTCTTCGATGCGGTGCTTCTTTTCCTTCAGCTCAACCTCGGTGGCAGCGCCGACCTTGAGGACAGCGACGCCGCCCGACAGCTTGGCGAGACGCTCTTGCAGCTTCTCACGGTCGTAGTCGGAATCGGTGTTGTCGATCTCGGCCTTGATCTGGCTGATGCGACCCTTGATGTCGGTCTCTTCGCCCGAGCCCTCCACAATGGTGGTCTCTTCCTTGGTGACGATGATCTTCTTTGCACGGCCCAGCAGGTCGAGGGTGACGTTCTCAAGCTTGAGACCGACTTCCTCGGTGATGACCTGGCCACCGGTGAGAATGGCCATGTCCTGCAGCATTGCCTTGCGACGCTCGCCGAAGCCAGGAGCCTTGACGGCGACCGACTTGAACGTGCCACGGATCTTGTTGACAACCAGCGTGGCCAGAGCCTCACCGTCAACATCTTCGGCGATGATGAGCAGCGACTTGCCGGTCTGCATGACCTTCTCGAGCACCGGCACCATGTCACGGACCGAGGAGATCTTGGAGGCGCAGAACAGGATGTACGGATCGTCGATAACGGCTTCCATACGCTCCATGTCGGTGGAGAAGTACGGGCTGATGTAGCCCTTGTCAAAGCGCATGCCCTCAACGAGGTCCATGTCCATACCGAAGGTCTGGCTCTCTTCGACGGTGATGACGCCGTCCTTGCCGACCTTGTCGATGGCCTCGGAAATCATGGCGCCGATCTCTTCGTCAGCAGCCGAGATGGAAGCGACCTGAGCGATCTGCTCCTTGGAATCGACTTCCTTCGAGAGTTCCTTGATGCTGGCAACCGCGGCCACAACCGCAGCCTCAATGCCCTTCTTCAGGGACATGGGGTTGGCACCAGCGGCGACGTTGCGGAGACCTTCGTGCACCATTGACCACGCCAGAACGGTGGCCGTCGTGGTGCCGTCACCGGCAACATCATCAGTCTTCTTGGCGACTTCCTTCACCAGTTCGGCACCAATACGCTCGTAGGGGTCATCGAGCTCGATGTCCTTGGCGATGGAAACACCGTCGTTGGTGATGGTGGGGGCGCCCCACTTCTTGTCGAGCACGACGTTACGGCCCTTTGGCCCCAACGTGACGCGCACGGCGTCGGCGAGCTGGTTCATACCCCGCTCAAGCGCTCGGCGGGCTTCTTCATCAAAAGCAATCATCTTGGCCATAGAAATTGTCCTCCATTGGACGGCAAGCACTCACACAGTTCGAGTGCTAGCACTCTACCCAGGAGACTGCTAACCGGACAACCTGCATCCTTCAAGCTGCGAAGAGATGTCGCCCGGCAATCCCTTAGGAGACGCTTTTCCTGGGTCGAGAGATGATGAGGAGGGCGGAGCCGATGAGGGACATGCTGATGGCGAGCGTCAGGGGGATCCGGGTGCGGGAACCGGAGCCTGTCGCTGGGAGTTTCTCGGGAACGGTTGCCGGCGGGCGCACGGTGCTCGGCAGAACCGATGGCACGGTCGGCAGCGGTGTTGGCGGGATCGCCGGCACGAAACCCGCGTCGAAGGTGTAGTTGCGAGTGCCGGGCGTAAACGACTGACCTCCCTTGGCCAGGAGACACTTCGTCTCCGGGTCGCCATTTGAGTCGATGGACACGTTGGTGCCAACGAGCGCTGTGGTGAGCACGTAGCCGGGGTTCGAACCACCGACGCCGAAGACGCCACCTGGTGCATAGTTGGACGCCGCGATGCACACCTGCACCTTCACGTCAGCGTCGACCACGATGGTATAACGGCCGTTGGCGTCGGTGATGACAACCGCCGGTGCGCTGGTGGCCGGGTCGATGACGGGTGCGCCGTTGCCGTCGAGCACTTCGAGGGCGACGCCCGGCAGGCTGGGCTCGCCTGCGTCCTGCAACCCATTGCGGTCGGTGTCGAGCCAGGTGCGGTCACCGATCTCGGCGTAGTTCGCCATGTCGGAAAGCTGGCCCAGACCGGTTCCCTTGCCGAAGGCGTACGGGTCGGCCGGGTCGTTTGCCTGGACGGAACCAATCCACAAATTGTCGTTCGCATCCGCCACGGCACCCCGGGCAGTCAGCACTTGGCTGGTGCCGGAGTCGGGCTTTGCGTCAGGCAACCACGCGAGACCAGAAGCGTTGAACGCGCCCGGATCGCCGGTACCGAGCACGGTCTTGTTGGAAATCGGCGAACGGACGAGGTGACCGAAGGACGGAACCTTGTTGTTGTCCAATGTCAGGCCGCCGATGTCGACGACTGGCGCGGTCTTCAGGTCGTTGGACCAGTGGTCGACACCGTCGGCGGCCATGGTGAGCACCGGCGTGGAACCGAGGCCGACGGACGGCGGCCGTGATGCCTGCACGATGTTCAGGAACGTGATCTGCAATGAGCCAGACGAGTCGATCGACACACCCGACAGAATCGAGTTGCGCAACGGAAAAGACTTGTTAGCCGGGGTGGTCGCCAAGGGATTCAGAATGACGACACCCGCCGCTGAGGTCGGCTCCATGACGGTCTTCCAGACATCATGCACTGAGTCGTAGCTGGCGACGGCAAACTGCAGCGGATCGAGCGCACCGGGCCCACCGAGCTGAGAGAACGCAACCAGGGTTTGGCCGTTGTGGTTGGTGAGGCCATAGGGACGCCATGCCGGCGAGGTGGCAAAAGCGGGCAGCGACGCGATCTTGGTCAGCTCGCCCGAACCGAGGACGGGACCGGTATAGAGGTGGCCGTCGTTGGCGTTGGCTGCGACGATGCTCTTTCCGTCATCGGTCAGCACAACATCACCAATGCCGACAACCGAGGTTGCGTCCACCACGTTCACGCCGGGGGCAACCGATTCGCCCACCTTTCCGATGGGCGTTGAGCAGTCAGACACCGCAGTGTCGGGAATGATGTAGGAAACCATGGCCGTCTTGTACGACGTGGCAGTGCCATCGCCCCAGTTATGGACGCATCCGGCGGGCCCGGGCAGCACGTGCGGCACGTATTGCGTTGCCACCGCTTGACCCGCAGCGTTCACCGTGGTGATCGCTCCGGGACCGTTGGGGGATTGAAAGGTGAGTGGCGCGGTCTTCGGCGCGGTCACGAACAACTCGGCACCTGTCGGCGAGATCGAGGCCGCGACGTAAGCAACACCGCTGAGGGAGCCGGTGACATCGTCGTAGGCAATGACTTTGTCACTGGCACCTTCGGCACTGGTCTTTAAGGAAATGGCCTTCGTGGTGCGAAAGGGGGTGATCTCTGAAGTGACCGTGCCAGTTTGGAGGCCCGTCGCCACGGTGGGCGTTTTCTGGGTCGCCAGGCTGATATGCCCGACCGTTCCCGCCGGTGCGGCAACGGCGCTACCGGGGCCGACGGCCCCAATCGCCATTGTGACGACGCCGAAACTGGTCAACAAAAGGCCTAGGCGATGAGATACTCGTGACATCATTCCTCCGTGTGATCAACGGGTCCGCGCACAATCCCATGCATACCTTTACACAACCGAGAGAGTCATGGGTACCTCTCGGTGAAAATGAGGTCGACTAACCCAGAACTCGACCAAGAACGTGTAGCCAAACTGACGTCTGCTGCGGCAACTTCCAGTCCCAGTAGGCGCGGCCATAGAGGATGAGGAACACCAGCGCATTCATCATGGCGTGAGCGAAAATACCGGGCCAGATGCTTTTGAACGTGCCTGCGGCGAAGCCGAGGGCGGTTCCAACCCACGACAACAGCATCACTAGGCCAATGTTGCCCCACCCGAAACCGGGTTGCATGTGGATGAGTCCGAACATGATGCCCTGTGCGGGTGCCGCCCAGGCCAGCGACAGGCGGGAACGGAACGCGGCCAAAATCACCCCGCGAAAGACCAGTTCCTCAGCGAGCGGAGCGATCACGACACCGAGGATCGTGTACAAAACGAATGCCGACTTGTTGTGCGGCAGGTCGTTGTTGACCGTCGGCACGTTGGAACTCAGCGGGATGTGAGCAAGCTTGATGATGATTGCCAGGAGGACTTGGCCGGAAATCATGCAGAGCCACGTCAGAGGACCCCAGCCAAAGTCACGCCCCCGGAGGCGTCCGCCGAGGGATCCGACTATGCCCTGCTGTCCCCATCGGCGAGCGGCATGGAGACAGAATGCGGTGGATGGCCCGTAGCCCATCAGAACGGCAAACGCCACAAACGCGTACGTGGAAGTGAGCTTGACTCCGTGGCCAATCGCATAGGCGACGCCTCGTTCCAGAAGGAGCGAGCCGACAAGTACCGCCGCAGCAAAGACACCGATCCGGAACGGGAACGTACGCTCGGACTCCGCCGGTGGTACGGCTTGGGGAACGTGGGCGTGATACGTCCAGGTCTGGCCGTTCCACCATCGTTGGCCACCCACGAGCCAGGGGTCGGCATACCACCCGGGTGGCACAGGCGGCGGTAGGAGCATGGCCGTTCAGGCTATGGGATCATCCGAAGCTTGGGTCGCTCGGACAAGTCCTTGCTCAAATCTTTCAGCCCCCGGCCACGGCAGGAATGATGGACACGGTTTCGCCCGACGGCACCTTGGTGTCGAGGCCCTCAAGGAAGCGGACGTCATCATCGGCGACAAAGAGGTTCACGAACTTACGCAGATTGCCGGTGTCATCAAACAGCCGATCGTGAAAACCGGGGTGGGCCGCGTCGAGGCCAGCGAGCACGTCGCGCAACGTGCCTTCCTCAACCTCCACCAAGCTCTTGCCTCCGGAGAGAGGGCGAAGGGTGGTAGGGATGCGAACTTTTGCGGCCATGTCCCAACTCTAGCGAGTCCCTCCCGAAACCTGACAAGTTCACTCATGTATAACGACCAGGAACGAGCGCGAGAAGCGGTAGCGACCACCGAAGCATGTGCGCGACCTGCGGGACTGCCGAGCGTCAGCGAGAAGGAGCGCCAGGAGCGTTAGCGACCAGCGAAGCATGTGCGCGACCGGCAGGATTGCCGAGCGTCAGCGAGAAGGAGCGCCAGGAGCGGTAGCGACCAGCGACGTATGTTAGGGGTGTGCGAGTTCTGGCTGCCGTTGATCACTTTGGGCCGGGCACGACCGCGACCGATGTGGCACGGGCCGTTGCGCTCGGGGTGAGCCGGGCCGGGTCTCGCTGCGATGAACTTCCCCTCTCGACTGGAGGAAGCGGGTTCCTTGCCACGTTCGGCGGGGCCAATCGGCGGACTCTGGTGATGGGTCCGCTCGGTGATGCGGTCGAGGCACCGTGGCGACTGAAGGGATCGACGGCCGTCATCGAGTCGGGTCTGGCATCGGGCCTGCACCTTGTTGGCGGCCCGGAAGGCAACGACCCGATCGCCGCCGGCACCCACGGCACCGGCGACCTCATCGTGGCCGCGGCCGAAAGTGGGGCGAAACGCATCCTCATCGGTGTCGGCGGCAACGCCGCGACCGACGGGGGGCTGGGGGCCATCCGCGCCGTGTTTCCGCCCAGCCGACTGCGTGGCGTGCGCATGATCGTGGCCTGCGACGTCGACATCTTTTTCCTCGATGCTGCCGATGCTTTTGCCGAAGCCAAAGGGGCGACCCCCGCGCAAATCAAACTCCTCAGCAGACGACTTGAGCGGCTGGTGCAGGTCTACCGCGACCAGTACGAGATGGATGTCAGCGACACGTGGGGATCGGGTGCCGGAGGTGGACTGGCCGGCGGACTCGCCGCGCTCGGAGCCGAACTCCTGCCGGGAGTCGGGGTCGTGGCCGACGAACTCGATCTGGCCTGGCAGATTGAGCAAGCCGATCTCGTGATCACGGCCGAAGCTTTCCTCGATGAGCACAGCTTCGAACAGGGTGTGGTGGGAGCGGCGCAGGATCAGGCCGAAAAGCTCGGTGTGCCCTGCCTGGCGCTCACCACTCAGACCTTCGACAACGTCGACGGGCGAATGCCGGTCGTGCTTGTGCCACCAGCGGCCACCGCTGACATCCTGCTCACGAATGTCACCCACGCGGTGGAGCGCTACGTGGCCGATCTGTCGGGCTGACGAAGCGCTTTGGCTACGGCTTCTTGACGGTCGTAGCCGGATTGGTAACCGCAGCCGCCGGCTTGGCGGTGGTGACCGCTGGAGCGGCCGTCGCAGCCGTGATGCCAGTAGCCGGAACTGCCGCTGGGGCCCCACCTGCGGCCTGCAGAGCACTGGCGGGCGGTACGTCGGTCTTCTTGAAGTTCTTTCCGATAACCACCACAATGGCTGCGCTGCCGAGCTCTTTGAGCCCCGGAGGCGTGGTGCTCAATGCTGCCACGGTGGGGATATTGAGATCCTTTGACACCAGCGCTGCAAGTTTGTCGTTGCCCGGCGTGAAGTAGATGGCGCTGGTGTCTACCGGGGTGGCGTTGGTGGGCTTCGCGAGCTGGTAGCCCTTCTTCTGCAGAACCGTGCTCATCTCGCCAGCGATACCCTGAATCTCGGCTGCGTTGGCGACCAGTACGTCGACCTTGGCGTTCACCACTACCTGCGCCGTGGTGACGACAATGGGCGTCACCGTGGTGCCGCCAGCGACCGTGGTAGGCACCGTGGTGGCACCGGGCTTACCTTTGGACGTGGTGACGGACGTGCCGTTCGTGGAGAGCGTGTCGGGTTTACTGAGGCCCTTGTAGACGACGAAGCCACCGAGGGCGAGCACCGCCGCAGTCACCGCAACCGTGCGCGACGACATGCTGCGAGCGGCAGAGTCTTTGGGCTGCGAGCGGGGCGGTGTAGCCATTAGTGATCCGTTCCGGAATCTACGGCGACCGCGGTCGAATCGACGCGGGCGCGGCGTCGGCGATCACGCAGGCGACGCAGGCGACGAACCACCAAAGGGTCGTAGTCGAGGGCGTCCTGGCGATCGAGGAGTTCGTTCAGTGTCTGGTAGTAGGCCGTAAGTTCCACCTGAAAGAGCTCACGAACCATGGCGTCTTTCAGGCCGTCACGTGTCCACCACGTCCGCTCGAAATCCAAGATGGCCTGCTCACGATCAATCAATGGCACGGCCATAGATTGCCCGCCCCGGCTCCGCGTTACAAGCACCCTCGCTTTGCACCAACGTGGTCCCCGCGCTAAAGCACGGGCCGTCTCAGCCGATGTTGATGGTGACAATCGAGCTAACGGAGTAAACGATGACTGAGACCCAGGCAACCGACTGGACCCAACCCGGACATGACCAGATCATCGAACCGCCCGCTGGCTGGGCGGTCGAACCACCCGCCACAGCGGCGTCGACAATCGGTGCGATGCCCCCTCCGGCAATGCCAAGTTGGGCAGCCCCCATCGGACTGCCAATTCCCCTGGCGCCTCCCCTCGCACCGCCAGCCGCCTCGGACCTTTCGGCCACGAACGGAGAACTCCCTGCGCTGCCGCTCGGCTGGCACACCTTGTCATCGGAGCAAATCGGGGTGGCAGGTTCCGGTTTCGATCACATCGTCATCGGACCGGCAGGCGTCTTCACGGTCACCACGACGTCTCACCCCGAGGGCTCGCAGTTCGAAGCAGACAGAGCCACACGACTTCTCGACCAGGCTGGCCTCGTCGACATTCAGGTACAGGCTGTGATCGTGTTGGTCGGAGCGGAAGGCACGCTTCACGACATTCTCGACGTGATCGTGACGGCGGCGGACGAGATTTGTCAGACGCTTCTGTCGCTACCGACAACACTGACCCCCTTGCAGGTGCAGTCGGTGTACAACATCGCCGAACGCCGCGAAACGTGGATCGAACGCGTCCAACCCAAAGGGTAGAACCGCAATCGGCCAAGTCCTCTACAATGGATGCCAACCCCGCCGGGTTAGCTCAGTTGGTAGAGCACCTGTCTTGTAAACAGGATGTCGTCAGTTCGATTCTGACACTCGGCTCCCTATTGAACGTCGCTGCTCGGCAGCTCTGTGGTGGTCGACGGTGAACCTGGTGCCGCGGCCTTGATTCGAGCCATCTCCCACGGATATCCCGCGGAGGCGACCTCAATATCCTCGTCCGGGATTCGATCCGTGCCTCGAAGCTGGCTAGCAAGTGCTGGGTTGAGAGGGTCGAGTAGGACTCTGTCTAACGCGTCGAGCAGATCATCTACAACGGCATCGCTTTCCTCAGCGCTAAGCAGTTCTTCCAGCTTGTACGCGTTGGCCCACCTGTACGGGGCCGGTTCTGTCATATGAGGACAGCAGCAGCACGCTTCGCACGAACACGTTGACGCAGTTCGTCGCCGCTCATCGTGGTGTCATCGGTGGGACTTGCGGCGGCAGACATGAACGATCTGCGCTTGAGCAGAGCGGCCGAGATCAGCCATTCACTAATCCACGCATCGACCGCATTGACCGCGTCGGCCGCCATGACGGCTTCGGCTGATGGCGCGGCGAGGTATGTGGACGTTCGCTCGTTCAGACCGCGCATGAATTCGGGTATGAACTTCGAGTCGATTCCGTTCACGATGAATCGAAGCATCGATGTTCCTTCGTCATTCGATGGCGTCATATGCTCCACGATATTCGAGTTACATCGATGTCAGTGCGCGCAATCTGGCCGAGCAACGGAATGTCACACAGGTCTGGCAATATGCCACGAATAGTGTTCGGGTAGGTCACCACGGGAAGCAGAGGCTGTCTTGGATTCGTGGCGCTGACGCTGTGATGGACGGACGGATATGAGGTAGGCATCACTACACCAGCTTCGACTTCACCGGGTGACGCCTCCCATCCTGGGGCAGCTACTGCCGTCACGCAGCAGTAACGGCCCCAAGTATGCTAAGACCCGGCCAGGCGTTGGCGGCGGACCTCGTAGAGGGCGAGAGCGCCGGCGGTGGAGACGTTGAGGGATGACAGGCGGCCGGCCATGGGGATCGACACGATCATGTCGCAGCGTTCGCGAACGAGTCGTGAGAGGCCTGCGCCCTCGGCACCGAGCACCACGATGATTGGTTCGGTGGCCAGGTCGCCCAGATCGAACAGCGTCTTGTCCGCGGCGTCATCCAGACCGACGACCCACACCTTCTTCTTCTGCGCCTTGGCCAGGGCGGCGGGGAGACCGGGCACGACAGCGATGTCCAGGTGCTCAATCGCGCCAGCCGCCGACTTGGCAACCGTCGGCGTGAT
>JANNZM010000108.1:0-4571 GCA_031410595.1 Actinomycetes bacterium | reverse complement strand
ATGTCGGTTATGCGCGGTGGGGCGTTATGTCTGCTGCGGCGTGACCCTTGGTCCTGAGGCGTGAATTTCGGGTTGGGGTCTTTGCATAACGCTCTTGTTTGAGCAGCGGCGCATCGGCGCCCTGACCGAGCAGGAGGTCTTATGGAAACCCAGGTTCAGACAGTCGACGATCTCGTGGCGGCGATCGTTGGTGAGATGGAACGACGGAACTACAAGCCGTCGATGATCAGGCAGTTCCGCATCGTGTGGGACAAGTTGTGTCGGTATTCGGGCGGGATGCCGGTGGAGGACTTCAGCGTCGAGCATGGTATGGAGTTCTTGGAGGACGTGCTCCACATCCGCTCACACCCGTTGAGTCCGGCCACTTCGTATCGGTGGATGAAAGCGATCTACCTGCTGAGCGATTTCAAGCGCACAGGTGTATTGACGTTGCGTCGACCAAAGCGGGAATTCGTGTTCGTCGGCGCGGCAGCGGTCTCGTTCCGGGCGTATGTGGACGGCATGGCAGCGAGGGGCTCGTCAGCGGCGCACGTCCGCAACTCGAGCATCTATCTCGAGAGGCTGGCGACGTTTCTGCATCACGAGGGCTTGGACGACATCTCCAAGCTGGGACCGGTCCATGTCCAGGGTTTCGTGGAGAGCCTGGCGGTTTATGAGTTGCCAACGATCTACCACTCGGTGTGTGCCCTGCGCAGCGTGTTGTCGTTCCTGCACGACGAGGGCATCGTCGCTCGGGACCTGAGCCCACTGGTTCCCAGGATCCGTTACGCGAAGAAGGCGAGAATCCCGTCCACGTATTCCCGTGACGAGGTGGACCGGATGATCACTGCGATCGACCGAGGCAACCCGCGAGGCAAGCGAGACCTGGCGCTCATTCTCCTGGCAGCAAGGCTCGGGCTGCGCGCTGGCGACATCGCCGGGCTTCGGTTCTCCAACCTCAAGTGGGAACACGACGCCATCGAGATCGTGCAACACAAGACCGGCAGGGTTGTGGTGCTGCCGTTACTCAACGATGTTGGCGAAGCCGTGATCGATTACCTGCGAAACGCCAGACCGCATGCGGAGGACTGTGAGTTCGTGTTCCTCAAGCTGAACGGCCCGTGCGAGCCGATGTCACCGATCTCGATACATTCGACGGTCCACACGCGACTGAAAGCGGCCGGTGTCGCGATCCCGCCCGGGAAGAGGCACGGTCCACACGCATTGCGGCACTCGTTGGCGTCGGCGCTGCTGGAGAACAAGGTGCCGCTCCCAGCGATCTCTGAGGCGCTCGGGCATGTCGACACGGGCTCGACCGCGGCCTACTTGAAGATCGATCTCGGCCAGCTGCGCGGCTGTGCGTTGGATGTTCCCGGTCTCTATCAGGGCTACCTCGACCGCCTCGGAGGTGATGACGATGAGCGCTGACGAGCAGGCATCGTTCTACGAGTCGGTCTTCGCTGACCACATGGCCGGCTTCGTGCGCTACAAGCGGGCGCAGGGCCTGCGCTATACCAGCGTGCCGTATTCGTTGCGGGAGCTGTCCAGATTCCTCGCGGGTCGGAACCAGACGGAGTTAGCGATCAGCCAGGAACTGATCAACCAGTGGTCCTTCAAACGACCCAATGAGCGATGCTGCACCCAGCATCGCCGGGTCAGTTACGCAAACCAGTTCCTCAGCTACCTCGCCGCGCAAGGCATCGCTGCGAGCTTGGCCTCGACAGTGAGCCGCCGAGGTGAACGCGACTCGTTCACACCGCACGTGTTCACCCGACGCGAGTTGGACCAGTTCTTCGCCGCCTGCGACAAGCTCAAGGCCAGAACACCCTCGGTTATGCCCGTCCTGCTCCCGGTCTTGTTCAGGCTGCTCTACGGGTGCGGCCTGCGGGTTTCCGAGGCGTTGAACCTGACACGCGGTGATGTCGACCTCGACAACGGCTGCCTGACGATCCGTCACGCGAAATTCGACCAGGACCGCCTTGTGCCGCTCTCGCCGTCGATGACCGACATCATGCGACGCTACGACACCACCGCACCACGACTGCTCACCGCCAACCGTGGCACACGGTTCTTCACTCACCGCGACGGCCGGCCCGTCGGCCCGGACATCATCTACCGCTGGTTCCGCACGATCTTGTGGTCGGCGGGCATCTCACATGGCGGGCGTGGCCATGGTCCACGGGTTCACGACATGAGGCACACCTTTGCTGTCCACGCGCTCAAAGCCATGGTCGACAATGGCGCCGACGTCTATTGGGCGCTGCCGATCCTGTCCACCTATCTCGGTCACGCATCAGTCGCGGGCACCGGCCACTACGTCCGGCTCACCCAAGACATGTTTCCCGATGTCACTGCCGCCATGAGCGCCATCGCATCACGAGTGATTCCGGGAGGTGAACCCGAATGAAGTCTCACGACTTTCAGCACTACCTCAGCGACTACCTCGTCCGTTACTTACCCGGCGAGATCGGCTCGGCAACCCACACGATCATGTCCTACCGGGACACGTTCGTTTTGTTCCTGCGATACGGCAAAGCTCACGAAAACATCACGCCTGAACGCATGACATGCGACCTGATGACCAGGGAACTCGTGGAACGATTCCTGGCCTGGATCGAGACCGAGCGGGGCTGCGGCCCAGCCACCCGCAACCAGCGAATGGCCGCGATCCGATCGTTCTGCCGCTATCTACAAACCCGAGATATCGAACGGATCGGGCAATATCAGCAGATCCTCGCTATGGCGAAGAAGAAGGCCCCCACGAAAGTGCCCCGCCACATCTCGATCGACGCGGTCAAACTGATCCTCGCCCAACCCGACACGACCAAACCCTCCGGCCGACGCGACCTCGCGCTGCTCGTGCTCATCTACGACACCGGCGCCCGAGTCCAAGAAATCGCTGACCTCACGATCGGCGACCTGCGATTCGATTCCCCAGCAACGATCAAACTCACCGGCAAGGGCAACAAGACCAGGATCGTGCCACTCATGCCACCCACGGTCGCTGTCGCTCAACGCTACGCCGACAGCACCGGTCTCACCGGCCCCGCCAGCAGGACCCGACCGCTCTTCCCCAACCGAGCCGGGACGAAGATGACCCGCACCGGCATCGCCTACATCGTCGACAAGCACGTCGCCGCTGCGAAACACACTGAACCCACCGCACTGCCCGACACCATTTCGCCGCACACCTTCAGGCACAGCAAAGCCATGCACATGCTCCAAGCCGGGGTGAACCTCGTCTACATCCGAGACATCCTCGGCCACGCCGACCTGAAAACCACCGAGATCTACGCCCGCATCGGCGAGATGAAACGACGAGCCCTACAGAACGCGTTCACGAACCTCACGCCACCCGACGCCACACCCTCATGGCACAACGACAAAGACGTCCTGACATGGCTGACCAACCTCGGCCGGCCACCCAGACACGACGGAACGTTATGACCAGAACCCCACGACCAACCCCCATCAACACGCCAACGCGAGCGAGTCCCGCCGCATAAAGCCCGACCGCGCATAACCCAGATGCTCGGGCTTGAACTTTCCGGCCTTCAACTCGATCACCACGTAACACCGCAACTTCAGGTGGTAGAAGAGCAAATCCAGGAAAAAGTCCTCATCACCAACCTCAAGGTGAACCTGCCGACCAACGTAGGCGAACCCGGCACCGAGCTCGAGCAGGAACTCTGTCACGTGCTTGATCAGCGCGTTCTCTATCTCGCGTTCGTGTGCCTTCGCACCAAGTCCGAGGAAGTCGAGTTTGTAGGGGTCCTTCAACGACTCGCGCGCCAGGTCGGACTCCGGCGATGGCAAGGCGATCTCAAAGTTGGTCACCGCGGCGCCTTGTCGTTCGAGCAGCCGAGTCTCGATCTGCATCGTCAGCACGTTGCGCGACCAGCCGTGGCGCACCGCTGCCTCGGCATACGCGAGTCGCTGTGCCGGGTCCTTGAGCTTGTCCAGCAATACCCGGTTGTGACCCCACGGCAATTGTCCCACAGCCCGTGGGACAATTGATTCTGCAGGCCATGCCTCGGCGAACGTCCGCATGTACAGCAGGTTTGATCTTGAGAAACCCGACATCTCGGGGAACTCTGTACGCAGATCGTGGGCGAGCCGTTCGACAACCTTCGTGCCCCAACCTTGCTCGGCCTGACGGGTGAGGATCTCATGCCCGATCTGCCAGTACAGCTGGAGCAGTTCGGTGTTGACCGCACGCGCTGCTCGCTGCTGCGTGGCATAAATGCGGGCCTTGAGATCGGCCAGCCAGAGCGCGTAGCCCTCCGGCGGAATCGTCAGTGCGACCGGCCGGTCATCCATCGGCTGAACCTTCCAGGTCGGCGACGATCGCGTCGATCGCGGTGCGCAGCTCCTGCTGACGCGCGACGATGCGGGCGATTTCGCCGTTCAACGCGGTGATATCGACCACCTCACTCGTGTCCTCTTGCTCGACATGCGACGAGACCGACAGGTTGTAGCCATTGGCCGCAATGGCACTGTTGTCAACCAGGTTGGCGAAGTGCGCCGAATCGGTGCGGGCGACATAGGCGTCGAGGATCGCCCGCTGATGCTCGGGCGTGAGCTTGTTCTTG
>JANNZM010000107.1:0-38274 GCA_031410595.1 Actinomycetes bacterium | reverse complement strand
TGAAAGAGCCTTAGGGACGCCCTAGAGAAGTCGGAGGCCTCGGTGCCCAGCCGGAATGACTGGAGCCGGGGCTGACGCATTTTTACGGCTCACATACAGAATTGGCTGATGTCGCATTCGGCGAACGAGATCAGCAACCGTGAACTCGTCGAGCCTGTCGAGGCGTTGGTCGCGGCCTTCAATCCGAAAGTGAGCGACCGGCCCCGGCTGTTGGAGCGCCTGGCGCACCACCGACGACCGGTGCCTACCTCTATTGCGAGCGAATCGAAACTCGCCAGCAACTCATCGGAGAACGGGCAGCATGGTGGCATGGAAGGTCCACATGATTGGGCCCGGCGCGATATCGACGGTCACGTCGAATCGCGTAATGGCTCGACCGTTGCGGTTCTTCCAGCCTCCGCTCATGCAACGCTCCATTTCGCAGAGCATCGCCTCCCAACCGGCGGCAAGATCGGAGTCACCGACGGCCCGAAGGGCGTCCGCAAGCTGGTGGAGAGCAACCAGCCCTTGGACCGCATTAGCTCGATTGATGCTGGTGGAAAAGGTGGGCGATCGCTCGGTCTGTGTGTTCATGTGACGCATCATGGCAAGGGGGTGTGATGAAGTTCCCTGGGTATGTGCTGCGCGCATCGGTGTCGCACAGTTGTGCTCACCGCCCTGCCCGACACCGCGGTGATCATCGAGCCGTCTCGCGCCGCGTACCATCTTGTGTATGGCTGCACCCGACGTTGAGCACGAACCATTCATGACGCTGAGTCTGACGCTACGCAGGCTGCCAATCGGCACCACCCCGTACGGCACGCGAGTGGAAGTTCCCTTTGAGGGCATGGCCACCTCGGAGCTGTGGGAGGGCGAGCGAGAGGTGTACGGCATCGACCACATCACGTTGAGCACTACCGGCACATCGCGCATCGACGTGCATGTCATCATTTCGGGCGACGACGAGGTCATCACCTACCGCGGCAACGGCCGCAGCACCGCCATCGGTGTGCGAGAAGGCGTGATCTTCGAAACGGCGTCCGAGCGGCTCGCCTGGCTGAACGACACCTTCGCCATCGGCAAAGGAACCCGCGACGGCAACCATCTCCTGATCGAACTCTTCCGCATCACCTCGTAGCTACATCGAACCTGGCGCCGACCTCGTCGTTTACGAGCCGAGCCCTGCAGGGGAAAGGAAAAGTAGTCAAGCGATGCGTTCATGCCGCGCTTCCTTTGCGGCTGGTGCTGGGTGCGGGGGCGCCGAGTCGTTGGCTAATGGACGCTGCGGTGGTGCAGACGAGGCTCGATGTTGCTGGGTCGAGGCCTTCAAGTGAGGTCGTCACCGAGATGGCACCGACGACGGCGCCGCCGAGGCCGATGAGCGGTGCCGCCATGGACGCAAACCCCTCCACCATCTCTTCGTGTTCCACGGCGTAACCCAAACTTCGGGCGCGGGCCAGATCTTGCGCCAGTTCTATGGGGTCGATCAGGGTCTTTGGCGTGATCGCCGGCAGCGGTCCGCTCAAGATGCGACGGGTCCATTCCGGATCACCGAACGCCAACATGGCCTTGCCTGTAGCGGAGGCATGAAACGGTGCGTTGCTCGTCACGCTCGATGGTGTCGGCGTGGATGATCGGGCCACCAGTTTGTCGACGTAGAGCACCATGTCGGGCAGTGGTACGGCCAGGTGGATGCTGTGCCCGGTGGCCGAGAGCAACTCCTCCATGAACGGCAGGGCAGTATCGCGAAAGCGGCGACGAGTTGGGACCCGAGCCCCGAGGTCGAAGAGGCGGGGCCCCAGACGAAAGCCGTCTCCATTGCGTTCGACGACGCCCCACTCGATGAGGTCGATACAGATGCGATGGACGCTCGACTTGGGAACCGATGATGAACGGGCCAGTTCAGACAGTCCCATAGTGGCACCGTGCTGTGCGAGCGCGTCGAGAATCAGCTCCACCTTGCCCAGCAGAGAGCCTGCTCGGTCAGTCATGGTGGCCCGGAGAGAGGGCTGCTTGGTGAGCAAGTCGGCTGACGAATCAGCCATCGTGATCGGGAAGCCGACTCGCTAGACCAGCGCGAGGACATCGAGGTCCTTGGTGGTGCCGTCGTACACAAGCACGCCGTCACGCAGCGCGATGCATCGTGACACGCGTTGTACGAATGCCAACTCGTGGGTGGCGACCACGAGCGCGGCGCCGCGATCATGCGCTTCGTCGAGCAGTTTGAGTAGGGCGGTTTTACCGGTGGCGTCCAAACCGACGAAGGGTTCGTCGACCAGCAACAGGTCGAACGGCCGCACAAAGGCCATAGCGATGGCGGCCTTTTGCTTGAGGCCACGGCTGAAGGTAGTAGGCAGATCATCGGCCCGCTCGTAAAGCCCCAGTTCGCCCAGGAGGTCGGCGCCCTGCTGTTCCCAGTCGCCATTGCCGTGCAATCGGGCGACCAATTCAAGGTGTTCCCAGACGGACAGGTCGTCGTAAAACGTGGGCTGATCGGACAGGTACGCCAGCTTGGCCCGCGCTTCGAGCGAACCGCCGGCGTGACCGCCGATAGTGACGTCGCCCTCTGTCTTGTCGAGTAGGCCGGCCACCATTCGCATCATGGTGGTTTTGCCGGATCCGTTGTGACCGATGAGCACGACCGCTTCACCATCTTTGATGGTGAGGTCAAGCGGTTCGAGTGCAACCAGGTCGCCGTAGGTTCGGGTAAGGCCCTTGAGGCCGAGGGCGATCATCGAATGTCCTTTTTCATGCTTGCTTCCGGCGGGCTGCGGCCTGCTCCTGAGAGTCCTTCATGGTCTGCTGCCACCACGCCTTGGCCGCATCACGATGGCGCACCCATACGGCGACAAACGCAACAACGAAGGCGACCAGAATAGCGGTGCGGGTAAACGAAGCGAGCGGGTCGAAAGCGGCGGCTTTCGCCCGCTGCGCCATGAGAAGCGGCACGCCGCCGAGAATCGCGATGATGAACGGCCACGCGGCCCGTGCCGCGATCTTCGCGCCCATCATTTCTGGAGGCAGCACCTGGGCCGACGCGGTCTGCTCAGGCGCACCCATCATGACCGAGATCACTGCGCCAGCAAGGCCGGTGAGCAACACGACAGGGGATGCAAGTGTCACGATCTTGCGGTCAAGGTTGTTGTGCACCGAGAGCAACGCAACGCCGGAAGTGATCAGTGAAAGCAGCACCGATGCTGCCGCCGACGCGGGAAGGTGGCGGAGGAAGAACAGGCCGCGATCGATCGGGGTGGAGTCGGTGCGGTCGACGTGGTCGACGGCTTGGGCCAGCGGCTCAAGAATGTCGAGCCCGATGAGATAGCTGCAGATACCGGACACGAAGATCAGGGCGCCGTTGCCTTTGTAGGTGGCTGGAACGATCAGACCGACGATGGCTGCCAGCCCGATCATGCGCACGACTCGACCGACAGGCGTACGCAGCAGACCCTGCCATGAGCGGCCCCACACGGGGAACTTCCGCTTTGGCTTGCGTTTGCGCAGCCCGAACCACGGGTTGGTGCGTGGTGCTTCGGCAGTGAGTTGACGGCGCAGCACGGTGACGGTGCGAAGGTCCTGCATGGTGACGGCGAAACGAAGTTGCCCGACGAGCGCGGTGCGCCTCTCGGCGTTCTCCAACGACAACCGATCAAGGCGGCTGAGGCCGAACCCGATGGCCGCCGCAATGACGACGAGGGCCAACGCGTCGAGAGGACGAACGCGCAGGGCCCACAGCCCGATGCTGCCAATGGCTGTTGTCGGCCACACCAGCTTGCCCAGCAGGTCGGCGATTGCACCGGCCAACACGATGCCGGCGAGCGCGGTGGCGATGGCCCGTTTTAGTCGGATACCGGATGCAACGAAGGCGAAAGCCACCATGGCCAGACCCGCCACTAGGCCGAATCCGGCACCCGACGCCGCCCAACGCCACCGATTGCCGGGGAGACGGCGGGCGGCCATCACGCCGAATGCCGCGCCGACGGCGATACCGCCGAACGCGGTGTGACGGACCGACTTGACCGCCGACGTCATGAGCACAGTGCGGCGGTTGATCGGGGCCAAGAGTACGTGGCGTACTTCGGCGGGTTCGAGTGCCAACGGACCGCCCCGGCTGCCGGACCGAAGGCCAACCGCAATCGCCAGTGCGGCCACGATACCGAGCGCGGCGGACCCATGCTGTCGGACCGAGGCCAACTCGCTTCCGGTCACCTTGTTGCCGCCAATCAGACCTGACACCCACAAGATGACGAGTATGCCGACGAATCCGGTCAGATAGGCGCGATAGGCGGCCTCAAACCAGTCGAGTTTGGCGATGCGATTCTTGCGGCGTTGGGCGCGAAGTTCTGGAAGCGCGGCCAGACCGGTGGAAGACACGAAGAAACCCTAGTGGGCGCCGGTTGCAACCGGACGAGCAGGATCTGCGGCCCAGCCGGAGAACGACGGCACGAAGAGCTTGGCGTTGGTGATTCCGGCCAGTTCCAAGGCAATGAGGTTGGCGCAGGTGGACACGCCCGAACCGCATGATCCGGCCACATCGCCGTTGTCGTAAACGCCGAGTGCTTCAAAGCGGGCGCGAAGTTGTGCGGGCGGGAGAAAGCGACCGGTGGCGGGGTCCAGGTTCTGATTCCACGGGGCGCTCACCGCACCGGGGATGTGCCCGGCCCGTGCTTCCACCGGCTCATTCTCGCCCCGGTAGCGTTCGGCCGACCGCGCATCGAGCACCGTCAGGGAAGACCCGGCATGCGCGGCGATATCGTCCACGCTGACGATCTTGTCCGCTGGCCATCGAACGGCAGTGACTTTCGTTGGTTCCCGTGGAATGGATGGTCCGCTCGACGTGGCGCCAGACCACGAACGAAGGCCACCGTCGAGCAGAGCGGCGTTTCGGCCAAGAGCGCGCAACATCCACACGAGCCGTCCGGCGGTGCCGCCGCCGGAGTCGTCATAGGCCACCACCGTGTCGTGTTCGCCGATACCGATTCGTCCGAGATTGGCCGCAAATCCCTCGGGCGATGGAAGTGGATGGCGGCCATCGGTGGCACGACCGTGGCCGGACAGATCGCTGTCCAGGTCGACAAAAATCGCGCCGGCGATGTGTTTCGTCTCGAATGCCGCGCGGCCATCGCGTCCGTCGAGGTACCAGCGGACATCGGCCAGGATGGCATCGGGGTGCGAAACGACCCAGGTTTCATCGACCAGGATCGGGCAATCGGCAGGCATGTGACCCATCGTACGGCCCACCTGCACCGACACCGAACCGGCCAACCGACCAGAATGGGCATGTCATGAGCATTGAATCGGCCGAGCGTTTCTTCGCCTTCCTCACTATCGCCGCCTTGGTAGGAGTGCTGGTCGCCACCGTTGGTCGGTTCGTTCCGTGGTTGTCGGGCTCGGTTGCGACCCTTCGGGCCAACCGCGTGACGGTGGCCGCAGTCGTGGCTGTGACCGCGATGGCAGGCAGCTTGTACTTCAGCGAAGTGAGCCACCTCACACCCTGCCTGTTCTGCTGGTATCAGCGCTGCCTCATGTATCCGCTCGCCATTGTGCTGACGCTCGCAGCGATTCGTCGGGACGACAAGGTACGTCCCTACGCGCTGGCGCTGGCGGGCATCGGCGCACTGGTCTCGACGTATCACTATCTGCTCGAATGGATCCACAGCCTCGACACCGGTGCCTGTGCCGTAAGTGTTCCCTGTACGTTCGTGTACTTCCGTCAGTTCGGCTTCATGTCCCTGGCGTTCATGGCCCTAACCGGCTTCGCCTTCATCTTCACGCTCTTCACCATTCCCGGAGAATCCAAATGAACTCCCAACCTGTACCCCCGCCGCCCCCGCCGCCCGCGCCGCCCTCCAACGAGGCGAACCTCGCGCCCAAGAAGTCGGGCACCGGCAAGATCTTTGTGATCGTCGCAGCGGTGCTGGTGGGTGCGTTGGCGTTGACATTCATCACGAGCAATAAGAACGATAAAAAAGTGACCACCGTTGCGTCCACCGTTCTGGGCAAGACGGGAGCAACCACGAGTGCAACGTCGGTCGGATCGGTTGGGGCGTCGGTCGGTTCGGCGGAGAACCAACCCGTGACCATCGTGGGCGAAGCGCTCGTACCACTTCCTGACAAGGGGCCAGACCCGGCCATCGATGCGGTAGCGCCGACGATCGATGGTCACGATTTCACTGGCAAGGCAGTCACCATCAAGCCGGGCGACGGCAAGCCGAAGCTGATTTTGTTCGTGGCGCACTGGTGCCCGCACTGTCAACGTGAAGTGCCCCGCATTGTGAAGTGGACGAACGACGGCTCCATCCCGAAAACAATCGAAGTCGTCGCTGTCTCAACGGGTGTGAAGTCGGACCAGAACAACTTTCCGCCATCGGCATGGCTGCTGAAAGAGAACTGGCCCGGAGCCATCGTGGCGGACGACACGAAATCTGACGCGGCCCTCGCCTATGGCCTGACCGGATTTCCGTTCTTCACGCTGGTGGACGGCACAGGCAAGGTCGTCGCTCGCGACAGTGGTGAGAAGGAACTCGAGCAGATCCAGGCCCTCATCGCCAAGGTCGCGATCTGAGCTCTCACCAATGAGTTCCTTCCGGATTGCCCAGATCTCCGATACCCATCTGCGCCAGCAACCCGCCGACGCCGCTGATCTTCTCGGCCCGGACGCGTGTCTCGAACGAACGGTTGACGCACTACGGGCGCACCTGCTCGACGCGGTGCTACTGACCGGTGATATCGCCGATGACGCTTCCGTAGAAGGGACGAACCGCGTCCGTACGATCGTTGAGCGACTGGGTGTTCCCATCGTTGCGACGCCGGGTAATCACGACGTCACGGCTCAGGTGGAGCAGGTCTTTGGCACGAACGGCGTGACCGTGCCGGGGTGGGAGATGGTGGTCGTCAATACGGTCATACCGGCCACGGAACATGGCCGCGTCGACATCGAGCTGCTGACCGACCAGCTGGCTCATACAGATGGTCGACCGACGTTGATCGCGTTGCATCATCCACCCATCACGCTCAGTACTCACCGTTGGTTCCAGCTCGACGGTGCCAGCGACATGGTGCGGCTCGTCACGCAGCATCGCAACGTCAAGGCCGTTGTGAGCGGTCACCTGCACCAGGCATTCGCCGTGCAGATTGATCAGGTGTCGTTCGTCGGGTGTCCGTCGGCCTGGTACGCAATCACGCACACGGGCAACACGTGGGTCGAGGCCAGAGACGGATTTGTCGGTGCCAATCTCTACGAGTTGAACGACAACGGCACCTTTACCTGGCAGCCCATCACTCGACCCTGAGTGAACCGGGCCGTCGAGGTTGTCGCGCAGACTGGGCGAGAATGTCGGTCACGGCGTGCCAGCCGGACATGCCGTGCACGCCGGCGCCGGGTGGTGTCGAGGCCGAGCACAGCCAGAACCCTTCAACCGGCGTCCGGTAGGGAGAAAGGGTGAAGCTCGGTCGAGCGATCGACCGCAACCCGGCAAGGCTGCCGCCGGCAACGTCACCCCCGACATAGTTCTGGTTGTAGGTCGCAAGGCCCGATGCGGTCATTACCTTCTTGGCCTTCACGAGGTCCCGCCAGCCGGGAGCAAACCGATCGAACTGTGTCTCGATGGCGGCGCTCGCGTCGACCGTCGACCCGTTCGGTACGTGGCAGTACGCCCACAGCGGCTCACCGGCGCCGGTCCGCCGGGTCCAGTCGGCAACAGTGGGTTGCGTGACCAACACATAGGGTCGGTCCGCTTCATGACCGGCTGCAACTTGTCGTTGGGCCGTGAGAATTTCGGCCATTGTGCCTCCCAGGTGGACGGTGGCCGCGGTGCCGACCGAGGGGTTCGTCCAGGGCATCGGCGCGCTCAGAACGTAGTCAACCTTGCAACTGCCTGGGCCGTGCTTGAAGGTCCGGTAGGCCCGACCCGAGTACCCGGTAATGACGGCGAACTGTCCAGGGTTGGTGTCGAGCAGCGTCGCCTTTGCGGTGGGAAGATCGAGGCGGGACCGCACGGGGTGTCCGGTGCGGATAACACCGCCATGTTCCACGATGACTTGGGCTAGCGCGTTCATGATCGTTTGCGAACCGCCCTCGGCGACGGGCCAACCGACCCTGTGTCCGGCGGCTCCGAGGAACAGGCCGACGCCGGTCGTCAATGGCCGGTCGAGCGGTTCGATGGCATGACCGGCTATGCCGGCGAACAGGGCGGCGGCCCGCTCGTCCTTCAGCCATCGGCCGACCTGTTTGGCTGGCAGCGCGCCGGGCGCGAGTCGGGCCAAGGTGACGGGGTGACGAGGAATCTGCAGCAGCGAACTGAGCAGGGTGGTGACTACCTTGGGCCAGCGTTCGAGCAGCGGGCCGAACAGAGTTGCCCAACGATCGTTATCGAACTGAGCCGTGGTAGTGGCCAGATCGCGATACAGAACGGCCGCGTCCCCGTGGTCAAGCGGGTGGGCCGCCACGGTTCCGCTGTGTCGCCACGTGACGCCGTAGCGGTCAAGCTGTAGCGCAGCGAACGCAGGCGAAGCAATGCCGAGCGGATGCGCGGCTGCGCAGATGTCGTGACGCACGCCGGGCACATCAAGCTCGGTCGTACGGCAGCCTCCGCCAATGGTGTCGGCGGCCTCCAACACGCAGACCGACCAGCCGAGGGTGGCCAGACGCGCCGCTGCCGTCAGGCCGTTCGGACCAGCGCCAACGATGACCGCGTCGTATGCCGTCAAGAGACACCTCCTTCGGGGGTCCGATTCTGGTGGGTCTGTCTATGACTCACCGTGGCGCTCGTCCGGCTGCTTCCGCCTCGGACAAAACATCCCGCAAGGATCTGCCTGTAGCTGCCGCTGCCGCCAGGGCGTCGTCTTGTTCGACCTTGACGCGATTGGCACTGCGCTTGATGCGGATGACGTAGCCGTCAACGGTAACCGTGCCCTCTTCGCGCGCCTGCGGCCACCGTTCGGCAGTTGTTGCCCGTACACCCAGCGTGCCAGATTCTCTGATCAGCACCTCGCGAATTTCGGCTGCCATCACCGGATCACACAGGGCGTGCAGTGTGTGCGCGGGGCGGCCCTTCTTCATCACAATCGGGGTGGCCCACGCGTCATGAGCGCCAGCTTCAAGGAGTGAAGTAATTGCATATGCAAGCACTTCGCCGGTTACGTCATCGACATTGGCGGCCAGCTGAACCACTGGTACACCCGAATTGCTCGCTGGTGTCTGCTGTCCGATGACCACTTGCACAAGGTTGGGTCGCTCGGCCATTGTGCGGCCACCCGCGCCGTAGCCAATGTGCTCGACGGTCATGGACGGGATCGGGCCGAAGGCCGTGGCCAGCGTCGTCATGAGCGCGGCGCCGGTTGGGGTGGTGAGTTCCATGGGAAGCTCCAGGCCATAGGTGGGTGCGTTCGCTCGGGCGAGCAGGCCGACAACCGCCGGCACCGGGTTGGGGAGGATGCCGTGGTCAGCCCGCACAGTGCCAAGGCCCTGAGCGATAGGCGAACAATACACAGCGTCCACACCCAAGTCTTCTAGGGCGGCGCAAACCCCTATGACGTCCACGATTGCGTCCAAACTGCCAACCTCGTGGAAGTGGATATCGTCGGCCGACATGTTGTGAATGGCGGCCTCCACCTCAGCCAGCGCGGTGAACGTAGCGAGGGCTCGGGCGTGGACCCGAGGGGTCAGATCGGCAGCTGCGAGCAGGGTGCGGATGTCGGCGAACGAGCGCTCGTCGGTCGCGTCCTCCACCGCTACCAACGCACGAGTGGCGCCGATACCGTTTCGCTGCGTGCGTTCCTTCGCAAGTGACCAACCTGCGATGGGCAGGTGCTTGAGCGACGCGTTGATGGCATCGATGTCGGCACCGGCGTCGAGCAGGGCGCCGAGTGCCATGTCACCGGCCACACCCGAGAAGCAGTGGAACCACGCAACGGTGGTCATGGGGTCCGCTCACTGAAGAGGCGAGCGACCGCGCAGGCTGCACCGAACCCGTTGTCGATACCGACGACGGTGACGCCACTGGCGCAACTCGACAGCATCGCAAGCAGTGCCGTGACTCCGTTGAACGAAGACCCATAACCAACGCTGGTGGGCACCGCAATGACTGGCGCGGCGGTGACACCCCCGATCACACTCGCCAGTGCGCCTTCCATACCGGCGACCGCGACGATTGCGTCGGCGGCCGCAAGGGCATCGACGTGGGGGAGGAGGCGGTGCAAACCGGCGACACCGACGTCGGTCAGTCGCGTCGTCGTGTAGCCATACGCAGTGAGAATGGTGGCGCACTCGTCGGCCACGCCGAGGTCGGCCGTGCCTGCCGCAGCGATGATGATCCGTTGCGTGTGGGTGGTGGGTGTCGTCCGCCAGACGAGTGTGGTTCCGAGCAGTTGGCCGTCGGGATGTTCGGCGAGGGCGGCTTTGGCTTGGTCATCGGTCGTCCTGGTGACGATGACCGGACCGGTGCCGTTCGCGAGCAGCTCGCCCACGATGCCCACCACCTGCTCGGGTGTCTTGCCGGGCCCGTACACCGCTTCGGGCTGACCCTGGCGCAGCGCACGGTGGTGGTCGACGCGTGCGTAGCCCAGGTCGGCAAACGGCAGCCGGCGAAGTTGCGCGACGGCGTCATCGGGCGCGACGGAGCCGTTTGCAACAGCCGCCATAATGCGGGCGAGATCGTCGACGTCCACGGCTCCAGTGTGGCGGTTGGAACAACTCAGGGCCACATTCGCCTCTGGTGACCTAGCCTCTCCGTCGTGCCAACCGTTGATGTGACCCAGCGCCGGATCGGTTTCCTCGGACCGCGTGGCACCTTTACCGAGCAGGCCCTATTGAGCCAGGCTGACCTTGCCGCCGGTGTCCTGATGCCGATGCGTTCCATGCCCGACGTGCTGTCGGCGGTGGAATCGGGTGAGGTCGATCTGGGCTTTATCGCGATTGAGAACTCGATCGAGGGCACCGTCAACATCTCGCAGGATGAGCTGGTGTTCAACCACGATCTCCTCATCCAGCGCGAGGTTGTGCTCGACATCGAGCACTGTTTGCTTGCCTTGCCCGGTACGAAACTGGAAGACGTAAAGGTCGTGCTGTCGATCCTGGTCGCCACGGCCCAGTGCCACGAGTGGGTGAAGACGAACCTGCCGTTGGCCGACCGTCGCGCCGCCGACTCCACCGCCGGTGCTGCGCAAACCATCGCCGAGGAAAAGCTGGTCGGAGTAGCTGCCATTGCGCCCCGTGTATCTGCTGCGATGTATGGCCTCGATGTTGTTGCCGGCAACATCGCTGACCACCCTGGCAACCAGACGCGTTTCGTGGTCGTTGCCCGTTCGGGCATTCCGCCCGCAACTGGTCACGACAAGACATCGATCGTTGTGTACCAACGCGCCGATGAGCCTGGTTCTCTCATCTCCATCCTGGCTGAGTTCGCAGCCCGCCGTATCAACCTCAACAAGTTGGAGAGCCGCCCCACCAAGGCCGGCGGGCTCGGTGACTACTGTTTTGTCATTGACGCCGAAGGTCACATCGAAGATGAAGTGTTGGCCGACGCGTTACGTGATCTGCATGCCAAACAGGGCGGTGTGAAGTTCCTCGGCTCGTACCCGGCGGCCGGCCAAGACGCGCACGACATCCGCGCCCACGCCGATGCCACCTGGCAACGCGCCGACGACTGGATCAACGACCTCCGCCGCCGCATCACCCCGTAACCCACCAACTCGGCGGTCTGTACCCTCCAACCCCACCTGGTCTGGCTCGCTCGGCCGGCTTGCTGGCCGAGGTTGGAGGGTAACTCTGGCCGAGTTGGAGGGCGGGTGTGCCTAAGATGGAAGGCGGAACGGTGGCAGAGCGGCCGAATGCACCCGCCTTGAAAGCGGACGTACCGAGAGGTACCGAGAGTTCAAATCTCTCCCGTTCCGCGTTTGCATCCACCGGTGTGTGCCGGAATGTGTGAAAGTCGACGTGCCCGCGTTGCGCAGAACGACAGTGATGTCGCAGTTACCAGGAGCCGTGCTCGGCGGCGTCGGTGACCCATGCGAGGTGCCACTGAGGGCGGATGGAGAGGAAGTGTCGTGGGTTGTCGTTTGCCACGGCAAGGCTGCCCACATCAAGGCCCTCGTCGGGTCCACCGCTGAGAAGCGTGCCTAGGGCGTCGAGGTCGAACGGGCACCAGCCTGGGCTGAGCGTGTCGGTGTTGTGGTCGGCTGAGACATCGGGCAACAGCATGGTGAGCAGCTCCCGATACTTCGAGAATGCCGCCACGTGGCGTCCGTCGGGGGCCAGTTCACCAAGTTTGCGGAGTGCCAATTCGACGGCAGGCGCGACGCGTAGCGGCGTGACGATTGCGGTGACATATTCCGACATTGGTCGAGGAATGAAACGGTGGCTGAGTGCGTGCCAAGAACGGTCAGGTGAGAAGTGCAAACCCTCAACCGTGTCGGGTTCGACTCGTGCTGGCCGAGACGAGACTTTTGATGCAAGAACAAGAGTTGGAAGTGACAGCGCCACTTCGGACGCAGAACCGAATCCGTCGTCACCCCACCGGGTAGCGACGTTGTGGACGCCGCTGTGCTGCAGGCTGGCGACGGCCAGAGCCCGCCGCTCGTCAACCGCACCGGGCACCTGTCGCTCGAACCGATCAAGGAGGTCGCGCCCGTATCGCAGTTTGTGATTCTCCTCGGTGGTGGTGCGCAACGCGCCAAGTGCCCAACGCAACGCTTGGCCGATCTCGCTCTCATCAGTGTTGGCCAGCACTTCGGCCTCCTCCGCATCGACCCCCCGTCCGTCGAAGTGCTCACGCTCCGGCCAGTCGTGCGAATCGAGCACGCGACGGAGCTCGATCGCGGCGTGGACCAGCGCGTCAGCCGGATGTCGGCACGTCCTATGAGTAGAGAGGAGTGGATGCTCGGCCGTCCAAGCCAGCGGGTCACTTCCGCCGCCACGGTGCACTCGGACAAGAATTTCGTTCGGTAGTTGTGCTGCCCGGCGAAGCGCGGTGACGTTGTCGACAAGCGATTGCACGTCGTTCGGATCTATGGTCTTTCCCTCCGTGAGATCCCGGGAAATTCGCGACACTTCGTAGTCATGCATGGCGTCACTCTTGTCGCGTTGTTGGCGCTTCTGTCGGACAATTTCGCGGGCCGTAGCGGAAGCGGGCCGAGTGTCACGTTCTGGGAAGGTTGTGTACTGGACATCCACCGTTGGGAGTGTTGGCCGATACGTCCTGGGTGACCCGTCGCGCCCTTCCTCCACCACAGGTCACTGATCGGTCCTTGATGTGGCGGCTCAGCGCGCTCATCTTTCTGGTCGCTGCATCAATGACCGTCTTCGAGGCAGCAGTTTGTCCACCAAGTCGCCGAACCGCCGTCTACCTGAGCGCGATACCTCCCGTTCTTCTCGGGTTTGTTGCGTGGAGGGTCGGCCCGCGGCTTGCTCCGCGTACCTCGTTTGCGACGGGACGCGCCATGCTGATCCTGTCGTGCATCCCGGTTATCGAAATGGAAATCACTTGGCGCTCAACGCCGGTGGCGGGCGCCGCGGGGTTCTTCTTTGCCTTCGTGATCCTCTTCGCCGCATCATTCTTCAACCCACGGGAGGTCTACGAGACGCTGCTCGTGGTCGGCGTCGCCAGCGCTATCGGTCTGCTTCCGCCCAGCTTCTCCGGCGTGGCCTCCTTCACGTGGACGCAGACGATGATCGGGCTCACCTTGATAGCGCTCCTCACGACGAGAGTCGCTGGGCAGATGCGAAACCTGTCGTACCGCGATTCGCTCACCGGAGCATTGAATCGACGCGGCTGGGACATGACTCTCAAAGTGGCCGAGGAGGATTTTCCGCGCGCCAACGCGCCTCTGTCTGTCCTTGTGGCCGACATCGACTCGTTCAAGGAGGTCAACGATTCGGGCGGCCATGACGCTGGGGATCAACTCTTGGTCAACATGGTTGAAGCCTCCAGGCGAGCGCTGCGGAAGTCAGACGGTTTAGCCCGTCTTGGCGGCGATGAATTCGCCGTTGTTCTTCCCGGCTGTGATCAAGCAAATGCGGTCCACCTAGCGAATGCCGTGCTTTCCACTCTCCTGGCAGAGACCGGTCGGACATGCTCGATTGGGGTCGCCACTGTTCTCCCCGGCTGCGAACCAGAGGACCTGGTTGGCACGGCCGATCGCGCCATGTATCTCGCCAAGGCGTCGGGTCGAGCGTGCGTTCGCGCTCTGCTCGTCGGCGAGAATGCCGAGGCTGTCACCACCGCGTCGGGGCATTGAGTCGTCGACGAAGACGTTCCTCACCACGGAACCGGCCTCACGCCCGGACGTACGTGAGGGAAGATTGAGCGACAAGTTGGCGGTCGGCGTCGAAGGTTTCGGCGGATCCGAAGACGATGCGACGGCCCAGCTTTACGACCTGCGCGCGGCAGGTGATGTCGCTCGTGGCGCCGCGCAGAAAGCTTGTCTTCATCTCGATGGTGACGGCCATCTGTTCCTCGCCGGTGCGGGTCATGATGGCGAGCCACATGGCGACGTCGGCAACGACTTCGTAGCTCGGTCCGTGAAGGATGCCACCCGGTCGAGTGAGTTGGTCCCGAAACGGCAGCCCGACGGTTGCCCAGCCGTCGCCCAGGTCGTCAACCGTGAGGCCCCACCACCCAACGAACGGCGTGGCGTCGAACAAACGTCGGGCATCCTCAAGGCTGAACTTCGGCTGTTCCGGCATGCTTGTGGAGTCTTGCACTAGCCCGGCTCGGCCGGCGGTCACACAATCGTCGAGCGGAACTTCTGCATGAGGTGCGGGCCCGCTTGGATTGGTTCGTATCGGGGGAGTTCACCGGCGGTAAGACACGATGGAACGCACTCGATCCGGGCATCCCAGTTGGCGTTGTGGAAGAACGCGATCGACTGGCGACGCTGTTCACTCGGGACGACGCGGTGCATGGTCGAACGCCACTGATCGTTGGTCCACCGAGCCATGGCATCACCAAGATTCACCACGAACGATCCGGATTCGACGGTGACATCGACCCACGACCCGTCGCTGCGCTGCACCTGCAGACCAGGCTGTTTCGGATCAGCCAATAACACGGTCAACGTGCCGTAATCGGTGTGCGCCGAAGCCCGCTGCTGACCTGCAGCGCATCCGCCCGCGAACTCCGGATAGTTGATCATGCGGAGCGCGCTCGTATGCCGGTCAATGAGAGGCTCGAAGTGGTTTGCGGGAAGGTCGAGCGCAGATGCCATTAACGACAACAGCCGGGCGCACAAGTTAGCCATGGTCGTGAAGTACTGCTCGCTGACCGAACGGAAGTTCAGCAACTTCGGCCACAGATTCGGTGACCATGCCGAGGCTTCATCAGGGTCGGTAAACGAGTGCGTCGGAGCCGTAACCGGACCGACCGTGAAGGTCTCCTTCATGTCCGGCGGATTCGTTTCGCCGACACTGGCGGAAAGCTGCTCGTAAGCGAAGGGTGCGTAGCCGTACGGGTAACCGCGAGTCGGCATGGCAACAGACAACTTCTGTTCAAGCGGCAGGTCGAAGAACGATCGGGTCACCGCCCACTGCTCGTCCATCAACGTCTGCGAAACGTTGTGACCGCACACGATCAGGAACCCAATGGTGGAGGCCGCTTCGGCAATCTGCTCGGCCGCACGACCACTGCGCAGGTCGACGGTGGGAACGAGCGGCGGCACCATGCCGTCACGTTAGATCACCGAGAATCGGTCGTTGCGGCCGCGTCAGGGGACGCCGCAAACCTGGATCGGAGGTCGGGCAGCACATCGGTTGCGATGCGTTCGAACGTGGGCAGCTGCGCTGGGTCGAGCGGGTAGTAAAGGCCGATGTCGCTGATGCCAAGTTCTGCGACGCGGCTGACGTGATCGACGAAGCGGTCGACGGATTCGTAGTAGCTGATCGTTCCGCCTTTCGGGCGCGCCTGCGCATCGAACATCAAGTACGACCGTTGAAGCGTCGAGCGGTCACGACCGATGTCGTCGCAATACGTGGACATCGCCGCGCAGCGCGCCCGGGTCTCGTCCAGCTGCTCGTCAAATGTGGGAAGGAACGAGAGGCTGTTCCAGGTATCGGCGAAGCGTGCGGCGTGTCGCATCATGCGATGGCCGAGCGCGGCGACCATCAGCGGCGGTCGGGGTGTCTGCACGGGCCTCGGATTCATGACCGCTCCCTCAACGTTGTAGAAGCGACCGGCGAACGTGGTGACTTCCTGCGAGAGCAGTTGGCCGACGATGTCGACGTACTCCTCGAACCGCTCGACGCGCTCCTTGGGCGTCCAGTTCGGGAGGCCGGCCATGACGTAGGACGGGTCGATGGTGAGGCCCGTGCCGAGCCCGAGTTCGATCCGACCATTCGAGATGTGATCGAGGGTCAGCACCTGTCGGGCGAGCATCGCTGGATTGCGAAGCGGTATCTGGGTAACGACCGTCGTCAGCCGAATTGTGATGGTCGCCTCCGCAATCGCGGCCAACGCTGTCCACGTCTCGAACCAGGGCACGACCGGATTCGTCCAGTCGACAAAGTGGTCAGCCAACGCCGCCGTCTCCAGACCGAGCTGTTCGAGCCGCATTGCTCGCGCCTTCAGTTCGGCCCACTCCACGTTGGGCAACAGCAACACATGAAATCGCAATCCATGGGTTCTCATACCCAAACCCTCGCGCGGCCAGACTCGCGCGCGCCTAGCCGTCGATCGGACCGTCTATGGCGCTGTATCGAGGGCACCCTCAGCTTTGAGCGCTTCGTGCGCGGCCTGGAACGCTTGCCGACCCGCTGGGGTACCGCAGTAAACGGTCGCGTGTAGCAGCACCTCCTGGATCTCAGCGACTGAGACCCCCGTCGAGAGCGCGCCCTTGACGTAGATGCCGAGTTCTTGCGGACGGCCAAGGGCCGTGAGGATCGCAAGGTTCAGCATGCTTCTTGTCTTCCTGTCCAGACCTGGTCGGCTCCATGCGTAGCCCCAAGCCCACTCCGTCAGGAGGCGCTGAAAGCCCATCATGAACTCGTCAGCGTCGGCGAGGTTTGCCTCTATGTAGTCGGTGCCGAGGACCTCTCGTCGGATCTCCAGTCCGCGTTCGAACTGGTCGCTCTCTGCCATGTGCCGTCTCCTCTGGCTAGTCGTTGGTCTCCCTTCGCTCAAGATATCCATCGCGGCACGTGCGTGTGCACGTGATGCCAGTATCGGTGCCCTCCCTCGGTGGGGAATGGAGCTCGCCAAAGACACCAACGTATTGAGGCAAACGAGAGAATCGCTTCCGCCGTGCCGTGTCCTCATCGCGGCGGGAGAGTGCCGGAACCTTGGGCTTCTCCGGTGGGGAAGGGAGGAGGGTTCTGTTTGGTTTTCGTCAACATTGCATTTGATCCCTATCTGTACCTCTGCGAACGGTTACCTTGCGTAGCGACCCGGAGCATTTCTGTAGTCGCCCGTGTAGACGCCCCGGGTTAGAGGAGGCCAGCCGTGGAAACTGCTAAGCGCTTGATCATCGGCGGGTTCCTGTTGCTCATTTTTGTCCTGTTGACCCCGGCTGCTGCTCGGGCCAACGGTGTGAGCACTTGGACCAACAGCTGGTGTGGGCCCGCGTCCACATGGAGCGGGCTCGCCGGATTGAACAACGACTACTCGGGGCCGGCCACCGTCACCGGGCTCACGGTCTCGAACGGCGTCACATTGTCCAACATGACCGTCGGACAGGTGATTGGATCTTTCGCTCAGGGCAACGTCGAGGGCACCGCAACCGGCCTGTCGATGTCGCTGGCGTCATTCACGGTGACGATCACGCTCGCAGTGCCCGGAGGCGGCTCGGTGTCGCGAACCATGGTGGTGAACCGACCGGCCGATTGTGGCGGTGTGGTGCAAACGACCACACCGAGGACGACCGCACCGCCACCTCTGGCAACGAATGTCACGAGTCCCACGACGACGCCTACGCCCGGACCGCAACCGATCGCGCCGACCTCTGCTCCGGCCACCACCGTTCCTCTGAAGCCGAGCGTGCTCGGTTCTACCGTGACCGCGTCGCCCGCGGCCAACGCGACCCTCCCGAAGACTGGTGGCCGCGGGACACGAGCTATGAGCGCAGTGGCGGCGGTCACCATCGCCCTGGGTGTAGGTCTTCTAACGGCCGCTCGCGTCCGGCCAGCAAAGCCTTAGCCGCCTACAAGGAGCCCGATATCGGCTGAGCGTGATCACCTGGACGGCAGGTCCGGGAAGTCTGCAACACCTCTCCCGTAGAGTCCTGCCCATGTTGACCACTGCAGCCCTTGCCGATCGCCACCTTGGTGATGTGCTCGCGGCGTTGGCCGGGCCGGATGCGACGGCCCGTGATGACCAGGCGCAGGCGGTGCGGGCGCTTGTGGTCGACGGTGCCCGCGTGCTGGTGGTGCAAGCCACCGGTTGGGGCAAGTCCGCGGTGTACTGGGCGGCAACGGCAGCGTTGCGAGCAGCCGGTTCGGGGCTGACCCTGGTGGTGTCGCCGCTCCTGGCCTTGATGCGGGATCAGGTCTCTGCGGCCGAACGGGCCGGCTTGCGCGCGGCAACCATCAATTCCACCAACATTGACGAGTGGGATGGAGTGCTCGCCGCTGTTGATCGTGATCAACTGGATGTACTGCTTGTGTCGCCCGAGCGGTTGGCGAATCCGCGCTTCGCTTCACGCTTGCCCACGTTGCTGGCCAAAACCGGCATGGTAGTGATCGACGAAGCGCACTGCATCTCCGACTGGGGCTTCGACTTCCGTCCCGACTATCAGCGTCTCGCCCGGCATCTCCTCACCCTTGCACCTGGCACCCCCGTGCTCGCTACCACCGCAACGGCGAATGCCCGCGTCACCGACGATGTTGCTCATCAGTTAGGCGACCAGACAGTCACCTTCCGCGGCAGCCTGGCCAGAACGTCGTTGCAGTTGTCGGTCGTCCCCGGCTTAGGTTCACTGGAGCGGTGGGCGTGGGTTGCTGATGCGCTGGCCCAGACCGATGGGTCGGGGATCGTTTACACCCTTACCGTGGCCGAGACCGAACGTCTGGCTGCGTTCCTGTCGTCCACCGGTCACGCGGTTGCCGCGTACTCCGGCCGGCTGGAATCCGGCGACCGTATCGAGATAGAAGATCGCCTGCGGTCCAACGACCTGAAGGCCGTCGTGGCTACCTCGGCCTTGGGAATGGGCTACGACAAACCAGACCTGGCGTTCTGCATTCATGTGGGCTCCCCGGCGTCGCCGGTCGCGTACTACCAGCAAATCGGCCGCGCCGGCCGTGCCCTCGACAACGCGCTCGGGGTGCTCTTGCCGTCCGAGAGCGACGAACCAATCTGGGAGTATTTCGCCACCGCCTCCATACCTGAGCCAGAAAACGTCGAGCGCGTCATGGGCGTATTGAACAACGGCCCAGCCTCCGTCGCCGCGCTCGAGAACGTGACGGGCCTTCGCCGCAACCGGATCGACGCCCTGCTCAAGCTGCTAGCCACCTACGAAGTGGTTGAAAAGCAGGGAACCGAGTGGTGTGCCACGGGGGAGCCCTACGTGCACGACCATGCGAAGTGGTCGGCTCTGCGAGCCATGCGGAACAAGGAGGCCAACGTCATGCGCTCCTACGCGTCGGGCGAAGGCTGTCTCATGCAGTTCCTGCAGATCGCCCTTGACGACCCTGAGCCCGAGCCATGCGGACGTTGTTCGGTCTGCACCGGTACGCTGCCGGCACCGGGCGCTCAGCCGACCGAAGCGTCGATGGCTGCGGCCAAACAGTTCGCCCGTACCGCCGATGTCATCATCGAACCGCGCAAGCTGTGGCCCGCGGGCATTCCCGGTCGCAAGGGTCGCATCGTCGGCTGCGAGGAAGGCCGCGCCCTCGCCTTTGCCGATGACCCTGGCTGGATCGAAGAACTACGACAGATGGCCCTCGCAGATGCCCCGATCGACACAGTTGTCGCCGATGGCCTTGTCGCCGTGCTGAGCCGCTGGCGTACCCAGTGGCCGGCCCGCCCCATCGCCGTCGTACCGATTCCATCTCGCCGCCACCCGTTGCGAGTCCGCTCGATCGCCGACCACATCGCTCAGATCGGAAAGCTGCCGCTGCTCGACGCGCTCGTCGCGACCGGTATCGCTCCACGCACGGACACCGCCTCCGGCGCTCGGGTCACCGCACTTGCCGCCGGCCTCAGCTTGCGAGATGACATCGAGATTCCCTGCGGGCCGGTCTTGCTGGTCGATGACACCTATCGCAGCGGTTGGACCATGACGGTCGCAGCAGCCTTACTGCGGTCGGCCGGTGCAACTGCGGTGCTACCGCTCGTCGCGCACCAACTGCCGTGAACCGGGTTACGCGGTGAGTTCGGCGTTGTAGTGGGCGATGTGGAGGTGACCCTCGGCCATGACGGCGATCTTCATACCATGCTTGCCCGCCGTCGCGGCCACGACCTCGCCGGCCAACCTGCCAGCGGACAGCAGCTGAAGGGACAGGTCACGCAGGAGCGCCTCGTGGGTGTTGAGCAGCTGGCGCGTTTCGGCCACGAGCGTGCTCATCATCTTTTCGGCGTCGATGTCGGTGACCGACTTGTCCATGGCGTAGGCCATGTCGAGCGTGTAGGTGGCCTGGTACTCATCATCGAAGCCGTAGCGGCGCACGAAGTCGAGCAGCATGGTGGTGGCGGTCTCCCGATCGCTCGCACGTCCGATGGTGGCCTGACCGCGACCGAACACGAGCTCTTCAGCAAGCCCACCCGCCAGGTACACCTTGATCTGATTGAGCATGCTTCACGAGCTTGCGCACCAGATCGGTTTTACCGACACCGGTCATGCCCCAGAGGTTCAAAATGACTGGCCGACTCAGCACTTCGGGCATCAAGTACCACACCCGAATACCGTCGATAAGTTCGTCGATGACATCATCGATACCAACGAACGCCTCCTGCAGGTCGGCCCGTGCTTTGGCCAGTTCTTGCTCGCGTTGCTCGATCAGCGCCCTGTCGATCTTCTGCATCTGCGCACACTAACCACGCCTCAACAAGACGTGTCGAACTATGCGCCGATGAGATCCTGATACGGCGGAGCGGGGTCGTATTGGATGTAGTGCTGCACGGCGAGGGCATGTTCGACAGAATCGATCTGACCGATCAACCACAACGCCATGTCGATTCCAGCGGAGACACCTTGGCTGCTCACGACGTTGCCATCGACCACCCATCGCTCACCGCGAACAACGGTGATGTTGCCACGCGCTTCAAGCTGGTCCTCAAAGCCGTGGTGGGTTGCGACACGCTTGTCTTTCGCGATGCCCGCTTCGTGCAGCAGCAGCGAACCGGTGCACACGCTGGTAACCCAGGTTGCCTTCGCAGCAACGGTTTGCAGCCACTCGATGAGAACCGGATTGTTCACTTCGGTACGGGTTCCGAAACCGCCCGGGACCAACACCACATCGAGGTGCGGATGATTCTGGAACGTGTAATCGGGTACGACATGCAGACCCTTGTTGCAGCGAATCGGAGCAGCGGTCTCGGCGACGAGGAAAACGTTGTCGTCGGTTTGGCCGTCCTTTTCGTGCACCATTTTGCTGGCGCCGAAGACCTCCCACGGACCGACCGCGTCAAGCTCTTCAAGATTGGGGAAGGCGAGAATGCCATAGGTGGTCATGCGCTGGTCCTGTCTGGTGTGGCCGTCGCGAATCTACGGCGATAGTCCGATGGTGAAACACCAATACGACGCACGAACACGCGCCGCATGGTCTCGGCAGTACCGAAGCCGGCCGATCGAGCGACGACCTCGACGCCGTCGTTGCTCTCCTCCAACAATCGCCGGGCCGCGTCGACGCGGACACGTTCGACATAGTCGCTTGGCGTGCAGCCCAACTGTTTGGAGAAGACGCGGAGAAAGTGTCGCTCGCTCATGGCCGCCCGCTCAGCCAGTCGGGGCACGGAAAGGTCGGCGGAGGGGTCGGTGTGGATGAGGTCCTGCGCCACGCGTATTGGCCCGGGCTCCGTTGGTTCGGCCCACACCGATGCCGCGAACTGGCTTTGTCCGCCGGGGCGGCGAAGGAACATGACCAGCCACCTCGCCGCAACCTGCGCAATATCGGCACCGTGGTCTTGCTCGACGATAGCCAGCGCGAGATCGATACCGGAGGTGACCCCGGCCGACGTCCACACCCTGTCGTTGCGGATAAAGATCGGGTCGGGATCAACGGTGAGCGCTGGGTAGTCACGGCCGAGTTTGTCGGCGTAGGCCCAGTGTGTCGTGACTCTTTCGTCAACCACGACACCTGCCGATTGCCAGCAGAAACGTTCCGGTGCAGACCGACACGACCCGCTTGCAGCGCTTGGACACTTTCGCGATCCATGCCATGAGTTGTTCATCGTCTTTCGCTTGCAACACCCCGCTACCGCCCGCCACGATCAGGGTGTCGACATCGCCGGGCTTCATGTCGTTAATAGATCGGTCGGTCCCGATGTTCAGCCCGCTGTTGCTGCGCACTGGCCCGGCCGTCGTGGCCACGGTCGACAACTGGTATGCGCCGCGACCGAGCCTTTGGTTGGCGCCGGCGAACACCTCAAACGGGCCGGTCAAATCGAGCGACTGGAAGTCGGGGAAGATCACGAACGCAATCCGGTGGGCTGCCACCCGACCATCATGCGGCCGAGCACACCGTGGCGTCAATGACACGTAACCCTCATCTTCCGCCATCGGCGGGAACGGTTTCCTCAGCCGTTCGCGCAATCGGACCATCCCATTCGCGCACAAATCCTGTTCTTGGCGCTGTAGGCCGCCCAAGGCGCCGTTGTGCGCGAATGGACACGGCGTTGTGCGTGAAAAATATCGGCTCGATCAACGAATCGGGATGAATCCGACGACCCGGGCGAGGGTGGGTAAGGTCGAGATGTGCTGCTGAACGATCTGGTGACGACGTCGTTGTCCGTGGCCGCCACCCGTTCGAGGTCGGCCAAAGTCGCACTCCTCGCGGAGTTGATCGCCCGGTTCGGGCCGGATGAAATTGAGATCGGCGTCGACTTCCTGATCGGAGAACCGCGACAGCGTCGGCTGAACGTCGGTTGGGCCACCGCGTGGAAGGACCAGACGGCGGCCGCCGAGGAGCCGACCGTGACGTTGCACGATGTCGATCAGTGCTTTCAACAGTTGGCCGATGCCAGCGGCACCGGCTCACAAACGGCGCGCACCGAACTGGTCACTCAACTCTTCGGCCGGGCTACCGATGATGAGCAGAACTACCTGCGCCGCTTGATCGTTGGCGAGATGCGCCAGGGTGCGCTCGAAGGCGTGGTGACCGATGCTGTCGCGAAGGCCGCCGGGGTTCCGCTTGACGTGGTGCGACGAGCAGCAATGCTGACGGGAGACATCGGTCGCACTGCGGTCGTTGCCGGGACCACGGGCCTCAAGGGACTTCACGAGGTTGGCCTTCAGGTACTGCAACCGGTGCAGCCGATGCTCGCTTCTACCGCAGCAAGCGTGTCCGAAGCTGTGGAACAGATCGGCCGATCGTCGATTGAATGGAAGCTCGACGGTATTCGCATCCAGGTCCATCGAAATGGTGAAGAGGTGCGCATCTTCACGCGCAATCTGAATGACGTCACCCATCGCTTCCCGGGCGTGGTCGAGATCATCCGCTCACTCCCGGCGACACGAGTAATCCTTGACGGCGAACTTATCGGCCTGCACGAAGATGACGTACCCAGGCTCTTCCAAGAGACCGCAGGCAGCTTTGGCAGCGAGGGTGGTTCCAACATCACGCTTCGGCCGTTCTTCTTTGACTGCCTGCACGCCGATGGTATCGATCTGATCGATGTGCCCCTCATCGAACGGCAGGCGACATTGGTCCGCGTCACCGGGGCCATGCGCATCCCGACCTTGGAGACGACCGACGGCGATGTTGCCTCGGCGTTCTCCGACCAGGCGCTTGCGGCCGGTCATGAGGGCGTGATGGTGAAGGCGCTCGACTCGCTGTACGAGGCGGGCCGCCGAGGAAAGTCGTGGCGAAAAGTGAAGCCCGTCCGCACGCTCGACCTGGTCGTGCTGGCCGCCGAGTGGGGACACGGTCGTCGCCAGGGGTGGCTGTCCAATCTGCACCTCGGCGCAAGGCAATCAGATGGCTATGTGATGGTGGGCAAGACGTTCAAGGGGATGACCGACGCGCTCCTCACCTGGCAGACCGAGCAGTTCCTTGAGCGCAAGGTGGAAGAGCGCGGCATCGAGGTGCACGTCCGCCCCGAACTCGTCGTAGAAATAGCGGTGGACGGGGTACAGAAATCCACCCGCTACCCCGGTGGAGTCGCCCTGCGTTTCGCTCGGGTCAAACGCTATCGCCCGGACAAGACACCAGCCGATGCCGACACGATTGAAGCGGTGCAGGCCTTGTTACCAATCGCGCGGTGAGAAAGGTCTACGGTTTACCTATGAACCTTGCTGATGAGAAATACATGGCATTTACGACGTATCGAAAGAACGGCGTCGCCGTCACCTCGCCGGTCTGGGTCGTGCCCGTTGATGGTGGCAAAGTGGGTTTCTGGACGTCGTCCGCCTCGGGAAAAGCCAAGCGGCTGGCCCACACCGCCAAGGTCACGATGCAGACCAGCGATGTCCGCGGTCGGGTGAAGCCCGGATCCGACGTGGTCACCGGAACAGCCGTTCTTTCCACCGGACCCGAACTGGCTGAGCTTTCGCCCAAGATCAAGAAGAAGTACGGCGTCATGGTGCCGCTGAGCAAGTTCTTCAACACCGTCGGCCATATCGGAAAAGGGTCATTTCCCTATGGGGACGTTGCGGTGATCGTTACGCTGGACTGATGGTGCTTGCTCGTCGCACCGTCACCGTAAATATGCCCGACGGTGTCATGGCAGTGTCGTCAGCGTGGCTGCGGAACCAGTGCGCGTGTGCGTCGTGTCTGCACCCCAGTGGACAACGACTCCTTGATCCGGCCACGATCTCCTTCGACCTGCAGGCCGTGCGCTGCGAACCGCGAGACGGTTGGCTTTACGTGTGGTGGACGCCCGATGATCATGAGAGCGTCTACTCGATCAAGAGCCTTCTCGCATCGCCGGTGACACCCGCCGTCGACACGTGGGATCGATCCGCCATTGCCGCACCACCGACCGCGACGCATGACGCCATCGCGGCTGATCCCGAGGCGTTGCTCGCGTGGTTGCGAGAGGTCGACCGCCTCGGCTTCGGTCTGTTGCAGGGCGTGCCGATCATCGACGGCGAGGTCACCCGCGTGGCTGAGCTGTTCGGGTTCGTGCGGGAGACAAACTATGGCCGCTTCTTCGATGTGCGATCGGTTGTGGACCCAACCAACCTGGCCAACACATCACTCGGACTCGCCGCCCACAGCGACAACCCATACCGTGAGCCGGTGCCCACCTTGCAACTCCTGCACTGCCTTGCCTCCAGCGCGTCGGGCGGAGAGAACATCGTGGTCGACGGGTTTCGTATCGCGGATGAAGTACGTCGGCAGCAGCCTGACGGGTTCGGACTTCTGGCCAACCGGAGTGTGTCATTTTCCTACCGTGACGAGGCCACCGACCTCTCAACGACCGCGCCGCTGATTGAGCTTGATACCGCTGGAACCGTACGGGGGGTGCGGTTTAACGCACGATCGATGCAACCGCCGAGCTTGCCGACCGATGAGATGGTGGCGTGGTTCGACGCGTACCTGTTGTTTGCCCGCCTCCTCGCCGACCCGGCATATCAGGTGCAGTTCCGGCTCGAGCCCGGAGATTTGTTCATCGTTAACAATCGCCGAGTCTTGCACGGCCGGTCGGCCTACGAAGCCTCCGCCGGGTCGAGGCATCTGCAGGGTTGCTACGCCGACATCGACGGGCTGCGCAGCACGATCTCGGTCTTGGAGCGAACGAGATGACGTCGGTCGCCGAGGTGCTTGGCATCATCGAAGAACGCGGCAACCAGGCGTACTTGGGTGAAGCGGTTTCGATTACCGAGCACATGCTGCAAACCGCCCACCTCGCCCAAGGTAACGGTGCATCTCCGAGCCTGATCGCGGCTGCCCTTCTGCACGACTTCGGCCATCTCGTACACGAGGAGCGCCAGGATGCCGCCGAGCAAGGGGTTGACACCCGGCATGAAGATGTTGCCGCGGTGTGGCTGTCGGCTGTCTTTGGCCCGGCCGTCACCGAACCGATTCGACTGCACGTGGAAGCAAAGCGTTACCTCTGTGCGACCGAGCTGGGCTATCTCATGGTTCTTTCTCCGGCCTCTCGCTTGAGCCTTCAGTTGCAGGGAGGCCCACTCCCCCCGAACGATGCAGTTGCATTTGCAAGTAATATGTGGGCGCAAGATGCAGTGAAGATCCGCTGCTGGGACGACTCTGGCAAGACAGCTGGGCTCAAAATTCCTCCGCTCGATCACTATCGGCAGTTGCTCGAAAGTGTGGCCGTCCACCACCCGTAGCGTTCTTCAGAGCGAAACGTAGACATGTACCCTGACGGCGCAGTGCGGCATGGTGGGAGACATGGAATATCTGCGCAATGCCTGGTACGTCGCCATGTGGGCCAAGGACCTTGGCCCCGACGCGCTTGAGACGCGCACCATCTGTGACGAGCCCGTTGTGCTGTACCGGAAGGGCAACGGCCGGCCCGCTGCGCTCGCCGACCAGTGCTCGCACCGCTTTGTTCCGCTCAGCATGGGTACCAAATGCAACGACGGCGACGCCATCGAATGCACGTATCACGGCCTGCAGTTCGACGGTTCCGGAGCCTGCGTCAAGAACCCGCACGGCACCGGCCGCATCCCGCGCTCGCTCGACATCAAGTCCTACGACGTCGTTGAGAAGCACACGCTGGTGTGGCTCTGGATGGGCGAACAGGAGCCGGACGTAACGCTGATTCCCGACCTCTCCTACCTTGATGAAGGCGCTGCCGGCGTTGTCAGCCGACGGGAGTGGCTGATGATGGAAGCCGACTATCAACTGGTGGCCGACAATCTCTTGGACCTCAGCCACGTCCAGTATCTCCACCGCGGCACGCTCGCCAACGATGGCGAAATTCCCGAGATCGAGGTGACCATGGAGGAGGACGGCGACACACTCACCATCACCCGCCGCCGTTTCAGCGAGCCGCCGGGGCCGATGTTCAACATGATGTTCCGCAACGACGGGCAGCCCTGCGATGGCATCTCGGTGATGCGCTGGGATGCGCCAAGCAACCTGCGGCATGAGTCGGCGGTCTTCCCTCCCGGTGAATCGCAAGCAACCGGGATCACCGTCATTGGTACCCACCTGCTCACGCCGGCAACCAAGGGTCGCTGCTACTACCACATCGCTGCGGTGCGAATCGATGGCGACGGCGTTACTCCCGCCGACCACGATGATGCCATCGCCGACACCTTGTCGAAGCTTCGTCGCATCGCGTTCGAGGATCAGGACAAACCGGTGCTCGAAGCTCAGCAAAAGGCCCACGACCGCGCCGGCGGCCTGGAGAACCTTCGACCCGTCATGCTCTCGATCGATTCCGGTCCGCTGCGCGCTCGCCGCATCCTGGCTCGCCTCGTCGCGACCGAACAGCATGTCGAGATCGTCGACGACCTCCTCGAACCCATCGCCTAGCCGGGTCGCTTGCTCAGCCGGCCAGCGCTCGCAGGGTGGCGCGGTCGAATGACGCGGGTAGTTCCTTCACCACGCGGTAGCCGATGCCGCCGGTGGGTTGGGTGATCTGCCACTGCACGGCATTGGCGGCGTCGTACTGCACCATGACGGGCTGAATGGGTCCCCAGTTCACCAGCGTGTCGCCGTCCTCGAATCGATGCACACTGCCGAGACCGAACGCATCGCGTCCGGTCGGGTTGTCGAGGCGCCACACCAACGTCGCGGTGCCGGCGGCGAGGTCCAGCGCATACTCCACGGCGCGCGCTGCGCCGATGGACGGTGAACCCGGAGCAGTGAACGGGGTGCGGTTGTCGAAGACGAGAAGGTTGCCGCTAGACGTGATGGTGGCCGAATGCTGACGAGCCGGACCACCGCGTGGATCGTTGGTGACGGCCAGGACTTTGGCCCCCACCGCGGTGTCCTTCGTGGTTGTGGTGCCGCCCACCTTCCACACGATGTTGCCGGTAGCGCGGCTGATGCGAGCCACGGCGTCCAAATGGCGGAACGACGCCACGATGTCACCGTTGGCCTGCGGCTCAATCGAGTTGATGTGCACTAGGTCGACCGTCTCGTTCGACATGTTGCCATCGACATCGAAACGTTGCGGGAAGGTCGTCTCGTTGACGCTGAAATGATCCTTGCTGTTCCATGTCCACACCGGCGGACTCCCGGCCGGCAGCGACGGATCGATCTCTTGAATGACAGCGTCCACCACACGCTCGGACGCGCTGTACCCAGCCCCGAGCGCTGTGACGTCGACACCGGTGCGGGGAAGATAGGTGAGCACCAGCACATGACCGTTCGGCAGTTCGCGGAAGTCGTGATGGTCGGTGGGTGAGCCGACCGAGCGATAGCTGGTAGCGAGTGAGCCGTCGAGTCGGTGCTCCTCATAGCTGTTGTTGGTGTCCGTTCCGAACGGACCGAACCCGCTCACGTTGGTCCAGGCCACGTTGCCGGATCGGGTGCGTTTGATGTCGAAGATGGTCCCGGTGGCCTTGTGATACCACACGACCGCACCGTGCTCGTCGAGGATGGTGGCGTACATGCCGACGCCCGGAGTGCCGTAGCCCAGCGTGGTGAGATACCAGCCGGGCGCAGGCGAGCCCGGCACGCTGGCTAGGATCGGTGGGAAGTCGGCCGGCAGACAGCGCACCGCGTAGGTCTCGGTTGCGCCATCCGGTCCGGTGACGCCGACGGTGATCAAACCACCGGCGGCGACGGCCACCGGACCGGCGAACGATGCACCTCTCGCGATGCCGTCAACGGTCAACGTGCGCCCAGGAGCGGCGTCGAACACAACAGGGATCGTGTTGGTTCCGGCCGTGCACGGCAGCGAGTAGTCGTGACCATCGGCTTCGAACTCGGGCTGCAGTCGGCCGGGCTGACCGGCCGACAAACCGATCAGACCACCGGGTCGTCCGAACCAACCGAGTCGGTCGATCACGACGTGGGTCGCACCAGTGCCGGTGACACAGGTGTTGGCATCGACCGTAACCAGGTTGCTGCTGTCGTGGCCCTTCGCGAAGTTGAGCGACGACGTCACGGGCACTGCGCCGCCACAGGGGTAGAACGTCAGGAACCCGGGTTCGGTCACGCCGGTGGCGACCACGTTCAATAACGCAATGCCCGACGTCTGCGGCGCTCCACCCGAGGGGTCGACTGCCAGCTTGAGGCCGGCCTTGAACGGTTCGGTCCAGCCCCCCAACTTGTTGCGGGAATCGACGACGCGCTGTGCAGTTGAAACCGACAGCGGTGCACCAACGCCGCGCACAAATCGCCCGACGATGTCGACGATGAGGTGGGTCGGCTCGTTGCTCCAGAGACACAACCGCCCGACCGCATCGAGGGCGACGAGCGTCTGGTTCGCCCGCGTTCCTGCGGCCAACATGTTCACCGTTGATGTCGCCGGTACTGGCTGGCCGCAGGGGTAGGCCGTGACGAAGCCGGTCTGCACCGGATCGGTGGCTGTGACGTTGGCCGACACCGCATCCCAACTTCCATCGGTTGGGCCGACCTGCAGTTGCAGCTCGGTGTTGGCGGGCCACCGATCCTTCGCAGCGTCGGGTCGAGGCGCGCTGCGCGTGTCGAGCAGGCGGGCCGAGGCGGCACTGGCGGGCGTTCCCCCGAGCACAAATCCGCTCCCGCCACTGCCGAACCAACCCGTGACATCGACCACGACATGGGTGGGATGATCGGCCACGAAGCAGATACGACGTGACTCGGGCAGCGGTACTACTACCAGGTTCGGCACGGCCGCGCCGACCTGTGAGTTGATGTTCGAGGTGGCCGGTACCGGGTTGCCGCACGGGTAGACAACGAGGTAGCCCGGCCGTTCGGAGTCAACGGCGGTGACGTTGATCGACACGGCGCGAGCCTGCGGCGGAACGGCGGTCATCGGCACCCCGACCGAGCAGCCGGGCGTGAGTTTGCCATCAATGGCGAGCGCACTTCGGCTGTCGGCAACACGCAGCGGCGCAATGCCGTGGAAGAGGCCCGACACCTCGGCCGTGGGCGAGGATGCAATCGGCGTCTCGCAGGTGAGAGCGGCCGCGGACTGCTCGGTAACCACGACAGGTACTGCGGTGAGGAGCAGTCCGATGCAAAGAAGAATGGGTCTGCGAAAAGAACGCCGCCATGATTCCATGGCAACCAAGGTACTAACATTCCGTGCAGACGTTCACGCGCCTAGGTTCCTACGGTCGAAGTCGCCAGACGCGCAACGTTGGACCTGTGGCGGTCAGCTCTACCACACCGCGCTCGCCATCGAGCGCGTCGTGGATAAGTAGAGGTTCAAGCACCGTCGCACCGATGGCAATGGCGTCGATCGAAACGACACCGTGCGCGGCGCGAGCCGCATGAACCAGCACGCGTTCATCGACGGTCTCTCGCAGGAAGACCAGCGCGTCGCCGTCGGCGAATAGCCACCGCAGACCTCCGTTCTGTAACGCGTCGCACGATCGGCGCAGAGCGATGAGATCTCGATAGCCGCCGTACAACTCGTGGTCCCACGCGGTTGTATCCCACGGGAACGGTTGGCGGCAGGTGTTGCCGTCCTCACCTCGTACGCCGACCTCATCGCCCGAAAAGATCATGGGAACACCCGGGTATGTCATGAGCAGTCCGACCGCCACCAGCTGTTCGGCGGCCGAGGCCGCGACCGACGCCATTCGAGCGGTGTCGTGCGAGCCGAGAAGGGTGAAGCTGGCCGCCCACGAGCGCCATGGCGCCCGGGCCATTTGCTCTCGCATCATGGTTGCTGCTGCCGCGCCATCGACGCGAGGCGTGGGTGCAGGCGTTCCGCTCATTGGTTGCGATACACCCTGGCCCGATGCCAGCCACGACCACACCGGCCGGGTGAACCCGCTGTAGTTCATGGTGCCGTGCCAGCCATCACCATTGAGGTCGTCGCCGGCGTCGTAGCAGTGCTCGGCCACCAGGTAGGCATCGGGGTTGATCGCGGTGGTCGCGGCGCGCATGTCGCGCGCCACGTCGTGGCAGATGTCGACAGTACGCACGCGACCCGTGGTGTTGGCTGCATCCACCCTCCAACCGTCGATACTGAAGGGCGGCCGCAACCACTTGGCCATCACGGAGTTTTCACCGGTGACCAGTCGGGCCCGAAGTGCGGGCGACTGATGATCGAGCTTCGGAAGAGTCGGATATCCATTCCAACACTCGTAGGTCTCCGTCGTGCCTTCGTCGAACAGGTAGAAGCTGCGCTCATCCGAAGCGGCATCGTCGAGCGCTCGCACGAACCACTCATGCGTATCGCCGGTGTGATTCGTGGTCAGGTCGGCGACGAGCCGAATCCCACGCTGATGCGCAGCGACCGTGAGCCGCGCCAGCGCCGCGTCCCCACCGAGCAGCGGGTCGACGTGGTCGAAGCTCGATGCGTTGTACCGATGGGATGACTCAGCCGGAAAAAACGGCGTGAGGTAGATCACGTTCACACCGAGCTGCGCCAAGTGGTCGAGCTTCGCAGTTATGCCGTCTAGATCGCCGCCGTACACCTGCCGCACGGCCTTCGAGCCGTCGGTCTCCACTTCGTCGGACCACCCACACTTCACGGCCCACGCCGGTGCCTCCCACTCGCCACCGGCCCGGGCGAAGCGATCGGGAAAGATCTGATAGACCACGGCGTCGCGCAACCAGGTGGGCGCCAGCGGCGCGCTGGACACCTGAAAATCGAAGGCGTCAACCACGTCACGGTGATGCACACCAACGCCGTTCAGCACCCGATACGGGGCGGCGCCACCCACCAACGTAAACCGGTATGGCGTGACGCGATGGCGAGCAACGAGAGCCGCCCGCCACCACGTGCCCGTCTCGTCGGTTCGATCAATGACCGCTGCGTGGTGAATGGGCTCGCCATCCCACAGTGTGCGTACCCACATTTGCTCACACCAGGCTGCAGCCGGTACGTGAACCAGGACATCGAACGATGCGGCGAGGGCCGGGGCAGGGTTGGGAAGGTAGAGCGCAGAGCCGTCATGGTGCGGTTGCAGCCCGACGGTTGCGTGAGTAGACATCGCACGATCCAATCGTGGTCAAACGTGATGGCGCAAGTCTTCAGCTGGTGGAGTCCACGCGGAATGCGCCGCGCATCTTGGGGTGAATGCGACAGAAGTAGGTGTAGGTACCTGACGGAAGATCGGCCGGTGTGGTCCAGGTGTTGCGGTTCGCCGTGGGCTGACCAGCGGTTCCGAGTTGGCCGCTATCGAAGATCACCGGACCGTCCGCGAGCGGGTAGGCAATGCCGGTTGACTTGTTGCATGGCGCCTTGCACGACGTGATGGTGTGCCACTGCCCGTTGTCGAGTGGCGCGTCGAGATTGTCGAACGTAATGGTCTGGCCGGGCTTCACGGTCGGCACCACGTTTTGGCCAACGTGCAGATCGCCCTGGGTATAGATCCAACTGGCGATCGGGACCGTCGGCAGCGCCGGCCGCGACGCGTAGGTGGTGGCGTCGGGAAGGTCAGTGGCCTCGCCACCATGGTTGCGGTTCTCCGGAAGCTGCCCGTGGGTGAGAGCACCGGGTACGGCCACCTTGGTCGTGAAAGGATCGGGTCCGTCGCTGCCTTCCACGGCCCACACCACCATTATTCCCATCGACTCGTACCACGACGCCTGTTTGGTCTCATACGTCGCCGAGACGTTCAAGGTGTCACCAACCTTGATGGCGGCCCGCCACGTCGACGGTGTCGCAGTCATGGCCAAGTCCCACGACACCGGTCCGGCTGGCTCGAAGTATTTCGCGTCAGAACGGAAGAGCGGCGCGGTGGCGTCGCCCCGCCTCACTTTCAGGTCGGTGTAGAGGCCGCCTGGATGAAGATGTCCAGCGGTGCTGACCAAGGTGATGTCACGATCAGCGGTCCACTCGTTGAGCTTCCCCCCGCCGCTATACGGCTCGGCGGCGTCGTTCGGATAGGTGAACACCCCGGCCGTGCCAGAATCCTTCATCACGTCAAAGACGGGGTAGCGATTGCCGGCCTGCACGTCCATCCAGATGGGTGTTACCGCTTTCATGGTGGACGGTGCCGACGATGTCGGTATGACATCGAGGTCGTAGGTGATCCAGATCGGTTCGGGTTCCTGGTTGAGGTTATGAATCATGTAGTTGATGATCCATTGGTCGCCGGTGGTGTACGGATAGCCGTAACCGGCAGGCATCGTGGTGATCGTCTTTTCTTCACCCGCCGCCATGAACAGATCAAGCTTGCGCTGACCGCTGGCCGTTTTGCCCGATGCGTTCACCCATACGCCGTGATGGAGATGGATTTCATCGACCCGCGGAATCGTCTTGTCGGCCCGTTGGATGTCGGGCTTCATACGCACGATGTATCCGTCGACCGGCGGTTTCGGAACGGCACCGGAGCTGAACGCGATGTTGTTTTGGCCGGACTTCACTTCGATCGGCCCGTACTTGAAGCTGTATCGCGTTGCGCCAGCGATCGGCGCGTCATCGGCGCTGGCGGCTGCGGTCGTGGTCGTTGTCGCCGGCGTCGCGGCGGTGGACGTGGTCATTTCCATCTTGGTCGTCGGCAGCGTTGTCGGAGCCGAAGAACCGGGCAGGAGGCTGCTGGCAAGCGCCGCGGCGCTCGTTGGCGGAGTGTCCGGTGCTGAGGTTGTGGTGGCACCGGACGCACACGCCGCCAGAATGCCGATCAACCCGACCCCGAGAATCAACCGCCTGCGCGTGGACATAGGACGAGGCTATGCGCGGTCGAGCCTTTTGTCTCTCCGGTCGAACTCTGTTTCGGCTACCTGGTCGTGAATGTCATGGGCAGATGTTTGATGCCCCTGATGAAGTTCGACCGCAGGCGATCGACCGGACCGGTTATCTGCGCTGATTGGACGCGGGGCAGCAACTCTTCCAGCAACACTCGAATTTCGAGTCGGGCCAGGTGTGAGCCGAGGCAGAGGTGCGGGCTCTTCAGCCCGAAGGCGACGTGATCATTGGGGGTGCGATCAATGTTGAACGCGTACGGATCGTCGAACACTTCATCGTCGTAGTCGGCCGAGGTGAACCAGATGACGACCTTGTCGCCCGCCTTGATGCGGCGGCCATTCAGCTCGGTGTCGACGGTTGCGGTTCGCCGGAAGTGCATGGTGACGGTGCCCCACCGCAGGATCTCCTCCACGGCACGGCTGACTGTGTCGGTGTCTCCGTTGCCGATGGCGTTGGTGAGCCGCCGCATCTGATCGGGATGTTCAGCCAGCGCCTGCATGCCGTGCGCCATCGTGTAGCGGGTGGTGTCGTTGCCAGCTCCGACCAGGAGCACGAAGAAGTTCTTGAAGTCCCGCTCACTGAGTTGCTCGCCATCGATGGTCGGCGCCAGCAGATCGGTGATGACATCGTCGGTCGGATGCTCGCGACGCTTGATGGCCTGCTGCTCGGCATAGCGGTACAGGTCGATACCGGCGGGGGAGCGGAACGGCATGGCCGAAAACTCTTCTGTGTCCACCAGCCCGACCGGGTGCTCGGTCATGTCGGGGTCGAAGTTTCCGAGCAACGCGTCGCCTCGCTCGACCAACCACGGACCATCCTCATCGGGTACACCGAGCAGACGTCCCAACATCCGCATCGGTAGCTGCTTGGCGATGGCCTCGGTGAAGTCCAACTCAGTGGTCGCGTCTGCAGGGAGGGCTTCATCCACCACGGCGCGAGCCAGTAAGCGGATGCCATTTTCGTAGGCCATGACTTCGCGCCGACTGAACGGCTTGGAGACGAGTCGGCGATAACGCGTGTGCTCGGGGGAGTCGTACTCCATCATGTTGCGGCGCGCTTCGAAGTCGGCCGGCTCCATCTCCTCCAGCGTGATGCCCTGCGCGCTGGAGAACGTTTTGGTGTCACGGCTGACGGCGAGCAGGTCGTGGTAACGCGTGACCGCCCAGAAGCCGGAGCCGTCGGGCTCGTCCCACCACGACACCGGGTCGTGTTTGCGGAGGCGCTCGAAGGTGGCGTGTGGGAAGCCGGCAACGAAGGTGTCGTGATCGACGATGTTTGCGTCCGATGAACCCGGGGCGGCGATGGTCATATCGATCCTTCCGTAGGGCGAGAGTGTTCGTTTGGTACCTTACGACATTTGGCGTGCGGCGTGAACAGACTCTGATTGTGATTGACCTGCGTTTCTGCGGGCTTTGCGCGATGTTGCTATGAAACCAGTTTAAATTGGCCGTTTCGTGGGTAGACTTACTCCGATCAAGAAGGGGAGTATCCCGGGCATTCGTGTCAGTCCGATTCGTCAGCACGGCCTTCGGGCCCGGGTCGGGTAGCTCGCTACGGCGAGTGGGAGAGACCTTCGGTACGCACCTCACACGTCACCGGAGACCTTCATGCTTGTTGCCGCATCGTCCTTCGTAAACCTCGACATTCAGCCATGGATGTGGGTCGGTCTCGCCGCGCTCATCACCGTCATGCTTGCCATCGACCTCATGCGCCATCGCGACGATCACGAAACGACGCCCAAAGAAGCACTCGCCGAGACCGCCGTCTGGATCGCGTGTGGGCTCGCATTCGCGGGCTTCATCGCGTGGCAGTTCGGTAGTGCAGCCTTCAGTGAATACCTGTCTGGCTACCTCATCGAGAAGTCGCTCAGCGTGGACAACGTGTTCGTGTGGTCGATCGTCTTTTCGTCGCTTGCGATTCCGCTGAAGTATCAGCACCGAGTGTTGTTCTGGGGCATCTTCGGCGCACTGGCCATGCGCTTCGTGTTCATCTTCGTCGGCACCGCATTGATCGATCGGTTCTGGTGGCTACTTCTCATCTTTGGAGTGTTCCTGGTCTACACCGGAGTGAGAATTGTCCGTCACCGCAACGACGAGGAGACCGAAGCCAAGAACACTGGGCTCGGCCTGCTTCGCCGCGTCATGCCCGTCACCGACACCATCGAGAACCACAACTTCTTCACCCGAATGAACGGGCGTCGTGCTGCCACCCCGTTGCTTGCCGCGCTGGTCGTGGTGGAGATGACTGACTTGCTCTTCGCCGCCGATTCGGTTCCTGCCGTACTGGCCGTCTCGAAGGAACCGTTCATCGTATTCTCCGCCAACGCCTTCGCGATTCTGGGGCTACGAGCGATGTACTTCCTACTCGCCAACGCACGAGAGCGCTTCCACTATCTATCCCACGCGCTGGGCGGCATCCTGGTGTTGGTCGGCATCAAGATGACCGCCAGCCACTGGATTCACGTCGACACCTACGTGTCGCTGGGTTTGATTCTGGCCATCCTCGTTGTCGCTGTTGTGGCCAGCCGACACAAGACCAAAGCGCTCGAAGCCTCCCTGGATGGGAGCCTCAGCGATACAGCGGCGGAGCTTCTAGGAGATCGCTAACGCTGCAGTCGTCATTGAAGACGATGAAGCGGTCGAAGTTCTTCAGGAACCAGCGGTCGTGGGTGACGGTGACGATGGTGCCTTCGAATTCGGTCAAGGCGTCTTCCAGTGCTTCGGCCGACATGATGTCGAGGTTGTCGGTCGGCTCATCAAGCAGCAACAACGTGGCCCCTTCCAGTTCCAGCAACAGGATCTGGAAGCGGGCCTGCTGGCCACCCGACAGCGTTTCGAACTCCTGCTCGGCCTGCTTCGACAACCCGTAGCGACGCAGCCGTCCCATAGCAGCCGCCCGGATCTGGTTGTGCTCGGCGAGGATGTCGATGAGGATCTTGCCGCGCAGCTCGGGCTGATCGTGGGTCTGGTTGAAGTGACCGGCTACGACCGACGCGCCGAGGCGAACCGAACCCTCATGCACCACCGTCCGGTCGCCGGCCATGAGGCGTAGGAAGTGGCTCTTGCCCGCGCCGTTGGCCCCGAGCACAGCCACGCGATCGCCCAACCAGAACTCGGTGGAGAACGCGTCGGTGAGACCAGCCAGCTCGAGCTCTTCGATCATGACGGCCTTCCTGCCGGTGCGGGCGCCGCGCAGCTGCATCTTCACCTGATGCTCGCGAATCTCCTCCGGTGGCTCCGGCGTGCGTTCCACAAACTGACGCAGCTTCGATTCGGCCGCCGCCAACTTTGGGGCGAACGACATCGACTGCTTGGAACGGATGCGCATCAGCTTTACGTATTCGGTGAGACGCTCGAGTTCTTCGTCGTAGAGCGAGCGATCCCTTTCCATCTTGATCATGCGAGCTTCACGGGCCTCGTGGTAGCCGGCGAAGTTGCCGTGATGCGTCCAGGTACCTGAAGGCTCGACCGTCACCAGTTTGGTGGCCGCCGCTGCGAGCAGTTCACGGTCGTGGCTTACGAACAGGATGGTCTTGGGTGACGCCGCGATTTCAGCCTCAAGCCAACGCTTGCCGGGAATGTCGAGGAAGTTGTCGGGCTCGTCGAGCATCAGCACGTCGTGCGTGCCGCGAAGGAGGCATTCGAGCGCTAGCCGCTTTTGCTCGCCGCCGGAGAAGGTGGCCAGCTTGCGGCCACCCAACTCGCTCATGTCCTGATCCATCACACGTTGTGCGGTGGCATCCCAATAGACCTCGGCGTCGTAACCGCCGGCCTCGCCCCACTCGCCCAGCGCTTCGGCGTAGGCCATAGGGTCGTCGTGCATATTGGCCTCGGCCTTGGCCAAGAACCGGGCCGCGTCAATGACACGAGAGGTGGACAAACTGATGAACAAGTCGCGCACCGTCGTCTCATCACGGATAGATCCGACCAACTGGCGCATGACACCCAGCCGGCCATCGATGGCGATGGTGCCTTCATAGCCGTCGGCGTCGCCACTTATAAGTCGCATGAGCGAGGTCTTGCCCGCACCGTTGGCGCCGATCAGAGCGGTGTGATCACCGTTGTTGATCTGAAAACTGACATCGTCGAGGAGTTGACGACCGCCGGGCAGATGCCACGACACATGACTTACTTGAATGGCACCCACGAGGGATCAATCTTAGCGGATGTGGCCGGTTTTCGGACCTGGAGAAACGCCTTTCCCGCGCGAGGGGTGAGTCATATAGGGTTTTGGGTGGAGACGTGCCAGAGCGGCCGAATGGGGCACCCTGCTAAGGTGTTGTCTGCGCAAGTGGACCGTGGGTTCAAATCCCACCGTCTCCGCCAGCTACGAATGACCGGGTCCGAAAGGGTCCGGTTTCTTCGTTTTTCGGCTGTCGACACAGAGAAACTTTTGGGTCGATATCCGCCCTCGGCGCGCGGGAATGCGCGAGACTCTCCCCCGCTGGGACGGAACCAGGGAGACGAGCCGAGCTTGTCTCCCTACAAGCGCGTCTGGGCAT
>JANNZM010000106.1:0-2067 GCA_031410595.1 Actinomycetes bacterium | reverse complement strand
CCGTGTGGGCACGTCGGGTCATGGTCAGGGTCACCCGACGTCGTTTGCCATGATCGTGCACGATCAGCTCGGTATCCCCCTCGACCAGATTCACTTCGTGCAGTCCGACACGGCCGAGGTGCCTCGAGGCTCAGGCACCGGCGGCTCGCGTTCGCTGCAGCTCGGAGGCACCGCCGTGCAGCACGCGGCCGTTGCCGTGCTCGCACGAGCCAAGCGGTTGGCCGCTACCGCTCTCGAAGCCAACGTCGAGGACATCGTGGTCCATGACGACGGCAAGGTAGGGGTGGCTGGTGTCCCCGCATCGGCGTTGTCGTGGTCGGAGTTGGCGGCGCACGCGGCTTGGTCCGATGACGGACCTCTTGGTGCCGAGCTTGACGTGACGCAGTCCGACGCCACGTTTCCGTTCGGCTCGCACGTAGCGGTGGTAGATGTCGACATGGAGACTGGCTATGTGCGTCTGCGCCGTCTCATTGCGGTGGACGATGCCGGTCGTATTCTCAACCCCATGCTGGTGAACGGCCAACAGCACGGCGGCATCGCGCAGGGTGTCGCCCAAGCCCTGTGGGAGCAGTTCGTGTACGACGACAACGGTAACCCGCTCACGTCGACACTGGCCGAATACGCTATGCCCAGTGCGGCGGAGTTTCCGTCGTTCGAGGTGAGCAATACCGAGACGCCGACGCCGCTGAACTCACTGGGAGCAAAGGGCATCGGTGAGTCCGGCACAATCGGCTCGATGCCGGCGGTGCACAACGCCGTGGTTGATGCACTGAGCCACCTTGGCGTGCGCCACATCGACATGCCCTGCACGCCCGAACGCGTCTGGCAAGCCATCACCGACGCTGCCGCCGGCACTCTGCCCGATCCGTGGCGCGAGCCGCCGGCTTTCTTCGCCACTCTGCCGCTCAAGCCGAGTTCCACTGCGCCCGACGAGGCCGAGGCTGACATCTAGGGCCACACGGCTCTACCAGTCGGTTGGGGTGTAGTCCTTCAGGAACTGGCCCCACACGTGGGTGCCGGTGTTGAAGCCGTCGATGATGGGGTCCACGATGCGGGCCGCGCCGTCGACGATGTCGAGGGGCGGGTGGAAGCGCTGCTCCGCCTGCTTCTGGGCGGCGATATGGGCCGGATCTTCGTCGCTGACCCAGCCGGTGTCCACGCTGTTCATGTGGATGCCGTCGGCGTGATAGTCAGCAGCCGACGTGCGAGTCATCATGTTCAGGGCGGCCTTGGCCATGTTGGTGTGCGGGTGCCGGGTCGTCTTGAACTTGCGGTAGAACTGTCCCTCCACCGCCGAGACGTTCACGATGTGCTTATCCCGCTCGGGTGAGCGCAGCATCAAAGGTTTGAGCCGCGCGTTCAGCACAAACGGCGCAACGGCATTGACCAGTTGCGTCTCCAAGAGTTCTACCGATGAGACCTCGTGAAGCATGAGCCGCCACGAGTTCCGATCTCGCAGATCGACTTGCTGAAGATCCTGGTCGAGCCGACCGGACGGGAAGAGATGGTCGCCAGCCGGATGATCGTCGGGTAGGAGCACGGCCTGCGAGAGTTCGGCGGCGCGGGTCAGGCCCGCAATGGCGCCGGGCAACGCCTGCTCGACCATATCGGCGCCGGATGCCGACGGCAGCATGTTGTATCCGCGAAGACCCTCGTAGGCGCCAAGCAGTTGCTGCACATGTTGTGGCATGTGATGCAGCGCGGCCGTTTCACCATCCATCATGTGCTTATAGAAGTCGGGCGGGCGGCGCACCGTCTGGCACGCATTGCTGACGATGAAATCGAGCCGATCACGGGTATCGAGCAGGTGCGAACAGAAGGCTTCGACCGACGGAGTGTGGCGCAGGTCGAGGCCGAAAATCTCCAGCCGTTGTTCCCATTCCCCGAAGTCGGGCTCCTGCGCGTAACGCTGCGCCGAGTCACGGGGAAAGCGGGTGGTGACGATGAGGTGAGCACCGGCCCGAAGCAGTTTGATACCCGCCTGGTAACCGATCTTGACGCGACCACCCGTGAGCAGCGCGACCCGACCGGTTAGGTCGGCGGTTTCGGTGCGCTTCATCTCGTTGA
>JANNZM010000105.1:0-42738 GCA_031410595.1 Actinomycetes bacterium | reverse complement strand
GCCGTGACAACACGCGGATGAAGTGCGAGCATGACAGGGACCTCCACTTGGTCGTCGGATTTGGATCGCACCCTGAATCAAAACAGGGCCAACCTCACGACCAGTGGATGGTCACCCCAAACGCCTACCGGCGCGCGCTCTTAGCAACGATCGTTCCTCCGGTACCACCACCCAGTATCAAGATCGATCTCGCCACACCTCCAGACAAGTCGTTCGCGGCACGCTGACGGAAGAGACGAAGGTCCCCCCGTCACCAGCCAATGGTCGATCGTCCGCGGTATGAATGCCCTATTCCAAGTTGTGCGCCCACCGGAAGAATGGCCGTGAGCGACCGAAGCGAACGGAGGGTCGACATCATGAACGTAACGATGGACCAGGTAAAAGATGTGTTCGACGGGGTACGAGACAGCTTCAAAGTGAGCCGGGTTTTCGGCGGAGTCAGCAAACCGGCCGGTGCCTTCGTCTTCAAAGGCGGCGATGTCCGTTGGGTACCGATTGTCAATCGTGACCTCGCAGCCGTCCTGCGAGCAGCGATCTTGGCGCTGTCGCTTCTGACTGCTCGAAGCATCGTGCGTGAAGTATTCGCACGTCGCTGAGTGATCCGCGCTCATAGCGACTCGCTGAAGTCGCACTTCTTGAAAGGGTTGCTCATTGCCGGAACGACGGGTATCGCTGTCGCGCTTTTGGTGTGGTCGCTGAACGCGTTCGGGCCGCGAGCGTTCGTGTTCGCATTCCTTGTTGTCTGGCTGCCGATGGCCTGGCTCGGTCTTGTCAGCCGCGTTGTGGTGCCTCGATTGCCTGAGCGTTATCACGCGCTTCGCGGCTTCGAGCGTAACGGCCATTTGTACGAAGTGGTTGGCGTCCGGGTGGTGAAACGGCTATTGCGGCGAGGTCCGCTGGCGGCGTTCAATCCGGACCTGCATCTCCCCGTTGAGCGGACGCCGAAGAACCTTGCCCGTCTTGACCAGCGAATGCGCGACGCCGAAGCGAGCCATTTCATTCTCCTAGTGCTCACGCTCGGGGTCGTCGTCAACGCGCTCGTACGGCGATGGTGGAGCGCGGGGAGTTGGACGCTGCTGTTCGACATGGTTATAAACGGCTACCCCGTCATGCTGCAGCGTTACAACCGGGCGCTGCTCGGCAAACGCTTCAACCCACAGTTCACCGGCTGACAGCCATTGCAGCCAACCTCGCTCCCGCCTGCACTCATGGAGTGCCGCTGGGGTCCGGGCCGATGTCGATGACGACGCGTGGGGGAGAGGTGAGCGTGAAGACGTGAAAGAGCGGGTGGCCTCGAACCCCGATTCCCCAACTGAGCGTGGCTTCGAAGTCACCGCTCTTCACCACCTCCATGACCGATCGCAGTCCAACGGTCAGGCGGGACGGGCCGGCGTAGGTAACGCGGATCGGGTCGACTGCATGGTCGTAGCCCGCCGACGGAGCGAACGTCACGCCGATCAGTGCGTCTCCCTGGACGGGGATGGGCTCGCCGGAGGAGTCGCCGAGCAAGGGTAGATCGTCGTAGCCGATCCGGTAGCCGGGAATGTTGTTTTCGAACTCGAACACCACCCGATCAAAGGTGGGATGCGCTCCGGTGCGCACGTCGTGCAACAGCGCAGGCACGGTCGGCGGGAACGGGACCGCGACCGCGAACGATCCGGGGAACCAACCGAGCACGTCGGCGATCAGATGGGTCGCCCCGTTGCTGTTGAAGATGGAGATGTCGCCGTTGTCCCCGAGGGGAACGATGACGAGATTGGCGACGGTTCGTCCCGCCAGCATGTTCATGTTGGACGATTCGGGCTGCTGGCTGCCGCTGGGAAACACGGTGAGGAAAGATGCTGTGGTTGGGTCGACGGCCGTGACATTCATGATGACCGATCCGGCGCCGAGCGCAGGAACGCCACCCCGTCCCGCCACTGGTAGGTCGAGTGTTGCTCCGGCTCCAAGCGGCCCGCCTCGCGCCGATCCGCCGTCTATGGTGGTTGCATTCGGTCGTGTGTCCAGCAGTCGGGACGGCTGGATACTGCGCTCGCTGTCAGCCGGCGGAAACCATCCGACAACATCGGCGATCAGATGGGTAGAGCCTGCGTCGTTCCGCAGCGCGATGCGACCGGCTTGAACGCCGCCCGGGATAGAATGCTGAGACACCGGAACAATGACGAGGTTGGCGACGGTTTGATTCGCCACGAAGTTCAGATTCGATGTCATCGGCACGGGGTTGCCGCTCTCGAAGGCCGTGACAAAGGAGGCCCCATTCGGGTCGACCTCACCGGGGAGGGTCTGGCCACCCTGCGATCTCGATAGCTCTCAGCGGGCGCTTGACGTATCAGCCACAAAAGACCGGTGAAGGCCGGGTTGCATCGCCTGCGACGGGGTGGTCCTACCGCGTCAAGGGGACGTCCCAACGCAGGATGGTTCCCCCGTTAGGGCTTGGCGTGATGTCGCAGTGTCCGCCGTGGCGGATTGCGCGATTTGCCATGTTGTCGAGTCCGTTCCCGCGGGGTCGGTTCGGGTCGACGCCCACGCCGTCATCTTCCAGTTCAAGCACCAGATAGGCGGTCGTCGAATCGACAGTGATGTCGCACCGGCTCGCATGGGCGTGACGGGCGATGTTCGACAGGGCTTCGTTGAGCGTGGCCATGAGGTCGTCGGTGAGTTCGGCGGAGAGTTCGAGCGGATCGCCTCGAAACGTAAGTTGGGGACGGAAGCCCAACGCATCGACAGCGCGTTCCACAATCTTCGTGAGTTCTCGGCGCGGAGCGTCCGGCTTGGTGAACGAGTGGTTGAGCGTAAAAATTGCGGAACGAAGCTCTTTGATGGCGCTGTCGATGTCGTCAACTGCACGCGTCATACGTTCGTGAGCGATTGGTTCATGTACGGCGCCGATACCAGCCTGAAGGCTCATGCCGGTGGCGAACAGCGTTTGTATGACCCGATCGTGGAGATCTCGAGCGATCCGTTCGCGCTCCTCGAAGAGTTGCAACTGCTTTTGCGTGCGGCGAGAGCGCGCCAGTTCCATCGCCACGGCAACTTGTTCAGCGAACTGCGTCGCGACGGCGAGGTCCTCTTCGTCGAACGGCACCCGGCCCGCCGCGCGAAGCGCCACGAGGGCCATATCGGTTTGGTGATCACCAAGCGGCGCGCTCAGCAGCGGGCCGAAGGGAGCCGTCAGTTCCGCATCCTGCGTGGTCATGTCACGGCTGACTTCGGGAAGTTCGAGAACTATTGGGATCCGTCGCCGGATGACCTCGGTGCTGACCGGAGCGTTGCAGGATGGGCGCGAAGTACCGCGCCAGGCGTCGGCGTGGGATCCGTCCGCACCCATGACGTGTATCTCATCTTCGTGAGCTAGTGCGACGATGGTGGCGAAATCGGCGTCGAGGAGTGCTCGTGCGTGGTGAGCCACGACGTCAGAGGCATCACTTTCGTCCAAGTCACCGAGCAGCTCAGTGGTGACGCTGGCGAGAGCATCCAAGAACCGCTCGTGCCGGCTGCGTTCGCTTTCCACCGCCTTCCGGTCGGTGATGTCGAAGATATGCGAGAGGGTAACCGCGGTTCGACCGTTTCGATCGGTGAGGCAAGTGGCATTGAGCTCGGCCCAGACGATCCGACCGTCCGCAGCTCGATAACGTTTTTCGCGCACGAGCCGACCCGGCGACGAACCGTCCAACATAGCTGTCGCCGCGTTGTCGTCGGCTTCCCGATCATCTGGGTGTGTGAGGTCGGCGAATGCTCTGCCGATAAGGTCCTCGCGGCTGTACCCGAGCAGGTCGGCCAGGGCCTGATTGGCTTCGATTATTTCGCGTCGCGACGGGTTCTCGAGTGCTGTCACCGCCATGGGTACCGGCGCTTGATCAAAGGCGGCACGAAAGCGTTCCTCGCTGGCTCGCAGACTTTCGGTCAGCCTGTGCTGTTCGGAAACATCGCGAACAGTAGCGATCACGCGGGCGTTCGACGCGCCGGTACTGGCGAGGGGGCTTAAGGCGACTTCGACGGGAAACTCGTGGCCATCACGATGACGGCCGGAAAGTCGCAGACCTGAGCCCATGTAGCGAACCGCTGGGTCGACTCCATAGTGAAGCCGGTGGGAACGATGGGCACTGCGGACATCCTCGGGCAGCAGCATCTCCACCGGACGGCCGAGCAATTCACCGCGGTCATAGCCGAAGAGTTCCTCCAACCGCTGGTTGACAAGAACGATACGACCGTCATTTTCTGTGATCACAAGACCGTCGGGCACGGCCTCCAAAATCGACCCGAGCACGGTCGGATCGAGCAGAAGGTCGGCGAGCGGCGAGGCAGAATTTGCGGAACCACTCACCTGATTACGAGCCATGGCGGCAGCCTCGATAGCGATTCGAAACGGGGTGGATCGGCTGGCGGAGCACCAGGGCCGAGGAGTGGACGCCGGTCTTGAGCGAACCTTGCGATTCTTACCCCAGGCACCGGGGGAGTCAAGGTGACGGCAGCGGGAGCCCCGCCTTTCGGCTGCGTGCTGGGGGACCTTTGGCCCGGGCTGTTGGCGCTTCGAAAGAACAGAATCGAATCATGAGTAATCGCACGGAGAGTCCACCGACGCGACCGAACGCACCGCTGGCGACACACCTCAAGCCGGTTATGCGTGGTTGGCTGCATCTTGGGTCGTTCTTCACGTTTCTCCTGCTCGGCTTGCTCATGCTCGCGCTCAACGATGCATCGCGCCGACATCGCCTCACGATGGTCGTCTACCTGCTCGGCACGCTAGCCATGTTCGGGACATCTGCCCTCTACCACCGTGGCCGCTGGAGTGAACGGCAGCTCCGGACGTGGCGACGGCTTGATCATTCGACGATCTTTCTCGCCATCGCCGGCGCCTACACACCGATAGCTGTCGTCGGCCTTGATCAGAGCGCTGGTCGCATCATTCTCATCATTTGCTGGACAGGTGCCGTCATCGGGATCGGTCTGCAATGGGTGCGAATCGCCCTTCCCCGAGCCCTTTTCACCACCGTCTACATCATCGTCGGCTGGTCGATTGTCCCGTTCGTCTCTCAATTGAACACTCGCCTCGGAACGCTCGGCTTGTCAATGATCGTGGCAGGAGGACTGGCCTACACCTTCGGCGCCGTCGTGTACGCCATGAAGCGACCCGATCCGTGGCCGACCGTCTTTGGTTATCACGAGGTTTTTCACCTGATGACCGTCATCGGCGCCGGTCTTCATCTGGCTACGGTCGCCTTCGTCGTCATGCCGAAAATGTGATTCAGCTCGAGCGCCCCGGCGAGGCGACGACGAGGTGGTCGATGAACCAGTCGCGTGCAAGGTCGGCGGCCTGTTCGAGGGTGCCGGGCTCCGAGAACAGGTGTGTCGCACCATCGACGATGGCCAGACAGTTCTCACCGCCCAGGCGAGCCTGGGCTTGCTTGTTCAATTCGATCACAGCGGTGTCATCGCCTCCAACGATGAGGAGAGTCGGGGTGGTCACCGCCGAGAGTGAGGCGTCAGCGAGGTCCGGGCGGCCGCCGCGCGAGACGACCGCCGCGATGTTGACACCTGGCTGCGCCGCCGCCTGCAATGCAGCGGCCGCGCCCGTACTCGCCCCGAAATATGCGACACGAAGCCCCGCCAATTCCGGTTGATCGCGGACCCACCTGGTGACATCCACCAGGCGTTGACCGAGAAGATCGATGTCGAACGTCGTCGACCGGTAGGCCGCTTCCGCGGGCGTCAAGAGATCAAGTAGCAACGTCGCCAGAGCTGCGCGGTTGAGCACCGTGGCCACATATCGGTTGCGGGGGCTGTGCCGGCTGCTTCCGCTGCCGTGCGCGAACACGACGAGCCCCTTCGCATGGTGAGGGACTGTGAGATGCCCGGGCAGTCGCGTTGCCGCAGCCTGCACGTCGACCTCTCCGTCACGGACGGGAGCGGTCGCGTCGAGCAACGCCGTTGCGGTTTGGCTCAGGCACGCAACCACCGCGTTGTCGGAGATCTGCCCGAAGTCACTGTAGAACTGACCGATCGCCATGAACGGATACGGGGTGTCCAGGCAGACCAGTTCGTCAGCGTACGGTTCGAGTCGTTCGGTCCAGTCAATCGGCGCCACCGGGACGGCCAAAACGACCCGGCGGGCACCTTCTGCTTTCGCTACCTGGCACGCTGCTATGGCCGTCGATCCGGTGGCAATGCCATCATCAACGATCACGACAACGCGACCAGCGAGTGGGGTACGCACCCCGTCAGGTCGGAAGCGTTCGGCCCGGCGTTCCAGCTCAGATCGTTCGCGTTGTTCGACCTTGTCGATATCGATCGCCGAGATCTCGAGTTGCCGGACGACATCGTTGTTGATGACCCGCACATCGTCTTCGCCGATTGCTCCCATGCCGAGTTCAGGTTGAAACGGCACGCCCAGCTTTCGCACCACGATGACATCGAGCGGAGCATGAAGCATCTTGGCTACCTCAGCTGCCACGGGAACACCACCTCGAGGAAGTCCGAGCACCACGACGTCATCGTCTCGAAGGTAGGCCAGGCGTTTCGCCAGTTGCTTGCCGGCGTCGGAACGGTTCGCAAACACCTCGGCCCCTCCCTGTTGATCTGCCTTCACTCTCGCAGCCCGGACCTCCATCGACAGGTGTCCATAGCACGTGGAATCGAGGGCCTTAGACCTTTCTCTCGGCCTATGCGAAGCGGCCGGAAGGATGTGGGCGGCCGAATCGGAACTGGACAGCGAACAGTCCACTGGTAATGGCAGCCCATGCGCACTACAGGGATGCGAACTCGTTGAGGGTGGCCCGGGACAGGAAGGCGACAGCGATCAGATTGATCCAACCGAATCTGGCGACGGTGCGGTAGCCCGAGAAGATCAGTGAGCCGCACGTGGCTGTCACGTATGCCGCAACGACAAGGCCACCGGCGCGAAGGCCAGTGCTGTACGCGATGTGGAAGTGTCCGAGGCTGGCTGTTACCGGGCCGCGAAGCATGGCCGCAAGGAGCAGGGTGGACACCACGGTGCCGAGGGCGATAAACGCCCCGATAATACGTCGACGCCGACCAGGGGGTTCGAGCAGGAAGATAGCTGCGGGCAAATAGATCGGCAGAATGACAAACGCGAAGAGGAGATAGATCCATGTGTTGACCCGTCCGACGTGGGCGCTGAATCGCCCGTGAAGCCCCCAACAAACGAATGCTTCCGTCAACTGATGACCGGCGAGGAGAAGCGGCAGTGCTGCCAGCGCTCGATACTCGGACCGCTTATCGATGTGGCGGATCACATCGATACCGATTGCTCCGATGAGCAGCCCGCCGACCAGGTCAGCCTGCGCAGAAAAGCACACGACTCGACCGTAACAGGGTATGTCACGACCGGAAGGGTGAGCGCGGGGAGTGACTATCGGTCATCGAGAAAGTGACCACTGGCCGCGGCGCTCGCGGGGTAATCGGATGATGCTGAAACCGAAGGCGTATCGCGCCGCGACCGGAGGATGGAATCATGAGCGGAGCAGGATCATCCCGAAACGACCGTCAAAGGTTTCACTTGCCGAGAGGTAGCGCAAGGCGATTGTTCTTGGCCCTTGGACTCGCCGGTGGCGCAGTGCTCTTGACGTTGGTTCCCGCCCGGTCGGCCGCGGCCTGGCACACGACGATGTCGATCACCACCCGCTGCTCGGATGATCTGCAGAGCTGGCAGGCGACCCTAACGATTACCAACGACGATGCCTCCAACGCGCTCACGTTGACCTCGATCACCACGCCGTCGGGCATTCAGTTTTCCGGACTCACCAAGGAAACGGTCATTCCGGCTGCGAAGGTTGTGAGTGGTACGGCGTCGGGGCTCTCGCTCTCACTCGCGAGCTTCCCCGTCTCGCTCGTGGCGACCTGGGCGAGTGGCGAGACCGCGCCGAACTCGGCAACGGTGAAGCGGCCTGTTGAATCATGTTCGCCGACCTCGACGACTGCACGAAGCACCGCTGCACCGACTACTGCAGCACCGACGACGGCAGCACCGACGACGGCCGCACCAACGACCGCGGCCTCAACCACAGCAGCGCCTACAACTGTTGCGTCGACAGCGGCGGTGGTCGTGCCGACGACGCAGTCGGGAGTGCTCGGCGCGAGCATTGTGGCGGCACCCGTTACCCTTGCTCCCGCTCGCTCCCTTCCCAAGACCGGTTCACACACGGGACCGCTCGCCTTCGTCGGCTTGGCTATGACCGTTGTTGGCCTGACACTGGTGCGGCTCGGTCGATCGTCGGAGCAATCGGCGAACTGAAGTGGACAGTCTCTGGAGTCGAATTGGTCGCGTGCTTTCTCGGCGAGCGCCGGTTGTGCTGGTTGTGGTGCTGGTCGCTGTCGGCGTGTTCGGCATCGGTGCCGCCCGGTTGAAGTTTGCGACCGGTCAGGACAGCTATCTCGATCGAGGCACGGCTACGGCGAAGGCGAACCGCGCCTACCAGGACACCTTCGGCGGCGAGTCCATGTTCGTGCTGCTCACCGCCAAGCAAGGAAGGACGGTCACCGATCTCTTCACCCCCGCCAACATTGCGGCTATGGCGTCGGTTCGAGATCGCTTGCAGCCCGAGACCAATGGGGGAGTCGTCTTCTCCGTGCTCGATCCGGTCACGCTGCTCACCTGGAGCAACACCTTGGTCACCAAGGGAATCGCCACGCAGGTGCTCAGTCGGGCCGCCGCTCGGGAGACCGAAGCGGCCAAAGCGTCAGCTCGAAAAGTGGATGCGCAGTTGACGTTGGCGCGTGCTCTCGGCGCCGGCAAGCAGAGCATCGACAACCCTGCATGGGTGTCGTTCCTGTTGCACGACAACGCTGGCTTCACACTGAACGGAACGACCGTGGTGCCACCGACAAGCGACAAGTTGGTGCTGCGGCGGTCTCTGCAATCGTTCATTCCCGACGAGCGCCACGCGTTGTTCGTCGTGGTACTCAAGGGCAATGCGAGCCTTGATGATCTGGCCGCCGGAAACAGACTGGTGAAAGACGCGTTCAAGGACACGACGTGGGAGAACGCCGACGCCGTCATCACGGGAACGCCAACGTTTCTTACCGAAATCAACGACTATCTCCAAAAGGGCATGCTGACCCTCGGTTTGTTCGCGTTGGCGGTGATGGTGTTTGTGCTCGGACTCGTGTTCGGCGTTCGTTGGCGCTTTCTTCCGTTGGTCGTGGTCGTCGTCGGTGTCATCTGTGGCTTCGGGGCTTTTGGTTTTACCGGTGTGAAGCTGTCGCTCGTCACCATCTCGGGCTTGCCGATTCTGATCGGACTCGGCATCGACTTCGCCATCCAGATCCACAACCGCGCCCAAGAGGAGATCACGACGGAACGGGGGACCGATTCTCCCTTCGCCGAAACCTTGTCTCGGGTGGGCCCGCCGCTGGCATTGGCAACCGTCGTGGCCGCTGCCGCGTTCCTCGTCATGCTCATCTCGAAGGTTCCGATGATCCGCGATTTCGGTATGCTCCTCACCATTGGCATCGTGGCCTTGGTGGTGGTCGGTATCACTGTCACCGTCGCCACCCTTGCGCTGCGGGAGAAGCGCTCTGCATCGAAGGCGGGGCGACCTCACGGACGCAGCGAACGACTGGTGATCTGGCTCGGATCGCTGCCGGCCAAGGCGGCGATTCCGCTCTGTGTCCTGGCCGTCGTGTTTCCTGTCGCAGGTCTCCTGCTTGAGCGCAATGCACGCATCGAGAGCGACCCGATCAACTGGGCCAACCAGGGCAGCACCACGATCAAGAATGCCCGACTACTCGAACGCGAGACCGGTTTTGCGACGACGCTCGGGGTCTACGTACAGACAACTGGTGCGCCCTCGAACGGCATCTTCACAGATCAGCTTGGTTCGTTCGTCAACGATCTCGAACCGAACGTCGTGCGTGATGAGGGCAGACTGGTCCCCGCTGGCACGAGCCTGGTCTCGGTGCTGTCGTACCTGATGGCGGTGCCCGGTGCCACGCCGCTGGCCCCGACCGGTCTCGACCTCCTGCAGGCCTATCAGGCCGCCCCACCCGACGTGCAACGACTGCTCGTCAGCACGAACGGCAACGCCATGCAGATCCTGTTCAACGTCGGGCCGTCGTCGCTCGTGAATCGTGCCGGGTTGGTGAAGCGTCTCGACGCAGCCATCGCGGATCCTCCAGCCGGCCGCGCCGCCCTTCCCCAGGGTGCTACCGCCACTCCCTCTGGGCTCGCTCGCGTCGGCGTGTCGCTGCTCCACAATCTGACCGCGGGGCGCAGCGCGCTGACCTACGTGACGCTGCTCGTGGTGGCGGCCGTGCTGATGCTGCGTTTTCGCAATCTTGGGCTTGCCATTTTGACCATGATCCCGGTGCTGTTCGCGGTGGGTGCCGCAGCTGCGCTGGTGGCGGCGCTTAATATCACGCTCAGCCCCATCACGACGGTGGGCGCGCCACTTGTCGTGGCCCTCTGCGCGGAGTTCTCGATCTTGATCACCGCGCGTTATGTGGAGGAGCGAAGGCATGGCCTCGAACCGCGACCGGCGATGGACTACGCCGCCGCGCACACTGGACGCGCCTTCACTGCATCGGCCTTGGCGACAATCGGCGGTTTCGGCGTGCTCGTGTTTTCGTCACTGCCGCTCCTGCGCGACTTCGGGTCTGTCGTCACGCTCAAGATCGCGGTCGCCCTGTTGAGCGCCCTGGTCGTGGTGCCGCCCATTGCGGTGTGGGCCGATGAGCGCGGATTGCTTGGTCGGTTGGACCCGTCGGCTGACCGGCCCGAGGCCCGAAAGATTGGGTGGGCCCCCCTTGTCGTCGGCCTCGTACTTGCCGTTGCGGGCATCGCCCTCGGGCTGGCCGAAAGCGGAAAAAAGGAAGCATCCGCGGCGGCCCCACGAACCATTTCGGAAGCCGGTGTTCCCGCTACTTTGCCTGTCACCACCGTCGCCACGACAACCACGACCGTGGCGCCCACCACCACGACCACAGTTGGTGGTGCGACACCCAGCCCGTCCACGGGGACATCGGCCGCGCCGCCAGCGGTGACGACATTGCCTCCGGGCCCGCCGGAGAAGCCGACGACGCTCGTGGCGGGTGCGATCTACGACGCTTTCGTGGCAGCGGGGGCCTCGCCTGGTGTGGCCCGTTGTACTGCTGACGCGCTTGTGGGCAAGACCGCGGAAGACCGACTGATCACGGCCGGAATCGCGCTTCGCCCTCCGTCTGCGGAGGCCGCCCAACTGGTCGCCCAGGCAGCCGATGCCTGCGGTGTCACGGCCGAGGTTCAAGCCAGGGTCCGCACAGCAGCCGGCGGATAGCGGTGTCAGCGCCTTGATCGCCCCCGGGATCGGGCCCGACAGACTCGGGGAAGCCGGACTCCCGGTGCCGCCAGCAGGGATGACCGGTTTGACGACGAGGGAGCTACCGAGCGCGTCGCGGAACACGGACCGAACCGGCTGATACCCACCAAACCCTGCGGCGGCGCACTTGCCGGGTCGTGGCACACCCAGAATCCAACGTCGTCCGCACGAATGACATTCGTCCGTAGAGCGGTCGAAAGTCCTTTCGCTGGTCCCTTGAAATCTGGCATAAGGACCCTGCCCGTCGGACCCGGTTCGGCTCCATGATCACGATGTGGCCACTTATACAGATCTGCTCTTTCACGACGCCGCTCGTACGAAACTGTTGAAGGGGGCAACCTCGCTCGCCGATGCCGTACGCGGCACGCTCGGGCCCGAGGTACGAGCGGTGCTCATCGAAAAGAAGTATGGCGCTCCTGTGGTCTGTGATGACGGCGTCACCATTGCCTAGGAGTTGAAGCTCAAGGATCCCGTGGAAAATCTGGGAGCTCAACTGCTGCGAGATGCCGCAGTCCGGACCAACGATGCAGTTGGCGACGGCACCACCACCTCGACGCTGCTCGCCCACGCAATGTTTGCGGAAGGCCTGCGGCATGTGATGGTCGGCTCCAGCGCCGTCGACGTCCGCAAGGGCATGCAGCGCGGCGTGGCCGCCGCAGTTGAGGCACTCCGGGCACTGTCCCGAGCCGTTGGCGCAGAGGACACCGCCCATGTCGCGACCGTGAGCGCCCACAACGATGCAACTATCGGCGCACTTGTTGCCGAGGCTGTCGCCAAGTTCGGCACCGAAGGCGTGGTCGAAGTGGAAGAGGCCAGAGGAACCGAACCCCCGGCTTCGGTGACCGACGCAAGGCAATGCTGCAAGACATCGCCATGCTCACCGGTGGCCGGGTCGTGTCGGAAGAACTCGGCACCAAGCTTGAATCAATCACCCTTGCCGACCTCGGCCAGGCCGATCGAGTCGTGTGCGACAAGGACTCGACCACCATCATCGGCGGTGGCGGCGACTCGGCGGCGGTGCAGGGCCGCTGCCAAGAGCTCAGGAAGCAGATCACCGAAACCACATCCGACTATGACAAAGAGAAGCTCCAGGAACGGCTTGCGAAGCTTTCGGGCGGGGTGGCGCTCATCCGTGTCGGCGCGCTCTCCGAGGCCGAGCTGAAGCGACTACGGGATGCCTTCGATGACGCCATCTCCTCCACCAAGGCTGCCGTGGCCGAAGGTATCGTGCCCGGCGGCGGTGCTGCCCTGCTACGAACGATCGACGCCGTGGATGCAGCCGAGAGGGCGTGCGAGGGAGCCGAGCGGACCGGAGTCCACGTCATTCGGGTTGCACTCGAGATCCCGGCCCGCCAGATAGCCAGGAACGCCGGTATCGATGAGGGGCCCGTGGTTGAAAAGGTCCGTGCTGGCACAGGATTCTTTGGCTTCGATGCCCGAGACCGCCAGTACGCCGAGCTGGACGAACGCGGCATCATCGACCCGACGAAGGTCGTGCGCTTCGCCCTCGAACACGCGGTCGAGGTTGCCAGCACCCTGCTCCTCGCCGAAGCCACGATGGTTGAAATTGAAGGGAACGAACCTCGCCCGCTGCCGAATCCCGAGTTCGACTGATCCTGCGAGTCGCACACTGTTAGCTCGCATGTTGGCGAGTTCGCAACCTCTTTTCGAGGCTGTCGACAGCAAGTACAACGGGTGCACTGGCGAGGGCGACCACGAGTGGCCAACCGCCGGCCGGGCGCTGACCGAGTGCGCGGGCGATCGGCCCGATGAAGAGAAATCCGACGAGCGCGACCATCTCGCTCGCGACGGCGATCTGCAGCAGCCGGTTCGAACGCCATCCCAGGCGGCGCGGTGTGAGGCTGGCCGATCGGCACGCGTAGGCGTTGGCCATCTGACCAATCACGACGGCGGTGAAGGCTGCACCCGACGCAGTCTGTAGCGGCGCTCCGGTTGGTGCAACGTCACCCGGACGCCATCCGGCGATTACCAGACCGATTACGAACGCCGCGATCGACATGAACGCCTCGGTGGGACCGAGGGCACCGAAAGCGCGTCGCAGCACAACACGATCGAGGAGTCGTCCCTGCCACGGCGGCTGATCGAGCACGTTGGCTGCGGGACGCTCGGCCCCGAGGGCAAGGGCGGGCAGCAGATCGGTGCCGATATCGAGCGACAGCACCTGCATGACGCCGATGGCGAGAGGAAACCGCCCTCCCGAAAGGGCCCACAGGACGAAAGGAACGAGTTCGGCCACGTTATCGGTGAGGTGGTAGGTGAGGAACCGCTTCAGATTGGCGAAGGTCGCTCGACCCTGCACAACCGCCTCGACAATGGTGGCGAAGTTGTCATCAAGCAGTACGAGGTCCGAGGCATTGCGTGCCACATCTGTGCCGAACTGACCCATGGCAATGCCGATGTCGGCCTCGCTGAGTGCTGGACCATCGTTCACGCCGTCGCCGGTCATCGCGACGATATGCCCTCGATTCCGAAGGACACGCGCAATGCGCAACTTGTCCTCCGGCGACACCCGTGCCACGACGAGACCGTCACGGTCAACCAACGCGCCGAGCACCTCGTCGTCAGCAGGAAGTTCCGCCCCTATGAGCACCGGTAGGTCATCGGTGAGGAGGCCGACCTCGCGAGCAATCGAGCGGGCTGTCGCCGGATGATCGCCGGTCAGCATCGCTACGCGAATTCCGGCGTGGCGGCAGGTCGCGATCGCCGACTGGGCCTCGGTCCGTGGCGGATCCTGTAGGCCCACGATCGCCAGGAGCATGAGGTCGCGTTCGGCGTCGGTCGCCGATGTCGGCACCTCCGGACGGTGGCCAACTGCGAGTGCGAGGGTGCGGAGACCTCGTTCCGCGAAGGAGCGGATGGCCTCGCTCGGGCCTGCGACATCTCCGGCGCACAGGGGGAGAACCGCTTCGGGCGCTCCCTTGACCAGTACGTCGTAGCCGCTGTCCGAGGCAACCACAATTGACATGCGGCGACGTCGAGCATCGAACGGGAAACGAGCAACCGAATCGGTTTCCGCAGAGTCGCCCAGTCGACGGGCGAGGGCGTCAAGTGCCGCCTCTAACGGGTCTCCCTGGGCTCGCCATTGACCGTTGTGTTCCACCACTCGCCCGAGTGAGCAGGCGCGGCCGGCGGTCGCAGCGCAACGAAGAAGCGTGACGGCTTCGGCCGACCCCTCCCAGTGCGCGCGGTCGGGCTGGTAGCCGTCGCCGTGAATGGCAACCTCGCCAGCTGGTGTCCAGGCTGCGATCACTTCCATACGGTTCTGGGTGAGAGTTCCCGTCTTGTCGGTGCAGATAAAGGTGGTCGAACCAAGGGTGGCTACGGCCTCCAACCGGCGCACAACGGCATTGCGCTCAGCCATTCGTCGCGCCCCGATAGCGAGCGAAACCGTGACGGTGGGTAGGAGACCCTCGGGCACGAGCGCGACGGTCACACCGACCGCAAAAAGGAATCCGTCGGTTGCCGGTGTGCCGATGAGCAGACTCAGCGCAAAGAACCCGACGCCGACCGACACGGCGATGATGGCGATGGTTCGGACCACGTCGCGAAGCTGATGGGCGAGCGGAGTGTCGCCAATCGGCGAGTCGCTCGTCATTTGAGAAATGCCGGCCAGCCGGGTGCGTGAGCCGGTCAGCTCGACCAGAACGTTGGCCTCGCCTTCGGTCACGAGCGTGCCCGCCCAGATCCGCTCGCCCTGCCGGAATACCGTGGGCACACTTTCACCGGTAAGCGTGGACGTATCGATAGAGAGGCTGTGCGCCTCGAGTATCGAGCCGTCGGCTGGCACGGCGTCGCCTGCCCGCAGGAGCATGAGATCTCCCGGGACGAGTTCAGCGGCGTCGATCTCGACCGTTGCGAGGTCGCGGCGCACGAGCACCCGTCTGGGCATGAGATCGCGCAGGGCATCGGCGGTACGCGTTGCTCCTCGCTCCTGCACAAACGCAACCAAACCGTTCACCACGATGACCACCGCGATGGCAATGCCGAGTTGCGGCATGCCCGCAATGAATGCGAGAACAGCGGCTACCCACAGGAGGATGGCGAAGAAATGTATGAGTTGCGCCATCAGCAGCTGCCACGCTGGCTTCCGTTTGGGTTGAGGAAGCTCATTTCGTCCATGTTCGCTGAGAAGCAGCGCTGCTTCTCCATGGGTGAGGCCGGGCAGCACAGTCGTCACAAAGGGAACCGGGATGTCGTCTACCGAGCCGGCGCAGCGGTGGCGGGCACGGAATCCAACGTCAGGCGCCGGGGCCCGATGAGTACGGGGCATCGGGCATGACGCACGACGCCATAGGTCACCGATGGGGTGATGAGGCGCTCGAAGGCGTCATCGCCATGAGTGGAAACGGCCATCATCGCCACATCGTTTTGCTCGGAGAGATCGCGCAGGGCGTGGGCTACGTTGTGGTTGTAGAAGACGTTGTAGAACACGTCCGGAGCAAGAGGCCGCAGGCGCGTAACAAGATCGGCCACGTAGTCCTCGGCGCGACGAAAGCCAGGGACAACGGCTGCCACCGACGGCAAGACATGACACAGCACTGGATTCAGTCCGAGACCTTTGGCGAGCCTAAGTGCGTCCGGGATGCCGCTCTCGCCGCCGGGAGTACCGTCGACGGCAATGACGAACTCCGCGCCGCGGAGCCGCGGTTCGCACGATGGCCCTACGACAACCAGCGATTCGGACGCACGCCGGATCAGCGAGGAGGTCACGCTCTTGCCGAGGGCCTCGAAAAACGCGCTTCGGGCCGACGTCGAGAAGCACAGAAGCGTTTGAGGGTCGTTCGCGAAGGCGTAGAGTTCGTCGAGATCAGCGCTCTCGATCACCTCTGCGCTCACGTCCCCCGGCAGTTGTGAGGCCATCGCACTCAGCTCGGTGACATCCAGATTTCCCATTCCCTGACTGACTACCGAGAACAGCTGGACCGGAAGCTTCAGACGCTCGCCCAGCGCCGCCCCGATCTGCATGGCCGTGGTGTGCCGAGTGGCCCCATCGAGTGGTACGACGATCTGGCGAACATGCGGATTCACACCCTGATCGTCGCGTGTGACCGTCCACTCAGATAGGGCCTGGAGTCGGCATCGGCACGGGCCTAAGGCCCTCCTCCATACCAGAGACTTTGGTCCTCTCCAGAAACGGCTGGCGGCGGCGCCACTGGGGCAGTCGGCCTCTGTGACTCGACCACCGACAGGGTTATCTTCATGTCAATCGGAGCATCGTGGCGGCACAGAGAGGCAGACGAAGTGGAGGGATTTGATGCGCCGCTCGCTCGGCCGCACCTCACCGTTGCCTACGGAGGCGGTGGACTCTTCGGAATAGCGTACTTGATGGGCGTGGCCGAGGCGCTCATCGACAACGGGGTCGATCTGGCTGCGGCACCTGCAATTGGGACGTCTGCCGGGTCGTGGGCAGCCTCCGCACTGTCGCTGGGTATCCGTTGGTCTACGGCGATTTCGGCTATCGGTGACGACGTGCCCCGGATACCGGATCCCCGTTCCGGTCGGCTGAGAGACATCGCCGCGCGCATCTTTGGGGAAGCGCGTGCTCCTTCCGTTGGCGTGGTGGTGTGCGAACTGCCCCGGCTCCGTCGGGTCGTGCTGAAGGGCGCGGACTATCCCGTCGCCGATCTTGTCGCAGCATCCGCTGCGGTGCCGGGGCTGCTCTCACCGCACCGCATCGACGGGCATCGCTATGTTGACGGCGGCGTCCGTTCGATGACGTCAGCCGACCGGTGCGAGGCAGCCGACAACCTGTTGGTCATCACGCCGTTGGCGGGTTCGATGTTCGGTCCGGCTGGACGGCTGATGGAGCAGATCATGGTTCGAGAGATGCGGAGCTGGGGACTCGCGAACCCGGCCGGTGGGCTTTGGCTCATTCGCCCGAACGCGGCGGTTGCCGCGTTGGCGCGCCGACCTGATCAACTGTTCGACCGCAGTCGGGCGATGGCCTGCTACCCGGTTGCGTACGAACAGGGGAAAAGGATTCGTCAGCAGTGGCTCGAGGGTGACGGACCGGGATAGTGGCTATCGCCCACTCGTTCCCGAGCTGCATCAAGGAGTAGCCGCTGCTCGGCCGCAGCGATGATCTCTCTCGTCTTGACCGCGACGTCAGGGTTTACGGATATGGACGTGATGCCCATGCGAACCAGTCGTTCGGCGAAGCCGGGCCGGTTGGAAGGAGCCTGCCCGCAGAGCGAGCTGGTGATGCCGGCATCGCGGCTGGCGGTGATGATGCGGGTGATGGCGTCTAGGACAGCGTCCACGCTTCGAACCTCGCTGTCGGTCAGCTTGGGCTGACCGCCACGTTCCGCGTCAAGCAGGGTCGTGACATCGTGTCCTTCAGGGCTGCGAACGATCTGGTGACTCTGGATACCCGTGTGCCTGATTCGAATACTGAGGTCGCTCTTAGCGACGGTGAAGGTGTCGGGCTCGACCTGGCCGGACACGACCACCTCGCCATGTCCGAGTGCGGCCTCGATGACGATGCTGGTTGCGTCATTGGTTGAAGGGTCGACCGTGAACACCTCAGGCCGGTTGGAAGAACCGAACGGGAGCTGTTCGTAAGGGCTTCCGCCGTGTCCCGATGTGACGTTGTCCCCTATGTGCCCGGTGGTTGCATCTCTACGGTTGGTGTAGCAACCCGCTCAACCCCCTCAGGAGAAGAATCATGCCGACAACAGCAAAGACCGCTACGGCGGCAAAGGCCGCTGCAAAGAAGGCCGGGCCCGCCAAGAAGACGTCGTCCAAGGCTCGTGCTACGACACGTGTGACAAACCCGGCAAAGATGTCGCCGAAAGGAATGGCCGAGGAGCTACTCGTGCAGACCGACCTCGCTGCCATGGATGCCCGAGATCAGTGGAGCAAGGTGACCGCAGAGGTTGACCACCGTCGTCAGAAGGTGGAACGCGCCGTACGTGAACTCATGACCGGGGGAACCGATGCTTCACGCACCCTGCTCGCTGGCGTTCGGGATGCTGTCGAGGAGATGCGCGAAGCCGTAGACAAGGCCAGCCGGACGCTTCGATAAGAACGAACCATTTCGCGATGCTCGGGCCCTGCCCGGGGCTCGGCGTCCAGAGAGGAGTCGGACGACCGGAGTTCTAGGCTCTGACGATCTCGCGCCCTGTTGTTCGTTGGGTATCGAGGGAAACCACAATCCGGGACGCTTCGTCGGCCAGCCACGGCGACCGAACGAATCCCAGGAGTTCGAGAGCGGTCGTGGCGAGTTTCAGCGGTGTGGCCAGACCCGTCACCGTGACACTCCAACCCGCTGTGAGATCGTCGTCGACATCGTGGACACACATCGACACGATGCTGCCCGGCAAACATCGGCCGACGAGGCCTCCCTTGCTGCCTGCCAGGTAGATCGTCTCGTCGGCGAGCGCGTACACCGCCGGAACTGCCACCGGGAGGGCGCCGTCCGAAAGAGCGAGTGTGGCCAGTCGCCGTTGAGCGAGACGAGCGAGACAGCCCTGACGGTCAAGCACGATCAGCCCGTTTCGATCGTGCCCCGGGTTCATTGGTGACCTGATTCGACGTGTGGTGCTGGAGCGACGAAACGTTGCCACTGCTGTGCGGCGGCGTGGGCGGGAAAGACCAGCACCGGAACGGTGCTCTTGTGAGCGACCTCCATCACGACGCTGCCCATCCTTTCCTCGGATACGCCACTGCCGTGGCTGCCGAGCACAATGATCGATTCGGGGTGTTCGGTTGCCCAGTCGGCAATCGCATCGGCCACATGAGTACCGTCCACTGTTGCGCCTGTTGCGTCGACGCCATAGCGCTCGCAAAGTCTCGCGGCCGAACGATGCACAAAGCTGTCTTGAATGACGTCGCTGTTGCCACCGGGCCGAGCCTGCGGAGCGACAACTTCGAGCACGCTGACCGGCAGATCCCATTGTTGGCCGAGGAGTCCCGTGAGTGCCAGTACCGCGTCGGAAACGTCTGATCCGTCTATGAACGCTGCGAGCTCGGCCACGTCGCCGGGCTCCTCTTCGCAGTGTGGTCCGATCAGCATGACGGGCACGTGTGACCAGCGCACCACCGGTCCGGCAACGGTTGGCAGGAGGGTCGAGGAAAGAACTCCCGGGCCCTTAGTTGCCATGCAGACGATGCTGTCCGGCTCCTGGCCGGTAACGTCCGAGATGGCTTGCGCCGGATCGGCGGCACGAATGACTCTTGCCTCGGCCCGAAGCGGCCGAAGGCGATCGGCCAGCTCGGTCATGGCTCGCTGACGGTCCGAGGCATCAGTTTCATCGGTGACGTGGACCAGCACCAGCTTCGCTTGTGATTTCTTGGCGAATGATCGCGCCATCCGCAGTTCGGGGGCGGAAGGATCCGTGACGTCGACCGGGACAATCACCGTCTCGAAAGGTGAATGGGGCCACGGTATGGTGACCTCGGCATCTGCGCTAACGGCAAGCGGGCCAAGCAGCAGCACGGGCGCCGACACCTCGTGCACGATGCGAGACGCCACGCTTCCGAAGAGGATGCGGGTGAGGCCCCGCCGGGCACGGGTGGTCACGACGACCAGTTGAGCGGGATGCTCGGCGAGATAGAGCGCCAGTCCTTCAGCTGGATGAGCCACGTAACGGATCACGTGCGGTCGGAGACGGATACCCGAGGCAGCGCTTTTCTCGGCCACCGAAACGAGATAATCCTCGGTGCCGGGTTTCGCTGGTCGCGGGTCGACAACGGTGACGAGAATCAGCTCCACATCCAGCCTTTCCGCCCACGCCGCGGCAATAGGGATGGCCGCTTCGGAGTCGCCCGACCCGTCGACACACACGACGACCGGCGCATTCGCCGCCGGTACCCGAGCGTGAGGGCCGACGACCAGCACGGGCAGCGAGGTCGATCCGACCAGATCGCCGGTCAACGCATCGACGAACACACCACCCGTCCGGTTGCACCCGTGACTGGCCACGCAGACGAGTGGTGACGGGTACTGCGAAGACAACGCTCGTATCGGCTCAAGTGCATCAGAGGCGCTCGCAATGTGGGTCGCCGGGAGCGTGCCGCCGACTTGACGGGCCAGTTGGTCCAGTTGTGTGCGTAGCCGTTCATCGACACCGTGATCACCGGCGAGTCCGATCAGGTCAGTGGAAGCACCGAGGCGTTCGGCGAAGGCGAGCGCGACGGGTACGGCCCGTTCTGAGAACGGTGATCCGTCGAGGGGTACCACGACATGATCAAAAGGATGGGTTGTGATCGTCATCACTACTGATCATGTTCCGCATCCGACGGGCCCGTGCAGGGCCCAAGGCCCATGGTCTGGCAACCAAATGGCACAAACCGCCAGACAGAGCACCTGGCTCTCAGGTGAACGTCGACAGGGCCTTGGCGAGGGTGACCGGTTTCGATCCTGTGGTGTCCAGGACGACTGCGGTGGGCCACAACGAGAAGTGCTCGGCCATTGTTGCGGCGATGGCTGGCGTGGCATCGGACAACACTGTTTGAGGGGGAGCGGCGTGCTGACGGCGACGTGAAATCCGTTGGTTGGTCACCGCAGCGGGAGCCACACAACAAAGCTCAGCGGGCACGGCTTGGGTTTGATTGGCGAGCTCGCGGGCTGCGGCCCGCCATGTTTCGTCTGCGAACGAAGCGTCGAGGATGACACTCTCACCGAGCGACAACCCTGCTTTCGCTCGCCTCAGCAAGGTGTCGTAGGTACTCTTCGTGACCGCGGGATCGTGGGATCCTTCGCCATAGGCCTGGTCACCGGACGGGACACCGGCGACTTCTCGGCGGATGGCGTCGCTCGACAGCACCGTCCACGAGCAGTGCGCCGACATCATCTCGGCGACGGTTGTCTTTCCCGTGCCCGGAAGCCCGCCGATCACAATGAGGCGGACCTCGCCGAGTGACAGACTGTTAGCCGCCAGCGCCAGCAGGAGACTGGCCTGCTGAGCGGCTCCGACAACACCCGATTGTGCTCGGTAACACTGGACTTTGCAGCGCACGAGCGCCCGGTACGCAGTGTAGTGGTGGATGAGGGACGCCGGATGGTGCTCGCCGGCCAGATCGACATACTCGTCTACGAACACCTTCGCCAGACGAGCGTGGCCAAGTCGCTTGAGGTCCATAGCGACAAAGGCGAGGTCGAGGAGCACATCGCCGAACCGGAATCGCTCGTCGAACTCGAGGCAATCAAGAAGTCGTGGGCCGTCTTTCAGACAGTAGATGTCGTCGGCCAGGAGGTCTCCGTGCCCATCGACGATGAGGCCAAGACCCACCCGGAAATCAAAGAGATTTTGGCGGCCGGCCAGGTACTGCGCTGATCGGTTGCTGACCTCGCTGAACACCGACGGATCGAGTACCGACGATACAAAGGCCTCCATCTCCTGCAAGCTGAGGCGCCACAATTCCTTCACGGCACGGTAGGTACCCGCCTCGCTGATGCGCGCTGAACGCGGCGCCGATTGGTGGTAGATAGCGACTTGTCGCGCGACATCTTTGACGCACTCCTCGACGTCACTACCCGCTTCGAGCAATCGGGTCAGTGAGCGCTCAGCGGGCATGCGCTTCATAACAACGGCGGCGTCCACAATTTCCCCGTCGTGCGTGATGTCCTCAACACCAAGGTAGATGTCCGGCGAAAAGCGGCTATTGAGCGCGTATTCCTGGTGGCAGAGCCGTTGTCGATCGGCAAGGGATTTCTGATCGACGAACGGAAAGGTCCGTGGTTGCTTCGTCTTGTAGACCTTGTCGCCTGCAACACGCAGGACCGAAATGTTCGTCTCGGCAATCACCGGACATGATTCAAGCTGGTGTCGTTCCATCGAGCCTCGCAACCGGAGCGTCTGTGTGAGCGCAGAACTATTGTCGTGGGAGCGCTGGCGTCAAGACAGTGCCGGTGGTTCGCCTGTTTCGGGACCTTCGGCCCGCTGTCAAGAACCTCGCCGGGTGGTCGATGAGCGGGCGATGACTTCTCCGTGCATCACGACGAAAACTGCACCCGGTTGCGTTCCCCACGCCCGCCACGCTTGAGCCATGTCGTCGAGCTCACCGGTTGTTGCGATGCCGTAGTCCACCGCCATGTGACCCAGACGCGAGGTCGTGACCCGATCGGCCCACAACGACGTCCACCACATGAGGTCGTCGGGTGTGTGAAAGGTCCAGGTTGACGTCGTATAGGCGATGTCGTGGAGACCGGCCTGCTGGGCCCAGTGGAGTAACCGACGACCTCCGTCGGCATTGGCACCATTTCTGGTGGTCACGGCCATATACATGTCGAGCCATCGATCCAGCTGCGGTTCTCGGGGGAACCAGGTCATGGCGGGATAGTCGGCATCCCGCGCGGCGATGATGCCACCGGGCCGCGTCAGTAGCGCCATAGAGCGAAGTGCGTCGATCGGATTCCCAACATGCTGCAGAACCTGATGGGCGTGCACGACATCGAAACCTTCGGCTGGCACATCGGCCGCGGCAAAGTCACCCGCTACAAAGCTGATATCGAGACCGGACCCCTCGGCGGTCCGTTTGGCCTCTGCCACGACGGACGGGTCGAGATCAACGCCGAGCACCCGGCCCGGAGCGACGTGCCTGGCCAGATCGATGCTCAGGGTGCCCGGCCCGCATCCGACATCAAGTAGCTGCATCGCCGGCTTGAGGTGGGGTAATAGGTACGCGGCCGAGTTCTGGGCGTTGCGCCAGCGATGAGAGCGAAGCACCGCATCGGAGTGACCGTGTGTGTAGAGCGTGTCATTATGTGGGACAGTCATTTCGTCCATTGGAACAATCTAGCAAACACCCCGCCGGCCAGGGTTCACTGAAACCTTCACATGGCACGACTGCGTCGGCTCTACGATGGGTTTGTGGCACAAAGCCGTCTGGGTGCGACTGATTTCCTTGCCGCTGGTCTCTATGACCCGTGTGCTGCCACCGCGGATCAGACGCTGGCCTTCCTCGAATGGCTTGCCGCGCAAGGTTTTTCACTCGATGAGTTGCGGGCGGCCAACGAGAGCGGAAGCCTCCTCGAGTTGATCGGTGACGCGACTCGTCACGCTGACGTCCAACTGAGTGGCGTCGAAGTTTCGATGCGTTCTGGTATCTCGATCGAACAACTCGTTGAGTTCCAACGCGCATCCGGTCTGACGAGTTTCCCGCTCGATGCACCCAGGTATACCGAGGTGGACATTGCCGCGTTTGAGTTGTTGCTGGGCGCGTCAAGGCTGTTCTCTTGGGCCGAACTCATGCAGTTTCTGCGTGTCGTCGGGTCGGCGATGGCGTCGGTCGGCAGTGCCGCCAACACACTCTTCCTCCATGATGTCGAGCAGCCGCTGCGACAGGCGGGAGCGAGTGATCTTGAACTCGCGACCCAAGGTGTCGAGTCGATGCGCTTGGCCAGGGGGATCACACCGGTACTCGGGATGCTCTTTCGGTTGCATCTTGATCAGGCCATCGTGCAGTCGCGCCTAGCGCAGGGAGACGCAACTGAACTGGGACTGACGGTCTCGATGGCAGTTGGATTCGTCGACTTGGTCGGGTTCACGCCGCGTTCGGCGGCGATGACGCCGAAGGATCTGGCCGACCTGGTGTCACGCTTCGAAGCGATAGCCCACGACATCGTCACCGACCACGGCGGCCGCCTCGTCAAATTCATCGGCGACGAGGTCATGTTTGTTGCCGTGGATGCAAGAACCGGCTGCGACATCGCCGTCGCGTTGCTCACAACCTTCGGTCGCGACCCGGTCCTTGCTCCCCGGGCCGGTCTGGCGTACGGGACGGTGTTGACGCATGGCGGTGACTTCTTCGGTCCGACCGTCAATCTCGCGGCCCGTCTGGCTGAGCAGGCTGTCCCGGGCGAAGCTTTGGCTACCCCGGAAGTGGCGCGTTCTGCGTCCGCCCATCACGTCGAACCGGCCGGTCGCCGCATGCTGAAGGGTTTCGAGCAACCCGTTACAGTCCTTTCGCTTTCAGCTCGTTAAGTCCGTCGGGCCGTCATGAGCCCGCCAATCAGCGGGAACTCCCAGATCGACTCGGCCTTCAACGCGGCGAGCGCACCGGACATGAGGTGTTCTTTTGCGTCGTACACCAAATAGCGAGGTACCCACCTCGGATTGAACTTGGCGTTGTACTTCCACAGAGACTCGATCTGTACACTCCGACTCAGTCGCTCCAGCACCCATATTTCCAATCGTTGGGTTGCGCCATCACCCTTCTCTCCGGCCAACACGGCCCGCATTGCCGCAAAGTTCAGACTCAACGACAGGTAGCCACGCAATCGGAGGTACTCGATGGTTTGGACCAAGACGAAGTCGGTCAGTCCGTTGGGGTGAGCGGCAACCGATCGACGCATGAGGTCGAGCGAGAAGGCTTGCGGACCGGCAGGTACGAACTGGCAGAATGCGGCCGGCGTTCCATCGGGTGCGTGGCAGGCCGCGAGGAGCAGCCCACTGTCGTCGGGATCAAAGATGCGCGAGAGCCCCATCGAGAACCCCCGCTCCTCGCCTCCTCTTCGGCTCTCGGTCATGACATTGCGAATGCTGTCGGCCAGCTCTTCCGACACGGCAGCAGGGTCGTGGTAGCTCATGGTGTAGCCGTTGCGGGCTATACGATTGACGGCTTGCCGCAGGCCCTTCATGGCACCGCCCTCAAGCGTGAACTGTTGAACATCAACCAGAGCCTCGTCCCCGATGTAGAGCGACCTCATGCCGGTTGCCTCGTAGAGTCCGAGCGCATCTGACCTGGCGCCAAAGACCACGATGTGCCAACCGTGGTCGATGACGAACTGAGCAAATGCGTTCCACGCGTCAGCTCGTTCGGCGACGGGCCCGATTGGGTCGGGTGAGACCAGACACGTGGCTCCGTATACACCGTAAGCAATGAGTGTTTGACCATAGATCCAGCGCTGTTTGTCGGTCCGCAGCGCAAAGTAGGAGAGCGTGTCATTCCCGAAGGCTTGGACGATGTTGCGCGCGGCGGTAAGCGTTGGCTGGCCTCCAGTTCGTCGAAGCGCCGGACGAAGCAGCAGCCAGCCCAGACCGAGCACCGTTATTGCGGAAACACCGCCGATAGCTGGCGTTAGGAAGCGATCAAGACGACCGCCAATCCTGATGGAGGTATTCCCTGCCACGCGATCGAGCACGGCAGAGGCAGCGCGTCGCCACACAAGGCGGCCATGACGCCGTGTCGCACAAATCACGATCGCCGTGGCGAGAGCGCCTGCACTGCTCCCGAGCAGGGCGAGTGCCGATCGGCGTAGCGGCGCCGGATCACTCGGCGCCCGAAAGTGCCGACGGTTCGCCACGAGATAGACGGCGAGCGCACCGCTGACAGTCGATTCTCCGAGGTCGAGCCCCTTGGCCACGTGGGCGACAACCGTCGCGACGAGGACGGTGACGGCTGCGATCCATGCGCGTCGCTGGCCCCGTTTCAAGCCGTGGGCCAGTTGCACCAGCACGATTCCGAGCATGGCCGTTACCGCAAATACCGTTTGATGGACATAGAGGGGTAGGACGTCTTCGACGCGGCCGAGATGAAGCCGCAACGTCGGTGTAAGAGCCGAGGCCAGCGTCATGAGGCCACTAAGCAGAATCCCAATCGAACCGATCTGCCGGCACCTCTGGGCCCTCCGAGCTGAGGAGGCCCCCAGCGTACGTTTCCGATCGATTTCGTCGGCACCCACGGAGCGGGTCTATCACCCTCCGACATCTCCGGTAGGTGTCGATCAGCCGAATTAGCCAGGTCCGGCTACCGTACGCAGGGCTGTTCGGCCCGCTTCGGCAGGGTCCAGTGGCACTGGGTACGGGGACACTTCAGCGGCACACTGAGGGTGTTCTTCATCCCGCAAGGAGCCGCCTGTGTACACCACGGTCACGATCCCCGTCGACACCGATGACCCCGATGTCGAGGCCATCGAGATCGCTACTGCCCTCGCTGATCGGCTCGGTGCAGGCGTGGAATTGGTGTCGGTGGCATCTCCCCGCGCGAAGCCGGCCACGGCCGAGGAACTGGCGTCTCTCGCCGTGGCGGTAACCGTACCCGTGTCCACGCAGGTGCTCGTTTCGAAAGATGTCGGTGGAGAGTTGCTTGGAGAGATCATCCATCACCCGTCTTCGCTGTGGTGCGTGCCCACCCACGCCCGATGGGCAGCGTTTGATGCGCTGCTCGGGAGTATCAGCGGGGACTTGGCACGCGACAGCGGCCGCCCGGTGGTGCTCATTGGAAAGCGAGCTGTTCGACGAGTTGCTGATGGCGGCGTCATTCTTGTGACCGTCGATCCCAACCACACCTCGACGGCCATCCTTCCGACTGCGATCGAACTGGCTCGTACGCTCCGCTTGGGGCTGCGTCTGGTCGAGGTGATCGACGTCGAAAAAGTGCCCGCCGAGATGCGGTCCGATGAGAGCAATCTCGTGCACAACTTGGCCAGAGAATGGTCGACCGATGATCTGGCCATCGAGTTTGAGGTGCTGCACGGTTCGCGGCCCGCCACCGCCATTGTCGACTACGCCAACACAACGTCGGATGTCGTACTCATCGCGATGGCTTCCCACGGAGTTCCCGCCTCCGCCCGCATGGTGGTACCGAGCGAAACGTTTCGAGTCGTCCGCAAGGCGCTCTGTCCGGTCATCGCCCTGCACCCGCTGCCCGGCCTTCCACGATCCGAGCGCGGCATCGTGGTGGCCGGCGTGGACCGGTTGGCGACATCGGGTGAGGTCGTTGACTTCGCTATCACCGAGGCCAGCAGGAGGGGTGCCCAACTGCTGCTGCTACATACCTGGGAGGAGCAGATCTACGTAGGCGAGATGGGCGTCGCCTACACGACCACCGGACCAGACGACAGCGAAGAGGCGCACCTCACCCGCATGGACGAAGTGGTCGCCGCGGCAAAAGCGATTGCGCCCGACCTCGAGGTGAACACCGTCGTCAGTCGCGGATGGGCGGCCGACATTCTGGTGGACTACAGCAGAATCGCCGAACTGATCATTGTCGGACACCACGAACACCACGGCTTCGGCGAGATGGTCTTCGGCTCAACCGCCCGATCACTCATGCGTCGAGCCTGGTGTCCGGTCGTCGTAGTGCCCTGCGTGGAGCATGCCGACGATGGCGTCGACAAGCCGGAAAGGGACGTGCGAAAAGTTGTCGTTGGTACCGACGGATCACCGCTCGCCGATGTCGCTATGGCCTGGGCCTATGACACGTGCGCTCGGTGGGGAACAGACCTGACAGTCACCCACGCGTGGGACTATCCGTATCAGGGAATTCGAACCACCGTTTCGGAAGGTCGTGATCTTGTCGCCCTCGATGCCGCGACGGCGCTGCGCGACGCTGTTGCCCGACTTCGTGCCAGGAAAGGGGATGACGTTCGCATCCACTCCGAACTCCACGAAGGCATCCCACGCGATGAGCTTCACGCCGAAGCAGCCGATGCCGACCTGCTTGTGGTTGGATCCCATGGTCGCTCGGCTATCGGCCGAATGGTTCTCGGCTCGGTCAGCGCATCGCTGGTCGAGCACCCACCGTGCCCCGTCGCCGTGATCCGTGCTCCGTTCGCAGAGTCCTGAACAGAATTCGGGAAACCTCGCCACGAAGAGTGCTAAAAATGTCGTGACCGATCGGAGTTGCGAGGATGGCCGGCGTCGTTGTGAGGAGCGCGAGGTTGCACAGGTCGCACGCGCTGATCGGCGCGCTGCTGTTGGCCGCCTGCGCCTCCACGGGTCAGGTCGTCTCGCCTCCGGTACTGACCACGTCGTCCCCAGCGGCCAGTTCGGGCGCGACCGTGGCCACCGTCCTCGGCGGCGGCTCGGTGGTGTCCTCAGGAGGGTCCGCTTCGACTGCGGTAAGCACGTCCCGCGCTTCGGGCACCACCAGCCGAGGGCCCGATCCAGGCGACCCGTCCACGTGGACGAGACAGCCACCGCCGGCAGGGGTCGATGAATATCTCAACATGGGGAATTTCATCCCCGGCCCACCGACTACTGACCCGCTCTCCCTCGAACGTCCCGATGGACCCGCGTCAAGCACCACGCGCGGTATCTCGGTGCTGACAACGCCAGTGCTTTCGATCCCGGACGCGGCGAAAAAGAAGCCCCCGACAGTATCGATTCCGTCGGGTGTCGCCACCGCACCTGCGACGGTCACGGTGTCTGTCACGGTTCCGGCCCCGAAGACGACAACCAGCACAGTCTCCCCGAAGCCGGTCGAAGTGAAACTCCCCGACTCGGTGTTCGAAGTCGGACTGCTGCAAGTGCTGGTCTCGCCGGGTGCTGGGGTGAAACTGATCACACCCGCCAACAAGACGGTCTCACCCGCCATCAGTGATCTGCGTGTGCTCATCGAACTCGATCACGTTGGTCTGTATCGAATTGAGGCCGATTACGGCGACCTCGTGGTGCGCGTCACTGCCCGGGTCGAGGTGACCCAGGCCAGCGTCATCGGCCTCGCTGACGACATTGACCACAGTCGCTACCTGCTGTCTTCGCCCGCCGACCTGGACATTCCGATACGCCTCTATACACGCGAACCATCCAGCGCCGGTCACCCCTGCAACAACACCCAGCTCTGCTTCCGGTTTCTTTCGATCCTTCCCACTGTCCAACTCAAGGCGTCGGCACCCGTTCACTTTGACCTGGCGCGCAGCACTGCGTGTGTCGTTTTTGTAGGACTCGACGACACTCCCAAATGTCCGCTCGCGCGCTAGCACGCCGTTTCTTCCTCCGGCTCCGGCGACCACTGGTCTTCGTGAGTTACCGGCGCAACGACCGCGCCCAACAGGCCGAACTGGTCGCCCGCCTGCTGGAAGAGCAGCTCGGAACGCCACGAGTCTTCTTCGACAACACCGACATGTCGCCCGGTCAACCACTGCGCCTTTCGCTGGCGTTGGCCCTGCGACGCTCGCAGGCAATGGTCGTAGTGGTGGGGCCGAACTGGGCGGCCGAGGAGAATCGAAAGCGTCTGGATGACGAGAGCGACTGGGTGCGAAACGAACTCACCAGGGCGCTGGCGAGACCCGGCGGCGAGGTCGTGGTGCTCTACGTCGATGGCGCTCGGGTACTTACACAACCCGACCTGCCTGAACCGTTGCATGGGTTGCTCGATCGGCTCTACGTCACGGCGCCTCCGCTGACGTTCAACGAGACCGTCGTTGCTCTCGGCGTGAAACTGGAGCAGTCCGTTCCGCGCGCCTGGCCGCGCCTCGTGTCAGCCTCTATCACAGGCGTGCTGCTCGCCGCATCGTTCGGGGCCTACCGGGTGGCAACGAGCCATCCAATCCCATCGATGGGCGGAGGGGTCAACGTCGCCATCGCTGGGTTCTCGGTCGAGGCGGGCGAAGCTGCACTCGGCAACGAGTTCGCCCAACGTGTCGCAGCCTCGCTCGCCGGCCAGTCAGCTGACCGGGCCGAGGTTTGGGGTCCGGATCGCGTCGGGCATCTTGTGAAAGGCGATGGGGCATCGCAACTTCGTTGGGTCCAGGAGCGAGCGAAACATCTCAACGCCGACCTTGTCATCTACGGCGCAGTTCGTGGCGGAACAAAGGGTGACATCGGCGGCGTGCGCGTCGAGCCGCGCGTGTATATCCCACCCGATCAGGTCTCGGGCGCAGGAGAGGCCAGCGGCGACTTCTCTCTGGGCAAAGCCATCCTGCTCGACCCGCGCAACGGTGCTCAGCAGGCCGAGATCGCCCGCCACCTGACCGAGCGGGCAACTCCCATGAGCAACGTTGCGATCGGCATCGACGCCCTCGGTGGGGGAGATACCGACGCCGCGGTCAAGGTGTTCACCACCGCCCTCGATCAGACCAGCTTCAACGCCGTTAGTCGATCGCTCATCCTGGTCCTGCGCGGCGCGTCTTATGCCCGAGCGCCGATCACGCGCACCGTCGATCTTTCCGACAAAGCGCGGGCGGACTTCGAACAAGCGCTCGCCGAGGACCCGACCGACGATCGAGGCCAGGTTGGCCTGGCCGAGTTGGCCTACCGTCGCAGCGCGGCTGACGTCTGCGGCGAACGGGCTGGTCGAACCGATGTCAATTTGGCCGAACTTGCGTCGGCCGGCTCCCGCTACGCGGAGGTGTTCGCACATGGGAAAGGCGCACCGGGTGCCGATCTCGGCGCCAAGGCGGCGTTCGGTCTCGGACGGGTACTGAGCTGCCAGGTGCGCGGTGGGATCTCCAACGATCTCGCTCGCTCCCGTCAGCTCCTGCAGGGGGTTATCGACGAGCACAGCCACGGCAACGTCCGCTTGGCCGAGTTGGCCGCACTGGCCCATGTCGACCTTGGGCTCCTCGTCTTTCAAATGGACAACGACCCACGAGGATCCGACCGAGAGATACGCAAGGGCCTCGAGATCCCAGCGCTCTTGCCAAGTACCCGCTGTCTCATCCTGCGCATCCTCGTTTCGGTAGAGAAGGCCTACGACAGCGCGTTGGCCGCCAAGACCGACACAACGTTCGGTTCGTCAGGATCCTGCACCTGACGCCATCGCCTTAGGCGAAGCCCAGCAATGCTCGGAGGGTCTCATTGGCGTCCCGAAGGGGAGCGGGCGGTGTGCTGGGCGACCAGTAGTTGGAGTGGGCACGCGGGGTGCGGGTGCGGACGAACCCGAGGTTTGACGTGACGGGATGGTCGATCACGCCGCGACCGAATTGTGGGGCAACAGGCCCGCCGACCGGGTCACCGAGGAAGCCCCACGTGACGGGAAAGTAGAGGTTGTTCCAGCGGGTCGACGCGAACACGCCGCCGACATGGAGCACTCGTCGGGTCGGTGCGAAGGTCGGCGAGAACGCTTGCACCCGCGCTTCGTCGCTCTGACCGGGGCGAAGAATGTCGGGCAACGGTGGACAGCGCGGTAACTCACGTTGGATCTGCCGACGTTCGAAATCGACGGCACTGTCGGCCATCAACAGCGGACCGTGAGCGAGAGGCGAGCCGAGGGTAATCATGTCGCTGACAAGCCAACGCGAACCAAACCGAACGTTCTCCGCCCACAGCTCGCCTTGAGCGGCCATAAGGGCGGCTGGATCAACCTGTGGCACTACCGACAACGCTTCGTAGAAAGCGAGTGCTGGTTGGGTGTCGGCCGAGTCAGGCAGGTCTCGCGGGAAGAAGCGGTGGCTGCTCCAGTAGAGGTTGACGATGTCGTAGGCAATCACCGAGCCGAGACTGTGCCCCACGATGATAACCCGCTCGTACCGTTCGTCGGTATGAAGGTGGTCGAGCAGATCGAGCCCGCGTGCTCGGATCTTGCTGCGCGCCGCGACGTTCGACGGATGGGGCGAGAGGTAACGGGCGGCGTCACCAAGACTGGAGCGAAGAAAGCCGTTGACCCCACCGCGGACTACTCCGATGACGAATGCGAGTGGGCCGAAGGCCAGCACCTTTGAGAGTCCGGTACGCGCCTGGGTCACACCGAATATCGCCGCCAAGACCAGGCCAGCGATGACGACGAGCAACCCGATAACACGGGTCAGCAACCACACGGGGCGCATCTGGGGAGGCATGTCTTTGTAGGGGCGCTTGCCGAGACCCTTCAGCCAGTTGATGCCCTCGCTCGGAGTCAAGGGCGGCATGAGATCAGCCCAGTAAAGCTCGAAGAAGTCGGTACCCGGTCTTCCGGTTTCCTTGTCCGACCAGACGTGGAGTCGGCGCAACTCATAGGTGCTGTCGAGCTGATCTTGCGACGACACGTAGGGCGCCGGTTTGTCGGCCGCCCAGACGAGATTGCCACCGAGTAGCCCGTTCACGAAGGATCGCACGGACGACCCCGGCGTCTGATCCCCGATGCCGTGGATGAACACGACGGCCCGACTCGTCGGCTTGGTGTGTGGCTGATCATCCATGCGCGTGCTCCCTCAGCTCTAAGACCGAAACGGCGGGCCCGGAGACAACATTTGTATCGTAGAGAACTTTCACTGGTTCACAATTCGTTGCAATCGTGCTATACCGGCAAGTGGGTAGTTCAAGAGGTCGGTTCGTTCACGTTGTCTCGGGGTGGGATGACGTAACGCGGGTGTTGTCTCGGACCAAACAACTGGGAGTTGCGGGTGGCTCATGAACAGGACGTGTCGGTTGCTCTTTCGGGGGGCGGACATCGGGCAACGGTGTTCGGGCTTGGCGCGCTCCTGGCGTTGACTGATTCCGGGCTCAACCAGCGGTGCACGTCGATCAGCTCAGTATCGGGCGGCTCGATTGCGAACGGAATAGTGCTGGTCGGTCCTGACTTCGCGACCGTTGACGTTGCAACTTTCGAGTCGCATCTGCAGCCGGCGTTGCGTTCAATAGCCTCGCGAGGAGTACTGCTGAAAGGTGCGCCGGCCACTCGGAACTACCTTCGAGCCCTCATCGGCTGCGGCGCTCTCGGCGTCCTGGGTGTCTTGGTAGCGCTGGTGTCCTTCATTGCACACTGGTGGGGTCTGGCAGTAGTGGCGCTCGTTCTCGCCATGGTGCTCCTCGCCGTGGCGTGGAAACTCCTGCGCGAGCGTTCGGTGCGAACCGAAGCGGCGTTGGACACTGAGTTGCTGGGGGGCAAGCACGTCACCTTGGCGCAAGCGAAGGCAGCGGCGTCCAGCGTCCATCACGTCATCTGCACCACGGAACTGCAAACGGGGGAGCCGTTCTACTTCACCAATCGAGCAGTGTACGGCTATCGCTTCGGTGGCTCCTGCGGCGATGTCAACGTAGCGCTCGCAACAGCGGTGCAGGCCTCGGCGTGTGTGCCCGCAGCCTTCGGACCGCGCGCCATTCCTCTAGCGACGCTCGGCGTGCACGCACCGGTAAATCGCGACGGCACCACCGCGGCTGGCATCGACCAGATCGTGGTTGACGACGGCGGGGTTTACGACAACATGGCCGATCAGTGGGAGTATCGGTTTGCCGAGCGTGCGGGCGAATGGACCGAACTCGATACCGTGCAACCCAATCGGGCCCGCATGCTTTTCGTTGTGAACGGCTCGGGTGGATGGAACAGCGCGAAACCCATTGGCCACGGAGGTTTGGCCCAGGAGTTGGCGGGTGCGCTTCGTGCCAAGGATGTGCAGTACGAAGTCTCGACCGCACATCGTCGGCAGGCGCTTTACGCGATTTTCCGCGACGCCGAGAATCCGAAGAGTGATGCCGGCCTCGACGGGCTGTTTGTGCAGATAGTCGACAGCCCCTACCGACTGCCCAAGTTGCTCGGTACGGCGCAAACCGGGAAGAACGAGCCGCTCAACATCCGAGCCGATGAAGCGCTCATCTTCCTCGACAGTCAGGGCTACAGCCAGGACTGGTGGGACAAAACGGTGCACACAACCTCAGGCACCGGCACGGTGCTGTCCGCCCTGGGCGTGCCGGTGACGAGCGTGCTCCTGGAACACGGTTACGTGCTTACCATGATCAACGCGTACGTGCTCGATGGCCTTGGCGAGTTGAGGCCAATCGACCGGCAACGCTTCACGAGGTTGTGCTCATGAGTAACTCGTACTCGACTGAGCCGGTTGAAGCCGTCGTTCAACAGACGCCGATTCCACCGATCCCGGCGCCGCGTTCGCTCCACCCGTATCGACGTCCATCGCGGCGGCCGTTGCAGATCTTTGCGCTTGATCCCATGCGCATCGACCGTGGCAAGTCCGGTCGCGTCACGCCTCGCGCCACCGTGTACGTACCCTTTGAGGATGACCTGAAGCCGGGCCCGCGGGGTCGCCGCATCCAGGTCATCGATTACGACGGTGTGCACCGGTGTTACTACGAGCCAATCGATCTCAACCATGCCGACGTGCTCATTCGTGACGGACTCGCGCCTACCGAAACCGACCCGCGCTTTCACCAGCAGATGGTCTACGCCGTGGTGGCCGGGTTGTGGGCCGATTTCGAGACCGCTATCGGGCGACGGCTCACGCTTGGCCGCAAGAAGTTCCTCACCATTTTCCCCCACGCGTTCTATGGTGAGAACGCCTTTTACGACCCGGAGAGCAGCTCGCTTATGTTCGGCTACTTCCGGGCTGACAGCACCGAGGCCGGTACCAACATTCCGGGGCAGATGGTGTTCACCTGTCTATCCCACGACATCATCGTGCATGAGACGACCCACGCGCTGGTTGACCGTTTGCGGCCAGACTTCATGATTGCCTCGAACCCCGATGTTGCCGCGTTCCACGAAGGCTTTGCCGACCTCATCGCCATCTTCCAACACTTCAAGTTACAAGAGGTGCTGGTCCCGGCGCTCGCCGACAGCAGGGGTGACTTCGCCCGATCCGAAGTGCTGCTCGGCCTGGCCCGGCAGTTCGGGTACTCAACGGGCGGCAAGGCCGCCCTTCGGTCGGCCGAGGACGGCGACCCCGACCCAGCCAAGTACCGCGCGTCGGAAGAGCCGCACGAGCGTGGCGCGGTGTTGGTGCGTGCGGTGTTCGACGCGTTCTTGTCGCTCTACCAACAACGAACGCAGGACCTCATCAGGCTGGCGTCCGAAGGAACCGGGGTACTGCGCGAGGGCGCCCTGCATCCTGATCTGGTGAGCCGTCTGGCCAAGGAGGCCTCTGCGCTCGCCAACCAGCTCTTCACGGCGCTCATGCGGGCCTTTGACTACCTGCCCCCGCTTGATGTGACCTTCGAAGATTTTCTCCGCTCGATCGTCACCATCGACCTGCTGCTATCACCATCGGATGACTCGTTCCGCGTGGCGATCATCGAAGGCTTTCGCAAGCACGGTATTTACCCGACCACCGCCGGATCACTTGGCGCGGATTCGGTGGCGTGGGGCGGGCCGGGCAAGGAGATCAGCGGCTTCCCCTTCCATCGCGGGCTGCTCACCGACGTCATCAAGAGTCTCGACGCTATCGACCCGGAAGGGTACGACGCGGTCGAGCACATGTACGGCGCAGCTGAGAAATCGGCAAGTGTGGCGCCGCCGCCTGATGAGGACGACAGCAGTAAGCAGTGGCGGACCTGGGCTGCAGAGCTCTTCGATTTCGGGATGGCCCACCGCAAGGACTTCTCACTCGATGAGGAGGTCGACATCGTGGTTGAAGGAATGCACCCCACCATGCGCTATCGCGCCAACGGCCGCCCCACCATCGACATTGTCGTGCGCTATGTGCAGTCCCGCGACGATCTCGTCAGCGGTGACGATCTCAAGTTCGTGCCCAAGGGTGGCTGCACGGTGGTGGCCGACAGCAACGGCGTTGTTCGCTATGTCATCACCAAGCCGCTTCCGCCCCGCGAAACACCGGCCGCCGAGGCCACGCCGTTGGCGTGGGTGCCGGAAGCGACACGGCGCTTGACGGATATGCAGGACCGGCTGAGTAGGAGCCGCTCGAGCGATCCGGGCGATTCCTATCGGGCCGAACCGGGCAGTCAGGCGCTGCGTATCAACTTCGCTCTGTTGCATAGCGATCATGACGAGGGGAGCGACGAATGAAAATCGACATCCGCATGTACAACGTCGGCTTCGGCGACTGCTTCCTGGTGAGTCTGAGCGACGCATCGCGCAAGCGGCCCTACCGGATGCTTTTCGATTGCGGAAGGTTGGCGGGATCGCGTCAGACCGATGCCGCGGCGGGGGAGAAGTCCTTCGAGGCAGTGATCGATGAACTCATCACCGATGTACGTGACCCAGCTGACGGCGTGTCCAAGATCGACGTGATCGTGGCCACGCATCGCCATCGAGACCATATCCACGGCTTCTCCCTACAGGAAAAGTGGAAAGCGGTGGAGGTGACTGAGGTGTGGTTACCCTGGGTCGAGGACCCGCAGAACCCCTTCGCTCGGGCGCTCGTCGCAAAGCAGGAGCTGCTGGCTAACCGCACATTTCATGCGTTGACCGCGTTGCGGGCTGCAGGGAAAGAATCGAACAGCCAGGCCGACGCGGCCATCGACATCGCGTACAACTCAACCAGCAACGCCAAAGCCATGGCGACGCTGCAGAGCGGCAACGGCTTCAAGAACGCCAACCCGCGGGTGCGATACCTTCCCCGCGCCGGGCATGAGCCCGAACAACTCCGCAACGAGGAACTGGCCCATGTACTACCCAAGGGTGTCATCGTGCATGTCCTGGGGCCGTCACGCGATCCGGCCACCATCAAGCTGCTCGACCCGCCATCCGGTGCTGCCTACGAACCCCTTGTGCCCGCCATGCGATCCCTCGATGACACGACGCCCGACACTGCCGAGGTAGGGGCGCCTCCGCGTCCGTTCGACGTAGCGTGGGTGGTGGACTCCGCGGTCTACGGATTTGCCGAGGGTGAAAACGCATCCATCGAAAAGTTGATGACCACCGCCACGCTGGAGCCGCTCGAACTGGTCTACCGGCTGGACAATGCCATCAACGGCACCAGTCTGGTCCTCCTCGTCGAGGTGGGGGACAAGAAGCTCTTCTTTCCCGGCGATGCGCAGTGGGGCACGTGGAAGATGATGCAGGACAACCCGGCCACGTGGGATCTCCTCACCGGTACCACGGTGTACAAGGTCGGCCACCACGGTAGCCACAACGCCACGCCAAGAAAGTTCGTGGAGGACTGTCTCTTGCCAGACACCAACGGCGTCGCCCTCATTTCGGTCGCGCCGACCAGCTACGGCGGCGGGTGGAAGAACATCCCACTCCCGACGCTCGTTGATGCGCTCAGGAAGAAGACCAAAGTAGAGCAGACGTGGAGTGACGACCCGAAAGTCGCCGCCGTACCGTACGACCCTCACGTGTTTTCGACCACGGCCAAGATGGGCCGACCATGACAGAGTGCAAACACATCCACGTGAAGGTGACGTTTGATCGTACCGGCTCCACAATCGCAGGTCTTTGGCTGCCGAATGACGCAGAGCGCCACGCATCGTGGGAGACGGTGGTGGAGTTTGCCACCCGCATCACGCTCGTACCCCTGCGAAAGAATGAAGGGCTGCTGACCGAGGCGCTCACGAGCCTGTTCACCGTATTCAGCGAGGTGCGTGGCATCCTGCGCCGCAACGGCCCCGATGTCGCTCTCGACCGCCGTGGCGAGCTGTCGTATGCGTTGTTAGCCGGCCACCTGCTCAACCAGATTTTGCGCCCAGTGACCGCCTACTGGCATCCGCGTCTTGAACAGTGGCTCGAAACCCGTCCCGACGGCATGGGTCAGCTGGAACGTGAGCAGCAATGGCTATATCACGATGATTTGCTGCAGCTACTAACGGACATCCGAGAGCCGCTCGGCGGGCTGGCGAGAGTATTCGCGGAAGCGAGCGGTTCGGAGGAATTTCTCCGCGCTCAGCTCGACAACGAGACTCGGTTGTACGAGCAGTTGCGTCGTCAAAGGGTCCAGAGCTAACGGGGAAGTGACCGATTGGCGTGGGCACGCCGTCATCCTCGCGCCATCAGCTCCGGCCCCTATTCTCGGCAGGGCGTGGTTTGCCTCCGCTCTCGCCACGGTTGCCGTCGTTGCCGTGAGCGCAGTCGTGCGAGCTGCTCCGACGCCGAAGGTATCCGCGGTCGTGCTTGTTGCGGCCACCGCCGTCGGAATGCCCACGCCACGGCGCGCTCGACGTCCTGGCCGGGCCGGTGTTGGCGATGAGGTCGATGACGAAGCGTGCCTTTGTGATGTTTCTCATGGCGTACGTTGCGGTCAGCGCGCTCGTCGTAGCTGGATGGTTGTACGCCCCTCTGGCCGGAGTCGCCGCCTTCTTTGCCATGTCATGGTTTCATTTCGGCGGCGGTGATGCCGGCGGCGATCGGCTTCGTTGGACGGTCGCTCGAATCGCGCATGCGGTCTGTTCAGGCGGCGTCGTCATTGCCGTCTCAACAGCTACCCATCCGACTCGCGTGCTGCCGCTGGTGAACGCACTTTTCTTTCGCCGAACGAGCCTCTCGGTGGCGCAGCTCGCACGTCTTGGCTACGCGGGCACCACCGTCGCGGCGTTGGCATTCGTCATTGTGGTCGTTCGCACCGATCGGGATGAACGGGGCCGTGTCGTGGCGGAGCTGAGCCTATTGGCTGCCCTGTTCCTGGTGGCCGATCCGTTGATCTCCTTCGCCGTCTACTTCTGTGTGTGGCACGGTCCTCGGCACACGGGTCGAGTATTGCGGGCCCTTCCAGCCGACCTACCCCTCACCGCACCGCATCTGATTGTGACGGCGATCTGGGAGCGGGGGAGCCGGACAAACTGACGGCTCGTCAGTCGAGTCGCTCGATGATGGTGGCGTTGGCCAAGCCGCCACCTTCACACATTACTTGCAGACCGAAACGGCCGCCGGTGCGCTCAAGCTCGTTGAGCAGCGTGGCCATCAGCTTGGTACCCGAGCCACCGAGCGGGTGACCGAGGGCGATGGCACCGCCGTTTACGTTTACCTTGCTCATGTCGGCTCCCAGTTCTTTCGCCCAGGCCAGCACGACAGATGCGAACGCCTCATTGACTTCGAACAGGTCGATGTCGTTGATGGACATGCCGGTCTTTTCGAGGATCTTCTTGGTGGCCGGGATCGGACCCTTCAGCATGGTGACGGGGTCGGTACCGGCCAGCGCGAACGCATGAAAACGGGCACGAGGCTTCATGCCGAGTTCCTTTGCCTTGTCCGCGCTCATGATCAGCACTGCCGATGCACCATCGCAGATCTGCGAGGAGTTGCCTGCGGTGATCAGGCCATCTTCCTTAAAAGCAGGCTTCAGTGCGGACAGCGTCTCAACGGTCGTGCCGTCCCGCACACCCTGGTCGCGGGTGGCCATGCCGTCCTCGATTGGTACCGGGACGATCTCGTTGTCGAAGCGACCCTCGGCCGCCGCTACGACAGCGCGCTGCTGGCTCTGCGCTCCGAAGGCATCGAGGTCTTCGCGGCTGAAGCCGTACTCGACGGCAATCATGTCAGCGCCTATACCTTGCGGGGGCAAGCCGGTGGCTTCGTAGCGATCGAACATTTCCTTCGGGAAGGGAAAGCCCATGTCCTTCACGATGGACGACCCCATGGGCACGCGTGTCATGACTTCGACACCGGCAGCGATCACGACGTCGTACGCGCCGGCCATCACGCCCTGGGCGGCGAAATGCATCGACTGTTGGCTGGAGCCACACTGCCGGTCCACCGTGGTTGCCGGTACCGTTTCAGGCCATCCTGCGGTTAGTACTGCGTTGCGACCGATATTGAGTGACTGCTGGCCGACCTGCATGACGCAGCCCATGATGACGTCATCCACCAGCGCCGGATCGAGACCGTTGCGGGTCTCGAGCGCCTTCAGTAGGTGAGCGGCGAGGGCGGCGGGGTGCCAGTCCTTCAACTGACCGTTACGCTTGCCACCGGGTGTGCGTACTGCGTCGACTATCACGGCGTCGATCATGTTGGGTCTCCTTGGGAAGGGTTGGAAAGTGCTAGCTGCAGATTTCTTTTCAGTCGACCCAACATACCGTTGAGCGCCTGTCGTTCGGTCTTGCTGATGCCATCGCGCAGTTCGTTACGGAGCCGTTCGTCGATGGCGCTGATCTGGCCGGTCATGTGCTTGCCGGCCTCGGTGAGCCCGATTCGCCACACCCGACGATCATCGGGATCAGGCAAGCGCTCAATGAGGTCAAGATTTTGCAAGTAGTCGATGCTGGCGCCGGTGGCGGCTCGACCCTGATGGAGATGATCGGCAATGCGAGTTTGGATCACTGGTCCGAAATCACCCACGTACGCCAAGATACTGGCCTGGGTGAGGTTCAACCCGAGCGACGCGAAGCGGCTGTCGTACGCTTCGCGCACGAGTCGGGCCACCGCAATGAGCGTCGTTTCCACCCGTAGCCACGGGGGAGCGTCGAGTTCGTGGGTGGCCTCCTGCACGCCCACATATTGCATGGTGCCATACAATCTGTCAACATGCGACAGGCCCCTCGCCGAAGGAGAACGCACATGACCGACACCTTGATCGCTCCCCCCACCAGCGACCTCGATGACTTCCGCGCCAAGTGCGTCGCTTTCCTCGAAGCGCACGCGGCTGGTTCCGTCACCTCGCTGGACGACAACCGTTCCTTCGTGGCAGATGCAGCGGCAGCCGGTCTCGGAGGCATCATCTACCCGGTTGAGTACGGCGGCTCAGGCCTCACGTCTGCGCACGACAAGGTGTGGCGGGAAGAGAAGGCCAAGTACCCACCCCGCGATTTCGAGTTCATCATCAGTCATGGCATGTGCCTGCCGATGCTGCACGAGTACGGCACACCAGCACAGAAGCAGGCGTTCATGGCCGACATCATTTCGGGCAAGACGATGTGGTGCCAGATGTTCTCCGAACCCGGCGCAGGTTCCGACGTTGCGAGCCTCCAGACGAAGGCCGAGCGTGACGGTGACCAATGGATCATCAACGGTCAAAAGGTGTGGACCACCCTGGCCCACCGTTCTGACTACGGCATCGTTATTGCCCGAACGAACCCGGACGTGGCGAAGCACGCTGGTATCTCCATGTTCGTCATCGACATGAAGGCACCCGGTGTGGAGATCCGTCCGATCCACCAGATCGACGGCGGCAGTCATTTCAACGAGGTGTTCTTCACTGACGTGCGCATCCCCGCCGACTGGCTTGTTGGCGATGTGAACAACGGTTGGCGCATGGCGACCAGCATGCTCATGTACGAGCGCGTCGCCATCGGGGCCGCTACGTCGGGGCAGATCAAGCAGCCGCACTTCGACATGCTTGTCAGGCAAGCTCGTGAATACGGCTCCCTTGAGGACCCCGTCGTTCGTGATCAACTGATAAAGCTCTACATCATGGAGTCGTGCAAGGCGCTGGTCGCCATGCGCACCCGCGCGGAGCAGAAGGCTGGCAAGACTCCCGGACCCGGCGGTTCGTTGGGCAAACTGATGGGGTCGAACATCGCGTGGTTCTTCCGTTCGATAGCTCAGGACATAGCGGGGCCCTCCTCTATCGCCTGGCCGGCCGATGATGGTGGAGCCAAAGAGTTGCAGCGCTACGTGCTGAACACCTTTCAGCAGGGCATTGCAGGAGGCACCGATGAGATCCAACGCAACATTATCGGCGACCGCGTGCTCGGGCTTCCCCGCGAGCCAAGCGTCGACAAAGACCTGCCGTTCAAAGACCTGAAGGTCGGAACCCAGCACTGATGCCCCGCTCGGTGTCTCGCTCACGAACCATTACCGCTCCACCGCAGACCATCTTTGCGTTGCTGGCCGATCCGGCCCGACATCACGAGATCGACGGTTCCGGCACGGTGATCGCGTCTCGTACCGACGCTCCTGCGCGGTTGTCACTCGGCGCAAGGTTTGGCATGTCGATGAAGGTCGGCGTGCCGTACAAGATCGAAAACACGGTTGTGGCATTTGTTGAAAACGAAACGATCGCGTGGAAGCACTTCGGCGGCCATGTGTGGCGCTACGAGCTGCGTGCCGGCGCCGAACCGGGAACCACCGAAGTGACCGAAACCTTTGACTGGTCAACCTCAAAGGGCCCGCTCTTCCTCCAACTCGTCGGCTACCCAAAACGCAATGCGAAGGTAATGGAAAAGACCCTCGACCGCATGGCTGCCCTGTTCGGGAGAGTGGGCGGCTAGCTCGCTTGGCTCGCGGCGCGCTCCGAGCCTTCCGCTCGCTATTGATGGTCGTGTTCGGCGTAGTGGCGGGCGAGATGGTCGCGGCCGAAGTCGTTGTCGAGGTCACGCCAGACGGTGTGGACATGGTTGGTGCCGCGTTGGGTGTTGTCGTACTCGACCAAGATCTGGCTACCTTGCACCCGGTAGTAGTGGGGCTGACCCGCCTCGATGCCGCCGGCCCACGCGAAGGACAAACGATCGAGATCGCCCTCAGCGGCGAACTTTGCGACTTGCAGGTCGGCCAGTTCGGCCGGAACACGGTGGACATACACGTTGAGCAAGGCACGCAAAATCTCTCGCTGCTCAGTGTCCAACCCCGATGCGGAGATTCCCTTTGGTGCGGCAGTGAACCGAAGTGCTTCGATGTGGTCCGGTTGGAGTCCGAGAAGACGTTCGGCATCAGCCTGCATCGTGTCCACACGGACGGCAAGTACATCGGTGAACCGCTCGCGCCAGATGTCGCTGAGGTGGGGTGGCTCGTCCCCCTCGCTCACCACTGTGCGATTGCCGGTGACCAGATCCACCGGGGCGACGGGGGACAGCAGCGCCAGCGCGAGCTGATCGGAGCTCAGGGCATGGACAAGCTCGCGGCCGAGATCTTCGGCGGCCCCGAGCGGGCGAAGCAGATGAGGCCCGAGCAGCGGCGAAGATGCCGGATCGGCGCCGAGAAAGCACGGCGTGCTCGCGACGACCTGCCCATCGACAATGGTGTGATTGATTGACACATGATGGCCACCGAACCGCCACGACCACGGCTGTTCACCGGCCGGATCACCGAAGACGCGCACGTAGTAGAGGCCGGGGTCCCGCCCACGCTCTCGTTCCCAGCTGGCCACCCACCCCTCTACCTCATCGAGCACGTTCTCCAAGCCAATGATGGTCGACACGGTCACGTAACCCGGTTTGGAAACTCCTGTGCGCAGCAGCTTCATGGCCAGGCGCTGCGGGGC
>JANNZM010000104.1:0-191748 GCA_031410595.1 Actinomycetes bacterium | reverse complement strand
CACAATCTTCTCCACCGGGCGATCGACAATCTTCTCAACCGTCACAATCTTCTCGACCGGGCGATCGACAATCTTCTCAACCGTCACAATCTTCTCGACCGGGCGATCGACAATCTTCTCAACCGTCACGATCTTCTCAACCGGCTTCTCAACGATCTTTTCGACCGTGACGATCTTTTCGACGGTCTTCGGCGGAGCATCGGCGAAGGTCTTGATCTGCGAGCGCAGGCCTGCGATCTGGCCAACCTCGGTCTCGAGCTCGGCGACGCGGCGCAAGTGGACCGGATTGTCCACCAGCTTCTCCACGATCTTCTCAACCGGACGATCGACCACCTTCTCCACGATCTTTTCGACCGTCACAATCTTCTCAACCGGACGATCGACGACCTTTTCGACCGTCACGAGCTTCTCCACCGTCTTGGGCGGAGCCGACTCGAGTGAGGTGATTTTGGAACGAAGCGCGGCAATGCCGGCGACCTCGGCCTCAAGGGCACCGATGCGGGTGAGGTGAACCGGATTGTCCACTAGTTTCTCGACCGTCCTGGCCGGAGCTGCTTCGAGTGCAGACACCTTGCCGCGAAGCGAGGCAATGAGGTCGGTGTCCTTCGTGTGGGCAGCTTGCAGCTCACCAATGCGAGCCTCATGCGTGCCGACCAGTGAGCGGGACGACGCCAGTTCCTGGGTGTGTGTGGCCGAATTGGCACCGGAGCCCTTCATGTAGGACCGGATGAACCAACCGAGCAGGAACCCCAGGATGGCCGGGATGGCCATCCAAGCCGCCAGCTTCGCGGCGGTGTACCAGAATGTTGCTAATACGGACATCAGTTAACTCCCAAGATTCGTTGGCTTGAATTCGATACGACGGTTGACCGCGAGGCCTGCCTCGGTGGTCTGATCGCTGCCGGCGACGGGTTCGCTTTCGCCCTTGCCCAGCGAGGTGAGGTTGGCCGCAGGAATGCCCTGCGAAACCAGGTAGTCGACAACCGAGGCCGCACGTGCCTCAGAGAGTGACTGGTTGGCGGCATCGGTGCCGCGATTGTCGGTATGACCAATCACGGTGACCTTGCAGCCAGGAGCTGCCTTGAGCGCTGCCACGACATTGGCCAGCACACTTGGAGCGTCCCCAGCCAAGGTGGCCGAGTTCGTTTCAAAATTCACGCCGGTCAGGGCCGGCAGTGCCGGGCACGCCTTCGGAGCGACCGTGGTCGGAGCCGGGGCGGCCGTCGTGGCCGGAGCCGCGGTCGTGGCCGGAGCCGCTGTGGTGGACGGCTTCGGGGCAGCAGTGGTGGCGGGCGGAGCGGTCGTAACCGGAGCAGCTGTCGTCACCGCGGCCGCAGTGGTGGCCGGAGCGGCGGTGGTTGCCGGGGCCGGGGCGGCGGGCTCAGCAGTGGCGTTGTAGAACACGTCGTCGACGCCATTATGTTTCACCGCTGCCCGGGCGCTTGCCTCAAGCGACGCTGGACCGCTCAGGTACACGTCCTGGCCGTCGAGCTTGCTGACGGTGACACCTGCGAGCGCTGCGTCGGCGCCGAGCCTGGACTTCATTGTCGATTTCAGGTTGCTCGACAACGGGCCGCTCAAGATCAACGAGAGCGCCAGCCAGGCCAATGCACCCCCAATCAGCCACGGCAGAAACTTTCTAAAACACTTATTCACTTGCCCTCCGTTCTTGTTCGCGATGGCGGGCGTCGGAGCCGACATCGTTCAATCCCCCGCAGTACGACGACGCCCCCAAACCCCGAGAAGTCGCGTACGCCTATCGAAATCGGACCGAACTTCTCGCGGCGTGGCCTCCCAAACACTCCGTAAGCCGTCGGACCTATCCCGCGACACACTAGACAGGAAAAAGCGTTCAAAATCCACGGGTGCTCAAATCTTGATTTTTCGCAGGTCTCCTGCGATTCTCGTCAGCAATTCGCGCGGTAGTCCACCGTCGATCCGACCGAGAATCCGAGGGAAGCGGCCTTGTCTTTCGGAACTTCGATGGCCGTTTGGTAGGGCGCCGAAGCATGGTAGAGGGGGCATTTCGCCGCGTCCTTGTCCGGACACGGTTCCATGTCGATGATGTCGGACACTCGTCCGGCGGCCGACACGAACACGACGGTCAAGGGCAGGATCGTGTTGTACATATAGAAGGCAACGTTGGTCGGTTCGTTGAAACGAAAGACCATGGCGTCGGCCTGACCCATTGAGCCGACATCCATGAGGCCACGGTCGCGAAGCGCTTCGGTGTCAGCGACCCAGGCGCACAATGGTCGATCGGCCGCAGTGAGCCCGATCCGAGCGAAACCCTGCGGTACGGCGGGCTTTGAACCACAAGCGGCGGCCAGAAGCACGACCAGAGGCACGAACCGTTGCTTTTTAGTCGACAACGGCGGCCTTGACTCGACGCTTCTTCCCGCCGATAGGCACGACGCGCAGCAGGTGATGCCAACGGCAGTCGGGGCACACCTCGACGAAGTAGGCGGTGAGGTCGTCACTACGTCGGTTCAGTTCGACCATCTCTCGCTTTGAGGAGATGCATCGTCCAAACGACGGCAACCGCGGTCCGAACACGTAGGTGACCAGAACGACCTTGGCCTCTTCGCAAATCGGGCAGGCGACGGTGCCCGGCTCACCGAGGGCCCTGGCGGCCCTGATCAACTCCGGGTGGGCATCACACACTTGGTGCTGCGCGAGGCGGCCGCGCCGAAACTCGTTGATGAGATGCTGGCGCGACAAACGGTGGTCAACGACCCCGACCGGTCCACCTCGCAGGTGCCCGGCCGCGAAACCTGCGCCTTTAGCCATCGAGAGAAGGCTAACGCGCGAAACCTCGATGCGGGCCGGGCGACTCGTGCATTTTGAGTGGGGTGGCGCCGACGCCTACAGACTCATCCGCTGGAGAAGGACGGTACGTTGTGAGGCGAACGTCGGCCATGAGCGATCTTTCTCTGACACCACCGTGGGGATGACTGGCCACTCGACCGTCACCACCGGGTCATCCCAATTCAGGCCGATTTCATCGCCGGGAACGTTGAACTCGCTCGAGGTGTACATGGCACGGGTGTCATCGATAAGCGTAAGGAAACCGTGCGCGCAGCGATCGGGTACGACCAACGAACGGCCCGACTCTGCAGTGAGTTCGACCGAGAGGCACCGCCCGAACGTGGCCGACTCGGGGCGTACGTCAACCAGCACATCCAGCAACGCGCCGCTCATGCACCGGATGATCTTGGTCTCGACTGCCGGCGGACACTGGGCGTGCAAGCCGCGGAACGTTCCGGCCCGAATCCCGACCGAGACGTTGGCCTGACGGATATCGGCCGCGATGCCGTGCTCGGCGTATTCGCGTTGGCAGATGGCGCGGGCGAAGAAACCACGTTCGTCGGTCTTGCGGTCGAGGTCGATGATCCAGGCGCCGTCAATGGCGGTGGGGGTGAACAGCAAGCGGTTACTCCCAGCGTCTCCACGGCGGGTTGCCGGACTCCCAAAGGGACTCAAGGAACATCTTGTCGCGGATCATGTCCATGCACTGCCAAAAGCCCTCATGCTGATAGGCAGCTAACTCTCCGGCGAACGCCAGGCTTTCCATGGGAGCCTTGGCCCAATCGACGTCACCAGCGATGTGGTCGAAGACGCCCGGGTTGAGCACGAAGTAGCCCCCGTTGATCCAGCCTTCAGACATCTGGGGCTTCTCGGCAAAGTTGACGACCATGTCGCCATCAAGGGTCATCGCTCCGAAGCGCGCGACCGGATGCACCCCCGTCACGGTTGCGAGACGTCCGTGGTTGGCGTGGAACTTTTGCAGCAGATCGAGATCAACGTCGGCCAAGCCGTCGCCATAGGTCATCATGAACGGCTCGTTGCCCAAGTGGCAGCGGATTTTGAGCAAACGGCCGGCCGTCTCGGTGGTGGCCCCTGTGTCGACCAGCGTGACCCGCCAGTCGTCCTTCGGTCCGGCATGGGTTTCGATGGAACCGTTGGCAAAGTCGATGGTGAGGTCAGCCGCGAGCGATAGGGAATCGGAGAAGTACTTCTTGATGTACTCCCCCTTGTACCCGAGGCAGATGACGAAATCGTTCAGGCCATAGTGGGCGTAATGCTTCATGATGTGCCACAGAATGGGCCGCCCGCCGATCTCGACCATCGGCTTGGGGCGAACCTCGGTTTCTTCGCTCAGGCGGCTTCCGACGCCGCCCGCCAAAATCACGACCTTCATGGGGACCCTTCGCGGCAAAGCGAGGTGAGGGGGAACCCTCGCGTTGGTTCAGGCTAAAGGCACGATTTCGTCACGAATAGAGAAATGGCCCGATCTTGCGGGCATCTTGCCGTAACAAGCCTCGCTGGGTCGCTACCTCATTGGCTTCGCTTGGTCGCTACCGCTCCTTTTCGCTCAGCGTCGCTCCCTGGCGCTCAGTCTCGAACTCACAGCTTCGCTCGGTCAATCCGGTCCTTGGTTCAGATGAGCAGCGCAATATGCCTCGATACTGCTCCTGGTCTCCTTCCCATCCACCTTCTGGGGGCTGGGTGGAGCGACACTTGGGGGGTGGACGAGATGACCCTTTCTTACGGCGACCACCTCCCCGATGAGGCCGAGCTGCGGCTATGCGGTGACGTCAACGGCAAGCGGGTAATTGAGCTGGGGGTGACTTCGGCCGTGAACTCGATCGGGCTCGCCCGACGAGGCGCCCGCACGATGGTCGTTGACCCATCCGGCGACAACATCGCGCTGGTACGACGCCACGCCGAGGCCAACGAGGTGGCCATCGAGTGTCACCTTGCTGATTTGGCTGATCTCGGGTTCGCCACCAGCGCCTCGGTCGATGTCGTGGTGTGTGTCGGCGGTCTCGATCGGGTGGATGACACAAACCGCCTGTTCCGTCAGGTGCATCGCGTGTTGAAGACAGGAGCATCATTCGTGCTGGCCCTCCCCCACCCGTTTGGCAACATGATCCACAACAACACAGTGCAGCACTCGTACTGGGGGCTCCTGCAGCCCCACACGGTGAGCAGCCTGTTCACCACTCTGAGCCGGGCCAACTTCCAAGTCGACGTACTGCTCGAACCCGAACCCCGAACCCCGAATGCCATGCTGCCCCCGACATTGCTTTTGCGGGCCCGCAAACTTGGGGTCTGACGCCCAGGAACCGACCAGCCTAGACGGGAATGTTGATCTGCGGGGCCGGGAGACGAAGCGTGAAGACGGCGCCGATACCCGATGGCGCGTCGTGACAAGTGAGGGTTGCGCCATGTTCGGTCGCGATGGCGCGGCTGATGGCAAGACCAAGGCCAAGACCGTCGTTGGCGTTCAGCTTGGACGTGTCGAGGCGCACGAACCGGTCGAAGATGCGTTCCCGATCAGCGGGAAGTACGCCCGCGCCCTGATCCTGTACGTTGGCCAGAATCTCGTGGGTGGCGACCTCGATCGTGACGGTCACTTCACCGCCTGTCGGGGAATGGCGGACCGCGTTGTCGAGAAGATCGTGCACGAGGTCGCTGAGCCGGTGCGTGCCGGACGCCAGCTCGTGGAATTCCTGTGCACGTGGTCCGGCCGGAGCCGCCACCACGGTGTCCTCGGCCTCGTCAACGAGCGGCGGGTCGAGACGATAGCCGACACCGCGCACGGTACGAATGAATCGCGGCCCGTGCGCGTCGACCTTGCGACGCAACGCGCTCATGTGCACTTCGACCAGGTTGGGGTCGTACATCTCCGACGCCCAGACGTAGGCGAGTAACTGCGATTTCGCCACCACACGCCCCGCGTGGCGAGCAAGGTAGGTGAGAAGTTTGAACTCGGTACCAGTGAGTTCGATGATGTGTGGACCGCGCTTCACAACCGCAGCATCGAGGTCGATGACCACGTCGCCCACCGTGATCTTGTCGTGCGCCGAGGCAACCGGGCGCCGCAGAATCACCCGGATGCGAGCCATCAGCTCGGGCAATGCCACCGGCTTCATGACGTAGTCCTCCGCGCCGAGATCGAATCCGGCGAGTCGTTCGTTCAGATCGGCTAACGATGACAGGAAGATCAGCTTGGTTTGACCCGACGAGGCGAGCGTCCGTGCGATGGACAGACCATCGCAACGCCCCGGCTCGATAGCGAGTATCGCCAGCGCGGGCTGAAACACGACCATGCCGGGCAGTTCCCGCTCGTTGGAAAACTCCCCCACGTCAAAACCTTCACGCCGAAGCTCGGCACCCAAGGCGCTCCGCCACATTTCGTCGGGCTCGGCGATAAGCACTCGTACTGCGGCCAAAGTTCACCAAAATCCATCAGGTCCCGAAGATTCGGGTAAGGAATCCTAAGAAAAGCTGCCCGCTGACAAAGCTACCTTCTACGAAGCAGCCAACCCTCGGTGGACGCAGACCGTTTGCAAAAGTCGCGAAAGAAGCAAGAGGAAATGGCCCGCCTCCGAGGAGGCGGGTCATTTTATGGATGCCTGGCTCAGGCGCAGCAGATTTCGCTGGGAGAAACCTGACGTGACTGAAATCAGCGGGCGGCCTTGCGGCGGCTCACGCCGAGCAGACCAAGACCAGCAACCAGCGCTGCCATGGCCAGTCCGAGCAGCATGCCGGCGTCGCCACCGGTCGCCGGAAGCTTGCCGCTTGCGGGGCGGGACGGAGCGGCCGGCGCTGCAACCGGAGCAGGGGCAGTCGCGGGTGAAGTCGCGGCGGCCAGCACGTTGACCGTGACGGTGCGGCTGTAAGAGCCGCCATGGCCGTCGCTCACCCGGTAGGTGAACGAGTCAGTCCCGGAGAAACCAGCGTTTGGTGTGTAGACCACACGCACACCGTTTACACCGATCGATGCCGCCCGAAGGCCAGCACGCTGCGGCGCAACATCCTCAAGGCTGACCGTGCCATGGGCCGGCTGCGTCGTGACGTCAACCACCAGCGTGTCGCCATCGGTGTCCGTCACGCCGTCGATCACCAAGCTGAGGTCGTCATCGGCCGTACCCGAAATCTCCGGCGTCCCATCCTCATCGGCGGGTGGCGTCGGCGCGCTGTTCAGCGGGCGGACGGTCACGGCAACAACGTCATGGCTCAGCGTCATGTAATCGGCGAAGCCAAACGAGATCTCGTCCGGACCGACATAGCCAGCCGTCGGTGCGTAGACCAGGTTTGACCCATCGACTACCACACCACCATGCGATGCCTCAGCGCCCGAGAGCTCGACAGCGTCGCCATCGGCATCCGCCAACGTGACAGGAATCGTCACGGACGACCCGGTTTCCACGGATGCAGCGGCCACGGTCGCAGTCGGCGCATGGTTGGCCGTCACCGTCACCGTCGCGTAAAGCCACCATACGACCTCGGGTACGGGTTGTCGGCAATGCCGAGGTCGTCAATCACCGCGTAGGAGATGACATCGTCACCCACGTAACCCGCTTGCGGGGTATACACGAGATTGCTGCCGTCAACCGTGTACGTGCCATGCGGCCCGACGGTTTCGGAAACAAGCGTTCGGCGAGGTACCAACACGGAACTGGGGTCAACCAATGTGAGGGTGTGACCAGAGGGATCGGAAAGGGTGACCGGAATGGTCACGGTCTTGCCTTCCTGAACCGTCGCAGTCGCAGTCGTTGCACTCGGCCCGAGCACTTCAATGTCGAACTGGTAGTTGACGGAGTACTTGCCGTCAGTGATGGTGAAGTACACCGTGTCGGTACCAGCGAACAGTCGGGACTCCAACCGGTCGACCGTTGCGGGACATTCTCGATCGCACTGGCCGTGAACCGCCGAAGGCTGACGCGATCGAGAAAGCAATGCAGCAGATCGAGCAGCGCAGATCACGTGGCGCACGCTTTCTTTCGGACATAACCGCTGACGAACGCCACGCGATGGAACGTCACCGAGCGAATAGAACAAGTTCGGAGGGCTGAGCCTCTCAGGCCCGCGACGCCCACCAGGCGTCGAGGCGACGGCGGATTTCCTCGTCGCCCAACGGGCCTTCCTCCATGCGGATTTCCAGCAGGAACGCCAGGGCCTGGCCGATCTCGCGACCGGGAGTGATGCCTAGGTGATCCATCACGGCCTGGCCGTCCATCTCTGGGCGGATGGATGCCAGTTCTTCAGCCTCATTCAGTTCCACGATGCGAGCTTCAAGCTCGTCCATACGCTCGCCGAGCATGGCTGCCTTCTTCTCGTTGCGGGTGGTGCAGTCACATCGGGTCAGCACGTTCAGCTCGGTGAGCAACGGACCGGCATCACGCACGTAGCGACGTACCGCGGCGTCGGTCCAACCCATCTTGTAGGTGTGGAATCGCAAATGGAGGTCAACCAGTTTCGACACGGCCTCCACATCTGCCGATGAGTACTTGAGGGCCTGCATCCGGTCCTTCGTCATCCGTGCGCCAACCACATCGTGATGATGAAACGTTACGCCGGTGCCCTTCTTGAACGACCGGGTCTTCGGCTTGCCGACATCGTGGAACAACGCGGCCAAACGCGTGATACGAAAGTCGAGGCCGGGCCGTGCCTCGGGCTGCACGTTTTCGACCACCGCGATGGTGTGGGCGAAGACATCTTTGTGACGATGGATCGGATCCTGCTCCAACCGCATCTGCGGCAACTCGGGCAGAAAGTGATTAGCCAGTCCGGTGCCAACCAGGAACCGCAACCCATCGCCCGGCTTGGGCAACGTGAGCAGCTTGTCGAGCTCGTCACGCATGCGTTCGGCCGACACGATCTCCAAACGAGACGCCATCTCGCGGCAAGCGGCGATCAGCTCGGGCATTGGCGTGAGGTTGAACCGGGGGATGAACCGAGCTGCGCGCAACATGCGCAACGGATCATCGGTGAAGCTGATCTCGGGGGACAGCGGCGTGCGCAGTACCTTGGCGGCCAGGTCGGCAATACCGCCGTACGGGTCGATCAGCTCTGGGCTGTTCCCCAAGCGCAGCGCCATGGCATTGATCGTGAAATCACGTCGAGCGAGGTCGTCTTCAATCGAGTCACCAAACGCAACGATCGGCTTGCGCGTACCGGGCTCATAACTGTCGGCCCGGTGCGTGGTGATCTCAAAAGCCACGTCATCCTTGCGAGCGCCGATGGTGCCGAACTTCTCGCCCTGGGTCCACACGTCGTCGGCCCATCCGGCCACCAGCCGCTTGATCTCGTCGGGCCGTGCCGGCGTAGTGAGATCAAGGTCAACCGAGTCCGCTCCCCCGACCAGCAAGTCCCGCACTGCACCGCCGACCAGGTAGATCTCATGCCCAGCCGCCCGAAACCGATCGGAGAGGGGAGCGATCTCAGCCAGCGCGGGCGCAAAACGATCAGGTGTCACGACAACGAGGTTACCGGTCGGGCTCACGCCCAGCCCGACCGGTTTCCTCAATCGTGATGACGCAGCAGGTGCGTCAAGAGTTGCCGACTTCTAACGAGAGAAGAAGCCAAGCGCCCGACGGCGCCGTGTGTAGGTGTCATGCACCACCAGGATGGCACCGAGCGTTGCCAGCAGATCAGCGATGACCGCCGCCTTCTTCCACAAGCCAGAACCGGTGCGGGGCAGCTTGTTGACCAACACCTTCGTGGCAACCGTTGCAGTCACCTGATCGGTGTCGTTCGGGGTGAAGACATCGGGACCACGAGGGTTACTCACCGCAGCGCCGTTCACGATGCTGCCATTCGAGATCAGCACAACACCATCGACCACAAAGCTGCTTGCCGCTTCTGCTGGAATCGGGCGGTCGTGGACGCAAGTCAGCTCCTGGCCTGCGAAGGCGCATGACCATCCTTCACCGCTGGCCGTGCCCGGCTTCACCGAGATCGGCAGCAGGTCAACCACTTTGGCGCCCGTAACGGCGACGTAGCTGTTGTTGGTGACCGTAATCTTCCAGCTGATGGTGCTGCCCTTGCCGAGTTCTTTCGACGTCAGGGTCTTGGTGATACCGAGGTCGACAGGGACGGTGAAACCGAAGTCCACCGTCATGTTGGCTTGAGCATCACTCGTACCCTGGCCACCGGGGCCGAGGTCAGTCTCACCGGCTGGCTCCGAGGCACCGGGACCGAGCGTGATGACACCCGACGTGATCGGGTTCGGACCGCCGAGGTCGCCAACACCGTTGTCGTTCAGGTCCTTGTCATTGTTCGGATTCGTCTCATCGACGGCCGAGCTGAGGAAGCCAAACAGGTGGCCTAAGTCGCCGAAGTTCACGGCTTCGACTCGCACCACGTAGTTGCCGGCGGCAAGACCGGTGAACCGGTAGTAGCCGTTGGTATCGGTGTCTTGGCCGGCGATGAAATCACCAGCGCCTCCGTCGGCGGCAGCGGTGTAGAGGCGAACGGTGACGGCAGCGATGCCGTACTCGCCGGCGTCGGCGATGCCGTCGTTGTTCTCATCGAACCACACGCGGTTGCCGATGCTGTAGGCCGGGGCGACCAGTCCGGCGTCCACTGTCTTGTCGATGAACGTTGCGGTCAAAGCGCCGTCGGCCGGTGTAGTCAACACCAGAGCTCCGCCCGTTGCGGGTAGAACAACCGTGACCGATCCCGTGACCGGGTCGACGTCGGAATCGTTCGAGGGGTTCGAGCCGGGTGCCTTGGGCGCCACGAACGACAGGCCGGCGGGCGTGTCGGTGAACGTCGCCAGGTAGGTGCCGGGGAGCAGATTGTCGAAGTGATAGCTCCCGTCAGCGGCCGTGACAACCGGCGCAATCGGGGTGCCGTTGGCATCCTTTGCCGCTGCACCGTCGCTCGTGAGCGTGACCTTCACGCCCGCCACGCCCGGCTCACCGGCGTTCCGGATGCCGTCGCCGTTGGTGTCCAACCACACCACATCGCCAATGGCCAGCGGTACGTACAGTCCGGCGTCGATGGTGGCGTTGATGTAGTCACCGACGTAACCCTTCGGTACCTGGGTGGTCATGTTGAGGGCCTGCGGGTTGCCCGGGGCGTCCAGTACGAACGCTGCGGTGGTGCCATCAGCAGTGGCGTCGGAGTTGACGTCCGCGGCAACGCCGGCGGCGTTTGGCGTGGTGAGGCGGTAGCCGGCGGGCGTCGCAAACTTCACGGTGTAGCTGCCCTTGGCCAGGTTGTCGAAGATATAGAAGCCGTCCTTGTTGGTGGTCGTCATCGACTGCGGGGTGGTGCTACCGGACGCAAACAGCGCGACCGAAACGTTCCCAACCGGGCTCTCACCAATGTCTTGACGACCGTTGTGATTGGCGTCGAGCCACACCTTGTCGCCGACGGCGAAGCGAACTTCGACAGGAGCTTTGAGGCCTGCGTCGATAGTGCGGATGATCTTGTCGCCAACAAAGGCACCGAGCACCGCTCGGTCGGCGGCGGTGGCGGCCGGAGCCGTGGCATCCAGCCTCACAACGCGGGTCACGCCGGTTGCCGATGCATCGGAGTTACGGTCGTCAGCCACTCCGGCAGCCGTTGTGGTGGTGAAGGTGTAGCCGTCAGGCAGGCAGGTGAACGCAAGGGTGTAGTCCCCGGCCGAGAGTCCGCCGATGACGTAGTAGCCGTCGGCGTTGGTGAGCACCGTGGCGCTCGCTGGCTTGTCGCCGACAAAGGCCTGCACGCAGACGTCCTTGAGGCCCTTTTCGGTGTCATCGAGCGCACCATTGCCGTTCGCGTCCAGCCATACCCGATCACCGACCGCGTACGTCACCTTCGGCAGCGGCCGCACACCGATGTCGTAGGTGAGGTTCACGTTCTCACGGCTGCCCTTGCCCACGGCGACACATCCGGTGCCGATGTCGGCCTTGGAGTTGTTGGTCCCGTCACCCGCGACCTGCTGGGTGTAGGTGTGATTCAGCAACGCTCCTCCGGCGGCAAAGTTTGTTGCATCTGCAACGACTGTGTACGCCTCGAAGGGTTTCACGTAGAACGAGTAGTGGCCCTGAGCGTCGGTGGTAACCGACGCCAGCGTGGCCGAGGTGCACGTGCTCTTCAGATTGAGCTTCACGCCTGCAACGCCGTTTTCACCGGTGGTCTGCAGGCCGTCGCCGTTGGCGTCGAGCCACACCCGGTCACCGAAGGAACGCCAGGTTGCCAGCAGTTCGAGGTCACCGAGTCCGGAAGCCTTGGAGAAGTTGCTCGCGCGGTTGGCCTCTTCGGCACCGCTTGAGGTGAGCGGACCCGGATTCACAACGTCGAACCACAGCACGCCCTGAGCGTCCCAGGCAAAAACGTCGCGCTGACTGGCCGCAATTTCCGAACCGGGCTGACCGGTGTGGGTGAAGGGCAAGCTGACGACGGCGCCAAGTGCGCTTGAGCCGGATTCGAACGTGCGGGGCGTGACGAGTGGCGCAACCGGAGCGGCATCCACGTTGGCGATGTTCGGGTCGACCTCGATGAAGTTCTTCCATCCGCCTGCCCCATTTGGTGGCGTGATGGAAACAGCTCCACTGCCGTTGATCTGCTTGTAGGTAGCGGTCGTGGTGCCGATGTCGCCGGACCGGTTGCGCAGGCCGAGCACCATCGATCCGCTGGGATCAATGTCGATGCCGGTGAGCATGGCGCCCCGGTTACCGACGACGGCGCCTGAGATGTCGTCGCTCCACGGCGTAAAGCCGCCGAACGAACCGTTGACCGGTACGGCGTGCATGACGGCGGCTGCGGCCCACGTCTTGGTAACCGTGTTGTAGGCCCACACGTCAGCGCCAAGCTTGGCCGGATCATGACTGGCTTCGGCCGAACACACCGTGCCGACGTACAACATGGAACCCTTCACCTTCAGACCGAACGGGTGCTGGTCGGACGCATCAGCGCAGGTGTTGGGCGACTTCGCTAGGGCGCCGACCACGGTGTTGGTCCAGGTGTCCACCTGGTACACGCGGCCGTCGAAGAGGTTGGTGACGTAGAGGAAGTGCTCCTCGGCATCGATCTCGAGGTCACCGAGGCTGGCCTTGCCAACCTTGGCGGTGATGTCGGTACCGGTGGCGGCGTGCAGGCCACCGAGTGGTGAGGCGTCGCCGCCGGCGTTGGGAATGGTGACGTATGGGGTGACCGTACTACCGCTACGAACGTAGATACCGCCAGGTCCGCTTGGACCGAAGCGGGTTTGCGACTTCAGGTACGCGCCGTAGAACGAGCGGGGTGACTTGGCCGCCGCCGCCGTGGCCTCAGGGTTGCCTTCGCTATGAGCGATGCCGTACACGGCGCCGATCTGTCCGACGGTGGCGTGAGCAGCGTGGTTCTGCCACACCACCGTCTGGGCGGTGGGGTAGGGACCGTTCGGGTCGGGCTTTTCGTCCCCGAAGGAAACCACCGCGTCAACGTCGGGTACCGGAAGCGTGTCTTCCTGGTAACCGAACACGGTGGTCTCAAACCTCGGCCCGCCGCCAGCCTTGTTCAGGCCGCTCACAATGGAGGCCACCGAACCGGGGTCAACCGCTACGGCTGAGGCCCGACCGGTTTGAGATCCGCCGACGAGGTTGGCACCGGACAAACCGAATGCCACCAACGAGAGCACGCCGACCGCTGCTGCGCGTCGCCGAGGAAGATAAGTAAAGAACGCCATAACAACTCCGCCTTCGTTCGAGAAGTGAAACCGTTATCGCTCGCAACCGCGCACCGTGACAATGGCTAGAGCGGGATCTTGACCTTCACTAGCAGAACATCGAACAAACCAGACACGCAATCGTTACGGTCCAGAGCCATTCATGTTGAAATCGTCTGCTTTCACCCCTGGGGTGCCGGCGCGGAAGTTCAGGGTTTGGCGGTCACCACAGCGGGCGCTTTCGCGGACGGCGGAGCGGTGTTTCCCGTCAAGGATTTCATGACGTCGGGAATCTCGGAAGCGAAAACGACCTCACTGGTTTTCGGCCCGGGGATGCTGACGGGCTTGTGTTCGAGGAAGTCGATCACCGTGACACCCGGAGCGATAGCAAGGGTGGCTTCGAAGCGCATGAGTATGCCGTCGTCGTGGCCGACCCAGTAGGTGGTCTTCTTGCCAAACCGGTAGACGTCGACGGGCGTATTGCGCAAGGTGTCGGTACGCAAGAACGCGGTGTCACCCTGGGCCGTGCCCTGCTGGATAAGGGCCGGGTTCTCGCGCTGCTGTGACGCGGTGCCGAGCAACAAGTTGAGCACGACATCCTGAGGAGAGGAGGTCGTCAGCGGTCGGGATACGAAGTTCACGCCGGGCCGACCTTTGGCGGCCACGGCCTCAGTGAGTCCCGGAATCTGCTCGAGCACCTCCTGCTTCGTCCACACGAGTTCACTGTCGGCTGGGTCCTTGCCCTGGGATGTGACGTGTAGCGTCGACTGGGCTGTGCCCTTGGTGTAGTCGATCGAACCGTTCAGCGAGTAAGTGGTCTGGGCGCTGGCGGGAACTGTCACCGTGAACACTGCGCCACCCTCGTCGAAATTCTTGGTGAGCACCGAGGCCAATACCTCCGCCTGAGCGAGTGTAAGCGGCTTGCCAACCGGGCCCGAAGATGCGACGTCGGGCTTGGAGGAACCGCAACTCACAACACTGAGCAGCACGAGGACGCAGCCGGCAACGGCGCGGAATCGGATCAGTTTCACCCCCCTGTTCTATGCGCGAACGGGGCGTGGTGGTCGGATCGGGCGCGGCCCCACTACCGTTCACCTCCAGTGAAACTTGCGCCGCGCTCTTTTTCATCGAGCGGCAACCGTGGCACGCGGGTCTCGGCGCCGCTCGTGCTTCGGGCCGGTTGGCGCGCCATCAAAGTCATTCCGCCGGTCAATACAGAGCGTCCTGCCACTCTTGCGTTGCTCGCCGACCGAGACGCACCGGGGCCCGACCTCATGGAACGCGCCCTTGGCGTGTGCCACGCCCGCGGTATTCCATCGGCCATCAGCCAGGCCCTGCGGCCCTGCGACTACGCGCCGTTCCTCTCCGCCGGCGGCACGCTGGTGCAGGAACTGCTTCTGTTGAGCCTGCACGACCCGACGCCGCACCGAATCTGGCACCGTCGCGCGGGCATGGTGCAGCGTCATCGCCCCGACCACCGCATCGCGCACCTCGACTACCGGGCGTTCGGCGGATTCTGGCATTTCGACACGGTGGCGTTGGCCGACGCCATGGCCGCTACCAGCATCAGTCGACTCCGCGCCGTGATGGTGAACAACGAACCGGTCGGCTACCTCATCAGCGGCGCCAACGGCTCGCGCGGGTTCATCCAGCGCCTCGCCGTTGACCCCGTCCATCAAGGTCGCGGCTACGCAGGCGTGCTGCTGGGCGACAGCCTCGGTTGGCTCGGCCGCCGGGGCGCGACCAGCATCACCATCAATACCCAAACGGACAACCACCGCGCCCGCGCCCTGTACGAGCGCCACGGCTTCGCCGTCCAGCCCGAACGGCTCGGCGTCATCGGCTGGAACGTCCCTTCATTGCCTCGTTCGGTCGCTACCGCTCCGTCTCTCTCGGACTCGCTTCGCTCGGACAATCCGGCAAGCGCCGCCGATACATCATGAGAAGGCTCAGTCGGCTTTTTGTTGTCGTTGCAACGATCTGCTTGGGGCTTGTTCCCGGGCAGCCGGCTGCAGCGGCGGCCGACACCGCGATCAAATTGGTGGGTGAGTCGGCGACGGTGCCGCCGGATGGGTCGGCGACGTTCAGCGTCGAGGTCACCGACGCGCCACCCGACGCCACGATTGTGCTCGACGTGTACCTGCCTGTAGACGGTGATCGGGCTGCCGTCGCGGCGGCGATGCAGGGAAAGGTACGCGGCCAACAGTTCTTTCCCGGGCTGCGACTTGCGACCGACACCGCACTCGGCCCCGACCATCGGGTGACGCTGACGGTGCCCACCAGCAGCGACGGGCGCGAGGGCACATTTCGCCTCAATACCGCCGGCCTTTACCCAGTCCTCATCAGCGTACAGAAGGGATCGAACACGCTCGCCCGCCTGACGACGTTTCTCGTTCGGGTCGACCCCACCAGTCGGCCGGCGGAGGTGGCCGTGGTGTTTACCGTGGATCGGGTGCCGGTGTTGCAACCCGACGGTTCTCGGATTCTGGATGAGGCCACGCGAAGTCGTCTCAACGTCATCGACCGCATCGGCGCAACCGCACCGACCGTGCCTCTCACCCTCGCCATCCGACCCGACATCATCGACACCCTTGTGCACTCCACCGCAGAGGATCGCGCCTTGGCAGTGCGGCTGGCTACCATCGCCAAACGCGGTGAGGTCATCGTCGACACTGCCATTACCATCGACCCGTCGCTGGCTGCCCGTAGCGGTCTGCGCGACATCTATCAGCAGCAGGTGGCGCAGGGGAAGCGCATCCTGTCCGACTGGATTGGGGCCGAGGTTGCCGACTCCGGCACCCGGTTTTCTTCGGTAGGAATCGATCGCGACGGCCTGAAACTCGCCCGAGCCGGTGGGTTGACCTCGCTGGTGACGCTGCCCGCCGTGGTTACCCGCGTCGTTAGTGACGACATAGGACCGCTCGGGCCGGTGTCGATCACGGTCCCGCCTAACGCAAGTGCCGATGCGTTGACAGCCATTGTCGGTGCCAACGACTTCGAGGCCCTGATCGGCACCCGAAATGATGCGCTGAGCGCAGTGAACGGCTTCGTTGCCCAACTCCAAGCACTCATCCCCCCGCCTAGCGGGACGCAACCTGGGGTTGTGCTGGTGGCTCCCCCCGACTGGTCGGCCGAGGCCGGCGGTCCGCTCGACACGCTGGTGGCGCGCCTCGGCGGTAGTGGTGGCCTACGCCCAGTGACCGTGCAGCAGTTCCTGCGCGATGTGCCAACGGTGAAGGCGACGGCACCGCGAACGTTTCGACCGGTTCCGCCCGTCACAACCGTCGATGTCGGCGGACAGTTGGCGCTGGTCAACCTTGGCATCGGCGCACTGACATCGATGATGACCACGCCACCGGCTGAGACAACAGCTCTGCTCAACGTCGCATCGTCAACAGCGCTCACCGACATCCAACGAGCTGCCTACATCGCGGCAGCCAAAGCGCCAACCGAGGCCATGCAAACCGCTATCGAGCCTCTCGAGAAGCAGACCTTCAGCGTCGCGGCCGGAAAGGGCGCAATCCCCATCCGCATCACCAGCAAACTGTCGGCTCCCATCAAGGTCAAATTGCACTTCAGTAGTGCCAGGGCCGACTTTGTGCCCAATGATCAGATCGTCACCATCGTCGACGGCCTGTTCCAGAAAGATGACATGCCGATCGAGACCCGTGACGGTCTCTATCCGGTCACGCTTGAGGTGCTCACGCCGGTCGGTGATCAATTGCTCGCAACCGGCGTCTACGACGTGCAGGCCATCGCCTACGGAGGTCTCGGTCTGGCGCTCTCGGCCGGGGCCGGCCTGGTACTTGTGACATGGTGGATATCGCATGCCCGGCGTACGCGACGACGAAAACAGGCGCTGGCGGATGCGCTGCGGCACCCTTCGCAGGCTGCGACCGGTTAGTTTTCGTGTGTGCCTGTCCGCATCGTTACTGATTCCGCGTGTGATCTTCCCCAAACGTTGGCCGACGAACTCGGCATCGTTATCGTGCCGCTCTCCATTCGATTTGGAGCGGAGGAGTTTGTCGATCGCCAGGATCTCAGTGTCGCGGAATTCTGGCGGCGCTCGAAAGCGTCAGCCGTACTGCCCTCCACCGCGGCGCCGTCGCCCGGCGCGTTCGAGGTCGCGTACCGCACGGTGAAAGACGATGGCGCTACTGGTGTCGTGGTGGTTTCGCTGTCAGGCGAATTGTCCGCCACCATTCAGTCGGCCCAGCTCGCCGCTCGCGCCGTCGCCGATGACATCAGCGTCACCGTCGTTGATTCGCGGTCGGTCACCATTGGCCAGGGCATGATCGCGGTCGCTGCGGCGCGCCGCGCGGCGCAAGGAGCATCCGAGGCCGAGGTTGCTGCATTGGTCACGTCGTTGGCCGAACGCACCCAGGTATGGGGCGCGCTCGACACCCTCGAAAATCTCAAGAAGGGCGGCCGCATCGGCAACGCCAAAGCGCTGCTCGCATCGGTGCTGTCCATCAAGCCAATTATCGAAATACGCCATGGCAAGGTGGAAGAAGGTGGCAAGCAGCGCACGCGCAGCAAGGCCATGGCGTTCCTGGTGGAGAAGGTGTGCAGCGAGATCGCCACACGTGGATCCATAGAGAACTTGGCCGTCGTGCACGCTGCTACCACCGACGTCGACACGCTGGTGTCGCAGTTGCAGGCGATCTACCCCCATCCCATCGTGATCGGCGACATCGGTCCGGTTATCGGCAGTCACGCCGGCACGGGCACGATCGCGGTCGTCTTCCAGGTCCCGGCTTCCTAGTGTTCTCCCCGATCGGCGGTTCGGTGTGAACGAGGATCCGACTGTCGTCTCACGCGTCCTTGGCGGTCGCTATCGACTCGAGCGGCCCCTCGCCTTTGGGGGCGTGGCCGAGGTGTGGACCGCCACCGACATCGTGCTCGATCGCAAGGTGGCGGTGAAGCTGTTGCGCGCCGAATTCGCGGCCGACCCGCTGGTGGTGGAACGCTTCCGTCGCGAAGCCGTCGCCGCGGCCCGCCTCAATCATCCGAACATCGTGAACGTGTTCGACTCGGTAAACGACCACGGGCTCGAAGCCGTCATCATGGAGCTCGTGCCCGGCCGCACACTGCGCCAACTCCTCGACGATGAGGGCCGCCTCTCAATTGCCGATACCGTGCACATAGGTATTGCGCTGTCGGACGCGCTCGACGCGGCGCACCGTGGCGGGTTGGTGCACCGTGATGTGAAGCCGGCCAACGTCTTGATCACGCCCGCGCACCGCGTGCTGCTCACCGACTTCGGCATCGCCACCGCGGTTGGCCGCACCGACGACCTCACGCTCGACAACGTGATGGTCGGGACGGCGAAATACCTCTCCCCCGAACAGGTTCTCGGCGTGCCCACCGAACCGCGCAGCGACCTGTATTCGCTTGGCATCGTGTTGCACGAATGCCTCACCGGCCAGGTGCCGTTCGACGGCGAAACCGACGGGGCCACCGCCCTGGCCCGCCTGCAGAAAAACGTTCGCCCGGTACGCACCCTTCGCCCCGGTGTACCGCGTGTGCTCGACGATCTCATCTCCAGCTGTCTTACCCGCAGCCCCGACGGTCGGCCCGCGTCGGCCGCGGCGGTTCGTGACACGCTGGTGCGGTTAGAGGGCACCGTGACCGACGACGGCAAGGTCATCGTGTCGCGTGATCCCACTCCTTCCAACACACCGCGGCCCGATGCCGCAGCCGCGGCCGAACCGGTCGGGATGTCCACGTCATACGGGCGCGGCGCCACACCGGGGCGCTGGTTCGTGCTCGTTGGCCTGGTGGTCCTGCTCGGTATTGCCGGGGTGATCGCGGGCGCGCTCTTACGCGGACCCGCCAACGCGCTCCCCCGCGTCGTGCGCGGTTCCACCGACACGACCACAACGGTGCCCGAGGGCCCACCGGTCGCCAGCACCTCACCAGAAGTCACGCTCGCAGGCGGCTCCGTCGTGAGCACGACGGAAATCACTACCGGGCCCAACCGGGTGACGGCCAAGGGCGCGTTCGATCCTCCCCCCGGCGATGGCACCGAAAACCCGGCCCAACTGAACTTCCTCACCGACAACGACTCGGCCACCGAATGGACGACGGTCTGCTACGACAACGACCAGATGCGACCAAAGATCGGTGTCGGGCTGGTGTTCGAACTGGTCAATCCGTCGGCTGGCAACGACATCGAAGTGTTCTCCAAAACCAACGGCTGGGCAGCCACCGTCTACGTTGCGCCCAACGTGGGAACCGCGCTCGCCGACTGGGGCGAACCCGTCTCGATCGGCAGCAGCATTCCGGCCGGCAGCGCCAGCTTCTCGCTCGGCAACAATGCCGGTCGCTACGTCCTGGTGTGGTTCACGCATCTCGGCCGCTCGGGCACCTGCAGGCTGCCATTCCAGATGCGCGTCTCGGAGGTGCGCGTCGTGAAGCGGGCCGCTAAGTAACCTCTGGCCATCGACGGCCGCGATCCCGACCTTCTCCTGGCCGCCGCACAACGCGGGGACAAGGGAGCCATGGACGCCTTTTTGCGCGTCCATTTCGATCGTGTCTTCGCAATCTGTCGACGCATCACCGGCAACGACACCGACGCGGCCGACGCGGCCCAGGAGGCCATGCTCGCCATCGTGCGCGGTCTCCCCCGCTTCGATGGTCGATCCTCCATCACCACCTGGCTCTACCGGGTGACCACAAATGCCTGTCTCGACGAACTCCGCCGCCGGAAACGACGACCGGCGGTCGGACTCCCGGAGCTCGAACGACTCGATGTCACCGGCGACGGTCCGGCCGCAGATGACACGCTCGCCGATCGTCTCCGGCTGGACGCCGCCCTCGCCGCACTGCCCGAGGAATTTCGGGTGCCAGTCGTGCTGCGCGATGTTGGAGACTTGGACTACGCCGAAATCGCCGCCGTTCTCGGGATTCCCCCTGGCACCGTGCGGTCGCGTATCGCTCGCGGCCGTATGGCGCTGGCGCGCGCGCTTGGCGACAGTTCTGGTGACGTTTCAGGCCAGGGTGACACACGCCACGGGAACCAGCTACCGCCACCCGAACGTCAGACGGACGGATCATGAACGAGTTCCTTGCTTTTGACGATGCCGACTGGGAGTTGGCCAGCGCGTACCTCGACAACGAGCTCACGTCCGCTGAACGCGCCCACGTGGAGGCATCGCCGGCATTGATGGGGCTCGTCGCCGACCTCCGTTCGATGCAATCGTCCGTGGCGGCCCAGCCTCCCGCTGGCATCGATCGCGACGCCATGATCACCGCTGCAATCGCAGGCACGGTCGACGATGGCGTCGTCGGAGGGGTCGTCGGCAGCGGACGATTAGGTGGCGAGCTGGAACCGCCCCTTGCACCAGTCACGTCGATCTCAGGCCGGTACAGGCGGCGCACTGCGTTCTGGAAGGCTCCGATGCTGCTGGCGGCGGCGCTCCTTACGGTGATGGGTATCGGCTTCGCCGTGCGCGCGGGCTCGCGTGGCGACACTCAAAAGACATCCGGGGCGGCAGTCAGCGCACCGGAGGTGACGAACGTGACGCAGGATCTATCGACAGACTTCAATGCCGGGCCACCTGTGGGGGCCGTTGCGCCAGCCACGACCGCAGCACCGGCTGCCTTGCCAGCAAGAACCGCCGCGACGACAGCAGCAGCGGCAACCACTGCCGCGCCGGCTGCCACAACTGCGGCAGCAGCAACCACCGTCGCGGCAGCAACCACCGCCGCGATCTCAAGTGCCACGACTGCAGCTCCGGCGGCTTCCAATGCCAGCAGCACTTCGGCTCCTGCCACGGGTGCACCAACAACCGCGGCCGGTGCGCCGCTGCCGTTGCTCACGTTGCAAGAGTTGAAAGACCTCGTGGTCGCGTCCGCAGCCAACCCGTCCGCCCAAACCACGCTGGTCTGCCCCGACCCGCGCGGGGTGCCACGCCTGTCGGTGCAAATTCTCTGGAACGGTCAGCCGGCCATCGTCTTCATCGACCAGATCAACCAGACTCTGGTCGTGCTCGCAGTGAACGGTTGCACTCCCGTTGCGAACATCCCGATAAAGGATTTGGCCCAAAGCTGAGCGGGGTTGTCAGCACCGGTAAGGTGGGGCATATGCCTGACGAGTCAACCACCGACGACTGGATCACCGCGCTCACGGCCAAGTTGGAGCAGGGCGTAGGCCTCGTTCGTGATACCGCAACCAATCGCGTGATCAAAGTTATGCGCACCGTCGTGTTCGGCCTGATGGCCGCCATCATCGCCCTGTTCGCGCTTGCTCTGCTGGCCGTCATGGCGGTCCGGCTGGTCGTGGTCGCCACGGGTCACCGGGTCTGGATCGCGCATGGCATCACGGGCCTGCTGTTTCTCATCATCGGGCTCGTGTTGCTCCGCATGCGGCACACGAAGGAAGCTGTCTGACCATGTCGCACCATCACGTTCTCATCATCGGTTCGGGTCCGGCCGGCCTCACTGCGGCCATCTACACGGCCCGCGCCAATCTGGCACCGCTGGTCATCGAAGGCGAGCCGTCGTCCACATCCGATCAGCCGGGCGGGCAGCTTATGCTCACCACTGAAGTCGAGAATTTCCCGGGCTTCCCCGATGGCATCATGGGCCCTGAACTCATGATGAAATTCCGCGAGCAGGCCGCCCGCTTCGGTGCCACCTACGTCACCACCAAGGTCACCAAGATCGAAACCGGCCAACGCCCCTTCGTCGTCCACACCCATGACGAGGTCTACACCGCCGATGCCGTCATCATAGCGACCGGCGCGCAATCGCTGATGCTCGGCCTTGAAGCCGAATCGCGCCTGCTTGGGCACGGTTTATCTACCTGCGCCACGTGTGACGGGTTCTTCTTTCGTGGCCAAGATATCGCCGTCGTCGGTGGCGGCGATTCAGCGCTCGAGGAGGCCATTTTCCTCACCAAGTTCGCCAGTACCGTCACCCTCGTGGTGCGCCGAGATGTGCTGCGGGCCTCAAAGATCATGCAGGACCGCGCCATGGCCAATCCGAAGATGAAGTTCCTGTGGAACCATCAGGTGGTCGACCTCAAAGGCCAGGACAAGCTTGAGGGCGCTGTGGTGCAGAACACCAAGACCGGAGAGCAGTCCAACCTCGACATCACCGGCATTTTCATTGCTATTGGCCATGTGCCGAACACCGGCCTTTTCAGCGGCATTCTCGATATGGAAGACAGCGGCTACCTCATCACGCGGCCCGGTTCCACCTACACCAACATCGATGGTGTGTTCGCCTGCGGCGATGTGCAGGATCACACTTACCGCCAAGCCATCACTGCTGCCGGTTCGGGCTGCATGGCCGCCATCGACGCCGAACGTTGGTTAGAAGCGCATCACTGAGGCATTCCGCCGGTACGCTGTGACTCCATCTCGAAAGGACCCCATCGTGGCCGCAGGAATTGTAAACCTCACCGACGCAACGTTCGACGAAACCATTCAGGCTTCGGACAAGCCGATCATTGTCGACTTCTGGGCCGACTGGTGTGGACCCTGCAAAATGATCGCCCCCATCCTGGGTGAAATTGCCGCAGAGCACGCCGACAGCATCACCGTCGCCAAGCTCAACGTTGATGAGAACCCCGAGATGGGCATGCGCTTCGGAGTCCAAAGCATTCCTACGCTTTTGGTGTTCCAGAACGGCACCTTGGCCAAGCGAATGGTCGGGGCCAAGGGCAAGGGCCAAATGCTGCAGGAGCTTTCGGAATTCTTGGGCACCTCCCACTGATCCCTGGCACGACCGGCGAGGCCGTCCGAGACCTTCAGCGAAGGCTCGGCGCCGCCGGATTTCAACCAGCAGGAACTGATCCAGGCGTGTATGGCGTGTCGACCCAGGCAGCGGTCTGCGCCTTCCAACAGGCGCGGGGGCTCATATCCCATGGCATCTGTGATGACATGACCTGGACCGTGCTGGTGGAAGCCAGTTGGCGCCTCGGTGACCGGCACCTCTACTTGCGCGCCCCGAATCTTCGGGGCGACGACGTGGCCGACCTCCAGCGGCGGCTCGGCCAGCTCGGCTTTGATGCTGGTCGGGTCGACGGCATTTTCGGGAACGAGACAGCTCAAGCCGTCAAAGACTTCCAACTCAATGTCGGACTTACGCCCATGGATGGCATTTGCGGCCACTCTACGTATCGAGCCCTGCGCCGTCTGTCGGCAAAGCGCCATGACGGCCCTTCCATCACCGAGATCCGCGAGGACGAAGCCTCCCGGAGCGCAGGATTTACATCGCTCGATGGGAACCGTCTTGCCATAGGCAACCTCGGCTCGTTCCACCAGCTCGCCCGGGCCGTCAGCCGCACGCTACGCCAAACCGGCGCCGAAGTGCTCACCCTCGACCTCCCCGATGCCTCCGAGCAGGCCCGCGAGGCCAACCGCTTCGGTGCCGTCGCCTATCTCGGCCTCACCGGCGGCACTCCCCCCATGATCTCCTACTACGCCACAGAGGGCTTCGAGTCGATCCGGGGTCGCAACCTGGCCGAACGGGTGCAGACGGCGCTCCGCGAGGCCCCCATGCTGACGTGTGGAGACCGACGCGGCATGCGGCTCCCCATCCTGCGCGAGACCCGCATGCCCGCCGTGGTGTACCAGCTTGACGAGCTCGACCAGCGTATGGTGCCCAGTGCGGCGTCCGCGCTGGCCATGGGCCTGTGTTCGTGGCTGCTCCAAACCCTCGACTGAGAGTTTGTCAACAGCGATATCCACAGCCTGTGAGGACGCTCAACCTGAGCGTTGGGCCCCATCGGAGGCCTGTGGTTCGGTCATAACTCTGTAGATGCGCTCGAGGTCTTCCAGCGTGGCGAACTCAATGACCATCTTTCCGCGCTTTCCACCCATCGAAACACTCACGCGCGTGTCGAGATGCTCGCTCAACAGTTCCTCCAGCTCCAAAAGCCCCGGCGGTCGCAAATGGCGGGTCGGACCGTCGTGGGCCCGCGAGTGGTGCTCTGACGGTGCTGCCTCAACCGGTTGTTGAGGACGGCGGATGAGTTCTTCGACCGAGCGAACCGACAAGCCCTCCTCGACGATCCGGTGGGCCAGGGCCTCCTGGAACGATCGGTCCGGCGTCCCGAGCAGCGCACGGGCGTGCCCCGCACTGATCCGTCCGTCTGATAGCAGGTGCTGAATGGACGCGGGCAGTTGCAGCAGACGTAGCGTGTTCGAAATAGCAGCCCGACTTTTGGCTACCTTTCTCGCGAGTTCCTCGTGGGTAAGACGGAACTCCTCGATGAGTTGCAAGTAAGCCGCTGCTTCCTCCAGCGCGGTGAGGTCCTGGCGGTGCAGGTTCTCCACCAGCGCCTGCTCCACCGAGGCAACGTCGTCGGTGGTACGCACAACACACGGAATGCTGTCGAGACCGCAACGTTTCGCCGCACGCCATCGGCGTTCACCGGCAATGAGCTGGAACTGACCGTCCGACATAGGACGGACAAGGATCGGCTGCAGAACACCTAGCTCACGAATGGAGTGGGCAAGCTCCACCAAGCCTTCTTCATCGAAACGGCCGCGAGGCTGGTTCGGGTTGGGCGAGATGTTCCCCACGGGCACTTCGCGGAGATAGGCCCCGGTTGTGGGTGACTCCCCCACCGTTCCGACATTCTCGGTTGGCAGCAGCGCCGCCAAACCCTTGCCTAAACCGCTACGCCGCTGTTCCACCGCTTACCTCCAGTGCTAGTGCCTGATACGCCTGTGCGCCCCGCGAAAGGGGGTCAAACACAATGATGGGTTGCCCAAACGATGGGGCCTCCGACAGTCGAACGTTGCGAGGCACAATCTGACGACACACCTTGTTCCCAAAGTGGGCCTGCACCTCGTCCACCACCTGGTCCGCCAGCTTCGTCCGGGCGTCATACATGGTCAAGATGAGGGTGGTGAGCTCAAGAGTGGGGTTCAGACTCTTGCGCACCAATTCAACGTTCCGAATGAGCTGCCCCAGACCTTCCAATGCGTAGTACTCGCACTGAATCGGTACCAGCACTTCGCTGGCCGCAGCAAAGGCATTGATCGTTAGCAGGCCCAACGACGGCGGACAGTCAATGAGCACAAAGTCGTAGTCGGCTTGAACCGAATCGATGGCCCGCTTGAGTCTCATTTCGCGACTGAAAGCGGCAACCAGTTCGATCTCGGCACCAGCCAAATCAAGATTTGCTGGGGCGACGAACAAATTCTTCAATGATGTGGGCTCGATGGTGTCCTCCATCGACGCGTCGTTGAGCAGGACGTCGTAGATGGAGCTGGCAACATCGCGGGCGTTGATACCAAGGCCTGTACTGGCGTTGCCCTGGGGATCCAGGTCCACCACAAGGGTCCGGAAACCGAGGTCCGCAAGGCTGGCGCCAAGATTGACGGCGGTGGTGGTCTTGCCCACGCCGCCTTTCTGGTTCGCAACGGCAAGCACCCGCGGGACGGGGCGGGCCGACGCATATTGAGGGGCCCCGAACGGCTGAGGGGCCTGCGGATCAACTGGACCGGCGGGCGAACTCCCGTCACCGGATGCCGCCCCCTGGTCCGGCAACGCATCCATGACGCCAGAAACGCGCTCATGCTGCTGCTCACCAGGGGTTTGATGCACGAAAGGTCCCACAATGCCATGGTCAGACGGGACCTGCGGAGAAGACATGAGACTCCTTACGCCGGAAAGGTGGGGTCCGATACTCCAACGACCTTCGGCAACCCGCCCATAGTGACGCGGTGAGCAACCAAGGTCAAGCATTGTCGCTCTCGGTCCTCGACTGCGTGTTTCACGTGGAACAAGACGTCGACAGTTTTGGCCTTTTCGGAGGACATTTTGGCCTCAGGGCGACGGGAGGACGCAGCATCTGCTGCATCGGTTCCACGTGGAACTCGAAAGAACAGTTTGACATCTCAGCGAGAGCAGCGTTGCAGGACCTGCAAACCGTCCAGGCTGTTACAGGCGACGAATCCGCTTCGAGTGACCTCGTCGGTCGTCCATCGTCCGGGGGAGTCTGGCGGTTCACTCACGATCAACCGACCACCACTACCCAGAAATGGGCCGGCCATGCGTGTCGTGACCGCTGGTGTTCCAAAACTGCGACAGACGACCGCATCGAACGCTCCTCTGTACTGATCCTGTTTGCCAAATACCGCAGCTTCACCAGCCAGGACCGTCACCCGATCAGTGATACCCAATCGGTGGATCAGGCGGCGGAGTAGATCGGTGCGGGCCGTCCGACGATCCAGGAGCACCACCCGAAGGTCCGGTCTCCGTACGGCCAGCACCAATCCGGGAACGCCGCCGCCCGAACCGAGATCCAAAACGGAACTGGCCGCCCCGAGGGCGGCCAAAAAGCGTTCCGAATGCGCTATCGCAACCTCGGGAGTCTCGCCCAGCGCACCAAACCGGTGGCTTTCCTGCAAGACCTCGATCAGGAGGTTGTCGTCAGCCATTGTCGGGATCGAGCACGACCCGACGCTGGGGATCCTCACCCTCGGATCGGCTGGTGACGCCATCGATGGTGGCGGCTGTGTCATGGACGACCTTGCGATCCGGGGCACTCATCGGTTCCAGCATTCGACTCTGTCCAGTCGTTCGGACTTCGTCGGCAACTTGGGTCGTGAAACGAGCCAATGCTTCGCGGCGACGCTCGCGGTAGCCGCCGATATCGACGTGCAAACGGCCCTGGCGCTCACGGCCGTAGGGCTGCGCCACCAAACGAGTGAGTTCCTGCACCGCCTGCAGGGTCTGCCCACGGGGCCCGATCAGTGGTCCGAGTTCTGCACCCTGCAGACGAACCTCGACGTCACCGCCTTCACCGTTGACGGTTTCGGTGGTGCTGTCATATCCGAAGGCTGTCGCCAATCCGGACAGGAACGCCGCGGCTGAGTCGGCTTCAGACCCATTGGTGGGGGCGCTACCGTTCATGGCGGGTTCCTTCGGGGCTTTTGGGGCGCGGGGGGCGCGGGAAGTTTTGGTCGAGCTGGGTGCTACGGCGACGGCGTCCGTTGCCGGCGCCTCCTCTTTGGCACCCTTTGGGCGGCGTTCGCGGCGTTCAGCCTTCTGCCGAGGCTGTACGGGGCGTACCCGGCCCCGAACACGGGCCTCGCCACGCATACGACCGAACAGACCAGCCTTCGGTTCGTCCAGAATCTCGAATTCGGCTTCATCTTCCGCGACGCCGAGTTGATCGAGTGCGAGGCCCTTGGCCTCATCGATAGTGCGGCCGGTGGTTTCTACCCATTCCATGAGCAAATCTCTTTCGTTGGTGGAGTTACTTCTTTTTCGGCAGCGGGCGCGCCGGGCGAGATCCTTGGTCCTTCACCGGCGGCTTGGGGCGAGCGCCGGGTGTTGATGCGGCCGGTTTCTGCTTCGTTACCGGTGTAGGCTTGGCCTTCGGCGGCGTCATCGCTTTCGGCGGCGTCGCGTTGTTCACCTTCGGCTTCGGTCGCGCAGGGGTGGTCTCGGAGGTGTCGATCACAGCCTGTGGACCCTTCGGCTTCGGTTTGCGCAGCGCCTCGGGGGCCTCCGGTTCACCGGCGTCATCGGTGTCGCCGTAGAACTTGCGTGTGATATAGGCGTTCTGGGCGATGCGGAAGATGTTCTGGACAAGGAAGTAGATGATGAGACCCGAAGCAAACGTCAGCGAGATGAACCCGAAGAAAATCGGCATCAGGTTCATGATCATCTGCTGTTGCGGATTGACCGAAGCGCTGCTCTGACGAGCCGTCATCTGACGCTGCTGGAAGTAGCTCAGCAAACCAACAATGATCACAAGGGCGAGGTAGGGGAGGCCGCGCACGACGTTCTGCTGAATGATGCGGTAGGCCTTCTCAGAAAGATCGAGACCCACAGAAAGCATCTGCTTCTTGTGGAGGAGAGACTTGTAGAGCTCCGACGCGTGGTCCAGGTACTTGGGCAGGAAGGTGCCCGGTTCACACTTCTCGGCGCCGTTGAGGCCGTTGGCGGCGCATGGTCGGGTGAGACCAAACAGCACCCGCCACATGGTCATGAAGAACGGCATCTGGAGGAGCATCGGCAGGCAGCCGCCGGCCGGGTTGATTTTGTGCTCCTTGTAGAGCGCCATCATGGCTTCGTTGCGACCGGCGACGTCGTTCTTGAAGTCCTGCTGGATCTGTTTGATCAGCGGCTGGACCTTTTGCATCTCGAGCATCGACTTCGTGCTCTTCAGCGTCAGTGGCAGGAGCACCAACATCATTACGAGCGTCACAAGAGCGATAGACAGCGCATAGTTGTGGGTCACGCCGTACACCGCCGCCAAAATCTTGGCGACGACATTGATGAACGGGGCGAGGACTTTGTCGATAAAGGAAGTTGCGATCATGGCGTTGCTTTCTTCGGGGGAACAGGATCCCAGCCACGTCCTCCAAGCGGACGGCACCGGCTGAGACGACGAGCCGCAAGCACGAGTCCTAGGACCGCACCACGGGTCTGCAGGGCTTCAATGGTGTAACTCGAACATGACGGCGTGAAGCGACAAGGGGAGGGGCGACCGTCTCGCGCCTTTTGGTACCAGCGCACCAGCGCCACCAGTGCATTTGTCATGCGGTCGGCCCGCCAATGCGCATCGATATCTTGGAAATGGTGCTATACAACTCGGGAAAGCTGAGCGCCGCCGCGGCTGGCGTTGCCCCAAACAGGTAGAGCCCACCTGGGAGGTCGGCGTCACGCAGAATCGCACGAAGCCGACGGCGAAGCCGATTGCGCACCACAGCCGGGCCTACCGCCACGCCGATCGCAAATGCCACTCTGGGTGGTATTTGTGACGGGTCGGCCACCCAACGCACCCAAATGGGTCCGACGCGTGCCTTTGATGTGGTGGTGGACAGCTGGGCGAACGCACGGCGATCCTGAATTGACCAGATCAGGCCGACAGCCGGAGACGACCCTTAGCCCGACGGGCCTTCAAGATGGCCCGGCCGGCGCGGGTGGACATCCGGTGACGGAACCCGTGTTTCTTCGATCGCTTGCGATTGTTTGGTTGAAAAGTTCGTTTCATCCGTGCCTCCTCGATGCAGGTGCGGCGACGAGCCCGCCCGCGTTTGGGCTGGCGCGCCTGCACAACAAGTTGATTACCCAGCGACACGCCGAAAGACGTCTCCGAGGGAAACGGAGAAAGGCTAGGCCGCGCGCAACGCGAATCACAACTGGAGCGGCTTTTTGCGCGATATCCACAGGGAAACTGCTACGGTTCGGCTTCCGCAAACGAGCACGGAGCGCCGTGCTCCGAGTCAAGTTATCCACAACATGTGGATGTACGTGTGGATGGGATCGAGCAAAATGTGCAGCGTGCCTGGTGAGTGAGGTCGAAGACCTGTGGACAGCGGCGAGCGTGCATTTGCGCGAGCAGGTATCCGAGGCAGTCTGGCTCTCCACGTTCCAGGACGTGCGCGCCATTGGTTTCGACGACGACGTTCTCGTCGTGGCCGTACCCAGCGCCCATGTCCGTGACCGTATCGAAAGCCGCTACCTGGCCCTCGTGCGCGATGCGCTCGCTGAGGCGGGGGCTGACGACATAGACCTCCGCTTCCTTGTTACTGCGGATCGCAGCGCGTCGGTCGCAAGCCACGACACCCATGTCGTGGCTGAGGGCGCATCGACCCAGGTGGTGGATACCGGCCGTAACCAGGCTGCCGGTTTGAATCCTCGCTACACGTTCGAAACGTTCGTAAAGGGCGCGAGTAACCAGTTCGCCCTGGCCGCAGCCTTGCGGGTGGCCGAAACACCGGCTCGCAGCTACAACCCGTTGTTCATCTACGGGGCCGCTGGGCTGGGCAAAACCCACCTTCTTCACGCCATAGGCCACTACGTCAATCAGAACTACGTACATCACCAGGTTCTGTACGTATCCACCGAAACGTTCCTCAACGAGTACGTCGACGCCATCCGCACCAACTCCACCGCCGACTTCAAGCGTCGCTACCGCGATGTCGATGTCCTGCTGATCGACGACATCCAGTTCATGGAAGGCAAAGAGGGTCTCCAGGAGGAGTTCTTCCACACCTTCAACTCTCTGCACGGAGCCAACAAGCAGATCGTCATTTCGTCTGACCGGGTGCCCGACGCCATTCCAACGCTTGAGGATCGGTTGCGCGGCCGATTCAAGTGGGGGCTCATCACCGATATTCAGGCGCCCGACCTTGAAACCCGCCTCGCCATCTTGCGCAACAAGGCCGAGCAGGATGCCGCCCCGGTCGCGCCCGACGTACTCGAGTTCATCGCCACCCACATCACCAACAACATCCGCGAACTCGAAGGCGCCCTCATCCGCGTCACTGCATATGCCAGTCTCAACCGGGTTGCGATCTCGGTGAACCTGGCCGAGCGCCTCCTGGGTGACATTGTCGCCGGTCACCAACCACGGGCCATGACACCGGAAGCCATGCTCGAAACGATTGCCAAATTCTTCGGGTTCTCAATCGAGGCGTTATGCGGTAAGAGCCGTCAGCGCCCACTGGTGATCGCCCGGCAGATCGGCATGTACGTCTTCCGCGAGCTCACCGACCTGTCCTTCCCTGCCATTGCCCGTCACTTCGGCGGTCGCGATCACACGACGGTGATTCATGCCGTCGATAAAGTGCAGAAACTGATGAAAGAACGTCACCAGGTCTACGACCAAGTGACCGACCTCATCCAAGTCATCAAAGGACCTGCATAACGATGTGTACAAGGTTGTGGGGGATTGGGGACGAGCCCGTGGACAACTACGGTTTGTCCACCGACCCACCGTTGCAGATCTGAAAGGTGTGGGGATTGGGGATGACCGTGTGCACAGCCAAACGGGCAGTGAGCAGGGCAAACACCATGTCATCCCCAATCCACAGGTCTTATTACCATTATTAGATAGATAGACAACCAATGTTGCGAAACGGGGCTGGGCCTCGGGACCCGACAAGTAAAGGATGAGACGGTCGTGAAGTTCCGTTGCGAACGAGATGTACTTGCTGAAGCACTAGGTACTGCCGGACGAGCCGCTACCGGCCGTACCGGCGCCCTTCCCGTTTTGTCGGGCGTGCGTTTAGACCTCGATGGTGACCAGCTCACCGTCACCGGCACTGATTTGGAACTCACCATCCAAGTCGTGCTGACGGTGGCGGGGGAGACCAGTGGATCGTGTGTCGTTCCTGCTCGTCTCGCCGGTGACATCGTGCGCTCGCTTCCCGCTGGCGCGGTCGGGTTTGATGCCACCACCGAGGAAGCCCGCATAAGCGCGGGCCGATCTGCGTTCGGTGTGCGGACCATGGCCGTCGACGACTTCCCCCGTTTGGCTGCGCCAGCCGAGAACGCGGTGCAACTTCCCGCAGCCGCGCTCGCTGAAGCCGTCAAGCAGGTGGTGCGCGCTGCCAGCAAGGACGAAAGTCGCCCGCTGCTGACAGGCGTGCTACTCGCAGCCGAAGCCGGCGGCCTGCGACTGGTTGCCACCGACTCCTATCGCTTGGCCGTGCGTGACCTTCCCGACGCCGCGGTGCTCGGCGTCGATCAGAAAGTGCTCGTGCCGTCTCGTGCGCTGCATGAGTTCGCTCGGGTTGTCGGCGGTAGTGACCAGGTGACTCTGAGACTTGGTGATCGCGATGCCACCTTCGAAGCCGGTGGCGTGCGTTTGACCACCCGGTTGATCGAGGGCGAGTTTCCGAATTACCGCCAACTCATCCCGAATACCCACCCCAATCGCCTCACCGTGAATCGTGAGGCGTTGCTCGCCGCGATCAAACGCGTGAAGTTGCTGGCTCGTGATGCCACGCCGATTCGCATGTCGTTCACGGCTGATCGTCTTGATCTTGCAGCCACGACGCAAGACGTTGGTCAGGCCACCGAGTCGATGGACGCTTCATTCGACGGTAGTGACATGACCGTGGCTTTCAACCCCGACTACCTGTCCGACGGCATCGACGCGGTCGGCGGTGAGGATGTTGTTCTCGAAACGCTCGACGCACTGAAGCCTGCGGTCGTGAAGGGTTCCGACGCCAGCGCGTTCCTTTATCTCCTGATGCCGGTCCGCGTTCCGTAGCGATCGTGCTCGTTCGTACCCTCGCGCTGACCGACTTCCGTAACTACGTCCAGGCTGACCTGGAGTTTGCGGCCGGTTGTACAGCCATTGTGGGTGCGAACGGGCAAGGCAAAACCAATATCGCCGAGGCATTGTCGTACCTGTCCAATCTTTCATCGTTCCGAGGAGCGCCGAGTGACGCGTTGGTGCGCACCGGTGCGACTGAAGCCTTCGTGCGGGCAACAGTGGTGCACGACGACGGTCGCGAAATGTTGATCGAAGCGCAGATCGTCACGTCGGGGCGCGGCCGGGTACAAGTGAATCGACAGCGCCTTGCCCGCACCCGCGATCTGCTCGGTGTGCTGCGCGTAAGTGTGTTTTCGCCCGACGATCTGGTGATGGTGAAAGGCGGCCCGTCGGAGCGTCGTGGCTACCTTGACGACACCCTTGTCGCATTGTCGGCTCGCCATGACCGATTGCGAAGTGACCTCGATCGCGTCTTGAAACAACGGGCCAGTCTGTTGAAGCAAGCCGGCGGTCGCCTGTCGACCGACATGGCGTTTACGCTCGATGTGTGGGACGCCAAGCTGGCTGAAATTGCCGACACGCTTGGCCGCGAACGCGCCGCATTGGTTGTGCAACTTGAACCACTCGCGGCCAAGGCCTACGCAGCCTTGGCCGGCGAGGTCCAACCGGTGGCCATGTCGTACGCGCCAGCCTGGTTGGCGGACGGCCTCACAACAGCTCTCGTCGCCAGTCGTGCCGACGATGTGCGTCGCATGTCCACTACCGTCGGACCCCATCGTGACGATCTCGATGTCATGCTCAACGGCTTGGCCACCCGCACCCATGCAAGCCAGGGTGAGCAACGCACCATGGCGTTGGCCCTTCGGTTGGCGGCCCATCAGTTGGTGACCGAACATCACAATGAAGCTCCGGTGCTGGTGCTCGACGATGTCTTCAGTGAACTCGATCCCGACCGCAGTCGGGCCCTGTTGGCCAACCTTCCGAGCGGCCAGGTTGTGATTACTACTGCCTCGGTGCTGCCCGAAGGGGCCGCGCCGGACAAGGTCATGCGCATCGTCGACGGGGCAGTCGCATGAGCGACGATGCAACACCGCTCTCGGAGAGCCTCGACGCCGTCATCCGCTCGTTGAAAGGCGATGGCGCCTCAGCGGTGGCCGGCGTGTTTGGGCACTGGGAAGAAGCCGTGGGCGTTGCCATCTCCGCCCACGCGAAACCGGTCCTGCTCGACAACGGCCGCCTTTTGGTCGAAGTCGATCAACCCGGCTGGGCCACCCAACTCCGCTACCTCGAACAAGACCTCCTGGACCGCCTCCGCCCCCACCTTGGCGGCGCCGACCTCCACGCCATCGAAGTCCGCGTCGCCCGGCGCTAACGGCTGACGCTGGTGGTTCGAGCGGTAATCGGTGCTCCTCCTGCGCCTTCCGAGCGTGGATTTCTTTCCAGTGCTGCTCACGAGGCCCGACGATGGGCGCAAAAGGCGTTTGCGGAGGGGAATAGCTGAGGGGCAAAAACGAACGTTGTAACACCCCTCCTGGTAGACTGTCGTATAGAAATCGCGGGTCGGTCGAGGGGCATCCTTGGCGCCGCCTCCCCGACGCAGCACCAAACAGACGGAGACGCGCCGTGACGGCGACGAACGACAGCGACACCGAAAACATCCAGACCAGCGCGAGCAGCGATGCCAGCGTCAACAACACCAGCGGCAGCGCGAACTACAGCGCGAAAGACATTCAGGTGCTCGAAGGCCTGGCCCACGTCCGTAAACGCCCCGGTATGTACATCGGCTCCACCGGCCTCAACGGCTTGCACCATCTGATCTGGGAAGTGGTCGATAACTCGGTCGACGAAGCAATGGCCGGCTTTTGCGACGCCATCAAGGTGGTTCTCCTGGCCGACGGCGGTTGCCGGGTCGAAGACAACGGCCGAGGCATCCCGGTCGACCCGTATCCGTCGGGTCAACATAAGGGCAAGAGCGCGGCCGAAGTGGTGCTCACCGTGCTTGGCGCCGGCGGCAAGTTCGGCGGCGGCGACGGCTACAAAGTTTCGGGTGGTCTGCACGGAGTGGGTGTTTCGGTGGTCAACGCGCTGTCCGAACGTCTGATCCTTGAGGTCGACAAGAACGGCAATCACTACGTCCAGGAGTACAAGGGCGGCGGTCTGCCGGTCGGTGGCCTTGAAGTCGAGGGCAAGGCCCCGGCCGGCCGCCACGGAACCTCCATCACCTTCTGGCCCGACACCACTATTTTCACCGTCGAAGGTACTGAGTTCCTTTCCCGCACGGTACTCGAACGTCTGCAGATCATGGCGTTCCTCAACAAAGGCCTGCAGATCACGCTCGTGGACGAGCGCCCCGGTCACGAACAAACCCAGACCTACCAGTACCCCAACGGCATTGCCGACTATGTGCGCCACCTGAACTCATCGAAAGAAGCGCTGTTCCGCAAGGTAGCCCAGATTGAGGCCCAGGAAGACGACATGGCTGTCGAAGTCGCCATGCAGTGGAACACCGGCTACTACGAAGGCATCTTCGGGTACGCCAACGGCATTTCCACCACCGAAGGGGGCATGCACATCGAGGGTTTCAAAACCGCCCTTACCGCCCTCATCAACAAGTACGCCAAGGGCCGCAACCTGCTGAAGGAAAAGGACGAAAACCTGCTCGGCGAGGACATTCGCGAGGGCCTTACGGCCATCGTGGCCGTCAAACTCCGCGAACCGCAGTTCGAGGGCCAGACCAAGGGCAAGCTCGGGAACGTTCCGGCACGCTCCATGGTGCAGAAGGCGGTCAACGAGAAGTTCGCCGAGTGGTTGGAAGAGAACCCGGCCGAAGCAGCGGCCATCGTCAAGAAAGGCATTGCCGCCGCCCGCGCTCGCCTGGCCGCAAAAGAGGCGCGCAACGCCATTCGCCGCAAGTCGTCGCTCGAAGGCGCCGGTATGCCCGACAAGCTGAAGGACTGCAACTCACGAGATCCACGAGAGAGTGAACTGTTCATCGTCGAGGGTGACTCCGCCGGTGGCTCAGCGGTGTCGGCGCGTAACCCGCTCACCCAGGCGATCCTGCCTATTCGCGGAAAAATTTTGAACGTCGAACGGGCCCGGCTCGACAAGATGTTGAAGAACACCGAAGTGCTGGCTCTCATCTCGGCTATCGGCGGGGGAGTCGGCGAGGAGTTCGACATTTCCAAGGCCCGCTATCACAAGGTCATTGCGCTGTGCGACGCCGACGTTGACGGCAGCCACATCCGCACGTTGCTGATGACGTTCTTCTTCCGCCAGATGAAGCCACTGGTGGAACAGGGCTACTGCTACATCGCCCAGCCGCCGCTGTACTCCACCGAGATCGGCAAAGAGAAGATCTACCTGAAAGACGACATCGCCAAGACCGCGTTTTTGGAGAAGCACCCGAACCATAAGAAGGAGTTCCAGCGCCTGAAGGGCCTCGGCGAAATGGACTGGCAGGAACTCAAAGAGACCACCATGCAAGCCTCACGCCGCACCTTGCTGCAGGTCACTGTCGAGCAAGCCGCGCTCGCCGATGAGGTCACCAGCGTGCTCATGGGTGACGACGTCGAACAGCGCAAGAACTTCATCACAACGAACGCCAAAGACGTCCGTTTCCTCGACATCTGAGAACTAGGGAAAATCTGTGAGCAATACCACGACGCCGACGCCGGACGAACCGACGACGGGCAGTATCGAACCGATTGAGATTCAAGATGAGATGGAGCGCTCGTTCCTCGAATACGCCATGTCGGTCATCGTGTCGCGCGCTCTCCCCGACGTGCGTGACGGTTTGAAGCCGGTGCACCGCCGCATCTTGTGGGACATGGAGCAGCAGAACTTCCGTCCCGACCGTCCGTTCGTGAAGTGCGCCCGTGTCAGCGGTGACACCTCCGCGAAATATCACCCGCACGGTGACTCTTCCATCTACGACGCGCTTGTGCGCATGGCGCAACCCTTCTCGCTGCGACATCCCCTCGTTGATTTCCACGGCAACTACGGCTCTCCCGATTTCGGTGCTGCGGCCAGCCGATACACCGAGTGTCGGCTCAGCCCGTTGGCCATGGCGCTGCTCGACGGTATCGATGAAGAGACCGTCGAAATGCAGGCCAACTACGACGGCACCCTCGAAGAACCAAAGGTCTTGCCGGCCCGTTTCCCGAACCTTTTGGTGAACGGCGTGCAGGGCATCGCGGTCGGCATGGCCACCAACATTCCGCCGCACAACCTCGGTGAAATCTGCGACGCCACCATCCACCTCATTGCGCACCCCGACGCCACCCCCGATGACCTCATGGAGTTCGTAAAGGGCCCAGACTTCCCTACCGGCGGTTTCATTCTCGGGCGCGCCGGCATCATGGAGGCCTACCGCACCGGCAAGGGTTCGGTGAAGATGCGCGCCGCGGCCGGCATTGAAGAAACAGCCAAGGGCGGTCTGCAGATCGTGGTCACCGAACTGCCGTACCAGACGTCGTGCTCGTCGATCGCCAGCCGCGTAAAGGAACTGGCCGACTCGAAAGAACTCGAAGGCATTCGCGACATCAACGACGAATCAGCCGAAGACTTCACCCGGCTCGTCATCTCGCTCAAGCGGGACGCCAACGCCAGCGTCATCTTGAACAACCTCTACAAGTACACGCCGATGCAAACCAGTTTCAGCTGCAACATTGTGGCCCTGGTCGACGGTGTGCCACGTCAGCTCAACCTGCGTGACTGCTTGCACTATTACGTCGAGCACCAGATCGAAGTCATCACCAAGCGCTCCCAGTTCCGCCGCCGCAAGGCCGCCGCTCGTGCCCACGTGATCGAGGGTTTAGTCAAGGCTCTGAACGTGATTGATGAGGTCATCGCACTCATCCGTGCCAGCGAAGACAAGCAGGCTGCTCGCGAGGGCCTCATGGCCACCTTCGGGTTCTCGGAGATTCAGGCCGAGTCGATCCTCGACATGACCTTGGCCCGCCTCACGCGACTGTCTCGCATTGACCTCGACACCGAGCTGGAAACGCTACGCAAGACCATCGAAGAACTCGACGCCATCCTTGAGTCCGATGCGCGCAAGCGTGAGGTCATTACGGCCGAACTCACCGCCATCCGGGACAAGTTCGCCGAGCCCCGCAAGGCCAAACTCACCCACGACCCCGGCGACATGTCTACCGAGGATCTCATCGACGACAAAGAACTGGTCGTCGTCATGACTCAGGCCGGCTACATCAAAACCGTTGAGGGCGCTGCATTCCGCACCCAGGCCCGCGGCGGTCGTGGCAAGGCCGGCAGCACGTTGAAGCAAGACGACATCGTGCGCCACGTCATCTACTCCAGTGCTCACGCGTTCCTGCTGTTCTTCTCCAACCGGGGGAAGGTGTATCGGTTGAAGGCGCATGAGATTCCCGAACGTGAACGTACCGCCAAGGGCATCCCGATTATCAACTTGTTGCCGTTGCAACCAGACGAGCACATCCAGACCATCATCGATACCCGCTCGTATGACTCGGATCGTTTCCTGTTCTTCGCCACCAAGAAGGGCACGGTCAAGAAGACCGAGTTCCACGCCTACGACTCCAGCCGCCGAGACGGCCTGATCGCCATCAACCTGAACGACGGTGACGAACTGGTGAAGGTCATTGAAACCAGCGGCTCCGACGATGTCTTCATGGTGAGTCGCAAGGGTATGAACATCCGTTTCAACGAAGACGACGTTCGCCCCATGGGTCGCGCTGCAGCCGGCGTCCGCGGCATGAAACTTCGGGCCGATGACGAGCTCGTGTCATGCGACGTTGCCCGCGATGACGTCTCGATTCTGATCATGACCGACTCGGGCTACGGCAAGCGCACGCAGCTGTCGAAGTTCAATCAGCAAGGTCGCGGCGGCCAAGGTGTGATCGGTATGAAACTCACCGCCCAGCGCGGCTATGTGGTGGCTGCGTTTATGGTGGGCGAAGACGACGAGATCGTCGCCATCTCCTCCGGCGGCGTCACGCTACGTGTCCCGGTGCGAGACATCTCCGAGCAAGGCCGCGACGCCACCGGTGTGCGAATTATGAGCCTCGACACCGGCACCGTCGTGGCATCAGTTGCCCCCATCCTCGGTAGCAGCGACGGCGAAGACGACGCCGAATAACGTCTAAGCGCCCGGACCATCGGTCCGGGCGTTTGCGTTGTCAGATATTCGGGCGGGGGCCGAAGGTTGGGCCAACGGTGCGGGAGCGCTTGATCTCGTACACACCGTCGATCGAGGCCAATGTGACGTACGCATCCCAGAGGCGCAGTGCGTCATCACCCGTTGGGGCCGGCGACATGACCGGCCCGAAGTAGATCATGGGCAGGTTTTCCACCGCGATGATCGGTATGCCAACGTCGGCACCCGTCAGCGCCACCCCGGCGGCGGTTGACGCGTGAATACCGGCATCGAGGGAGTCGTCCTCGGCGGCTGACAGCACCGACACATCGACGCCAGCGGCCTTCACGCATTCTCCCAGCGTTTCCAGCATGTTGTCGCCGTCGTAGTGAATGGCGGTGCCGAACGAGCGATACAGGGCCGACACGGCCTCATTTCCGTAGTCGAGGCGGGCCTGCTCTATGACCCGCAGACCGGGCCACTGCGCCTCAAGGGGGATGCGGTACTGGTCCGACATGCCAGCGCCGTTCTTCACGAACAGGCTGTAGGTCTTCCAGGTGACATCAAGGTCACGGTGTGGCGCCACCTCTCGCACCCATTCTGCGGTGATCCAGGTCCATGGGCAGGCAGGGTCGAAGAAGAAGTCGATAGCTGTCACGGGCGAGCACGCTATCGCCACTTCCGCGATTTCCGGCTAAAGTACAGGCTTCTCGGAGATCCGCTCTCCCTCCCCACCTCATTGCTGTGGAGGAGAGATCGATGCACTTCGACAACGAACACGGTCACGCACTGGCGCTGGTGGTGATGGTGCTTAGTGTGCTGATGGTGATTTCGGTTGGTCTGGCCGAATTGGGCGTTCGCGCCGCCGACCAGTCGCGTGCCCGAACCGCTGCGGACGCCGTAGCACTGGCCGCCGCGTCGGGCGGATTCGAGGCCGGTCGCCGCTTGGCGGCCGCCAATCACGCCACGGTGACTGCAATGACTTTCGATGGACACGTGGTGCGGGCCACGGTGCAGGTTGGCTCGATGACGGCGACGGCAGCGGCCACGCTGATCGAGGCCAGATGACCAGTGACCGCCACTCGTTGGACAGGGCCAACTACAGTGCACTACGTGAAGTCGCTTGATCCCTTCGAGGAGACATCCTCGCGGACTCCGAAGGGTGCCGCCGTGTCTGATGACATCGACGTCGCTCCATCGCTGTCTCGTCGACGTCCTCCTCAGGATCCACTCGTCGGCCAGTCATGGACGGCGCTGGAAGCGGCTGGCCTACTCCCGAAACGCCCGTCCGATCCCGTCGCCGACGAAACGCCCGGGACCACTGATGGTTGGCCCACCGACGACCTGACGCCGTCGGGTTCGGTCGAGGTCGTGTCCCGGCCGATTCCACCGCCACCGCCCATGATGCCGAACCCATCGGCCCTGGCGGCGGCCAGCGGGGCCATCGTGTTGAACCCGGTGACGCCACCGCCTGGGCTCCTGCCGGTAGCTCGTGAAGCTGAGCCAGTCGAGCCTTCGGATGCCCCAGTCGGTTCCCCCACCGAACTGATTCCCGCCAGGGTTGAGCCGCTTGAACCGGCCGCTGAGCCACCGACGGAGGCAATCCCTGCGGTTGAGGCCCGTTCGGTGCCGGCCACTCCTGCGCCAAGTTCGCCGACCATGCCGTTCAACGACGAACCCGAGCGTCCGGCCAGGGTGCTGACCAAGACGGTTGGCCGTCGTCGTATTTTCGGCCGCCGCCCCCGTGTCCGCAAGGTCTCCCGGGTGGTGCGCCGCATTGATGGCTGGACCGTGTTCAAGATCTCACTCGTGTTGTACATGCTGCTGTATGTCGTACTGCTCATCGCCGGCGTACTGCTTTGGCATCTCGCCTACACCACCGGCACCGTCGACAACATCCAGGGCTTCATCAAAGAACTCTTCGGGCTGAAGACCTTCACCATTAACGGCAAGAAGCTGTTCAATGCGTCCCGTGGCCTCGGTCTGTTCCTGGCCATCGCCGGAACCGGGCTGCACGTGACCCTTGCCGTGCTGTTCAACCTCATTGCCGACCTGGTCGGCGGCGTGCGGGTCACGGTGTTGGAAGAGGAAGTCATCCTGCGCGAACGACTGCGCGGTGGGCCGGTTGCAGAATCGATTGACGCGGACAGCGATGCAAGCGATAACCTGACAGCTTCCTAGCGCGCCTTGGCGCGTGAAGGGGCTATAGCTCAGTTGGTTAGAGCGCTGCACTGATAATGCAGAGGTCACAGGTCCGACTCCTGTTAGCCCCACTTGGCACGACGATCTGTCTTCCTCGCTGTGCGTCGCCTCGGCCTTGCCTTCCTTGTGGCCGGGCTGGTCGCGGCGGTCCTGCGGGTGCGGGGCAAGGGCGGCGCTCCGGCCCAGCAGGGTGGCTGGGAAGAGTTGTCGTTCGATCAGAAGCCGTGACCGATCTTCGTATCGGCATCGTTGGCACTGGCGCGGTCGGCAGCCGAGTTGCTCGGCAGCTGGCCGGAACGTCGGGGGTGCATGTGCTGCTGGCCGACTATCCCGGCGGAACATCGGATCGGGTGGCTACCAGCATCGGCGCGTCGGTGACGGTAGTCGGCGCCATGCACGAGGAACTCGGCCTCGATGCCGTAGTGCTGGCCACGCCCGTTCCCCAGGTGGCACTGGCCGAACGGTTCGTGCTGGCCGGAACCTCTGTCGTGTCGGTTTCTGATGACCGCGACGACGTGTGGCGTCTTTGGGGGCTTGACGACCTGGCCAAGGAACGTGGCGTCACGGTGGTGGTCGGTGCCGGTTTCGCCCCCGGCCTGTCGTGCCTGCTGGCCCGTCACGCCGCCTCGTCGTTCGCGTCGGTGGACGAGTTGCACGTGTACAAGCACGGCACCGGTGGACCGGCGTGCGCCCGCCAGCACCACAAGGCACTGCGATCGACGGCACAGATCTGGCGTGACGGGGACTGGCGCAGCCGTGCCGGCGGATCGGGACGTGAGCTCGGCTGGTTCCCCGACCCCATCGGCGCGCATGACTGCTACAACGCGGAACTCCCTGATCCGTTCGTGCTGCTGCGAGCGTTTCCTGACGTTGGCCGGATCTCAGCCCGCCTCAGCGCCACCCGCCGCGATCGTTTCACCTCGCGCCTGCCGATGCTGCGAAAGCCCCATGTCGAGGGAGCGCTTGGTGCTCTCCGGGTGGAAGTCCGCGGCCTACGTGACGGTCAGCGCCAAGCCGAAGTGCTCGGTGCCATCGACCGTCCGGCTGTCGCCGCCGGGGCTGTCGCCGCGGTGGCAGCCCTCCGCTTGGCCGTGCCCAACACGCACCCCGGAACCGTGGCACTGGGCGATGTGCGCATCGACACCACCGCCTTCCTCGCCGACCTCGCCCAGCGCGGCGTGCGAGCCGCCCGTTTCACCGGCGATCACCGCTAAGCCCCACCGCCGGGTGGGGGATTTGCCCGATAGTGGCCCGGTCGGGCTGGACGCATACTGATCAATGTGAAACCGTTCTTCCGTGTTGCCATAGGCTTCCTCGTCGCCGACTACGTCGCAGCAGTGGTCGCATGGGGCGTCGCTCGCAGCCTTGTGTCCTCCGATGCCTGCAACGGTGACCTCGGCTGCATCATTACTGGCACGTTCAACCTGTTCGTGGCGCTGGCCGCGTTCGTCGTCGTGGCCCTCGGTTCAGCGGCCATGCTGTCGGTGGCAGCCTCGCAGCTCGCGCCCCAGGGTCGTCGCGTGCTCGCAGCGGCCGTCCATCTTCCGCTGTTCGCAGCTGCTCTGTTGCTCACGGCCTACCTTGCGAACGATCCCGTCACCGTCGTGCTCGTCGTGCCGGTCGTTGCGGCAGCAGCCACCGCGGCGATCGCAACCGGGCAACGCAGCGATGCCGCTCAGGCATGTCACCGGCCGAGTTGAAGCGGCAGCCCGCTCGTTTCGCCCGGATAGGAACTACGAGGTCGTTGAGCCGAGCTGGATCCCGTGCGGTTGCATCTGGCGGCGAAGGCCGAACGGCGCGAGCAGCCAACTCAAGACAAACATCGCCCCGGTCGTGAGGGCGATGGCGCCACCGGCGGCAAGGTGAAAGCGGTCGGACATCGTCAGCCCAAGCAGACCCGACCCCGCGCCGAGCAGTCCGGCGATCAAAAACGTCAGCCCAAGGCGGTCCGTCCAGAGGCGCGCGGTGATCGCTGGCACGATCATCAGCGCGACCGACAAGATCGTGCCCATCGCAGGAACCGTGGTGATGATGACCGCCTCGACCGCAAGGAGCAGCAGCAGGTCAAGCCAGCGCGAATAACCTTGCGCCTCGGCAGCCAAGGGATCGAAAGCGCCGAAGACCAACTCCTTGTGCAACGCGGCGAGTACGGCCAACACCAACACGGCCACCACGATGGATGTTGCAACATCAGCCGTTGAGGTGGCCACCACGTGACCCGTGAGGATCGAAGTGAGGTCCAACGCGGGACGAGGTTGGAGACCCTGCAGCAGTACGCCCAACCCAAAGCTGCCGGCCAACAACACGCCAACCAGCGAAGAGCCGTCCACCTGCTTGAGTCGGGTCAGCACGACCAGTAGGCCAACCACGAGCCAGCCGAAACCGAGTGCGCCAAGCAGTGGCAAGATGCCCAGCCAGTAGGCCACGACAACGCCGGGAAACGTGGCGTGCGCGAGGGCGACTGTGAAGAACTGAAGGCGGCGCAGCACGATATGCACACCAATGACCCCGGCCGCGAATCCGGCAACCATCACCTCAATCAGCGCACGTCCGTAGATGCTCATGCCGCGATCCGACGACGGTGGCGTGTGAGTAACGTCGTAGTGGCCAACACGCCGAACACCAGCGTAAGGATAACGGTGATCGCCGCACCTGGTTCCACCCGCACGTCATGATCGACAGACGCGACATAGCTCAGCGACAGCCCCGCCACCCCGCACGCCGCGATCAGGCCAACCGACACCAGACCGATGATCGGGATGCGATCACTCACCAAGCGCGCCGTTGCGGCAGGAGTCACCAACAGCGCGACGACCAGTGCCGTGCCAATGGCGCGCGCCGCGGCCACAATCACAAGCGCCACCAACGCATCGGTCATGGCATCGAGCAACAACAGCCGATAGCCGAGGGCTCGGAAGGCTTCCGGGTCAAAGGAGCGGAACACCAACTCCTTACCGATTAACACCAGCACCCCAACCACGACGACGGTGACCAGCGCACTCTGCACAATCGTCGACCGGTCAACGGTGAGCAGATGTCCGAATAGCAAGGACGTGAGATCAGAAGTAAAGCTCGCTCGCCGACTGACGACCACAACCCCGGCTGCGAAAAACGTCGCGACCAACAGCGCGAGCACCGAGTCGTCATCCACCCGTCGCACGGAGCTGAGCAGTGTCAGCAACACCGTGGAGACCACTGCCGCAACCAGTGCCCCGACGAAGAGGGATTGCCCAGCGAAGAACGCGATAGCGACGCCAGGGAACATGGTGTGGGTGAGCGCGTCAGCCACGAAGGCGTGACGGCGCACGAGCACCAACGTTCCAACGCATCCCGAGACGACCGCCAGGATCAACACCTCGAGGAGTGCCCGTTGCATGAACGGCTCGGACAACATCAGTGGGTGTGCGCGGCGATCACGGTGGTGCCGTTGTCGAGCGAGTGAACGGCCGGGCCGTAGGCATGAGCCAGATGCTCGGAACTCAGCACCTCGTCAGGCGTGCCGAAGCCCACCATGTGCCCGTTGATGAGGCAGGCTTCACTGCACGCGAGATGAGCAAAGGCCAAGTCGTGGGTGGAGATAACGATAGCCACACCGTTCGCGCGAAGGCGACCCATCACATCGATCAGCAGTTGCTGGCTGGTCGCATCCACCCCGTTGAACGGCTCATCGAGTAGCAGCAACCGAGCGTTTTGCGCGATGGCCCGGGCCAGCAGCACTCGTTGGCGTTGCCCACCGGACAGCGTACCGAAACGCGACCTGGCCCGATCGGACAGACCGACCTCGGCCAGCGCGGCATGGGCGGCAGCGCGGTCGGAGCGCCCCGGTCGTCGGAACCACCCAACCTGTCGATAGCGACCCTGCAGCACCACCCCGAAGGCATCGATTGGAAACTCAGGGTCAAGTGAGTCGGCCTGCGGTACATAGGCGACGTGTCGGCGAGCCGCAACCGGGTCGAGACCGAGCACCGACACGCTGCCGTGTACGACCGGCACCAGGCCGAGAATGGCGCGCAAGAGCGTCGACTTGCCGGCGCCGTTCGGACCGACGACCGCCAATGACGAGCCGGGGGAGAGGTCGAACGAGACACCGTGCAACACAGGGTCTCGGTCGTAGGCGACGGCCAGCGAATCGATGCAAAGCGGCTGCGCGTCGGTCATGTCTTCACGCTAACGCCGTCACGATCGTTCGCACATTGTGGCGCATCATCTTCAGATACGTGTCACCATCAGAACCCGCCGGTCCGAGACTGTCACCGTAGAGCGCATCGTCCCCGGTGATGACCTTGACACCCGCTTCGGTCGCGACGGCCTGTGCGGTCTTCGGGGGGAGTGACGATTCGGAAAAGATGGCTTTCACCCCGAGCGCACGGATCTTCTTCACCAGCACCTGCACATCTTTGGTGGACAACTCAGTGGCCGTGTCGAAACTGGGAATGACCGCGCCGACGAACTCGAACCCGTAGCGGTCGATGAAGTAGCCGAACGCATCGTGGTTGGTCACCAACTTGCGGTTGGTCAGCGAGGCAACCTGGGCGGTGATGTCGGCATCGAGCTGATCAAGTTGGGCAATGTACGCCGTCAGGTTCGCGGTGAAGGTCGCGTTCTTGTCGGGCAGGGCCTTACCGAGGGCTGCCGCGATCGATGTCACCATGATCTTGGCGTTGGCCGGGTCGTGCCAGACGTGCGGATCACCGCTGCGGAGCACGACGCCGTCACTGGCGATCACGACGACGCCGGTTGGTGGGCTGGCCGCCCTCACCTTGGCGAACCAGGGCTCCAAGCCGACGCCATTGGTCACCACGACGGCGGCGGTGCGGATCGTGGTGAGATCTGCGGGCGTCGGTTCGTACTCATGCGGATCGACGCCCGGCTTCACCACGCTGTAGACCTTCACGGCATCCCCGCCGATGAACCGGACGAAATCGGCGGTCTGGCTGCTCGTCGCCACAATGACTGGGAGACCTGCTCCTTGTTTCGTCGCTGGACTGCAGCCAGTCGCGCCGAGGACAAGCAGGGCGGCGAGGGCAGCAACGGTGCGAACCATTCCGAAATGATACTGATTCTCAGAACGAGTACCAACACCAGAGTGCTTCTCAGTCATTCTCAAAAGGTGGGTAGCCTGTCCATATGGCCGGGAGCGAACTCGACACCATTGCCACGACCCGTCTGCGGCGCGACAGTCAGCGCTATACCGCTAACCGGCGCGAACTGGTCCGGCTGTTCGCCGACACTCCTGACCCGCTGACCATCCCCGAGATCCTTGAGCGACGTCCTGACCTGGCCAGTAGTTCGGTCTACCGCAACCTCGCCGTGTTGGAGCGCGCCGGCGTGGTGCGCCGCATCGTCACGTCCGATGAATGGGCTCGCTACGAACTGGCCGAGGAGTTCACCGAACATCATCATCACCTCATCTGCTCGCACTGTGGCGTGGTGCGTGACTTCACCGTGTCTCGGTCGCTCGAACGATCGATCGACAAGGCGCTCGAGTCGATTGCCGAGCGAGCCGGTTTCCGCCTGCAGCATCACACGCTCGATCTCGTCGGTCTCTGCCTGAAATGCAGCGCCTGATGTGCAGCGCTTAACCCAGTACCACCCGGTCAAGCGACCAAAGGGCCAGGAGTGCGAACACGACCGCGGCGCCGGTGTGGAGTAACCGAATCGGCAACTTGGTGAGCAGGCGGCGCCCGACCAGCACCGCCAGCGCAGCCACGCTGCAAACGGCGGACAATCCACCGAGGAACACCAGGAACGGACTTGGCTGCGTGGCCGCTAGTCCGGCGACGGTGAGCTGCGTGAGGTCGCCCAGTTCAGCCACGAGAATAGTGCCGAAGGCCAGCAGCAGGACCCGAAAAAAGCTTCGCGTCGGAGCCGTATTGTCGAGCGCAGCTTGGGCCTTGTCACCCCGGCTTCGCCACAGCACTGCCGACCCGGCTGCGAACAGCAAGACCGCCGCGACCGCAACCCCACGCTTGGGCAGCCGGTGGAGCAGCCCGCCAGCCAGCGTTGCCACCGACATGTGGATGGTGAATGCGCCGGCCACGCCAAGCCATACCGCCAGTGGCCGCCGATGGGTGCCGGTCAGCACGAGTGTGGCAACCATGCTCTTGTCCGGAAGTTCGGCCAGAAACACCGGCACGAACGCGGCGAAAAACGAGGACCACTGCACGGTCAGCGGATTTTGACCGGTGTGGAGAATCGGACGGTCTCGCCGCCGTAGGTAGCCAACACTTCGAGCTTCCACTCACCGGTGACGGGGATGACCACGTTTTCGAAGCTGGCGTGATTGGCCAGCCGCTGCGTCGGTTGCGCCGCAATGGCCGGGATGCCAGCTGCGTCGTTGCTGAAGCGAATGGTGATGGCACTCGGGTTCTTAATGCTGCCGTCGTTGTTCTGAACCGTCACGTGCACCGTGTTGACCCCCTGGGCGGCCGGCTCCACGATGATGTCGGCTGTGCGGCTGCCAACCACCATCGTGGTTGCGAACGGTTTCGTCGCGGCCGGCGCGGGCGGAGGCGCGGCGATGAGCGACATGGTGAGGGCCAAAACACCTGTCGCGAAAACGACTTCGAGTCCGACGAGGTCGCGCACTTTGATGGGCCCGTTGCTATCGGTGTGGCGTCGGGTGAGTCGGCGCGACGTCCCCCCGATCACGATGAGCACGGCGACCACGATGAGCTTGCTTCGTAGGGTGTGCCCGTAGCCCGTGTCCCATCCGTCCCATCCCCGCAACTGCCGGGCGCTTTGCACCACACCCGAACCAACCACGCCCACCACGCTGAAAAGCGCAACGTTGGAAAACCGTTTCAGACTGTCGATGCCTCGTCCGCCGGCGAGCGCCAGCAACCCGATCGAGAGGCCTCCCACCCACGCGCTCGCAGCGGCGAGATGCACAAGCGTCATGGCCACACCGACAACCGGCCATCGTCCGCTGGTGCCGTGACCGCCTTTGGCCATGCCGACGAAAACCGCTGCCCCCGTGGCGGCCAGCGAAAGCCCCCAGAGCCGCTTGGCGATGTCGGCCGCAGCCAGAGCGACGATCACCAGCAACAGCGTGCCAACGGTGCGGAGCACCCACCACTTGCCCGCCTCGCTCGAAAGAACGGCTCGCCATCCGGTGGTGTCCGTAAAGCCAGAGATTCCCCGGCCTGACGCCTGCGCGGCGGCCAACCCGATGAGTGCCGCTGAGGCCACCATTGCCACGATTGATGCGATTTGGATGATCCGCCGGGTCCGACGGTTGTCTGCCCCGTCCGGCCAGCAGTGGCGGACGAAGTACAGACCTCCCACGGCAACCATGACCCCGGCGTACAGAAGCAGACGAGCCAGGGCCGTAACGACAGGGAGCGCACCCCGTTCGCTTGTCGTCGACAATTTGGTGACGAGGCTGGTGGGCACCGGCGCGCTGGCCCGTCCGACCTGGAAGGTGAATGCGCCGCGCGTCAGATGTCCGTCGGAGGCAATGACCTGGTAGACCGCTACATAGCCGCCGTCGGCCAGGTGAGACACGCTGGCCGCCACGGCATTTGCTTCACCGCCGGGATGCTCCGGTGCGCCAATGGCGACGTTGGCCCCCTTTTCGTCAACCAGTCGAAGCGCGCCAAGTGAGATCTCAACGGGAGATCCGAATCGCACCAGCACGCGTTGCGGACTCGACTCCACCGTGCTGCCCGACGCCGGTTCAGTACCAAGCGCGGCGGCGTGGGCGTGGGCGGGAGACGCGGTTCCGATCGTGCCGAGCAGGACCGCGATGAGGGCACTTAGCAGGGCAAAGAGCCATCGTCGCGCGAGCGTTCCCGGCCGGTGCATCCTCCTAGGTTGCCACCTCGCGGCTACCTTGGGACAGGTGACTCCTCCGCTGCCGCCCGGATACGTACGTACGGTGCCCGGCCGCGGCGAAATGTTTTACCGCCATCACCAGGGTGGAGAGCCGGGGGCGCCCACACTGCTGCTCCTGCACGGCTGGACGGCAAGCGCCGATCTCCAGTGGTTCACCGCCTACCAACAGCTCGGTGAGAAGTATCCGTACATCGCAGTCGACCATCGTGGTCATGGCCGCGGCATTCGTTCGGTGACGCCGTTCTCGCTCGAGGACTGCGCCGATGACGCCATGGCGCTGGTCGCTGAACTCGGTGTCGACAAGGTCGTACCGGTTGGCTACTCAATGGGTGGCCCCATCAGCCTGTTGGTATGGCAACGACATCGTGAGCATGTCGCTGGTCTGGTGCTGGCGGCCACTGCGCTCGAATGGCAATCCACGTGGCGTGACCGCTGGGACTGGGCCTTTCTCCCGTTCAGCGAGTCCGTTTTTCGATCGCGACTGGCGTCGACTGGCGTGGCCCTGTGGGCCCGGCTGGTTGGGCGCGATGAACCCCTCCCTCATCGCGACTGGTTTCTCAGCGAGCTACGCCGTAGTGACCCGCGGGCGCTGGTGGAAGCGGGGCGCTGCCTCAGGCATTTCGACGCCCGTGGCTTTGCTCCCGGGGTGGACGTGCCGGCCGCCATGGTCATCACCACCAAGGATCGGTTGGTCAAACCGTTCAAGCAGCACGCCCTCGCCGACGCCGTGCAGGCTGCCGTCGTTGAAATGCCCGGTGATCACCTTTGCACGCTGACCCACGGAGCTGATTTTGCGGACCGCCTCCGCCAAGCGGTCGACAAGGTTTCCCACCAGGTCTGAGGGCTTTTGCTTCTTTGTGACGGTTAGTTCTTCGTCCCGGCGCGCCGGGCCGTCGGGCGACCCATGAGGCTCATGGTGACCAGCGTGATGCCCAGCGCCATGATGAGTGCTGCCAGCACGAGGACGCGGCCAGACGTTGGCGATCCGGTGACGGGGAGGGTTGTCACAGCACCCGGTGCGAGTGACACCGTGGAACCCAGAACGGTTGGCTGGAGCGGGACCGCAGCACGAGTGGTGGGCGGCACCTGCGTTACCGGAGGGCCGACCAGCGCAGTTGGGACGGTGGTTGGGTCAGGGACGGTGGTTGGCGCGGGTGCTGCCGTGGTACTGGTGGTCGTGGTGCTGGTTGTCGTCGTGGTCGTTGACACGCCGACATCGGCCGTGCAGGTCTTTGGCTGCTCAACCAGGATTGCGCGGGTGCCGACAACGGTGGCACCGGCCGCGTCTTTCCAGGACAGCGTGATGGTGACCGTGAAGCTGGCGACGCTGGTGGAAATGCCGGTAGCAGCGCCTTCGAGGTTGCCGACCGTGCCGAACGAGCCCAGTTGCGTGCCCACGGCCATGCCCTGCACCTGAACACCGTTGGTGACGCTCAAGGCAGTGATGGTGGCGGTCACCGGGTTGTCGTTGTTGATACCGGGGTACCCGTTCCAGGTCGGTCCAACCGCGGCGCACTGGGCCCATGACCACGTCGGCAGGGTGGTGGCCTGGGCCGCGGACGCCGAAAACACGGAGATGGCCAGCGCCGCCAGGCTTGCCACGGTGAGTCGTTTGGTGAGAGCCACGGACTGGCTTCCTTTCGTCCGGCACCCGGTGAGGTGCGGCGTTCCAGAGGAATCCTGGAGAATCACCTACGAAAGTAACCGTTCGCAGTCCTGTTTATAAAGACTTCCTCTGTGAACTTAACGAAAAAGAGAGATTACTCCGTTGTTCTTTGGTCAGGAGTCCCTGGTTTCTATACGCTCCGTGAGCTTGGCAACGGCATGGGTGAGCTCGGTCAGATCGTCTCCCGTGACCATGTCGGACAATGCCAATCGCACACTCGCCAACTCCCGAGCCAAATATTCAGTATCGGCTTGGGTTCGTTCGGTTATGGCCCGGTCCCGCTCGGTCGTCGATCGATCCCGTGATTCCTGCCGATTTTGGGCGAGCAGGATCAGTGGGGCGGCATAGGCAGCCTGCAACGAGAGCAAGAGCGTCAGGAGTTGGAGTTGCTTGCCGTCAAAAGCCCTGACGAACTTGTTGACCAGCAGCCAGACCACGATGAACATCGTTTGCCACACCAGAAAGCGAGCGGTGCCGATGAAACGAGCGATGGCTTCGGAGAACTGGCCGAAGGCCTCCGGGTCATAGTGGATGCCAAAGCTTCGCCCTGGCCGGCGGGGGGCGGTGAGATCTTCGCGGCGCTTCATGCGCGGACCGCTCGTCGTCGTTGGCGCCAGCCGGCAGGTAGTACTCGGTCGAGCACGTCGTCGACGGTAATCCCGCCGAGCAGTCGGTTTTGCTCATCGCACACGGCGATCGAGAGCAGGTTGTATTCGGCCAGCCGCTCGGCCACTTCACGGTCAGGCGTGGAGGGCAGAATGGTCGGTTCTTCTTCTAAACACCGCCCCAGGGTCATGGAGGGTTGTTCGCGCAGCAGTCGCTGGAAGTGCACGACGCCCAGGTAGTTTCCGGTTGGCGCCACCCACGGCGGCTGGGTGACGAACACCTGCGCCGCGATCGACACCAACCACTCCGGGTCGCGGATGTGGGCGAGCGCCTCAGCGACGGTTGCGTTGGGGCCGAGCACGATGACCTCGGGCGTCATGAGACCACCCGCCGTTCCCTCGTCGTAGGTGAGGAGGCGTCGCATGATGTCGGCCTCCTCGGGCTCCATGGCGTCGAGGATGCGGGTGCGCTGCTCACCGGGCATTTCGGCCAAAAGGTCGGCGAGGTCGTCGTATTCCATTTCGTCCAGCACGCTCATGATGCGATCGATGCCGAGTCCTTCGATCATGCGAAGCTGCTCTGCTTCCGGCAACTCTTCGAGCAGGTCGGCGAGGCGATCGTCGTCAAACATTTCGGCCAACTGCTTGCGCCGTTCGAGCGGCATGAGGCGGATTGCGTGAGCGACGTCGGCGGGGTGCATGTCGCGCATACGCGCCACTTCGGCCGCCATCTCGGTGGTGGCGAAAAGGGCGGCCACCTGCTCCCAGTCAACGACGCGTTCACTCTGGCGACGACGCAGCGGGCTTGACCCCTTGCGCAGCCGGACGGTCGCCACTTCCCACGGGCTGGTGCGTCCGGTGGTGGCGCGCAACGCAATATCGGACACGGTCTCGTCGCCTATCTTGCGGTCGATCAGATCCTTGCCTACCAGGATCTCCGTACTCTTCGGCTTGAACGGATTGAGGTCAAGGTCCCAGCTGCGAAGCCGGGCGCCGTCGTTGTCCAAGCTCGCCACCCGGCTGGCGTTTACGAAGATGCGTCGCTTCTGGCTGAGCGCCACGAACCCGAGCACGCGGGGTGCCTGCGGGCCGGTGGTGGGAGCGATAACGATGTCTTCGAATCGGCCGATGGTGGCGCCGTCGGCGTCGAGTAATGGCAGGCGCATCACCCTGAATGCGTAGATAAGGTCGGCTGCCATACCAAAAGGGTATACGCCACGGCTCTCCAGCGACGTGTGGTTGGATTCAGGGGAACATGTTGTCTGGCGTGTAGACAGTGACATCGGGGAATGCTGCGGCATCCGAGGTGACCCCGTTACGGCTCCACACAACGAGTTCCAACGGCGAAGTCGTGTTCTCCAAATGCGTCGCCGCAGCGCGCAGCTGGGAAATCTGACCGACGGTCACAGGTTGGGACTGCCACTTCGCCTCGCCAACGAGGACGGGCTCACTACCGTCGTCGAGTCCGAGCACATCAATCACGACTGTTTCGTCCTTCCACCACCGCCCGACGAGGGATTGCGGCAATCGCCCGGCCGTTACCTCTCGAATGGCGTGAAGTCTGGCGATCTCCTCAAAGACTGACTGCACGTGAGCTTCCCATGGCGACGCAACGCGACGAAGCACGCTCTCACCCTGACCCCCGTCGATGAGTTCGGCATCGGCGCGGAGAACAGCGAACCAAAATCTGACGTACGGATCGACGAGACGGTAGAGCGGATCGGCCGTTAGGGGTGCACCAATTGGCCGTTCGGCAACGACGTAGCCAGACCGCTGCAGTTGCTTCAAGGTTTGATCGATTCGCTGTTGCGCTCGACTGGCAATCTTTGAGCGCCGAACCGGGCCGCTGCCCATCGTGCCAAGGACGCGCTCGTAGCCGGAGCGAAAATCGAGGTCCTCAAACATGATGTCCAGAGCGTCTCGCAACAGCAGGCCGCCGGGTGAACCCGCTAGGGCGAGTAGGTTCTTTTCAACACTCAGCTCCGGGTTCCAGGCAGCTAGGTGGAGGGGGTAGCCACCGCAGGCGGGGTAGGCCTGCACCAGCGCGTCGCCGGAAATCTGCTTCCCGAGTAACTCGGCTGCTTCCCACGGGTCGAGCGGGTCGATGCGCAATTCAGGATCAGCCCGTCGGTACAGTCCGCCCTCCGGACCGATGAGGTCCCGCATACCCTCAACTCTTTGTAGTACAAACTCATTGTACTACAAACTGTTTGTGCAATTCGGTGGATCGGCCAGAGCCAACGTGACGCGTGACCATAGGCTCAGGGCGTGACCATTGATGTGAAGGAACTGGACCTGCCGGAGTTCGATCAGACGGTGTTCACGCTGACCAGATCTCAGATAGTGGCTCGGATTCGAGAGGCTCGCACCGAGCATCCGTGGCTGGCCCGCAACCCACTCGGCATCAACATCACCTCGTACGAACACACCGTCGGCGTGTTGAGAGACCGTCGATTTCACTCGGCTGTTTCGCTCATTCCCCAAATGCAGGGTCTCGATGTGCCGTTGAACGATCGGCCGTCGATCCTTTCGACCGAGGGTGATGTGCACGATCGTCTCCGACGTCTGGTCGCGCCCGCATTCACACCTAAGGCCGCCGATCGCCTTCGGCCGTACATGCGTCAGGTGACTGTCGAGTTGGTTGATGAAGCGCTGACGAGCGGAAGGGTGGACATGATCGCCGATGTGTGCGAGCCGTACCCGATCCCGGTGATCTGCGAACTCCTCGGTGCACCGAAGAAAGACTGGCGCCTGTTCTCCGCCTGGGCTACCGACTTGCTGCGCATCTTCAACAACAACCTGGCGGTCGATCTGCCGATCATCTTGGCGGCCCGAAATGAACTGACGCCGTACATCCAACGCCTCGTGGAGGAACATCGCCAGGTGCCGCGTGAGGATCTGTTGTCGGACATGATCGCCATCGAGGAAGCGGGCGATCGACTCTCCACGATGGAACTGGTGACCATGGCCGAAGCGGTACTGGTGGCCGGTACCGACACCACCCGCAATCAACTCGCCTGCATCATGGCGCTGTTTGCTGAGCACCCCGACCAGTGGGAACTGCTCGTCAAGGATCCTTCGCTTGCGGCTCGAGCAGTGGAAGAGGGCATGCGCTACTTGGGCGCCGTGCGCGGCACCGTGCGCGTGGCGTCAGAAGATCTTGAGTACAACGACGTGTTCTTCGCCAAAGGTACGCTCGTGTTTCCCAGTTTCCTCGGGGCCAACTTCGAGGCGGACCGGTTCCCAAACCCCGACACCTTCGACATCGCCAAAGAACCAGGTCGTAGCCCGCACCTCACGTTCGGGTCAGGTATCCACCACTGCCTGGGGGCGTGGCTGGCACGGGCGGAACTGCAGGAGGCGCTGCCGGTGTTGGCCGCCCGGCTACCTCGCCTTGCTCTGGTGGACCCCATCGGGTGGAAGTCGGTTCTTATCGGCATTTGGGGCCCAGAACACATGGTGTTCCGAGCCCCGTAACCGATCTACAGATACTGGGGAAGGTCCGCCGCGATTTCTTCGGGCGTGGTCTTCGGGGAGTATCGGGCCACAACCTTGCCGGCTCGATCGACGAGGAACTTTTCGAAGTTCCAGGTAATAGCGTCGCTGTCGCCGGCTCCGGGTTGCTGGTGGCGGAGCCATTTGTACAGATCGCACGCCCCATCACCATTGACCTCGATCTTGGCAAACATGGGGAACGTGGTGTCGTACTTACTCGTTGCAAATGCAAGTATTTCGGCATTGGTGCCGGGCTCTTGCGCACCGAACTGGTTACACGGGAAGGCCAGCACGTTGAACCCGGCTGCCTTGTTGTCTTCATAGAGCGCACGCAGACCTGCGTACTGGGGGGTAAGGCCTCAAGCGCTCGCGACGTTGACGATCAGGCTGACCTGATCCCGGTACTGCTCAAAGCTGACGGATTCCCCGGTAATGGAATCCATCGTGAAGTCAGTGAATTCTGACAATGGTGTCTCCTCTGGTCTCGTGACTCGGCGAGAACCTAGCGTGATGCTTTACGCCGTGGGACACGGGGTCGTAGGTGCGGGCTTTCCGGCGAGACGATCAGCGAGGTAGCTCTTGATGTCGGGCATGGCCTTGGCGATCACCGAGACGTGGGTCTGATCGGGATAGGTCTGGCGTTGGATAGTGAAGCCACCGGTCTTGCAGGCCCGGTTGAACATCAAAAGACTGCCAATCACCGGAATCTGCTCGTCCTTGTCGCCGTGGTAGATAAAGATCGGCACGGTCGTCGCCAGGTTGCCGGGCGTGTTGTCCTCAAGGTACGTGGCGAACGGCTCGACCGAAGCCGGGTCGGCCTTGATGAAATCCTCCGGCGGTTTGCCCTGAAACTGAGCGACGGTTTCGAAACAGTTCTTGCTGGCAAAGTCCACCGCCTCGACGCCGGCGGGGGTGTAGACCTGCGATTCGTCGAGGTCCGGGTAGGCGGCTTTGAAGCCAGCGCCGGCCATGAAGATGTAGCCGAAGAATGGGCTGGTGCGAAGTGCGGCGGAGAGCAGTTTCAACTCGACGGCGGGAGCGCCAGCAGCGACGCCCACGACCTGCGCGTCGGGAGCATATGTCGGAGCCAGCTCCGCAGCCCACAGTGTGGCGCCGCCACCCTGGCTATGGCCCCACACGACAGACTTGCCGGTCGTACGGGTCAGATTGCGAGCCACACGAATGGAGTCGAGGATGCTTGGACCTTCACTGCGACCGACCACGTAAGGGTGCACACCGGGTGTCCCCAAACCTTCGTAGTCGGTGGCGGTCACTATGTAGCCGGCACTGAGGAATTGTGCCGCGGCCTGATCGGGCTCACCGTTGCTGGTTTGCTTGCTCGGCGCACAACGATCATCGAGCCCGGTCGTCCCGTGCGCGTACGCAAGAATCGGCGCGTCGGGCTTGGTGCTCGTGGGCAAGTACACCAGTCCCGACACCGCCGTCGGTTTGCCGCTGGCCGTCGTGGAGAGGTACAGCACTTTGATGACCATTGACCCGCCCGGTCGTTGGTTCGGGGCGGTGATCTGAACGATGTCGCCTGGCTTGCCTGCGCGCAAGGGGCTCGGCGGCACGTACAGATCTGCGTCCGACACGATCTTGAACTTCGTGAGATTCGCGGGAGCGCTGGTCGAGGTGGGAGCAGCTGTTGTTGTGGTGGGCGCTTCCGTTGTTGGCGGAGGAGTCAGCGGAGTAGTTGTGGATGCAACCGTTACCACCGGCGCGGTTGTATTCGGCGGGATCGCCGAGGTGTCAGATGCACCTTTCGTCGTGCTCGCGCATGCCGAGACAACCAACACGAGGGCCACGAGAACTCGTCGACGCATGATCGAACCGTACTCCTTTCGTCACCCGTTGCGGTCGCAGTGGCGCAGGCGTTTCGGGTTAGCCGCTGACGTGCGCTCCGATCACCTCAACGATGGCATCGCCGTAGCGCTCACGTTTGGCGGGCCCGATGCCGGGGATGCGTTTGAGTTCGTCAACGGAGGTCGGTGCGATGTCGGCGAGTGCATCGAGGGTGACGTTGGTGAACACCACGTAGGCGGGCACCGAATCGGCCTTGGCCCGGTCGGATCGCCAGGCGCGCAATCGATCTCGCAGCGCGTCGTCACCCTTGAACGACGTAGCCGACGCAGGTGTCGGTGACGATGAACGGGAGCGGACGATGCGCTCTGGTTCGGGCCCGGCCTCGTGGTCCATTTCGTCGAGGAAACGGCTACTGCATGCCGCGTCGGACAAGACGGTGACCGACTGCGAGCAGCGGGTGAGAGCGACGTGAAAGACACGTCGCTCCTCCTGCTGATCATCAGCGAGTCGATGAGGAGTGACACCGTCACGAACGTCGTAGATGATGATGTGTGGCCACTCCCGACCTTTCACCCGATGGATGCTCGACAGCGTGACGCCGTTGGGGTTGCCGGGCGCACTCAGCTCTTCTCGCAACCAGTCAGCGAACGTGGTGTGATCGGGGTGAAGGCGGGCCAGCGCAGTGAGGGCGTCAAGGTCGTCGAGGTGGGTGGACTGTGCATCGGCTCGGCTGCGGTCAAGTTTGGAGAGCGCGTCGTCGAGGCCGACCCGATCACGCACGAACGCCAACAGGTCCATAGTGGTGGCGCCCTTGTTGGCCTTGGCCGCGACCTGGCTGATGTCGTGCGCGTAGGCCGACACCTTGTCACTGTCGCGCTCGTTGGTGATGCGACCGGCCAACTTCACGAGCGACGCCTGGTCTTTGCACTCGGTCATCCAACTGACCACGCGCGGCGAGATACCCCGCGATGGTCGGCGAGCCGTGGCGTCGATATCGGACGCGAACAGCCGCTCGGTGTTCGACGCGATCTGCAGCCACGCCAGCGCCGTACGCACGCCGGTGCGTTCGAGATAGCGAGCGTCGATAGCGGCCTGTGTGGGCACGCCGGCGTGACGCAGCGCCACCTGCACCGGTGCCAGCGATGCGGTAACGCGGGTCAGTACCGCAATGTCGCTCGGCAGCGCGGCGGTGTCTATCAGCCGACGCACCGCGGCGACGCTGCTGGAGACCTGATCGTCATCGGCCACGATACGGAGTGCGTCGGCGTCAACCGTGCGGTCTGGTCGTGGCCGGATGGTCTTAGAAACCCGGCGTCGGTTGTGGGTGAGCAACGTAGCTGCGGCCTTCACAACAGCCGGCGGGCACCGATAGTTGACTTCGAGTGGATGATCGCCCGCGCCAGGGAACAATCGATCGAACGAGATCAGCCACTCGGGTGTGGCCCCGGCGTAGCCGTAGATGGTCTGGTCGTCATCGCCCACCCCAAACACCGCCAGCTCGGGTGACGCCAACAGTCGCAGCAACAAAAGGTGCGCGGGCGCAAGGTCCTGAAACTCATCGACCAGTAACACCCGCGCCACCTCTTGAGCCTGAATGCGGGTGGCAGGCTCGGTGAGCAACGCAATGATGGCCGCCGTGATCTGCTCATCGAAGTCGAGAGATTTTCGTTCGGCCAGCACGGCCCGGAACTTTGGGAACACCTCGGCAAAACCGGGCACGTCGCCGTCAAACATGGCCTCGACGCTGGCGGGAGTTCGTAAGCCGAGCCGCACCTGGGCAAGTGCGTCGATCCATGCTTGTGCAGGGTCGGTGTTGGCTTTGCGAGGGAACGTGACCAGCGAGTCGAGGATGCGGCGAACCTCGCGCTCGTCGATGGTGCCGAGCCTGGCCCCCCGGTTGCGGAAGCGTCCGCTGCCGTTCACGATGGCCAGAGCCAAGGCGTTCAGCGTGCGGATCTGCAGATCGGCGAGGTCCTCGGTGCGCTCCCGAATCTCCTGGGCGGCGCGCACGTTGAACGCCACCAACGTGACCGCGTCGGCGGGCAGGCGCCAGTCCTTCAACAGATGCCGAGCCCGCTCGGTAAGCACACGCGTCTTGCCCGACCCGGCCGGCGCAATGATGCGCGCCGCGGCTCCATCGTGCATGACCGCCGCCAGCTGATCGGGCGCAAGATCAGCGGTGCATGGCGTGTGCGACAACGGGGTGATGATGCGCCGCTCGATCGATACCCGATGAATGGTGGAAAGGCCCTCGGTTGGCAGTGAGATCGGCCCACCGTCGTACCAATGCGGATCACCATCGGGCCCGCCACCTCGTTTGGCCCCAGCCTCAGCCCACGACCAGCGGGGGGCACCATCGGTGCCGTCCACACTGTTGGCCCACACGATGAACCACAGTTGTTCGAGCGCGAAGGTGAACGACGGATCGATGTCCCACGGCATGGCCCGCTCAACCTCTGTCGGGCGATCAAAGAACGGCACATCAAGCCGCACCACCGTTCGTTGCCGGTTGATCCAACGGGGGAGGAGCTGTTCCAATCGTTCGCTCGGGTCGGCCAGGACACTGGCATCAATCACAAACCGGTCAGCCTCAGCCCATGCTGCGGGAATGTCGCCACCGGGTAGGATGACGAACCATCGGCCAAGCGCTACTGGCCCCGCCCACGCGTCCGCGGGCGCGTCCAGCCGAACCCGATCTAGCCCGGGTACCGGCGCCGAAGACTCGTGATACGGCTGCGGATAGGGATGGGCAGCCTCGGCCACGTCGAACAGATTCTGCGGCCCAGCCGCATGGCACTGGCGAACCTCGGCCACGCTGTTATGCGCGCCCCCGCAGTTCCCACACGTGATCTGTGCCATCCCACTGTTCTACCAGGGAGGTGTGACAACGATGCGAGAACGATCGCATCCGCACCCACTACATTTGCCACATGGCAACCACTCTTTGCGTTCAAAGGCATGCCGACGCACCTTTGGTGGGGCGCGTTGAAAGATGACCCGTCACTCGTGCACGGCATCATCAAGACCCATCGCTTCATCGTCTTCGGTGGCGGCATCCCCCTGAGGGTAAAGAAGAAACTGGTCGGCGCCGTTGGCGTCTCCGGCGGCTCGGCCGAACAAGACCAAGCAATCGCCGAAGCGGCAGCCGCTGCGCTCTAGCACTTCCTGTCCGGGGTGTTAGTGCTCGCCTGGTGCGTCGGGCATGTGAGGTACGGAGATGATGTCGAATTGGGGGTTCAGCATTGCGTCGGTGCCGTTGTGGCGTCCTGTGGTTCCTTCGAGCGAGATGAGTGAACCTGGGCGGATCCCACCGATTTCGCGGCGCCCGAGAAACACCGCGGTGAGGCTGCCAGTACCGTCGACGAGTACCACTTCAAGGCTGGGAGCGCCACCCCACGGCTGGACACGCATACTGCGCACTCGGCCCGCAACCCGGCTGCGCTGACGAGCCTTCAGATCACCAAGACGCACACGATCCGCTGGTAGACCAGGGACAACAATCCCGGAGCCCGGAAGACTCGGCAAAGCGACGGTCGCAGAGGTTGCCGTCTCTGACACCGAAGGGACGACGCCGGGCGATGCGTCGGCGGACCGTCCGTTTCCGAGGTGATACGGCACGATAGTGACGGTGCAGTGGGGTACTTCCGCCAGGGCACCAGCGATGGTGCTCGAAGACCGGTCGTGCAGGATGCGGTGCCACACCTTGGTGTACTCCCGGCGAGGAATGAGAACGCTCACTTCGGTGCGCCCATCGGCGGCGATATACGCAACGGTTTCCAGGGTCGCTCTCGCCATACGGCGGTCAGGACATTCGATGATGTCGAGCGGGAAGGTGGAGAACCCGAGCTTTCCCCACGCAGCGGTGAGGGCTTTCGTTTTCCACGGATCGAGATCGAAATGCACAGCCCGTAGATCGTCCGGTGCAAGGGTGCGCGCATACTGCATCGCTAGGGCGGCGGCCGCGTCGAGGCTGTCGACCAGGACGACCACCGCGTGGCGGTGCATGACTTTCACCTGGGCCGCTGCGTGGACGTCGTCCATGAGTTCTTCGTGTTCAGCCTCGTACGCCTTGTTGAGGCGGACCAGACCGACAACCATGATCGGCACGAGCAGCATGATCACCCATGCGCCCTCGGTGAACTTGACCGCAGCAACAATGATCAACACCACAAGGGACAGCACCGCACCAGTCGCGTTGATGAGCAGGCCGTTCTTCCAGCCCTCCTCCTTGTGCGTGATGTGGTGTTTAGCCATGCCTGCTTGCGACATGGTGAAACTCGTGAACACACCGATGGCGTACAACGGAATCAGCCGGCTCACCTGACCGCCGGTACCCAGCAGCGCGACGATGCCAGCGACAGCCAGGAAGATGATCCCGTTCGAGAACACCAGTCGATGACCGCGAACTTGGAACTGGCGAGGCATGAAGTTGTCACCCGCATGAAAACTCGCGAGCCGGGGAAAGTCAGCGAAACTGGTGTTGGCCGCTAGGACGAGAATGAGCATCGTGCCCGCCTGAAGGCTATAGAAGAGGATCTTTCCGATCCCCCCGCCGAAGACGTATTGACCGACCTGAGAGATGACGGTCGGGGTGCCGCTCGTATAGGGGACGGCGTGCACTTTGGCGGCCATGATCGACAGGCCAAGGAACATCACGCCGAGCGCTCCACCCATGATGACCAAGGTCGATCGTGCGTTCTTCCATGCCGGTTCCTTGAACGCCGGGACGCCATTGGAAATCGCCTCGACACCGGTCACCGCGGCACCACCAGATCCGAATGCCTTGAGCACGACCTTGAGGAGGGCGAACGTCATCCACGCACTCGCTGATTTCGAGCCGAAGAGCAGCATGCCGGGGGCATTGGTTGGGCCTTGCGTCAGGTGGCCGAACGTCAGCTTGTAACCGCCGACAAGCAACAGGGCGAACATGTTGAGCATGAAGAAATAGGTCGGGACGGCGAACACCTTGCCGGATTCCTTCACGCCACGAAGGTTGCCGAACGCAATGATGCAGACGAAACCGATCGCGATCCAAAGTTTGTACGGTGCGAGGGACGAGAACGCCGATGCCAGAGCGTCGCTGCCGGCCGCGACGGACACGGACACCGTCAAGATGTAGTCGGTGAGCAGCGCGACACCGGCCACCTGGGCGGGCATGATGCCGAAGTTGTCCCTCGTAACGATGTACGCGCCGCCGGCACTCGGGTACGCCTTGATGGTCTGGCGATACGACAGGATCAAGAATCCGAGTACGACAAGCAACGCAATGGTGATTGGTGTCACCAGAGTGAAGGCGGCGAATCCGAAGACGGGGATGAGGACCCGCAGGATTTCCTCTGTCGCGTACGCGGAGGAAGACAGATTGTCCGATGCAAATACCGCGAGGGCCGTCGGCTTGCCGAGCCGCTCGTGCTGCAGTTGGTCGCTGTCCAACGGGGGCCCAAGGAGCCGGTTCTTGAGCCGGTAGCTGCGTGGTTCGCGTAAGTGACCTACCCGTGCGAGCGGGGCAGTCGCCTGTCTTTCGGCGGGACTTGGTTGCGTGGTCGGGGCTTCTTGCGTAAGCACATATCTACTGAAACACGGGCTAGGACTGGGTGGTCTGTGATGTTCGACACCACGCGTGCGAACGGCGTGAAGAACCGAGGTCGCCGCGTAAAAGTTCCGTTAAGGCGTGACCTGGGGGGCAAACTGGGCTGATGCAACGAGGCGTTCTCCGTATCTACCTCGGCGCCGCCCCCGGGGTCGGCAAGACCGTCGCCATGCTCACCGAAGGCAGCCGACGACAACATCGAGGCGCGCACGTCGTTCTAGGAGCGGTCGAAACCCATGGGCGTACACAAACTGAAGCGGCCCTTGCCGGACTACTGATCGTCGCTCCACTCGGCGCCCATGCTGGCATGGACCTCGACCGACTGTTGGCCGAATCGCCCGACGTTGTCCTCGTGGATGATCTCGGCGCGGCCAATCGCACGGGTTCCATTTATCTCCGTCGATGGCAGGAGGTGCAGATCCTGCTGGATGCCGGCATTGAGGTCGTCACGACGTTGAATATCGATCAGCTCGAATCGCTCGCCGACGCCATTACCCAGATCACCGGCCTAACTCCGGGACCCACTGTGCCTGACATCATCGCCAAGAGCGCCCATCAAATCGAGCTGGTCGACATCAGTCCGGAAGCTTTACGGCGTCGCATGGCCCACGGAAGCATCTACCCGGCCGAACACGTCGATGCCGCGCTCGCGAACTACTTTCGGCCCGGCACCCTCGGCGCGCTCCGTGAAATTGCGCTGCTATGGCTGGCCGAACACGTGGAGGAATCCCTCCACCGCTACCAAACCGAACAGAACATTGTTGACCGGTGGGAAACCCGAGAACGCATCGTCGTCGCAATGACCGGCGGCGTTGACGGCGAACGGCTCATCCGCCGGGCGGCCCGATTGGCCAGCCGCCTGCGCGGCGATCTAATCGGCGTGCATGTCGTGCAAACCGGTCCCGGCCACCAGGTCGGCTCCGAACTGCAACAACATCGGGACCTGCTGAGCGAAATCGGCGGAACGTACCGAGAGGTAGTAGACGACGACGTCGCGCAAGCGCTTGTTCGCTTTGCCGACGATGAACGCGCCACGCAACTCGTCGTTGGATCGGGGCGTGCGGTACGACGTTGGCGAGAACGTTCGTCAATGTTGCTTGCCCTCGCCGACTTGAGCGAAGCCGTTGACATACACGTCGTTCCCACGAGCAGCGCACCAACTCATCAACCGTTGCGAATGCTCCCCAACCGCCGCAGCCGAACGAGACGTCGATCATTCGTGGCCTGGGTGCTTTGCCTTGTCGGACTTCTTGTGCTCACTCTGACGCTGGCGCGGCTCCGAGACACCGTTGAACTCCCTGCGGTGCTCCTGCTCTACCTTTCGCTCATCATGTCCGTCGCTGCGCTTGGCGGCCGGCGGGTCGGGCTGTTCGCGTCGCTGGCAGGGTTCGGGCTCACCAACTGGTTCTTCATCCCACCATTCCATTCGCTCGCCATTGGTCGGCTCGAAGACGTCATTGCGCTCGTGGTCTTCGTGTCCGTCGCCGTGTTCGTGGCCGAGACCGTCGAACGAGCAGCGCAACGTTCACGAGAATCGCTCCGAGCCCGTAACGAAGCATCGGCCCTCGCCCGCAGCAGTGCATTGCTGGTGGGCGCAGCAGACCCACTACCCGAGCTGGTCGACCAGCTTCGGATCACATTCGGCCTGGCCGGTGTTTCGGTGCTGGAACGCACGGGCGGCGACTGGATGACACACACGGCAAGCGGTGACGAAGCCCAAACACGACCGCAGGATGGCACTGCGTTTGCCCTCAACGCGTCGGGCGATGCCCAACTCGTGATCACGGGAGAAGCGCTCCCTTCACAAGATCTCCAGGTGTTGCGCGCCTTCACCGATCAACTCTCGGTCGCCCTCCAGGGACGCCAACGCCGCGGGGAACTCGAAGCATCAGAAGCGCTCGCCCAAGCCGATGCCCTCCGAACAGCGCTGCTCCGAGCGGTGTCGCATGACCTCCGCACACCACTGGCCTCGACCAAAGCTGCCGTCACCAGCTTGATGCAACGCGACGTGCAATGGAGCGAAGCCGACACCGACAGCCTCTTGCAAACCATCGACGAGTCCGTTGATCGGCTCAATAGCCTGGTCGGAGACCTCCTGGACATGAGCCGCCTCCAAGCCGGAGCCGTACCACTGGCAAACCGTCCCACCGCACTCGAAGATGTCGTCAGCGCCGCCCTAGACGCAACACCCGGAAGCGCTGGCCGGGTGCTCGTTGATGTCCCCGAGACTCTTCCTCTGCTCGACACCGACCCGGCACTGCTCGAGCGGGTCGTCGCCAACATCGTCTCGAATGCGCTGGCGTGGTCGCCACCTGAACGACCAGTCCGAGTCGAGGCTGCGCAAATAGGCGAACGCATCCATCTGCGGATCATCGACCAGGGCCCAGGGCTCAACCGGACGGACCGTGCTCGAATGTTCGAACCATTTCAACGCTACGGTGACCACAGCAACGACGCTGGCGTCGGGCTCGGCCTGGCCGTTGCGAAAGGGTTTACCGAAGCGATCGGCGCAGCACTCCTGGTCGATGACACGCCCGGCGGAGGACTTACCATCACCATCGACCTTCTGGCACCGACACCGTGACAAGAATCCTGGTGATCGATGACGAACCCCAGATCCTGCGGGCACTATCGGTAAACCTGCGGGCCAGAGGGTACGACGTCGACCTCGCAGCCACCGGCGAGGAAGGACTTTCGCTGGCAGCGACGAATTCGCCCGATCTTGTTCTGGTCGACCTCGGGCTGCCCGGCATCGACGGTATCGAGGTCATCCGCGGCCTACGCGGATGGACCAACGTCCCAATCATCACCCTGTCCGTACGAGAGGCCGAACGAGACAAAGTCGCCGCGCTCGATGCCGGGGCCGACGACTACGTCACCAAACCATTCGGCATGGACGAGCTACTCGCCCGATTGAGGGCATCGCTGCGCCGAGCTCAACCCGAGCCCGACGAACCAATCATCACAACGCCCGACTTCACCATCAACCTCGCCACCACCACCGTGACCCACGACAGCCAGGAGATCCACCTCACACCAACTGAGTGGTCCATCCTCAGCGTCCTCGTGCGAAACCCCGGCCGCCTCGTCACCCAGAAGTACCTCCTCCAACAAGTATGGGGCCCCAACTACGCCAAAGAAACCAACTACCTACGGGTCTACATCGCAGGACTCCGCCGGAAACTCGAACCCGAACCAAGCCGACCCCGCTACCTACTCACCGACGCCGGCATGGGCTATCGATTTCTCAACCCCGACACCGACAACTGAGAAAAGACCTCGTCGCTCGCCGTCGTTGCTATTGGTCGCTACAGGTCTGCCCAAGCCATCGCTGAAGCTCCGGCCAAGGCGCTCTAACGCATCGCCCAGATCAGTACTTCGGCACCGCCATCACCAGCGGTCAGCATTGGCATGCCCGCTCCGGTCAGGCGGACGGAGTCACCCGACCAAAGTTCACCCGCACCTTCCAACGACGCGGCGCCTCTCGCGACGAACAGGTGCACGTGGTGATCGTCGGGGATGCGAACCTGCTCGCCCGGCGTCAGTCGCCCGCCCCACAGCACGGCGCCTTCTTGGCGGATGGAGATGGCGGCGTCGTGGCCACGGCCTGACGCGATCGGGACCAAACCGCCCTTGGCTAGTTCGCTATTGATGTCGAGTTGTTCGTAGCCAGGATTGATCCGCTCCGTGTCGGGATGCACCCACATCTGCACGAAGTGCGCGTCGCTATCGCCCTGCGGATTCATCTCCGAATGCCAGATGCCGGTGCCCGCCGACATGCGTTGTGCCAGGCCAGGGTAGAGCAGGCCGCGGTTGCCTTCGGAGTCCTTGTGCTCAAGCTCACCGTCGAGCACCCAGGTGACGATTTCCATGTCCTGATGCGGATGCGTGTCGAAGCCCGACCCGGCCGCCACGATGTCGTCGTTGTTCACCAGCAGCAGGCCGTGGCCGGTGTTGTTTGGGTCACGATGCGAACCGAAGCTGAACGAGTGTTTGGAATCGAGCCAACCGATCTTCGTCTTGAACCGATCATCGCCACGTCGCACATCAAGGGTCGGAGTCATACCGTCCACGCTACCCAGGGACACAACCTCTCAAACCGGGTACCGGTGGTTACGTTGTCGATGAGGTGATGCGACGTTGCGTTCTGAGCGCGTGCGGGCGATCCTGCGATTCGACTAGCAGATAGTCTGCGAACAGTAATGTATAGAGTCTGCGATTCGACTAGTATCTAGTCTGCGAATGGTAAGATAGGGCCATGAGCGGATACGGACGTCGCATACTCGACGATGAACTCGACGAGCTTCTCCCTCAGTTGCCTGCGATTGCGATAGAAGGGCCAAAGGGTGTTGGCAAGACGGAGACGGCCAAGCAGCGGGCCGCGACGGTACTTAGACTCGACGAACCGGCGGAGGCATCGCTGCTGGACGCGGACCCGCAGCGACTGGAGCGAGAGCCAACGCCGATCCTGATCGATGAATGGCAACGTTTTCCTCGAAGCTGGGATCTGGTTCGGCGAAGCATTGACGAGAACCGGACCGGTGGCCGATTCCTTCTCACCGGAAGCGCCGAACCATCCACGCCGCCAACACACTCGGGTGCCGCTCGTATCGTGCGGCTCCGGTTGCGGCCGCTTTCGCTCGCTGAACGAGGACTCATCGACCGCCCGACAGTCAGCCTCAGCGCACTCCTCGACGGCACCAAACCGGCCATCACTGGGACCGCCACGACGGAACTCGTCGACTACACCGAGGAAATCTTGGCCTCCGGGTTTCCCGCCATTCGTTGCCTTACCGGACGAGCCCGGACGCTGCAGCTGGACAGCTACGTCGGCCGAATCGTAGACAGCGACATGGACGAGGCGGGCATCAAAGTTCGCCGACCTACTCTCCTCAAATCCTGGCTCACCGCCTACGCCGCAGCCTCCTCGACCTCGACTGCATACAGCAAGATCCTTGAAGCCGCGACGCCGGGCGATGCCGACAAGCCCGCCAAAGCGACAACGATCGGCTATCGAGAGGCGTTGACCCGGCTTTGGCTCTTAGACCCAATACCCGGCTGGGTCCCCGAGGGACATCTGCTGACCCGTCTCGCTCAGGCACCTAAACACCATCTGGCCGACCCCGCCCTTGCCGCAAGGCTTCTAGGTGCGACGGCGAGCGGGCTCCTGCGGAACACGGTCAGTTCCGGCCTTACACCCGCAGATGGCGTGCTCCTCGGGGCCCTCTTCGAGTCACTCGTAACGCTGTCCGTTCGCGTCTACGCGCAGCCGCTTGACGCCACGGTGCATCATCTACGAACCCAGAACGGAGACCACGAAGTCGACCTCATCGTGGAAGGAGCCGACCGTCGCGTCGTCGCCCTCGAAGTGAAACTCGCAGCCGACGTCACCACGAAGGATGTGCGCCACCTCAGCTGGCTTCGCGATCGTTTGGGCGGTCGCCTCGCCGACGCCGCCGTGATCACAACCGGCCACCACGCCTACCGTCGCCCCGACGGCATCGCCGTCATCCCAGCCTCGCTACTCGGACCGTAGACAGCCTCGAACTCCCAGCTGATGCAGTCTCAGATGATCGCGGCCAGCCCCGCAAATTCGAGAACGACGCGCAGCGTGGGGCCGCGCTCCTTCATGATCTGACAGACAGAGTTATCGATGCCGTGAGGACATCGATGTGCAGTTGCCGCGCCGACTACGGTCGGGGTGTGAGCGACGCCGTCGACGTCTACTTCGAGAAACAGCCAGAGCCGCAGCGCACGACGTTGCTTGCGGTTCGGTCATCGATTCGTCGGATACTGCCTGGAGCGCAGGAGTCGATCAGCTATGCCATGCCGACGTTCACAGTCGATGGCACCGTTGTTGTCGGCATCGCCGGATTCAGGCAGCACTGCTCGTACTTCCCGTACGCGGGTGAGGTGCTCGAAGTGCATGCCGACGCGTTGCGTTCCTACGACCAGAACAAAGGGACACTGCGGTTTCCGGTCGACGCGCCGTTGCCGTTGACACTCCTTCGCAAGACGTTGGCGACTCGACTCGAACTCGAGCACACACCGGTCGAAACCGGCAAGGTGCGCCGGTTCTATGCGAACGGTTTCCTGCAGTCGAAGGGAGCCATGCGCGGCGGAGAAATGCATGGTGCGTGGCAGTGGTTTCGCAAAGACGGCTCAGTCATGCGCACCGGTCACTTCAAGAACGGCGCCCAGGTCGGTACCTGGGAAAGCTGGGCCCGCAACGGCCAACTCGTGAAATCCACATCGTTCTGAGCAAAGCCGCAGGCCTCGATAACAAGTCATTGCAGCCATGACCCTCCAACTTGACGGCTTTCACCCTCCAACTCGGCACCCCGACCGTCTGGAGCGAGCGAGATTTGTCGGGTTGGAGGGCTTCGACCATCAAGTTGGAGGGTCAGGCCTCTTGCGCAAGACGGCCGCATTCGGAGCTACACGCGTTCCAGTACGCAGGCGATGCCTTGGCCGACACCGATGCACATGGTGGCCAGGCCGTAGCGGCCGCCGGTGCGGGCGAGGTGGTGCACGAGTGTGGTCAGGATGCGGGCGCCCGATGCACCGAGGGGATGGCCGATGGCGATGGCGCCGCCCTGCTGGTTCACGATGGTGGGGTCAAGCTCGGGCATTTCGCCAAGGCAGGCCAGGCTCTGCGCGGCGAACGCCTCGTTGAGCTCAACCGCCGACAGGTCACCAAAGCTGATGCTCGAACGCTTCAGTGCAAGGCGAGACGCGGTCACGGGACCGATACCGAAGAACTGCGGCTCAACACCGGACGTGCCCCGACCGGCGATGCGGGCCAATGGAGTGGCACCGGTACGGCGCAGGCCTTCCTCGCTCATGATCAGCAGCGCGGCCGAACCGTCGTTGAGCGGTGACGCATTGCCCGGTGTGATGCTGCCGTCCTTGCGGAAGCTCGGCTTCAACTTGGCCAACGACACGACCGACGAATCGGGACGGATGCACTCATCTCGTGTCAACACGACGTCGGGGTAGGGGATGGACTCGGCGTCGAAGTGTCCAGCCTCCCAAGCGGCGTGGGCCTTCTGGTGAGACGCGGCCGCGAACGCGTCTTGCGCGTCACGAGACACGGAGTACTTGTCGGCCAACTGCTCGGTGCCTTCGCCGAGCGACACGGCCCATTCGGCAGGCATCAGCGGATTCGTCATGCGCCAACCAAGCGAGGTGTTCCACATCGTTTCCGTAGTTGTGGTGTAACCCTTGGCCGGCTTCAACACGACCCACGGCGCACGCGTCATCGACTCCACACCACCGGCGATGCACACATCGGCGTCACCCGTGAGAACGGTGCGTGCTGCTGAGATGACGGCCTCTATGCCCGACCCGCAGAGTCGGTTGACGGTGGCCCCGGGAATCGAAATCGGCAGGCCAGCGAGCAGCGTGGCCATACGAGCCACGTTGCGGTTGTCTTCCCCGGCACCGTTGGCCGCGCCGAAGTAGACCTCCTCCACCGACGCTGGGTCAACGGAGGAATTTCGCGCCATCAACGACCGCAACGCATGGGCGGCAAGATCGTCGGGGCGCACGCTGGCGAGCGCGCCACCATGTCGGCCAATGGGGGTACGAACTGCATCGACAATGAACGCATCGGTCATGGCGAAACCTTCTCTTCTGTAGTGACCGAGAGTCGGCGACGGACGGGGAAGAGCTGAAGATCGAAGCGGCGGCGAATGATGCCCCACACCCCTCGTTGTAGGAACAGCGCCACGCCGACGGCCAACAGTCCGAGGGCCATGGCGTAGTACTCGGGGGAGTTGCCGAAACGCTCGCGGAAGAACCAGTAGGCAATGGCGCCGATGATGGGTCCTTCAATCGAACCGATACCGCCGATGACGACCATGAAGATGATGGGCGCCGTCCACGACACAACGCTGAACGACTGGTCGGGTTGCACCCGCAGGCTCTTCGTATAGAACGTCGCGCCAGCCAGTGCAGTCCAGAACGCAACCACGACCCACAGCACGAAACGGGTTCGATACACGTTGGCACCGAGGCCACGGGCGCCACCCTCGTTGTCTCGGATGGCTTGCAACTGCAGACCCAGCCCTGAGCGAAGCAGTGCATAGGTCAGCGCAACGGCACCAACGCCGACGATCAGCGCGATCCAGTAGACGTTCTGACTTCGACTCGCAGCGGAGTAGCCCGCCACTTTGATGCTGGCACCGCTGCCGCCACCGACCGAGTTGTTGGCCTTTGCGGCCAGTCGCACCACTTCGGCCAGCACCCAACTACCGATGGCGAAATACGAGCCTCGCAACCGGAAGGCAATGAGACCCATCGGAATTGAGATCAGCGCGGCCACCAGGGCGGAGATAAAAATCGAGGTGTAGAGACCGAAGCCGAGGTTGTTGACGAACACCACCATGCCGTATGCGCCGATGCCGACAAACGCTTGTTGACCGACCGACACCACGCCGGCGAAACCGGCCAGCAGGTTCCACATCTGAGCCAGTGCAATGAGGATTAACAGGTCGACCAGCTTGCGGACGGTGGACACGTCGGCCCACTTTGGCACGGTGGCCAAGACGATAACGACGAGCAGAGCGACAACAGCGAAGACGCGGCTGGCGGTGGTGGAACGTATGACCTTTGACGATGTGGCCATCAGCGGTTGTCCAACTTTCCGAACATGCCACGGGGTCGAGTGGCTAGCACGCCGAGGAACAGAGCGTGGCCTGCCAGTTCGCCGTAACCGGCGTTGATCTTCAACCCGATCGCCTGTGCGACGCCTAGGGCGATGCCGCCGGCGAGCGTGCCCCACAATGAGCCCAGCCCGCCGATGATGACGGCCTCGAACGCGAAGATGAGCGTGGCTGGTCCGATGAAGGGATCGAACGATGACTTGGCGCCGTAGAGCACACCTGCCAGCGCCACGGTGAGCATGGTGATTCCGGTGGCCGTGGCGTACACCCGTCGTTTGTCGACACCCATGAGCTGCGCCGTGTCGGGGTCATCGGAGGTGGCTCGAAAGGCTCGACCCATTTTGGTTCGGCTGAGGAACAGCGCCAGCAAGACCAGCACGCCTACGCCACACAGGAACGTGATGAGCGGCAGCACACCAATGGTGAGGCCCTTGGTGATGCGTATCGAACGGGTGGCTAGCTTGCCCAGATTCAATCCGCGGGTGTCGGCGGTGTATTTCTTCTTCAGACCGTTCTGGATAACGATCGACAACCCGAACGTGGCCACGATCTGCAAGGACGGATCCCCACCGATAAGTCGATCGAACACAAACCGTTGCAGCAACAAACCGAACACGAACGCGCCGGGCAGGATGACAAGCAGTGCGACCAGCGGCGAGATTTTGAAGGAGGTCGAGATGGAGAAAGCCATGAATGCGGCCAGGATCGCCATGTCACCGTGGGCCAGGTTGGTGAGGCGCATGACGCCGAAGCCGACGGACAATCCCGTGGCCAGCACCGCGTACAACCCGCCCAGCAGGATGCCCTGCACAATGGCGTTCACCCAAGCCATTTAGTGATCCTTCTTTACGGAAGACATGCCGAAGTACGCGTCGGTTACCGCGTCACGATTCGCCGTAGCAGCATCGCCCGACAGCGAAATGCGGCCTTCCAAAAGACACGCAAATCGGGTGGCCACGGCGAGAGCCTGATTCACATCCTGCTCAACTACCAACAACGTCGTGCCCTGCTCCATGATGGTCGGCAGAGCCGCGTAGACCTGCTTGACCACGATGGGCGCAAGGCCGAGCGAAACCTCGTCGAGCAGCAACAGCCGCGGGTTCGACATGAGCGCACGGCCGATGGCCAGCGCCTGCTGTTCCCCACCCGACAGGCGGGCCCCCGACCGCTTCGCTAACGGTTGCAACAAGGGGAACGCTTCGTAGATGCGCTCTTTCGTCCAGGGTCCCTTGCGGCCCGAATGGGCACCGATGATCAGGTTCTCATCCACGGACAACGACGGAAAGATACGACGGCCTTCGGGCACCAACGACACGCCGAGTGCGAGGCGAGCGTTCGGAGGTAGACCAACCAGCGATTTTCCGTCGAAGCGGATGTCGCCAGCCGACGGAGGTAACACCCCGGCGATGGTCTTGAGCAGGGTTGACTTTCCTGCACCGTTGGCCCCGATGATGGATTCGGTGACGCTTTCCTCCACCGAAAGGTTGACGCCGAACAGTGCCTGGAAGTCACCGTAGCGAGCGTCGAGACCCTCTACTTCGAGCAAGCTCATGCGTCACTTCCGAGGTACACCGATTTCACTTCGTTGGACGCCATGACCTCGGCGGGTTTTCCTTCGATGAGCTTTCGGCCGTAGTTGATGGCCAGCATTCGGTTCACCACTCGCAACAACGCATGCACGATGTGTTCAATCCACACGATGGATACGCCACTGGCACGAATATCGTTGATGGTGTCGACCAACGAGAGCACTTCGGCTTCCGTGAGTCCCCCGGCAATCTCGTCGAGCAGAAGGACCCGCGGTTTGGTGGCCAACGCTCGGGCCAGCTCCAGGCGCTTGCGTTCAAGCAAGGTGAGCCCGGAACCAAGGGTGTTCGCTCGTTGCATCATGCCTGCCTGCTCGATGGCGGCGACAGCCACCTCGTCACGGGCCGCTCCGGTCACACGACCACCTGCGCCAAAGGTGGAACCGACGAGCACGTTTTCAAACACTGTGAGGCCTTCGAACGGGCGAGGAATTTGCGACGTTCGTCCGATGCCGCGATGGCAACGGACATGGGCCGACAGTGACGTGATGTCGTTGCCTTGGAACGTGATGCGACCGGCATCGGGTTTGATATCTCCGGCGATCAGATTGAGCAGGGTGGTCTTGCCCGCGCCGTTCGGTCCGACGATGCCGAGGGCATCACCCTCGTGAAGCTCGAACGACATGTCTTCGGTGACCGAGAGCGCGCCGAATCGCTTCGACACGCCCTCGACCGTGAGTAGTGCCATACCTAGGCGAGTGGCTTCAGCTTGCCACCGAGCGGAATGTTCGGGGCCTGCTTGTTTTCCACGATGATGAGCTCGAACTTGTTGGGTCCGGTGGACTTCTGCCACTGGCCGCCGACGAGCGGGGTGGGGCAGACATTCTTCGGCAGTTCCTTTTGACCGAAGCTGATCGGCCCGACCATGGTGTCGAGCTTGGTGGCGGCAATGGCCTCCACGATCTTCTTCTTGTCGGTGGAACCAGCGCGTGACAGCGAGTCGAGCATGACTTCCATCAGGGCGTGGACGAAACCCACGAACTGCGTCCACTGCTTGCCCGTGGTCTTTGAGTATTCGTCTCCGAGTGCCTTAGCGGTTGCCCCGTTGAGCGAGCTCTTGTACGGGTGGCTCGGCGTCCACCACACCTCGGTGCAGATACCGTCGCCGTCATCACCCAACGCCTCGACGGCGAGCGGGAACAGTAGGGCCTTGGCGACGGTGACGATCTTGGGCTTGAGACCCTGCTGCTTGGCCTGCTTCCAGAACGTGGCGAAGTCGGGCGGAATCGGAATACCGACAATGACATCGGCATCCTTGAACTGACCGATGATGGTGTTGAAGTCGGGCGAGAGCGTGGTGTAGCGCCCGCCGTCAACCACCTTGTAGCCATTGGCAACGGCGCCGCCGGGGAAGCCGGTCTTGGCATCGGAGAGGGCATTACCGTCGGGGTCGTTTGGCGCGAACAAACCGACCGTCTTGTTGTTAGGTATGGCGTTCCACATCTCGGTGAACACGCCAACCATCTGACCGGCGCCCCAGAAGAAGTGGTACGTCCAGTCGAATCCCTTGGCCGGGTCACCCTTCCGACCAAAAAAGTACGGCTGCCACGGGGCAAGCGTGGAAAGACATGGCACGCCGTTGGCCTCGCACTGGTCGGCGACCGGGTTGATCATCTCCGGGGTGGCAATGGCGATCATCATGTCGACCTTGTCGTCGGTGATGAGCTTGAGCGCCTCAGCCGCTGCGGTGTCGGAGTTGGACTGGGTGTCCTTCACGATGATGTCGACGGCGTAGCTCTTGCCACCCAACATCAGGCCGTCCTTGAACAGCGCGCCGACAGTCTTGAGCGTGAAATCATTGGCTTCGCCGAACCCGGCAAGAGCGCCCGTCAGTGGGGCAGTGAATCCGACCTTGATCTTGCCGTCCTTGCCACCGCCGCCAAACTTGGCGGCGTTACCGGCACCCATTGCTGCCGCGACGGTGGTGGCGCCGGCGGCAGGTGCCGCGGTGGTGTCGCCGCCAGCCTTCGCCGTTGTCGCTGCTGCTGCCGCTGTCGTGGCTGGAGCGACGGCCGTCTTGCTGCTGCCACAGGCGGCGAGCACGGCCGCCGCGACCGCGCTTCCACCGAGTCCGAGCATGCGACGTCGGGTCATGGCGGACTGCATGGCGCGAATTGCGCCGTCTTCACTTGGATGCATCGTGTTCCCCCTAGGTGTTGGCTAACGACCCGAACGGTCGCCAGGTTCTGTTCGTTCTGCGAACAACTGTGCGCCAGTCGAACAAACTGTAGGAATGCGGGAGAGCCGCGTCAAGCACGACTCGTTCGCATCGGGCGCGGTATCCAGCAGGAGCCGCGCTGTTTCCACCAGATGTGCAACGAGCAAGGATGTGGCGGCGTTTCGATCTCTATCGAGCGTGGCCTCACAGATGGCCCGGTGCTCGTCGCTAATGCTTCGCGATGTTCCGTAGTTTGTTGACCAAGAGCGATAGATCTCGGCGTTTGCCCGCAACGACGACGCCAGCGATTTCAACCGAGCATTCGGTCCGCCGGCGATCAGAGCCTCATGAAAGCGTTCGTGCGCGTTGGTCCACGCGGGAGCGAGACTCGGGTGCACCCCATCGCTCGCATCGGTGCGGGTCAACGCGTGGTGGGCAGCCAAGAGGTTTGCCTCCCACTCCACCGTGCCGTATTCGATCGCCAGCGCGAGCGCCTGCGACTCAACGTGGCAGCGGGTCTCGGTGAGATCGAGCAGGTCGGCGGCGGACAGGGACACAACCCGGAAGCCCAACTGCGGCTCGGATGTGACAAAGCCTTGTTCGGCCAATCGGGAAAGTGCTTCCCGAGTGACGCCCATGCTGGCGCCGTAGCGCTCGTTGAGCTCAGCGAAACGCAGCTTCGAGCCCGGGGGCAGCGTTCCCGCGACGATGTCATCTCGCAACCGGTCGTAGACGACCTCCGTACGGGTGGGTTGGCGCGTCACTGGTCACAATACAACCATGTTCGACACTTAATGTAAATGTCGAAATTATCCTTGACGGTCGGGCCCGGGGTGGTCAGAATCGCGTCAGACACGAACGGGGAGGCTTCGATGGCACTACATGGGCTCGGCAGCATGACGCTTGGGGTACCGAAGGTTGACGACGCTCGTCACTTCTACCAAGAGTTCGGACTTACGGAGACGACCGAGGGTACGTTCGCCTCGGCCGAGGGTGGCGATCAACTGCATATTGTGAACCGTCCATACCGTCAGTTGGTTGCCGTCACCATCGCGGCCGACGATGCCGATGACATTGCGCGCATTCGGGCCGCAGCCGTTCATCGTGGCGCGCCGGTCGTGTCCCATGCCGACGGATCGATCTCGCTGACCGAGCCGCTGACCGGACTTCGGCTCGACATCGCCGAGCGGGCTCGCATCAGCTCGGAGCCCTTCGTTTCCGTACCGGTGAACGGGCCGGGTGCGACGGTGCGCAACGGTGAGCGCGCCCCGGCCATCTTCAACGAAGGTCCGGCCGCGCCCCGTCGCCTCGGCCATGTGCTCTACACCACGCCCGACATCAACGCCTCCATAGCGTTTCTTACCGATGTCCTCGGCTTCAAACTCAGCGACTCCACGCCCGGCGTGATCGCCTTCATGCGTTGCTCCACCGATCATCACAACATCGGGCTCATCTCCGCCCCCGTTCCCGTCTTCCACCATTCGTCGTGGCAGGTGAACGATGTGGATGAAATCGGTCGTGGCGCGCAACATCTGCTCACCGAAGATGCCGATCGTTCGGTGTGGGGGCTCGGTCGTCACTTTCTCGGCAGTAACTACTTCTGGTACTTCCGTGACCCCGCCGGAAACTACGCCGAGTACTTCGCCGACCTCGACCAGATTGGCGAGGACGTGGACTGGGTTCCTGGCGAGTGGGAGGGCCCGAAAGCCCTCTACGCGTGGGGTCCACCGGTTCCGCCCGATTTTGTGCAGCCCCGAGATATGGGCGAGATCATCGACGCCATGAAAGCCGCCGGCTGATGAAGATTGCCCGTTTCACCCACGACGGCTCCACCCGCCTCGGCCTGGTCGATGGCGATGACGTCATCGACGTCGGTGGCGCCGATGCGTCCCTTCCCACCGATGTCGGCGCCCTCATCGCTGCCGACGGCATCGATCGCCTTCGAGGCGCGTCAGGTGCCCGCATAGCACTCGCCGACGTGAGACTCGAAGCACCCATCGTGCAGCCTCCGGTCTTCTTCGCAATTGGCTTGAACTACGCCGCGCACATCGAGGAGTCGGGTATGACCAAGCCCTCGGCTCCGGTCGTGTTCAACAAGCAGATCACCTGCGTGACCGGCCCGTTCGACCCGATCGAAGTTCCCACCGTTGCACCGGACTGGGTCGACTACGAAGGCGAACTCGGCGTCGTCATCGGCACCCGGTGCCGCAACGTCTCAGCCGACGATGCGCCGAGTGTTGTCGCTGGCTATCTCATCGTGAACGACGTGTCGGTGCGTGACTGGCAGCGGGCCACGCCCACCATGACGATGGGGAAGTCATGGGACACCCACGGCCCGATCGGCCCGTACTTTGTGACCGCCGATGAAGTCGGTGACCCGCACAACCTTCGCTTGCAGACATGGGTGGATGGTGAGTTGCGCCAGGACGCCAACACAAGCCTGATGATTACCAACGTGTGGGAACAGATCGAGCACATCTCCACTGCGTGCACGCTGTTGCCCGGCACGATCATCGCTACCGGCACCCCGGCCGGCGTCGGGTTTGTCATGGAGCCGCCCCGGTGCTTGAAAGCAGGCCAAGTCGTGCGCATCGAGATCGACAAGCTGGGCGCTATCGAAAATCCCGTGGTCGCTCAGGGCTAACGCTCAGTTGCAAGCACAAGAATCGTCAGAGGGGGTTGACAACCTTCTTCAACGGTTCTTACATCCTCCACAGTGTGCTCTCAGTGCCGAGGTTCAGAGTGGTGTTCAGCGGCCAACACCGGTCGCCAACCCTACCTGAAAGAAGTACGCACATGAAGAATCGTCTTGCAGTTGCTGGCGTCCTCGCTGGTCTCGTCGGCGGTGGCGCCCTCGGTGTCATCCTCGGCGTTCCCAGCGTCTCCAGCGCCCAGACCTCGCCGGTCACCACGGTGGCCGCCGCCGCAACACCGGTCGACAACAGCAACAAGGATGCCGCTCACGAAGCAGCTGAAACGCCTGAGCAGGAAGCCGCCGAAAAGGCCGGCAAGGTCGGCGGCCAACCGTCGGGTCCCCACCAGGCGAACGGAAAGACCGAGACCCCGCTAACCGGTGACGAGCTGGCGAAGGCCACTGCTGCCGCCGCAACGGCTGCGCCCGGTTCCACCGTTGTGCGGGCCGAGACCGATGCTGATGGCGACGCGTTCGAAGTGCATGTGAAGAACGCCGACGGCACGCAGTCGACCGTCAAGCTCAACGCCGACTTCAGCGTGAAGACGGTCGAAGCCGGTCACCAGGGCGGCGGCCATGGCAAGGGTGGCCACGGCCAGAAGGGTACGGCCCCCGCTGCGGCGACCACGCCGACCACCACCGCCTGATCCACTCGTTCCCCTTTCCCCCCGCTGGTGGCGCCACTCGTAAGGGTGGCGCCACTGGCGTTTTCCGGTCAGGTCAGATCGCCGACTTCGAAGGAGTAGTCGATGGCGAGTTCGGGGGCCGCCGGGAGGTCGGTGGTGCAGGAGTCGTGGGCGGCGCCGTGGGACACGCCCATCACGCGCAGGATTGCCTCACACGCGGCCCGCTCGTATGACGGGGGATGCACGCCGCGCACAATGTCGCAGCCGGCTGACGCCATGAGCCACACGAGTTGGCTCCAGGCGAACGACGGTTCACCATCGATAAGTGAGTACTGACCCGTTTCGACCGCTCGGCTGATATCACGCAGGCCGAACGGACCGAACCCGACGCGCATGCGATCCACCAGAACATCCATGCGATCGACCCACCACCGGAACACCGGGTCGGTCGTCATCTCGCGCATGACGAAGCGCACCGAGTTGGCGACGATGCGCACCGGATCGGTCTCGCCCAACAGTTGGGTCACAAGGTCGTTGCGCCGACCCAACTGATGGATGATGCAGTCGAGCACGTCCTGCGCCAACGCTTGTTTGCTGGGCGCATAGTTGTAAAAGGTGCCGAAGCCGATGTCGGCACCGTCGGTGATCTGCTGGATGGTGGTGGCATCCACACCGTTGGCTTCCATCAGCTCGTAGGCCACCTCGCGCAGCCGCAGCTTGGTCTGCTGCTGGCGCACTTCGGTGCGGGTGAGCTTCACGTCTGACATCACTGCAACGTTACTGGCCGAGACAAGGTGTTGACATCTCATCGAAAATGATCCATCATCACTTTCAGCCAAGGAGGTGTGTCACATGACACTCATTGAGGAAAATCCGCTCGCACGGCAGGTTGTGGCCCGAAGCGAGGCGATCATCCCGATTTTGAAGGCTCGCGCCGAGCAGACCAACAAGGATCGCCGTCTCCCCAAAGAGACCATCGCCACGCTCCGCGAAGCCGGGTCATTCAAGACCATCCAGGCCACTCGCAACGGCGGCTACGGCCTCGGTATCCGTTCCCACGTCGACGTGCTTCGGGCCCTCGGCCGCGGTTGCGGTTCGGCGGCCTGGGTTGTTGGTGTGGTGCAGGCCCACTCGTGGCTCGTGTCCCACTTCCCGGTCCAGGCCCAGGACGAGATCTACAGCAATCCGGATGCCATGGTTTCCGCAGTCATCGGCCCTCGGGGTCAGGCCATCAAGACCGCCGACGGCTTCCAGCTCACCGGCGTTTGGCCCTTCGGGTCCGGCTGTGAAAACGCCGACTGGTTGCTGCTTGGTGCCGTTGTCATTGGCGAAGACGGCACCGTTGTCGACGCAGGCGACTTCGCTGTTCGCCAGAGCGAAATCGACATTGCCGACGATTGGTTTGTGAGCGGGCTCAAGGGTTCCGGCTCCTGCACCATGCGGGTCACCGACCTGCACATCCCGCAGCACATGTTTGTGTCACTGCCCGGCGTCATTGCCCGCCAGTCACCTGGCGCGTCGGCGCATGACGGCACTGACTGGGTGCAGAACTGTGCTGCGGTTCCGGTGCTCGCCATTGCGTTGTGCGCCGGTGGCCTCGGCATTGCCGAGCAGGCTTTCGATGACTATCCAGCGCTCATCAAGGGCAAGACCATTGCCTACACCGATGATCGCCAGGACACCCACCCGATGACGCAGATTCGTTATGCGGAGGCGGCCATGCTCATCCACCAGGCCAAGCAGTTGCTGTACGGCTGCGCCGATGAGATCGACGCCCACGGTCGCATCGGCATCGAGATCGACTTCCTGCAGCGCGCCCGCCACCGTGTCGACTGTGCCCTTGCGGTCCGTCGTTGCCTCGAAGCCGTGGAGATTCTGTTCCGCGAGAGCGGGGCCAGTGGCGTGCGTCTGTCGAGCCCGTTGTGCCGCGCTTATGACGACCTGCAGGCCATCAACAACCACGGTCTGCTGAAGTTAGAGACCAACTTGGAGATGTACGGCCGCTTGCTGCTCGGGCAGGAGCCCAACACGCCCCTGATCTAGCTGGTTGGTCGGTGCGATCCGGGGGTTCGCACCGACCGGCGGGGTTTCGTTCAGGAATTCTCTAGATCGGTAAACCGAACACGGTCGGGCGGCGAATCGTTGTCATGAGACTAACGTCACGGGGTGCGTCCGTATTGCTCGTCGTCCTCATGACGGCAGGATGCAGCAAACAGCCATCGACCGCGCACAGCGTGCCGACCATTCCAGCTCCGGTCGGTACCAACTCTCTGACCAAGACCGACAGCGGTCCACCAGGATCGACGGGGGCCACGCCACGCGCGGCCGTCGAGCTTTTCGTGACAGGCTTGATGAACGGGGACGCGAACGCAACGTATTCCCTGCTGGTCGACAAGGAGCGGACTGCCACATCGCTTGGGTCCTGGAGCGAAACCATGGCCGGCCTGCCGACCTACCGCGCCTTCACGGTCATAAAGGACGACCCGGTGGATCTCGACGCCACGTTCTCGCCCCGGGTCGATGAGGATGCTGGCGTCGTACCAGGTAAAGCGGTCGTTCACTTTGCAACGACGTCGGAAGGCGGTGGATGGCGCGTATCGCTCGCCAAGACGACCATCGAACCCCGCTATCCAACCGATGATAGGGCGGCGACGGTGGCGCTCGACTGGGTGAAGGCGAATCAGTCGTGTGATTCGGGCGCAGTGAAGTCGTTGCAATATCAAGGATCGCTCCTTGGTCAACCGTCGGTGGTTGGCGACCTCTGCCACTGGAACGGCACGCTGGTGGCGAACGGCACATCGGGCTTGAACACCACGCCGTCCGCCACCGCGGTGCGGAACGCCTTCGGCCCGGGGGCCGATGAATGGGCCAAGGTCATCCACATCGACGGGCCGCAGCCGCTCGATGTCGTGACCGCTCCACTGGGGGATTCATGGGTTGTCGTTGCTGTCAGTCGCCGTTGAACTGATGCCGGGCCGCAGCGGGGGACGGGTCTAGCGCTGACCCGTCCCTCGGTGCCGCTCGGCACCATCACACCAAACAGAAAAGGAATACCTATGGTTTCTCTTCGTACGCTTTCCAGAGCGTTTCCGGTGATTGGACTCAGTGGCCTGCTTGCGGTGGGACTCCTCAGTCCGGCCAATGCCTCCAGTCACCGTGAAGCTCCGTTGATCACCGAGGATCCGGTGGCCGACCTCACCGACGTTTACGCGTTCGTGAGTCCGGACAAGCCCGACACCGTTACCCTCGTCGGCAACGTCATCCCCTTCGAGCGTCCAGCGGGGGGACCGAACTTCTACAAGTTCGGTGATGATGTGCTGTACACCTTCCACGTCGATTCCGACGGGGATGCTCGGCCCGACCGTGATTTCGAGTTCCGTTTCACGACCGAGGTCGGCAACCCGAACACCTTCCTCTACAACGTTGGTCCGGTTGGCAGTCTGAGCGACCGAAACCTCAACGTCCGTCAGAGTTACTCCGTGACGGAAGTTACTTACACGTCGGAGGAGGAGGGCGAGCACAGCGACGGCAAGAAAGGCGATGGCGGTGCTGTGCGCCATGTGCTCGGGAAGAACATCCCGGTTGCTCCGAACAACGTCGGACCTCGGTCGACGCCGAACTATGACAAGAATTTGGCCCAGCCTGCGGTTGCATCATTGGAGGATGGCGTCACGTCGTTCGCCGGACCGCGCGATGATCCGTTCTTCGCCGACCTCGGATCGATCTTCGACCTGGGCGGTCTGCGTCCCTTCAACCAGAACCATCTCATCAAGCTGCCCAACGAACCGGGCGAGGACTACGTGGCGGGTTCCAACCTCCACACCTTCGCGCTTCAGGTTCCGGTCAGCTTGGTGGCAGACAACGGTGATCCGGTCATCGGCGTGTGGGCAACCACCAGCCGTCGGGCCACTCGCGTACTGGACGGCGCAGGCGGGCTGAAGCACAAGGGTCCGTGGGTGCAGGTGTCCAGACTCGGCATGCCGCTGGTGAACGAAGTGATCATTCCGCTCGGGCAGAAGGATCACTTCAACGCGTCCAAGCCGGTCGACGACCTTCAGTTTGCCGGTTCGGTGCTGAAGCCGGAACTCGCCGGACTCATCCCGGTGCTCTACCCCGGCGTGAATGTGCCAACCAACGTCAATGCCGGTCTCGGGCTGGGTGGTCGCGAGGACATCGCCACCATCTTCCTGACAGGCATTGCCGGCGTGAACCAGCCCAAGCACGTGACGCCATCGGAGATGATCCGGCTGAACACCTCGACCAAGAGCGGCTTCCCGAACGGACGCCTCTTAACCGACGATGTGGTTGACACCGAGATCCGAGCTTTGGCGGGCGCAACCCCGTTCACGCCCGACTTCAACAAGGCGCCGAACAACCTGCTGGGTGACGGCGTCGATGGCAACGACGTGCCGTTGCTGACAGCATTCCCGTACCTCGGCATCCCGAAGGCGGGGTACGACTAGTCATGGCGATTGCGATCAACCCGAGACGACACCGGCGGGTAGGCCTCATCGGGCCACTGGTGTGCCTGCTGGTAGCGGGCGGGGCGATCGCGCGCTTTGCCGCGGCGGGTCATGGCGGAGCCCCTCGCTCCGCCGTGACCCGCTCGGCTGACCCTGCGACCAGCGCGTTGACCGAGGCTGCCACTGCGCTGCGCGATGCCATAGAAACCGGTGACCCGGCCCGGTACGCAGCGGTTGACGCCGCACTGGCTCGGGCTGGCAATGCACCCGGGTCGGCAGGTATTCACGCCGCGTTGTTGCTGTCGCGACACGAGTTCCGCGCAGCACGAACCTTCGTGACGACCGAGCTTCAAACAACACCCGGCGACCGAGCGCTGCTCGCCGCCGCGGTAGATGCGTCCGTCGAAACCGGGGCTTACGACGCGGCAGAGGAGACTCTGCAACAGTTGGCCGATCTTCGTCCCGATGCCCGAGCCCTGTCGCGTGTCAGCTATCTGCGCGAACTTCACGGCGATCTCACTGGCGCCATCACGGCGATGCGACAGGCCGAGCAGGCATCGATCGAACCGAGTGAACACGCAACGGTGGCCACCTTTCTTGGCGACCTGTGTCTGTCCGTGAACGACCTCTCGTGCGCTCAAACTTCATACGACACCGCTCTGCAACTTCGGCCCAACGCGGTCGGTGCATCCCTCGGTCGGGCCCGCCTTTTGGCCGCGAAGGGGTCCACGTCAGAAGCGACCTCACTGTTGGCGTCGCTCGTTGAACGGTCGCCGCAACCGGCCGCGGCATCGTTGCTCGGAGAAATGCAAACATTGGCGGCTGATCACGAAGGTGCGGCAAATTCATTCTCGATTGTGGCGGCCAATACCACGTTGCTCACCGCGGCCGGCGTGGTGACCGACCTTGAGGCGGCAGTCTTTGAGACCGACCATGGTGACGCCGACCGGGCCGTCGAGTTGTCTCGCGCCGCCTACGCCAATCGACAGACAGTCTTCACCGCCGATGCACTCGGTTGGGCCTTGACTCGAGCCGGTAGGGCCACCGAGGCCATGCCCTACGTTCAAGAAGCGACCTCCCTCGGTACCGCGTCGGTTGCGGTGCAAACCCACGCCGCCGCAACGATGGCGGCTACCGGAGACGTGGCCGCTGCTCGCACGTTGCTCCAACGAGTCCTAGACCGCAATCCTTGGACCGTTCCGTCGGTACGGACCACCGCGGTGGGCCTGGCCGGTTCCCTCGGCGTGGACTTGCCGGAAGGCTGGCGTTTGTGATTTGCGGTGGCCGAACGCTCAACGTGACCAACGTCACCACCGTTCGACCAGTCCCTTCCGTACTCTGTTACGAACAACCTGTAGCTCACCGTTGGGTATTGAATCCCAAGGGCTTACAAAGGGAGACGACATGGTTTGGCGTTTGAGAGATGTACTTCGTGCGATTTTCTTCCCCGCTCATCCGCAGCTCGTTCCGCTGCCCGTGCGGACGCGGGGGCGATGACCATGGCTCTCATGGAACGCATTGGTGATTCCGGTATCGAGCATGCCGACCTGTCCTGGATGTCCAAGGGCCACTGCCAGGGCCAGGCCGCCCTGTTCTTTCCTCCCCTCGCGGAGCGCCCGGATTCCCGCAACCGCCGTGAGGCGGCCGCGAAATCAATCTGTGCGGAATGCCCGGTTCAGGTCCCGTGTCGCAACTTCGGCCGCACCCACCACGAGTACGGGGTATGGGGTGGAGAAAACGAGGAAGAACGCGTGCAGGCGGGCTATCGACTGAACGCGCCCGTCGGAGTGCGCAAGCGGACCTCGGTCAGCTCAACTTGACCTTCGACATGCCCTCCGATTGCATGAGGGCATGTCTGATGGTCCGCGGCGGCGAAAACTTGGGCTCATCATCGGTGGGTGCGCTGCGCTCGTCGTTGTCGCTCTCGCCTTCTTTCTGATCGGAAGATCGTCAGGCTCACCTTCCGGCTCGAACGCCTCTTCGACGACATCTGCCAGCACGCAGGTTGCCGCCAATGCCAGTTCGAAGACGTCGATTCCGCCGAAGAGCGCGACGTCCGTCGCAGTGGCTCCGGCCGGAGGCGGCAATGCCGGCAAGAGTGGACTTGAGATCGTCAAGGCGGCCTCGCTGCCGCCCGAGGCGCGCACGACGTTGAAGCTGATCGATGCCAACGGCCCGTATCCGTATTCGCGCGACGGCGTGGTCTACAACAATCTCGAAAAGATCCTGCCGAAACAATCGAAGGGCTACTACCACGAGTACACGGTCGTGACGCCCGGCTCCAAGGACCGCGGTACCCGCCGCATCATCGCTGGTGGAAAGGGTGAGCGGTATTACACCGACGATCACTACGCCAGCTTCAAGGAAGTTGTCGGATGACCACGCTCGATGAGGTGTTGGATGGCGACCGGTCGGAAGACAACCAACATCCTGATGGTGTGTACCAGTGGCCCGGTCGCACGGTGCCGGTATCGGAGTTGCAGCGCGCTCGCGTCGCCGGCTGGACGGTCGGTGTGGTGCAGCTCGGCCAGGCAACATCGGCCAAGGCGATATTCAATGCGTTCCAACGCGACCTCCACTTTCCCGACTGGTTCGGTCACAACTGGGACGCCCTCGTTGATGCACTGTCTGACTGGGCCGACGATTCCCCGCGGCTGCTGGTCCTCGAAGATCTGCGCGGTGATCAAGATGCCGTTGAGGCGCTGCTTGGCGTGATGGATCTGTTCTCGATCGAGATGTCGGCCTCGCACGGTTGCGTCGTGGTGTTGACTTCGCCGCACCCGCTAGACGGCCCCGTCCTGCTGTCGCTCACCTAGCCGCCCGCCGCTACGTTTGGGCACGTGTTCCTCGGTAAGAACCTTCTCCCCTTTCTGGTGCTGGCTATGGGCGGTGCCATGTTCGTCGGCAACGTGCTGGCTATCGTGCGCCCCCCCGCAGCCCTGAAGGAAGGCGACCTCCCGCGAGCACCAGTGCGCCGCAGCCTCTTCATGGCCGTCATCGGACTCATCGCATCCGTCTGGGCCATTGCCTCGCTCGTGAAGTGACTACGGGAGGGCGTCGATGGTGAGGACGATCTTGCCGATGTGCTGTTTGGTGAGGAAGAGCCCTTGGGCCGCGACGATGTCGCTCAGTGCGAATGTGGCGGCGACGAGCGGTTTCACTTGGCCGTGCTCGATGCGGGTGATCAGGCCGGCAAAGACGCCCTCGTCGAGAACGGTGCACCCGACCAGGCGAAGGTCCTTCAGGTAGAGCGTGCGAAGGTCGAGCGGAACGACTGGTCCGGCAATGGCACCGCACGTTGCGTAACGACCGCCGGGCCGAAGCAGCTCCAGCAGACGAGGCCAGTGCGGTCCTCCGACGACGTCGACAATGACGTCGAAGCTGTTCGGCCCGAACTGGGCGAGAAGATCGGCATTCCGATCCACCGTGTTGTGCGCGCCCAGTCGGCCGAGCTCTTCATGCTTGTTCGTGGCGGCAACGCCGGTTACGAACGCGCCGCGAGCGGCGGCGAGTTGCACGGCCGCTGAACCTACGCCGCCGGATGCGCCGGTGATCAGCACCTGCTCGGCTGCCTGCAGGCCGACACGAGCCAACATGTTTTCCGAGGCAGAGTACGAGCAGGGAAACGATGCCAATTTCTCGTCGCTCAGATCAGACGTCACCGTGAACGCGTGGCGGGACGGAACGAGGGCGTACTCGGCGAAGCCGCCGTCCACCTCGGAGCCGAAGTATCTGGCGTCCGCCAGCGGGCGCCCCGGCGGACGGAACACCGGCTCGACTAACACGCGCTGCCCGATCCGCGAGGCATCCACCCCTTCGCCGACCGCCACGATCAAGCCACACGCGTCGGCTCCCTGAATGCGAGGGAAGTGAAACGGTTCCCCCGACCAACCGAGATCCGGCGCGGTGGCGGCATCCTTCGCGTACCAGCCGAGCCGAGTGTTGATGTCGGTGTTGTTCACGGCCGATGCTCGCACGTTGACCAATACGTCGTCAGCACCTGGCGTGGGGACGGGGACGTCGTCGCGCACCGACAGTTGATCGAACCCACCGTGGCCCAGCAGCACCACAGCTCGCATCGATTCTCCCTTCGTTCAACCCAAGTCTGGTGCAATCGAGGCAAGCTCGCATCGTGAAGGAGATTGGCCTGCCCGTCGAGCCGGCCGGCGTAGCGCTTACGCGTCGGCGGGCGGGTTTGGCGGCGGTGGTGGGGTCGTGTGCCGGCGGCTGACGGAGACGACGATGGCGCCGAGCAAGATGCCGCCGAGTGCGACGGCGACGTAGCGGGCGGGATCATCCCTCTGCGTCGTCGTCTTTGCGACCGGGTCGTTCTGCTGTGCCTGCGGCGTCACGGCCGGTTGGGTGACCAGGTCACGTTTCACGTCGCCGGCCTTGGCCTTGATGGCGACGTGGGTGAGGTACCCCGCCTGTGGGATCCAGCTGGAGTTCTGATCGTTTCGGAGATCGTTCAGCAAGAGGCTCGTCGCTCTCTCGGACTTCTCCACCGTGACACCCTTGTTGAGCGCATCGATCTGCACTTCACGAATCACCTGCGCCGAGGCTGGTGCAGCCGTCGTTGCGGCAGCTGCGGTCGTTGCCGTCGTCTCGCCGGGGATCTCCCGGCGGAGGCGCTGGAGTGTCCAGTCGCCGCCGCGCTCCGCGTTTGTCGGCTCGGACGGCAGCGGGATGATGGAACCGAAGCTTGGTTCCTCGGATGCGAATTCGAAGCTCGTGACGTAGTGCTCCACGCCGTCGGACCACGACGCCAGTGTCGTGGTCCGTATGAGATCAACCGCACCGTTCGGAGCGACCAGAAAACCGCATGCGGCAGCCGGTCCGGCACCGAGTCCTACTGCCAGTACGGCCGCGGCCGTACCCGTCAACCATCGTGCAACTCTCATCGTCTTCCTCGATCGTTCGGGTCAGCAGTACGACGTTGCCTGCGCCGTTGCCGGTTCCCGTTCTTCCGGAAAACTGCCGTGCGAGCTTCTTTGACTTCGCGACTCTTCCGCACTGTCATCCTGTGTGATCGATCGCCGTCGGTGCGGTGCCTTCTTGTTCTGTTCCGCTTTGCAGTGACTTTTCGTCGGACTGATGGGCAGCTGCCAACCTCATGCTGGCGACGACGAGTTTTGCTCGGTAGCGCGTTGTGCGCGGCAGGTAGCCAAGCCGGTACTTGCCCCACGCGACCCGCTCCACTCGACCGCGGGCTCGCTCGGCTCGGAGGAGATTCGAGACGGACTTGCTGGGAAGCGGGCCAAGGTCGACGCGAAGAGCGCGTAGATGGTCGACCAACTCCGAGACCCGATGGATCGAATCCTGCGGTTCAAGCGCGATTAAGAGTGCATAGCGATTGTTCAGTGCTGGTCTCATAGTCAGACCTTACGAAGGGGGTGTGACGAGGTTGCGGGGGATCGGCGAGGAGCCGAAAAGTCACTGCAAAGCGGAACAGAGCAACATGGTCGGCGGGCGCGGCCCGAGCTAATCCTGGCCCTGTAACGGCCGACACTTCAGGCCTGGAAGGCTGATGCGATGGTGGCGATTTGGGCGGGGGCGATGGAGCGCCAGTAGGGGCCGTCATGGAGGCCGGGTCCGAACTTGCCCAGGTTGGGGTTCGGCAGTTTGGTGACGAAGACGCGGGCGGCTTTGATGAAGCCGTCGTCGGCACCGCAATCGACGCGGACCTTGAGCGGCGAAAGCGCGGCGGTCTTGCCGAACACGTCGTGGGCTTTGTAGTCCTCAGCCGAATCGAACGCGTCGCCCGCGGGTTCGTCCGCCGTCGTCCACAGCGCAGGACTCGCCGCGCACACCGCCCGGAACATCGAAGGGAAACGCTCTGCGGCCAGGAGCGAGCCGTAGCCTCCCATCGACCAACCCAACAGCGCGCGAGGCAGCGCGCCGAGTTCGCGATCGACGGTCGGGATCAGCTCATTGATGACCAACGACAGCGCGTCGGTGCCGTCGAGCCGAGGGTGCCAATAGGCGTGGTCGGTACCGTCGACTCCAACGACTGCGAATGAGTGACCGGACGCTGCGACGAAGTCATGGATGCGCATGTTCGAGAACGCGGCCCATCGATCACCGCCTCGCCCGTGCAGGCAGATGATCACGCCGGTCGGCGGCACAGTCGGCACAGCAATTGCCCACTTCACGTCGCCCTTCATTGCCTTGCTGGTCAAGATGCGTTCAACGACTGGCCAGCCTGATGCGGCCACCTGAAGGTCAGCACTATGGATGAGCCCGAGCTTCCGCCCGACCCGTCGAGGACCGACCGCGGCAAGGCCAGCAGCGCCGACAACCCCGACGGCACCGACCGAGCCAGCCAGGAACCGTCGCCGTGACACCACCGAATCAGTTTGGCAGATGCAATTCGTTTGGCTGGTTCAGCGTCGTCTGTCAGGCTGAGTGCATCATGGCGACATCCACCGAATCACGCGTCGCCAAAGCGGTGCCGGTCTTCTCATGGAGTTCAGCAACCCGATGGTCCAGTCAGCCCAAGCCGGTGGCCATACTCATTGCAGGCCTCACGCTGTTCGGGTTCGGTGACTGGCTGCTTATCGAAAGTCGTTTCGGAAACTCCCCCTGGTCAGTGTTCGCGGGCGGAATCGATAAGCACATCAACATCGGCATCGGCACCGTCACGGTTGTCACTTCGGCCGTCGTGCTTCTGCTGTGGATTCCGTTGCGTCAACGCCCCGGTCTTGGAACAGTTGCAAATGCAATCATCATCGGTAGCGTGGTGGAGTTGCTCGACCGAAACATCGGCGCAGTCAACAACTTCGTAGGTCGCTGCGCGATGCTGGTCGGCGGCCTCGTCAGCGTCGGAATTGGCGGCGCGCTGTACCTGTCTACACAACTGGGGCCGGGTCCAAGAGATGGACTGATGACCAGCATCGGCAAGCGCTTTCATCGACCCATTGCTCACGTGCGCCTCGCCATTGAAGTGACGGTCCTGATGCTGGGTTGGGCGCTTGGTGGACGGCTCGGCGTCGGCACGTTCGTCTTCGCCTTCGCGATCGGGCATGTGTTGGCGTTCTTTGTCGGTCTGTTGCACCGCCTCGACCGCGGCGACGCACCATCTAACATCGCCGTGTGACTTCGCCACTCTGGACACCATCGCCCGACCGCATTGCCACAAGTGGGCTCGACTCGTTCCGGGTCAGCGTCAATGCCCGGTATGACCTTGCGCTCGCCGAAAGCGATGAGCTGCACGCGTGGAGCCTGGCGGAGCCCGAACAGTTTTGGGACACCGTGTGGGATGTGTGCGGCATCATCGGAGACAAAGGCACCACGGTCATTGATGCGAAGGGGTTCCTGGACACGCGGTTCTTTCCCGAAGCCAGCCTGAACTTCGCCGAAAATCTTTTGATCGGTCCGGCCGATCAGTCCGAAATCGCCATCGTGTTCGAGCGGGAAGACGGCCTGCGTCGTCGCCTCACCTGGGAGCAGTTGCGGTGGGCCGTCGCGTCGCTGGCGGCCGAGTTTCGTCGTCTGGGAGTGCAGCCCGGCGAGCGTGTGGCAGCGTGGATGCCGAACCTGCCCGAGACCATCATCACTATGCTCGCCGCGTCATCGGTCGGTGCGGTCTTCACGTCCACCTCGTCCGACTTCGGCACCGCGGGTGTGGTCGACCGGTTCAGCCAGGTGGACCCTGTCGTACTGGTCGCAGCCGACGGGTACCTCTACAACGGGAAGCGCTTCGAATGTTTGGAACGCTTGGCCGAAATCGTCGGGCAGTTGCCCACACTGCGCGAAGTGATCGTGGTCGGCAACCTCACCGAAACCCCGGGTACCGCAGGCATCGACAAGGCCGTCACGTGGGCTGACGCCGTCGCGTCGCATGGCAACGCGCAACTCCAGTTCGAGCAGCTGGCGTTCGATCATCCCCTCTATATTCTCTATTCGTCGGGCACCACCGGAAAGCCGAAATGCATCGAGCATCGGCAGGGTGGCATCCTGCTCACGCATCGCAAAGAACAGCTGCTGCAATGCGACATTCGTCCCGGCGACGTGGTGTTCTATTTCACGACCTGCGGCTGGATGATGTGGAACTGGCTGGCCTCCAACCTCGCCGCCAAAGCGACCATCGTGCTCTTCGACGGCAGCCCGTTCTACCCCGGTCCGGCCGCCCTGTTCGACCTGGCGCAGCGTCACGAATTCACGTTCATGGGTGTCTCGGCCAAGTGGATCGACGCCTGTCGCAAGGCCCAGTTGCGCCCGATCGAAACGCATCAGCTCGGCTCGGTTCGCACGTTGGGTTCTACTGGTTCACCGCTGTCCGACGACTCGTTCCAGTACGTCTACGACGCAGTAGCCAATGATGTTCATCTGCAGTCGATGTCGGGCGGAACTGACTTGTGCGGATGCCTCGTCGGCGGTGACGTCACCAAGCCGGTGTACATCGGCGAGCTGCAGCGACCGGCGCTCGGCATGGCGATCGACGTCTACGGCATCCACGGTGAATCGCTCGGTGCAGGCGTGAAGGGCGAATTGGTCTGCACGAAGCCGTTCCCGTCCGTACCGCTGTCGTTTCTCAACGACCCCGACGGATCACGTTTCCACGACGCCTACTTCGACCGCTTTCGCGGTGTGTGGGCGCAAGGTGATTTCGCGGCGTGGACCGACCACGGTGGACTGATCCTGTATGGCCGATCCGACGCCACCCTCAACGCGGGTGGGGTGCGCATTGGCACGGCCGAGATCTATCGCGAGGTGGAGAACTTCCCCGATGTCATCGAAGCCATAGCGGTGGGACAGGAGTGGGACAACGACACCCGCATCGTGCTGTTCGTAAAGATGGCCGAGGGAGCCACACTCACCGCCGAACTGGAAGCGGCCATCCGCAAACGCCTGCGGGACAACACCACGCCCCGCCACGTGCCAGCTCGCATCGTTGCCGTGGCAGACATACCGCGCACCCGCAGCAACAAGATCACCGAACTGGCGGTCGCCGACATCGTGAACGGGCGCGAGGTGCGCAACCAGGAGGCCTTGGCCAACCCCGAAGCCCTCGATCTGTTTCGTGACCGACCCGAGCTCGCGAGCTAGCAGCCTGAGGACGACGGCCCCGCTGCCGGGTACGGTATCGGCCATGTCTATCGAGCGCATTGAAGTTGGCCCCCGTATGTCCCAGGCTGTCGTGCATAACGGCATTGTCTACATGGCCGGCGTTGTCGCCGGTGACGCCACCGCCGGCGTGAAAGGTCAGACCGAGCAGATTCTGGCCACCATCGACCGGGTTCTGGCGTTGGCCGGGTCCGACAAGTCCAAGATCCTGAAGGCCAACATCTGGCTCAGCAATATTGCCGATTTCGCGCTGATGAACGAGGCATGGGATGCCTGGGTGCCGGCCGGACACACGCCCGCTCGGGCAACGGTCGAGTCTCGGCTGGCATCATCGCTTCTACTCGTGGAGATCATGGTCGAAGCAGCAGTATGACGGTCGCTCGACGCACCAAGATCGTAGCCACGTTAGGGCCGGCGAGTAGCGAGCCCGCGGCCCTCGACGGGCTGCTGGCGGCCGGGGTCGACGTGGTCCGCATCAACCTCAGCCACGGTCCTGTTGACGATCACATCGCCCGCCTCCACGCGGTGCGTGCTGCTGCGCTCCGGCTCGGACGGCCCATCGGTATTCTCGCCGACCTGCCCGGCCCGAAGGTGCGCGCCGGACAGTTCCCCGAGGGTGGCACGTTGCTGCCCGAGGGGTCGATTGTGCATCTCACGCCGGGCAAGGGTGCCAGCTCGGCCTCCGAGATAACGGTCGATTACGAGACGCTCCTCAGCGATTTGGCGGCGGGTGACCGAGTGGTGCTCGGCGACGGTGCCATCACGCTGCGGATTCAGAGTGTGGACGACAGCTCCGCGGTCGGAAAGGTCGAATCGGGTGGACTCACCCAGGGTCGCCCCGGTGTCCATATCCCGGCCGAACGATTGCGTCTGCACACCCCGACGAAACGAGACCTGGAGTTGGCGGTCATCATGTCAGCCGAGGGGGTCGACTTCCTGGCGGTCTCGTTCGTGCGTGCCGGTGCCGATCTGCGCCGCGTGCGTGACGAGTTGAAGGGCGGGCACATGCCGCGCCTGATCGCCAAGATCGAAACGGCCAATGCCGTCGTCGCACTCGATGAGATCCTGGCTGAGAGCGACGCGGTCATGGTGGCACGCGGTGATCTCGGCATCGACTGCCCACTGTCAGAGGTACCGCATCTGCAAAAGCGCATCATCCGCAAGTGCGTCCAGGCCGGTATCCCGGTCATCACGGCCACGCAAATGTTGGAGAGCATGATCACATCACCCGCGCCCACCCGTGCCGAAGTGAGCGACGTCGCCAACGCGGTGTTCGACGGTACCGACGCCGTGATGCTGTCGGGAGAGACAGCCATTGGTGACGACCCGAGTTTGGTGGTGCGCACCATGTCGGAAATCTGCCACCGCGCCGAGTTGGAGGCAAGCTATCGGCAGTGGGCGAACCGCCTCGGTCGCTCGCAGCGCGAGCACGTCAGCGACCGCGGTGAGCGCATCACCAATGCGGTCACACACGCCGGTTGGCAGGCGGCGGAAGATACCGACGCGGCGGCCATCATCTGCTGTACCCGCAGCGGCAAGACCGCCATGGCCATGTCGCGCTATCGGCCGCCGGCTCAACTGATCGGCGCCAGTCCCGACGATCACACCATCGCCATTCTCACCCTGTCGTGGGGCGTGATTCCTCTGAAGGTCGAGGTGCACCCCAACACCGATGACATGGTGTGGTTCGCGGTACAGAAGTCGGTCAAGGCGTCTCTGGCCGAGCCGGGTGACGTCGTAGTAGTACTGGCGGGCACGCCTGATCAGCCCCATCACGCCACCGACGTGATGCGCATTGTCGAAATAACCTGACGCCATGCAGCACGACGCAGCCCTGCGGGCCGCCTGGCGTCACTACGGAGACAAGCGCTCGATCGTTGCCGTCGAAGAAGTCAGCGCGCATGTGTCGACCAACCACGTCTACCGGGTTGCGCTTGACGACGGGTCCGCCGTCATCGCCAAGTTCAGTTGGTACGGGTCGTACTTCCTGTTCGTCGAAGATCACGACCGCCTTCACCGCTGCAACGTGTTGCTGCGAGGTACCCGGTTTGAGCATCTCATGGCTGATGTACTCACGGTCGACGGGCAGCCATTTGTGCACTACGACGGCGAGGTGTGGGCTGTCTTCTATGAGGAAGTTACGCAGCGGGGCCAGCTTCCTCGCATTCTCTCCGACGCTCACATCGACAACTTCGGCGAAGAGATTGCCGCGTTCCATCAGGCCTGCACCACTATCGCTCCTCACATGCCCCGCACATCGACCTCGATCAAGTCCGATGCCATAAATCTGTTGGAGCGGGTCACTGACCCGCGCACCGCAGCGTCATTCGAGTTCGATCATGATCAGCGCCTGGTCGTGCAGAAGCACACTCATGACTTCTTGTTGCAACTGCAACGACTCTGCTACGACGACATGGCAAAGATCCCCGTACTGCTCGACTGGAACCTCGGCAACTTTTCGGTGGAGTTCGACGGTGATCGTTTCCGATTGTTCAGTCGATGGGATTACGACTGGTTCCGCATCGACTCGCGCATGCTCGACTTCTACTTCTTGTCGCGTGTGAGTAGCCAGACCGGTGATCGCACATTGTTCACCTACAGCTCGCACACGCTGCTTGAACCGAGGTTCGTACGCTTCCTGCGGGCCTACCACCAGGTCTTCCCACTGACCGAAAACGAGATCCTGTTGTTGAAGGAGTCGTACCGCTTCTTCATCCTCAACTACGTCATCCGCAGCGGCGATCACTTCTTTGAAGGCGACCTCTGGCGCCGCCTCCAGCGCGAAGCCGTCGCCGTGTATCTCCCCGCCCTCGACACGCTCGACCTTCGTCCGCTGGTGGACGACGTGCTGGGCTGATTGTTCAGAGCCAGTGTAGCCTGATGCTGGTAGCCCACGCAGACCCAAGTTTCAGCCGAGCCCAGCGGCGCCACTTGTTGGTTTGTTCCGCTTTGCAGTGACTTTTCGTACGCGCTCCTCGGCATCGGAGCCCTCGAATGAACGTGTCGGATGTCACGGAAGTAAGCGAAACCCGACGTGAGTTGAAAAGTCACTGCAAGGCGGAACAGAACAAACTGGTCGACGGGCTCGGGTCGAGGGCTGACGGGGTTCAGCCGTCGCTGTATTCCTACCCGCTTGACGCGCTCGACCTCCGCCCGATGGGGTTCCGGCTGAGTGCTCACAGCAATTGAATGCGATCGGCGAAACTCTCGACCGTTGCATTTACGGTTTCAGTCCCGCAAGTGCGGCAACCGAGGGCTACCTCCACGCGAGAGAGACCTGCTCACGCTCCCATCGGGTTCGCGCATTGGCGTCGATTCGGGCGGCAACTTCCGCGTGGGCATCGACCTCGGCTTTGAACTCGGAGCAGTACGGGAGTGAACTATCATTTCGACACAAGCAAGCTGATTCGGTGGGAGGACGGGCGTGACCGAGTTCGTGGAGACCAGGTGGAAGCGGTACGGCAAGGACCGAATCTACGTTCGGACGGCTGACGGAGTTGACGTTGGATTCGTCGATCTCGTTGGAAAGTCAGCCCACCCTGCATCGCCGGAATTCGCAAGCGAAGTCGATGACTGTCTGGCTCGTTGGTGCGCACAATCCACAGACCGGGCGATAGACGCCGAGGCACCAGTCGGTCAGACTTCGATTGACGACGATCGATTCGCCACCGTTGACGACTTGGACGGCTCCGATGAGTACATCGCCCTGCCCGAAGTCAACGAGCAACTGCACAGCGCTCCCGAACCGGCACCCTCACGTCAGGAGCTGGCCCCGGCGATTGCGAGGGTGGCACCGCCGGCGCGAGATCTCATCGAGAACCGCGCTGGAGCGTCGGCGAAAGCGAAACGCAACCAAGTCAACGCTCGTGCGCCCGTCGTGAACTTTGTGTCGCGCGTGCTCGGAGTCAAGACCGAGGAACGCTCGTGGCGAGTCGGCATGAAGGGCGAAGAGATGGTCGGTGATGAACTCGCGAAGCTTGGCGAAGGCTGGCATTTCCTGCATGCCGTCGAGGTCGGCGATCGCGGTGCCGACATCGATCATGTCGTCCTCGGCCCGGCAGGCGTGTTCACGCTCAACACGAAACGGCACCCGAACGGCAAAGCGTCGGTCGCAGCAAGGTCGATTTACGTTAACGGTCACGTGCAGACCGACTACCTCCGCAACTCCGGACGGGAGGCCATCCGCGCCACGAACCTCCTCTCGGCGGCTTGCGGGTACAACGTTCAGGTGACTCCGATGATCGTGTTCGTGGACCTCATCGAGTTCACCGTGAAAAGCCCTCCCAACGATGTCCTCGTAACGACCCGCAAGCGCGTTCGAGAGCTACTCCACTCACTCCCCAGAGTCGTCGATCCCGACACCGTCGAAGCCGTCTTCGCCCACGCCCGACTCAGCACCACCTGGCGTCCCAAACGCTGAGTTGCCTGTTGTTGGCGACGGTGCCGCCCTGTGGCTTAGCCGGGGCGGACGACGCCGGCGATGCGGACACTGGAGATTTTGGCGATGCGGACAACGTCGCCGGTGTGGGGTGCGTGAATGAATTCGCCGCCACCGATGTACATGCCCATGTGGCCCAGATCGACGCGGAGGAACACGAGGTCACCGGGCTGGATCTGGTCGAGCGGTACGTGGGGAAAGGCGTTCCACTGGGCGCCGGTGTAGTGATCCATCGGCACGCCGGCCTTGCCCCACGCCCACTGCGTGAGCCCGGAACAATCGAACGAATTCGGCCCGGTGGCGCCGAACACATAGGGCTTGCCCAACTGACGGAGCGCTTCGGCCACCGCAGTCGCTGCGCCGGCGGTCGGCGCCGGGTAGTTCTGACGAGGAGCTTGCGTGGTCGGCGGCGTCGTCTCGGGAACCGTTGGCTGGGCATCGCCGTCCGGCGCGGGTTGGTCTGCCTGGGTTGTTGGAGGATTCGGCTTCGCGCCAGGCACCGGATCCACCGCAGCCGCAACCGGCGCAGCCCCAGGGGTAGCAGGCTTGGCCGTTGGTTTGGTGGTGGGTTTGGTAGTGGGCTTGGTGGTCGGTTTCGTGGTGGGTGGGGTGGTAGGTTTCGTGGTCGGTGCAGCTGCGGCCGTCGCGCTCGGCTTCGGCGCCGACGGAACCCGCGCTCCGGCAGCGGGCGCAGCTTTCACCGCCAGGGCAGGCGGGCTAGCGGCGGTTACCGCCGCCGGGGTGGCAATCAAGGCCTTGGCCGCGGCCTTATCGGCAGCTTCCTGGGCGACACGTTCCTGCTCCTGTTGCACCAAGGTGACGATCTCGGCATCCGTCCGCTTGGCCAGATCGGCCAGTTGTGCTTCGGCTTTGGTGAGGCGGACCTGATCGGCGTCGAGCGACGTCTGGAGGCCGTTCTTCTGGTCGATGAGCGCGTTGAGTTGCCGCCCGGCCTGTTGCGTGTCCTGCCGAGCAGACCGGATTTGATCGACCACATCTTGGGCCGAACTGAGCAGCGCGCCGGTATAGCCCTCCCGGACGGGGATTTCGTTGGCGCTGGTGGCCTGCACGACCGACGCAATGCCGCTCGCGTCGGCCCCCGTCACGTAGGCCTGAATGGCAGCATCTTTGGCCTGGCCCGAAAGGTTCTGCATCGACTGGTCGGTCACCGCCAGCCTCACCTGCAACTCGTCTGCGTTCCGGTTGAGCTGCTCCAGCTCGAGCACGGTGGCGAGGCGACGCTCGTTCACCCGTTCGGCTTCAACGGTGATCTGCTGGCGTTGCCGGGCTATGGCCGTGGCCCGGCTCCTGGCATCATCGGCGGGGCTGGCCGACGTCGGCAGGGTGAGCGGCAGAAGCAACAGTGCCACCACCGCTGCTCCCGATATCCGCCGTTTGCTGGTCATTCGTGCCTCTCTGCGTCTGAGAGGCCGGGATGCCATCAGACAGTGTTACAACTTCGCAACGAAATGTAACACAACTGAAACGTAGGACACCTGGCAGGGGATGGATCTATTCGGCGACCACCGGTGACGCGACGGAGATGCAGTTCCGGCCGGCGTTCTTGGCCTCGTACAGGGCTTGGTCGGCCCGGCGCAGCAGGTCTCCGGAGTCACTCGTCATCGAGTTCGTCCAGGCCAACCCGATACTGAGGCCGACGAATACTTCCCTCTGATCGAGATGCACGGCGTCGGTGGCCCGTTGCAGCAGGCGATGCGCGAGGGCAACGCCCTCCGCCTCGGTCACCCCCGGTAGGAGACACGCCATTTCGTCGCCTCCGAGCCGGGCGACCAGATCGCCCGGGCGGATGCCGCCCTGCAGACGCCGGGCGATGAGGCCGAGCAATCGGTCACCGGCATCATGCCCGTGCTGGTCGTTGACGGCCTTGAAGTGGTCGATGTCGAGGTAGAGCACCGCAAGCCCGGCCTGCGGGCCTCGAATGGCGGCGATCTGGCGTTCAAGCGTTTCCATCAGTGTGCCGCGGTTGGGCAGCCCGGTGAGTTGGTCGTGGCTGGCCTGGTAGCGAAGATCCTCGTTGGCGGCAAGCAGCGCCCGGTTCATCGACTGTGAGCGGCGCTGGGTTTCGGTCAACTCGGCCTCGGCCCGCAGGGTGCGATCAACGAAGTGATGTAAATGCCGATGGAGCGCGACCGTCGTTATCCAGAACCCCATGAGCGTGCAGGCGAACACGAGCCGATTGGATCCGAGCGAGCGCAGCACACCGGTGAGGGCGAGCACGCCCAGCGGCAGATGAATCGACAAAAACAGGGCGTAGTCGGTGATATGCAGTAACACGTTCAATGACGCAATGGCCGTGAGGAACAACAGCACGGTAAGCACGGCGATGTGATTGGCGCGGCTCGGCAGAAAGACCGCTGACCCCCATACCGTGGCCATGAATGCCGTGGTGGAGATGTCGTGCAAGGTCGACTGTGTGGTGCGTTCTGTCCACACCTGGCGGAACGTGCCAAGCCAGGTGAGGGTGGCGATCAACACCGCGACGTACCAGAGCACCAGGCTGCCCCAACGGACGTCGGGGCGCAGTAGTACCACCAGAGCAACACCGGTGAGAGCACCGATGAGGCCGGCCACCACTTGGAGACGTTGGGAAAGACCCCTTGAGTTCATAACTACCTCTATGAGACTCCATTCGGCCCATTCCACCAACCCTGTGACATCAAGAATCAGTTAAGAATTGCCACTCAACACTGTCCGTCAACCACGGAGCTTGGTTACGCCATGCTCCGTGACGGCATCGAGCCAATCGGGCTAGGGTCCGCACCGTGCCTGCCGCCGAGCTCCCCCGCCTCTTTTTCGACCGGCCGTTTCCGACCGAGTATCACGACCTCATGGCCGGGCGGGCGGTCGTGGTCGGCCCCGATGACGCCGATCTCGCCAGCGCCGACGGCATTGTCGCCGGGGCCACCCGCCCCTGGAACGCCGACGCCTTCGCCCTGGCGCCCCGGGTTCGGGTGATCTCGCGGACCGGAATCGGCTACGACAACGTCGATGTTGTTGCGGCCAACGCCGCCGGAGTGGCGGTGTGCTACGCCCCGGACGCGCCGAGCGTGTCCACCGCCGAACATACGCTGGCATTGCTGCTGGCCATCACCAAGGGTCTGCCCGCCCACCAGGCCAGGGCGGTGCAAGGCCTCGCAGGCGGACCGGCGGCTGGCCTCGAGCTGGACGGCGCAGTGCTCGGGGTTGTCGGCCTCGGTCGCATCGCCCGGCGCGTCGCCCTTGCCGCACGCGCAATAGGTATGCAGGTCGTCGCAAGCGATCCGCTGGTGACGGCGCCAGGTATCGACGGTGTGACGATGGTCGAGCTCGACGAGTTGCTCGCCGTATCCGATGTCGTTTCACTCCACGCGCCGGCGCTGCAGGAGACGCATCATCTGATGGGCAGCGAAAATCTGGGGCGGATGAAGCGCGGTGCCTTTCTGGTCAACTGCGCCCGGGGAAGTCTGGTGGATCAAGAAGCGCTCCTGGCCGCTCTGGAAAGCGGTCACCTCGCCGGTGCCGCGCTCGATGTCACCGAGCCTGAGCCGCTGCCAGCGGGACACCCGCTGCTCGCCCATCCGTCAGTCATCGTCACCCCGCACATCGCGTCGTCCACCGGAGCCGGTCGGCGGCGTCTGTACCAACAGGGAATCGACAACGCATTGGCGGTGCTGCGAGGCGAGGCGGCCACATTGGTGCCTTCTTCCATGCGGCCCTGACGGTTCTGTTAGAACGACACCATGACCCTTCGAGAAATGTGGACTGCCGGCGAATCGACCATGGGGGCATGGTTGACCATTCCCTCTACTGTCAGTGCTGAGACGGCCGGGCGCGCCGGCTTTGACTACGTCTGCGTCGACAACCAGCACGGCGTGAGTGACTACCAGGTCACCGTCACGATGATGCAGGCAGTGCTGCTCGGGGGAGGCACCCCCATCGTGCGGGTGCCGTGGAACGAGCCGGGCATTATCGGCAAGATGCTCGACGCCGGAGCCGAAGGGGTCATCGTTCCTATGGTCAACTCGGCAGCCGAAGCGCAAGCCGTCGTCACCGCCTGCCGGTACCCACCGCTTGGCATGCGCAGCTTCGGGCCCGTGCTCGTCATGCCTCGCATCCCCGACCACACCAACGTGGCTAACAGCCGCACGGCCGTCATCCCCATGATCGAAACGGTAGAGGCCCTCAACCATCTCGATGAGATTCTGGCCGTACCGGGCGTGGATGCCATCTATGTCGGTCCGGCCGACCTTTCGCTCAGCCTTGGTCTGCCACCCGGAAACAATGACGGGCAGGCGAAGTTCGATGATGCCCTTGCCACCATCGTGGCCGCGTGCGGTCGCCACGGTGTGGTACCCGGCATGCATTCCAGCGGTGCGTTGGCCGAGCGCCGACTCGAGCAGGGTTTCCGCATGCTGACGGTCTCGGGTGACCTCCTTGCCATGCGGGGTGCGATGTCGGCCGAACTGGCCCAAGCCCGCGGTGCGGCCAAGCCCGCTGCCAGCAAGTCCGTTTACTGACCCACCGCCCCGACCGGCGGCGGGATGTCGGGGCTACCATTTACCTATGGTCACTCATGCAGCTCCGCTTGGCGTAGCGGCTGATCGAGCCACCTGGCGGGTGCGGATCGCACTGTTGACCATGGTGGCGTTCTTCGGGGGAAGTCTGCCCGCTTACAAGATCGCGTCGCGCAGCTTCGGGCCGGCCACCACCAACCTCGGTCGATTCGTGGTGGCCGCGGCGGTGCTGTCTTTCGCCGCACGACGCCGGGTCGCGACTGCCATCGGCCAACGCCGCCGACTGCTCTTGATCGGCGCGTTCGGAATCGGGCTTATGGCGTTGTTCCTCGGTGCCGGCGTTGACAAAGGGTCGGCCACCATCGGCTCGATCGTGGTGGGCCTGGAGCCGCTCGGCGTTGCGCTGGCGGGCGTGATGTTGGTTGGCGACACACCGACCACGAAATCGATCGTTGCCCTGGTCGTCGGCTTCTGCGGAGCGATCGTGGCGTCGGGTGTGTTCACCGAGCACACCGGACCATCACCGATCCTTCCGATGATCCTGCTGTTCGGAACCGTCGTCACCTTCTCGGTGTATACCGCCTTCGTGCGCAAAGCCCGCCAGGGCGTCCATCCCCTCGCCGTCGCCGCCATTACGCAGGTCGGCGCCCTGGCCTTCGTGATCCCCGCATGTCTGTTCGACATTGCCGGCGACGACATGATCCGCGGTGCGTCGGTTCAACCGAAGGCTGCCGTCGCCGTGATCTTCCTGGGTCTCGGTTCGGCCATTGCGTACTTGTTGCTGTGCTCGGTGCTGGCCAGCCAACCGTCCAGCCGCGTGGCGGTGTCGATGTACCTCACCCCCGTGTTTGGCGTGCTTGCTTCCTGGCTCGTCGTCGGTGAAAAGCTGCATCTTCGCGACGCCGTCGGCGGTGCACTGGTACTGCTGGCGATCTGGATCAGCGAGCGATCCGGTCGGCGCCGTGTCACAGCAGCTCCCAGCGTCGTAGGCTGACAAGGTCACCACGAGGGGGTACGGCATGCGGGTTGTGATTGAGTACGACATCTGTCAGGGCCATCAGGCGTGCGCCATCGTTGCCCCCGATGTGTTCGGCAGCGATGAGATCGGCAATGGCGTGGTGCTGATCACCGGTGACCTGCCGGCCGAGCTTCACGAGCTGACCCGACGGGCGCAGCGCAACTGTCCAGAGCACGCCATCACCATCAGCGACTGAACGGGGAATGCCATGGCGGAGACGGAACCCGTAAAGGACTGGGCGAGCGACTACGACATCTTCGCCCACGATTTCATGATCGACCCGTACCCGTTCATGAGCGAGATTCGCGAGGGTGCCTGTCCGATCGCGCGCACGGAGCGTTGGGGTGGCTCGTGGCTGCCGACTCGTTACGACGATGTGGTGGCTATGGCGCAAGAGCACGATGTGTTCACGTCCCGGCAAATCATCGTGGTGCCGCCGGTGCCCGGAGCGGCTGAGGGCGCCTACAGCGCGGTGGCGGCACCGCCCATTACGTCGGACCCACCCGATCATCGTTGGCACCGCCGTCTGATCCTGCCGACGTTCTCACCGCAGTCTGTCGCCACGTTCGAGAACGGCACCCGAGCGCTGTGTAACCGGCTCATAGATGGGTTCATCGCGAACGGTGTCGCCGATGCCGGTGAGGGCTACGCGCAGCAGATCCCGGCCCGGGTCATTTCGGCAATGCTTGGCGTTCCGGTGGAGATGGCCGACGAGTTCACCGGTTGGGTGCAGGGTGCCCTCGACCTGCAAAACCCTAAAGGTCGACTAGAGGCTCGGATGAAGATCCTGCCGTTCTTCCACGCCCAGGTGCAGGATCGTCGGGCCAACCCCCGGGAACATGATCTGATCACCACGCTGGTGAACTCGGTCGATGATCATGGCGATCCGGTACCCGACTCTTATGTGATCGGCGTCTGCAACCTCCTGCTTATTGCGGGTGTTGATACCACATGGTCATCAATCGGCTCCGCGCTATGGCATTTCGCCCAACATCCCGAGCATCGCGAACAGTTGCGGAATCAACCATCTCTCTGGCCAATGGCCATCGAAGAACTCCTGCGGGCCTACTCGCCGGTCACCATGGCGCGCATCGTTGACAGAGATATCGAGTTTCAGGGCTGCCCTTTGAAGGCGGGCGATCGGGTGTTGATGGCCTTCCCTGCAGCCAATCGAGATCCCCGCCATTTCCCGAATCCGGACGTCGTCGATTTTGAGCGGGAACACAACCGTCACGTTGCCTTCGGCTCGGGGATCCACCGCTGTGCCGGCTCGAACCTGGCGCGACTCGAGCTTCGGGTGGCGTTGCAGACATGGCTGGAGCGCATTCCCGAGTTCGATCTCGTTGATCCTCACGCAGTCACCTGGGCGGCAGGACAGGTACGGGGACCGCGGCAGTGCCTGGTGCGTTTCCCGGTTGCGACGTCGCCGGTGAACTGACGGCCGAGCACCTTGTTGCCGCTGTCTTGAAAGTCGGCGCCCCCACACCGACCCACCCTCAAGCGACGAGAATCTCTCTTGACGCACTAGCGCAATTCTTGGCTCCGGTTTCCTTCATCACAAGCCGAACTAACTCTGTGACCGCATCGGTCGCGCACAGTTACTCGGAGGCTCGTTATGGGACGTTCAAGCAACATCGGCAAAGTCTGGCTGCTCTCGATCGTGGCGTACGTCTGCCTTGGCGCCATGGCTGCCTCGGCATTCGTCGCCGTGATCGGAGCGGGTGCAGCATCGGCCAGCTCCAGCCGCGTTGCGGTGGTATCGGACAACACCTCCTACGGGTGCAACACCCTGGAAGCGTGGCACTTCGTCATGACTGAGGTGAACAACCAGAACGAGGCGGCTCGCAACATTCGTGTGGCCTTCGCCAACGGGCAGGAGGTCAACATCGCGCTCAACGGTGTGATTGGCACGACCGCTCATTACTACCTGGCCACGAACCTGACCACCACCGTCAACCTTGTGACCGCCACGGTGCCCGGCCGTTGGGCGGGCTCGCTGCGTCTGGCCGAGGCTCCGCACAGCTCGTGCGCTGGCAGCGCCGTCTTCGGGGCGTCGTCGTCGCATCTGCTCAGCCCGTGCGTCGTTGGCGAGATTGGTGACCTGGCTATCCAGGGCCGGTTCGGCTACAAGTTCTCCAACACGGTGCCGTCGTTCCGTGTAACCGTGAGCTCGGTGAACGGCGGCGGATCTCGACCGTTCGCCTCGGTTGACACCGGCGCCAACATTCCTCGCTGGAGTGACGTCTATACCCTCGGCACTGCACCGATCATCTGGTCGTTCTCGGGCACCGACGATCTCGGCGTCCGCCACGGCACCACTGCGGCTCCGCTCACCGCATCACTGCCCGTCAAGAACACCGTCGTCACGTCGTCCAACCGATGCCCATACGTCCCGCCGGCCGGTTGCCGTCAGGGTAGCCTTGGTAACGCCGCCGACAACAACGTGCTGGTGCGTCGTACGGCAGCTCTTGCCGGTATGAAGTCCGGCGGTCGCCTCAGTGTTGGCGGCAACGTCAGCGGAGCAAACTGGCAGGCCGGCCTCGATCTGCCCAGCGTGCCCAACCGAATCGACGCCGCCTTCAACGGCAACGTCACCTCTGCCAGTGGCCATGCCCCGAACGGCAGTATTTCCGTCGCCGGCCGCGTCACCGGTTCCCTGCAGGCCGCCGGCTCCGTTCGCACCGAGACCACACCTTCCATCAAGGTTGATATGGGCTGGGCCGACGATGCGTCTTCGGCGTGGGCACAGTCGGCATCCACGGCACCCGTTGTGGTTTCTGACGCCTCTTCCAACAACAAGACTCTGCGGTTCGAAGGCCAGAACGCTCAGGTCAACATCTTCAGCCTCACGGCCACGCAACTGGCGAGTGCCCGCAAGACGCAGCTTCGTATCCCCAACGGGTCGCTGGCCATCATCAATGTCACCGGCAACTCCTTCCTTTCCACCGGAAGCAATGACGGCACGTTGTGGGACGGGGCGGCGTATACCGCCTACTCGGCGAACTCCACCAGCGCCATCGCTGAGGCGTACCGGACCCATGTGGTGTGGAACTTCCCAACGGCTAACACGATCGATGTTGGCGGGTTCACGCTCGAAGGAACGATGCTGGCCCCGAAGGCATCGGTGAGCACCTCTGGTTCTCGTATCAACGGCAGCATGTTCGTCGACACGATGGCCAGCGCCGGCACAACCAGTGCCTACAGCAGCGTCTTGCGCTGCGCTGCCCTTCCTGAGGGTGGCGAGTACTTCGACGACACCGCGCCGTGGTCGACCACCACGACGACGGCTGCTGCTACAACGACGACGGCTGCTGCCACGACGACGACGGCTGCTGCCACGACGACGACGGCTGCTGCCACGACGACGACGGCTGCTGCGACAACGACGACGGCTGCTGCGACAACGACGACGGCTGCTGCGACAACGACGACGGCTGCTGCGACAACGACGACGGCTGCTGCCACAACCACGACGGCTGCTGCGACAACGACGACGGCTGCTGCCACAACCACGACGGCTGCTGCCACAACCACGACGGCCGCTGCCACAACGACGACGGTTGCACCGACCACCACGGTCACGCTTCCGCCGCCCACGACCACCACGACCATACCGATTGTGGTGCTGCCCTACAGTGCCTCAACCATCAGCCCTCTTTGCAACGACGACGTGTGGCACTTTGTTGCAACGCAGGCCGGCTTGGACCCCGCCACCATCTCGGCCGTCACGGCGTCCGTCACGTGGTCGGACGGCTCTGTGGAGACCGTGGCTCGGGTAATTATCGATCAGGAAGCCATCTACCAGACCGCCGCCCGCCCCGGCCTGTGGGTTACGGGTGCCACCATCAACATCCCGGCCGGCATGCATCCCACCTTTGCCCTTATCGAAGGTGGCAAGTGCCCGCCAGTGGCTCCTGCCCTTCAGGTTTGCTACGAAGGTGCCGTTGGCTCCATCGCTACCGAGGGTCGCTTCGCCTACCGCTCGTTGGTGACGGTCTCGGCTGCTCACATGAGCAACAACACCATCAGCGCAGCGGGCTTCAATCCCCCCTTCTCGGAGATTGCGGTTGACGGATACAGCATCGTGTACTCGGTGCCTTTCCGACTGCGCAGTACGCCAATGACCTGGTCGTTCGACGGGGTCTACGACGACGGCGGTGACTTCCCGGTCAACTTCGTCTCGCTTGGTGCAGCCGGTGTCGTCGTCGCTAACACCAATACCTGCCCGGCCGCCTTGCTCAGTCCGATCACGCACACCGGTGTCTGCTACGCCCAGTCGGTTGGTACCAAGGCCACGTCTGGTCGGTTCTGGTACGAGACCGACTACACCATCGCCGCTGGTGACATCCGCACCAACAGCGTCACCTCGGGCTCGGCCCCGTTCACCTCGTTCGCTGTTGCCGGTCGAGTGCGAACGACATCGGGTCTGGTCACGCTCGGTACCTCGGCCACGGTGTGGCAGTTCGATGGTGTCGATGCGGTCGCCCACCGTACGGGTGTGCTCACCGCAACTCTGGCCACCTCAGCAGCCCACACGGTTGCGGCCGGCGAGCAGTGCACCGTTGACTACATCGCAGCCATAACCGCGGCTGGCGCCGACAACACCCGCCCGACCTGATCCACGCCGACAGCGGCCCCCTCATGCTCACCGGTTGAGCGTGTGTGGGGCCGCTTCGGCGCGTCTGGGCCCCTCACCCAACCGTTGGCGACCGCTATGCGCCAACCATGTTGTAGCCGCCGTCGGCAACCATGTAGTTGCCCGTCATGTGGAAGGCGTCGTCGGTGGCCAGGAACAGTGCAGCGCCGGCCAGTTCGGCCGGCCCGGGGATGCGCCCCATCGGCGTGAGTGCACGCAATTGCTCGGCGCGGCCGGACTTCCAGTCCTGACGATTGAGGGTGGCTTCGGTTTCGATGAACCCTGGCGCGAACACGTTTACCCGCACCGTCGGTGCAAAGGCGTGGGCGTAGGACTTGGTGAGTCCGAGTAACCCGTACTTGGCGGCCGCGTACTGAGGTGCCCGGGCGCTGCCGCGAACGACGACGGTGGAACCAATGTTCACGATGCTGCCGTGCCCCGCATCCAGCATGCGGGACCCGAACTCGTGTATGCAGAAGAGCGTGCCCTTGATATCCACATCAAGCACGTGGTCGATAGAGGCCTCATCGATATCGCGCCACGACATCTGCTCTCGGGCAACGTCGCCGACGTTGTTGATCAGCACATCCACGCCACCCATTTGCTCGAAGGATGCCGTTGCCATGGCCCGCACCTGATCCCAGTCGACGATGTCTGCCTGAAAGAGCACGGACTTTCCGCCGGCCTCGGCAATGCGGTCGGCGGTGCGGCGGGCGCCGGCTTCGGAGTTTCGGTAGTGGATCCCCACGACGCGTGCCCCCTCCTGCGCGGCGCGCACGGCAAGCTCGGCGCCAAAACCGGTGCCCGCTCCGGTGACAAGTACGGATCGTCCCTCAAAGCGCTGGGGAATGGTGGTGGTGGTCTCCATGCACATCGCTTTCGTTCGTGATCGTGACCTGCAGAAACTATCCTGCATCCCGTGAAGGCGTCGAAAGAGTGACGCCTACGACTGAGAGGAGCCAAGCGTGAAGCTGGCGACATTCGATAGGGGGCGAGTTGGTCGGATCGAGGATGACACCATTGTCGAACTCGCCTGCGGCTCTACACGGGAGTGGTTCGAGCGCGGCGGAAAGGTGGCTGAAACGGGAGAGCGACTGCCGCTGGCCGATGTTCGCCTGCGCGCCCCGATCGTGCCGAAGAAGTTCTTCCACACGGCCGGAAACTTTGCCGATCACCACAACGAACTTGCTGCGGTGAACTGGTCCCATCCCGTGCACAAGGGCATCGTGTTCTTCCAGAATGTCGATGCCATCATCGGACCCGACGACGCCATTGTGTACCCCGAAGGTCTCACTCGGGAGCTTGACTACGAACTCGAACTGGCCATCATCATCGGCAAATCGGGTAAGTGGTTCAGTGCAGACGAAGCGCACGACTACATCGCCGGGTACATGGTGTTCAACGACATCACGGCCCGCGATATCCAGCGCCGCGAAATGCAGTCCGGCGTGTTTTCGTTCTCGAAAGCCATCGACACGTTCTGCCCGATAGGTCCGTACATCGTGACGGCCGACGAAGTTCCCGACGCTCACAACCTGGCCATGGAGTTACGGGTGAACGGTGAGGTCCGCCAGCGGGGCAACACCAACCAGCTTCGCCTCACCCTCCCGCAACTCGTGGCCTACCACTCGCCCCAGGGCTACTCCGCCGGCGACATCATCACCACCGGCACCATCTCGGGCGTCGCTGCAGTACAGCCCAATCCGTTCGACTTCTACCTGCAGCCCGGCGACCGTATCGAAGCCGAAATTGCTGGCGTCGGCACGCTGTGCAATCACGTTGTTCCGTGGAGTGCAGCCCACGACACACCGCCGTATTCCATCGATCTGTACGCCCCTGTCGAGGACCACGCATGAGCATCGTCATCACCAACGGCCTTGTGTTCGACGGTACCGGCAGCGCCGCGACGCCGGGCGAAGTGGTCATCCAAGACAATCGCATTACCGCGGTTCGCCATGGACACCATCCGCATCTGAACGACGGTGCCCAGGTCATCGACGCCAGTGGCTGCACCGTGATGCCCGGCTTGATCGAGTCCCACGCCCACCTCACGTTCCCGTCGGCCGTTGGGCACCTCGACCCCTCGTTCAATCCGCCGCTTGATGTGTCGTTCTTCCATCACATCGAAGGATTCCCCAGTGAGCTGGCGAGGGCCGAACGTAATGCCCGCATCCTGCTCGACGCCGGGTTCACCTCCGCGTTCTCAGCCGGCTCTCTCCTGCCCATGCCCACCGAGATTGCGCTGCGCGACAAGTTGGCTGCCGGCGTCATTCCCGGCCCTCGTCTGCGGGCGTGCGCGGCCGAGCGTGACAACCATCCGCAGCGTCCTCAAGGCCACGTCGAACCCGATTGGACCGGCCCGGATGCAGTAGCCCGATGGGTCCGTGAGTGCGCCGAGCAGGGGTACGACAACGTGAAGATCCTGCTGAGCCACGACGATGTGTTCCTGCCCGGCGGCAGTCACATCACGCAGTACGATGCGCTCGAGGCCAACGCCGCCGGTGAACAGGCTCGGGCCAGCGGCGTGCGGCTTGCGGCCCACTGCCAGTCGGCCGAGTCGATCAAACTGGCGGTACGCGCCGGGTTCACATCGATCTACCACTGCTCGTATGCCGATGACGAGGCACTCGACCTTTTGGAATCGGCGAAAGACACGGTCTTCGTCTCACCCGCCATCGGCATCATCTGGGCCAACGTCCATGTTGGCGAACCCTTTGGCATCACCGCTGAGGTGGCGCAGAAGATGGGGTCGGTAAGTTCGCTCGAGCAAATGGCTGCGCTGTATCCGAAGATGCGCGAACGCGGCATTCGCATCCTGCCGGGCGGCGACTACGGTTTCCCGAACAACCCCATCGGGCGCAACGCGCATGACCTCAGCCTGTTCGTGGATCTACTCGGATTCACCCCGGTCGAAACCCTGGTCGCAGCCACGCAGTACGGCGGTCAGCTGATGGGTATGGGTGACCAACTCGGCTTACTGAGGAGCGGCTATCTGGCCGACATGCTCGTCGTGAAGGGAGACCCCACGCACGACATCTCGCTGCTCGAAGACGCGGCCAACCTGCACCACATCGTGCAGGGCGGCCGTTTCCACAAACAGCTCGCCGGCCCGTCGATATGACCGGTGGCGGCGTGATCGGCACGCATGCGATTGTGTACGCAACCGTTCCCGGATACCGGCCACTCGCCCTCGATCTGTACTGCGGCCAGAGTCCGCAAGCACTGTGTGTCTATCTGCACGGTGGCGGCTGGCGGATGGGCAACCGACGCAACGGACCCGGCCCGGTCGGCCCTTCAGCTCATCGGTACTTCACCCGGATGGCAGCCGCCGGCCTGGCCGTCGCCAGTATCGATTACCGCCTGTCCGGCGAGGCACGCTTCCCCGCCCAACTCGACGATCTGACGGCGGCGGTTGCTTTCCTGCGTGAACAGGGTGACGAGCACGGTGTCGGCGGGTTGCCCGTCACGCTGTGGGGGGCGTCGGCGGGGGCACATCTTGCGGCACTCGGCACCCTAACGACGTTACCTGGCATTGCGGCGGTCTCTTGTTGGTCGGCGCCATCGGATCTTGCAGCGTTGGCCGATGACCTCGACGCCATTGGTCAAAGCGGCGACCGCGGTCCCGAATCCCGGGAGGCTTTTTTGCTTGGAGCACCTCCGAGCGACGTGACCGAGCTGGCGGTCGCGGCCAGTCCAGCCCTGCAGGCGCGTCGTGTCTCGACGGCGTTCCTCCTTGTCCACGGGAACGCCGATACCAATGTTCCTGTCGCGCAGAGCGAGCGTTTCGCCGACGCACTGCGCACCGCAGGTACGTCGGTGGAGATGATAACGGTCGACGGTTGCGACCACTTCTACTCCACCATCGCCGAACATCGATTGGACGCGCTGGTTGACGACACCATCCAGTTCCTTCTGCATCATCGGGCGGCCGCATGACCGCCTTCGAACGCACGGGTGGTCATGTCATCGTTGATGCCCTGGCGCGCGCCGGAGCAACCGCGGTGTTCGCCATTCACGGTGTGCAGATCGACCCCATCTTCCAGGCCTGCGCAGATTCGGGCGTCGCTCTGGTCGACGTACGCCACGAGGCCAGCGCAGGCTTCGCCGCCGAGGCCGCGGCGCGGGTGAGCGGGTCCATTGGCGTGGCCGCGGTCTGTCCCGGCCCCGGTTTCACCAACGTGTTGACGTCGGTGGCCAACGCTCGAGTCGATCGCACACCGGTGCTCTATCTGGTCAGCTCCAACCCCGATAGCACGCAGGAATCGAACGGTCTGCAGGTCGGTCTCGATCACGTTGCCGTGGCCTCGCCTATCGCGAAGTGGTCCGCCAAAGTAGCCACGCCAGCTCATCTCGTCCGACTGGTGGCCCAGGCCATTCGAATTGCCACGACGGCACCCTGCGGTCCTGTTCTGCTAGACGTGCCGGCCGACATCCTGGCCGGTCCCGCCGTCGACGGCGGGTGCGAATACGCCGTACTCGTCCATGCCGCCGGTGTTGCCGACGCCGATGTCGATCGCTGCCTCGATCTTCTGGTTATGGCCGCTCGTCCAGCCGTGTTGGTAGGTCACACCGCGTCAGGCGTCGCCCGGGAGGCGCTTGCTACGTTCGCTACACGAAGCGGTGTGCCGTGCTTCGTCGACTATCGCGCAGTGGGCGCGCTCGCCGACCATCACCCGGCGTACGGCGGCACGCTGTATCAGTTGGCCCGGCTCCCATTGGATGCTCGACCCGACGTTGTGTTGGCCGTCGGCGTGCAGTTCGGGTTCGACACGCCCGGGTTGCGCGACGGCGGGGTTTCGTGGGGCACCACCATCATCCACGTCGACGCCGACCCCGCCGAGGTTGGCCGACTCTCGGCTGGTGTCGCTGGCCTGGTGGCCGACCCGGATCAGATGCTCATCGCGATGGCGGCCCGGGCGCAGCGTTTCGAATGGCACGTCGCCGCCACATGGACCGCCGCCGTGCAAAGCGCTCGGAGCAACACACGTGCCGACCTCGATGCCATAGCGGCGTCGGACGGCGAACGGCTTCATCCCTACGCCGCGTCGCGCGTCGTCTCCGACGCGGTCGCGGCCAACGATGCGATCCTCGTCGGAGACGGTGCGGTGTGCAAACACTGGCTGCACGATGCGCTGCGCCTCCCAGCGGGTGCGGTCTACCTCACCCACGGCCGATTCGGTTGCATGGGCGTGGGACCGGGGTTGGCCATCGGTGCAGCCACCACCATGCCGGGCCGCCCGGTGGTGTGCGTGACTGGCGACGGCGCCATGGGCTTTTCCATTGGTGAGTTCGAAGCAATGGTGCGTCATCAGCTGCCGATTACCGTGGTGGTGCTCAACAACGCCCGTTGGGGCGCGTCGCAGGGTTTCCAGATGCGGCCGGGTAGCCGTCAGCGCATCGTGGGAACCAACCTGTCCGATGCCGACTATCACGACGTCATGATCGCCTTCGGCGGCCGCGGCGCACGCGTCGATTCGGTCGATGAGCTTGCCAACGCCGTGGCCGCCGCCATTGCGAGCGGTCAGCCAACGTGCATCAACGTGAGCACCAGTAACCTCGGTGTCGCCCCCGAAATCCCTCTCCTCAACGCCCCTTGACCGGGCTCTACACTGTCGGCCGCGAACAAGGTGAACGGCCTAGGAGAACCCATGCCCAACTTCAACGATGCTCTCGACACACTGGCGGACGTTCATATCGAACTGCCGTCGTGGGCGTTCGGAAATTCGGGCACCCGGTTCCGAGTCTTTCCGGCTGCCGGCACGCCACGCACCGTGCAAGAAAAGATTGCCGACGCAGCCCAGGTGCACCGGCACACGGGAGCATCTCCTTCGGTAGCGCTCCACATTCCGTGGGACAAGGTGGAGGACTACGGAGCCCTTCGCCGCTTCGCCGAAGACCACGGCATGCGCCTCGGCACCATCAACTCGAATACGTTTCAGAATGAGTCGTACAAGTTCGGTTCGCTCGCGTCGGGTGACAAGGACGTGCGCCAGCAGGCCATCGACCATCACCTCGAGTGCATCGAGATCATGGACGCCACCGGTTCGCAGGATCTGAAGATCTGGCTGGCCGACGGATCCAACTATCCCGGCCAGAATGATCTCCGCAGCCGCCAGGACAACCTGGCCGAATCGTTGTCAACCATCTACTCCCACCTTGGCGATCATCAGCGACTGGTGCTCGAGTACAAGTTCTTCGAGCCGGCGTTCTACGCCACCGACGTACCCGACTGGGGCACCGCGTACGCGCAGGTGAGCGCACTGGGCTCGCGGGCGGTCGTGTGCCTCGATACCGGGCATCATGCACCCGGCACCAACATCGAGTTCATCGTCGCCCAGTTGCTGCGGCTCGGCAAGCTTGGCTCGTTCGACTTCAACTCACGGTTCTACGCCGATGATGACCTGATCGTCGGTGCCGCCGATCCCTATCAGCTGTATCGCATCCTGGTCGAAGTAGTGCGTGGCGGCGGGCTTGATGCGGCATCGGGTGTGGCCCTGATGCTCGACCAATGCCACAACATCGAAGCGAAAATTCCGGGCCAGATACGGTCGGTGCTCAACGTACAGGAGATGACACTTCGCGCCCTGTTGCTCGACCGTGAAGCGTTGGCCGTCGCCCAGGAGGCCAACGACGTGCTGGCCGCCAACACCATCTTTATGGACGCCTTTTACACCGACGTGCGCCCGGCGCTGGCCGCGTGGCGTGCGGCCCGCCACCTACCGGCCGACCCCATGGCCGCGTTCCTTGCCAGCGGGTACCTCGCTCACATAGCGGCCGATCGCGTTGGCGGTTCCCAAGCTGGTTGGGGCGCCTGAACCGGCCGTTCGGAGCCGTCGGGTTATCCTCCAAATTGCGAGGGTCGGGCGCCGGTGATCCAGCCGACGATTTCTTCGTTGTCGGTGTCGGCGCGAGCGACGTCGGCCACCTTGCGACCGCCATCCTCGGCAAGTCCAGCCAGGCCGTCGAGGCGTCGTGACGGAGCCAAATTTCAACTTGACGTCACCGTGCCCGAGGAAACTGTTGCGCTCATTTGCGCTTCCGAACGGTTACACCGCGACCGCAGCCGCCGGTCACGTCCAATTCTCGTGCGAGTTGCTGTAGCACTGGCTCAATTGAGTCCGCGTCCGATCGCTGACGTTTTGCCGTCCGCATGTGCGCTCGTCCTGCCCAACCACCTCGACGATCTTCTCCGATAGCGTCAACCGACGCAAGCAGCGGCAGCACGAACTCGACAGATGTTTTTGGGACGGGATTTATGCGGGAGTCGATGGCAGCAGCCGTAAGGGGCAGACCGACGTCGGCCGCGTTCCTGCTTCGTCGATGGCCATGGCTCATGGTTGCCGTGCTGTCTCTGGCATCGCTGCTCACACTCCTGCTGTCCGACCGCTCGCTGCGGGTTCTGGTGCCCGCCCTCTTCGCCGTGCACGCAACCATCATCACCGTCGGTATCCGGCGTCGACCTGACCGCGACCGCGTGACCTGGATGGCACTGCAGATCGCCACCATCCTGCTGGTGCCCCCGCAGCCTGTCATTCGTGCAGTACCGCGTCGGCGGTCAGTCCCAGGGATGGCAAACCGCAACCGTGGCGGCGTTACTCGCCATCCTTGTCTGCTTCGGATGGGCCGCTACCCGGGGTTTTCGACCGTTGCTGCACGTTCCCGCCACCGCCCGACCGGTTAAGGTTGGCCTGGTCGGGTTTGTGCTCGTGTCGGTATCGGCGCAGTGGACCTTTCTTGGCGAGCGCCCGACCGGTCGTACGTGGGAGGCCGCGGCCGTGGCCTGTTGTATCGGCACCGCAGCGCTGGTCGCCGCCCTCGCCATGCTGTCCCATGACCTTCGCCGACTTGGTCGACACGCTGATCTCATGATTGTCGGTGCGGCCGGGGTCTACGGGTTCGGTCAGACCATCGAGCTGTTCGGATCCTCACACGTAGTACCGACCTCCCACGTATTCGCGCACACCCTCGTTGCCACGGGGTTGCTCGCGGTTGCATCGCTACGCGACGACATGGACCGCGTCGGGCAGCCGCTGGTACAGCTCACTGATCGCCCACTGACGAACGTGTCGCCCGCGGTACTGCTCACCATCTCAATCGCTGACGCGGCCCTCGTCGGCGTGGCTCGCGGACCATGGGGAGTCTCGCGACTCGTGTTCGTGATGGCCGTGGTCGTGGCCATTCAGCTGGTCGTCATCGTGTGGTTGTCCGGGATGCTGCTTGGCATGCTCGGGCGACTCGGAACGTTCCGCAACCGAAGGCTCAAACAGGAGTTGCGTGCCGCGGTCGCGCATTGCGAACTCGAAGGCCATTTCCAACCGATCATCTCGGTGACCGACCATGCCGTCGTCGGCTACGAAACATTGGCTCGCTGGCCCCATGATCGCCTCGGCATGCTCACGGCCGCCCGCTTCATTTCGCTGGCATGGAGCGAGGGGTTTCTGGCGTCGATTGACTCGATGATGATCCGGTGCGCGGCTGAGGCGTTGCCGGCTCTCTTCGCAACCACGTCCGGACGAACCCCGTTTCTCACGGTGAACGTGGAGCCGCGGCGTATGCAGGAGGCAGGCTTTGCTGGTCGCACACTCGCCGATCTGGCCAGCCTCAAACTCGATCCGCGCGGACTCATCATCGAACTCACCGAGACGTCGGCGGTTCACGACTGGGCGGAACTGCGGGCCAACGTCGCTTGCTTCAAGGCAGCCGGGATCGGCCTCGCGATCGACGACTTCGGAGCCGGACACTCCAACTTCGGACTGCTGGTCGAGCTCGACCCCGACTTGGTCAAGCTCGATCAATCCCTCATCGTCGCTGCGTTCAACTCCGACCGCGGCCGCTCGGTGGTGCGTAATGCCGTGGCCGCGGCGCGCTCGGCCGGCGCCAAGATCGTTGCCGAGGGCGTGTCGAACGCCGAGTGGACGAGCGTGCTCGAGGAACTCGGCTTCGACTATATGCAGGGCTACGCCTTTGGGAAGGCCGACTCCGTCGCCAGCTACTGCGGCACCGGCGGCGACGCATAGGTATCCAGTGGGTGGATTTACCCAGCCCGTTGATTCCTCCCGCTACGATTCCCTGGGTTAGGGCCCCGCAGTGCTGAGGTCCTTCGCACTTTTCGGATTTTGGTGAATTGAGATGCTATGCGGGCGCATGCGGTATCCATAGTAGGTAGTTCCCTGGCTAAACGCAGTTGGCTGGTCGGCGTCGCCCTTGTTGGCGTTGCGTCCGCCATGCTCTGGCTGCCGGTGGCGGTCGGTGGCATTGCGGCGCCCATCCTGTTTGCCGTGCAGGCCTTGGTGATCACCGTGGGCATGCACCGACATGCCGATCGGGCGATGACGATTTGGCGTGCATTCCGGCGAGGCACTGTGCTGCAGATTCCGGGAACGTTCGCGTTCATCCGGTCCAGAATCGATCCCGGTGTCGGCTGGTGGCCAGCGATCAATGTGGTTCTCACCCTTGGGAGTCTGCTGTTTTTCGGTTGGGCCGCAGCGTCCGCGTTCCGGGTTTTTTTTTCGGTGCCGTCAACGGTCAGGGCGGCCAGACTGGGTCTCGCCGGGTTTGCGCTGAGCCTGGCTGCCACCGAGTGGGTGATTTTGGGCAATCGCCCTGACGGCAAACCCTTTATAGCCCTGGCGATGGCCTGCGGTCTCGGAGCGGTCGCACTCGTCGTGGCCCTGGCCCTCTCGGTTGCGCCGCTTCGCTTTCTTCACCGGGATGCCGAGGTGATGTTGCTGGCGGCTGCCGTTATCTTTGGCGTCGGAAAGGTTTCGCTCTTCTTTTCTCACGACCGACTCGTTCCCACGGCACAGTTGTTTGTTCCTACCCTGATGGCGACCGGGTTGGTTGCAGCCGCTGCACTTCATCCCGCCATGGCGCGGGTGGGGGAGTCGCTCACCGAGTTCTCCGATCGGCCCTTGACCATCGTGTCGCCCGTGGTGTCATTGGTGCTGTTCGTCATTGACGCCGCGGTATTGGGCCTCGCCCAGGGACCATGGCCCGTGTCGCGCCTCGCCATGGTGATGACCGTTGTCGTCGCACTCCAGCTCATCTTGATCGTGTGGCTCTCCGGTTCGGTGTGGACCGGAGTTACGGCCCGTTGGAGCGGACCCAATCGTCGCCTGCGGCGTCAACTGCGCACGGCGGTATCTCGCGGCGAGTTGAGGGCTCACTTCCAGCCGATTTTGCGTGCCGGGGATCTGGCGGTTGCTGGCTATGAGACCTTGGCCCGCTGGCCTCACCCGAGCCTGGGCATGATTTCGGCACATAATTTTATTTCGGTCGCGTCGAATGAGGGCTTTCTTGCGTCCATTGACCACATGATGATTCGTTACGCCGTTGAGGCCCTGCCCACGCTGCTCGCCACGAGCGCCGTCGACCACCCGTTTGTGACGGTGAACGTCGAGCCCACTCGCATGCAGGAATCGGGTTTTGCCGATCGAGTACTGACGACGCTGCGCGACCTCAACCTCGACCCCAACGGCCTCATCATCGAACTCACCGAGACCGCGGCCGTCACCGACTGGGACGAGATCATGCGCAACGTCACAGTCTTTCAGGATGCTGGCATCGGACTGGCTATCGATGACTTTGGTGCCGGTCACGCCAACTTCGGTCTGTTGGTCAGCCTTGATCCGGACCTGGTGAAGCTTGACCGTACCCTGGTGGAGGCAGCGATGACCTCGGCGCGCGGTCGTGCCGTCGTGCGCATGGTGGCTGACGCAGCCCGTTCGGCCGGCGCGCGCGTTGTGGCCGAAGGTATCTCCGATCATGCGTGGGGCGCCGAACTGCACGACCTCGGATTCGATCTGCTGCAGGGCTATGCGTTCGGACGACCACAGGCGCTTGATTCCATCCTGTCCACTGGCGGTACGGCTCCCGGCCTGCCGCAATGACGTCGCGCTCGCCGCTCCCGCTAGGGGCGGCGAAGCAGTGGATGACGGAGCCGACGGCTCACTTGACCGCCGTGTTCTTTACAGTCGCCGGCGTCTCGTTCTTCTTCCTGCCTCACCGCGTTCTCAGCCTGATCGGACCGCCGTTCCTCGTGCTGCAATTGGTCGTCATCACCGTCGGTCGGCGCCGTCGGCCGTTGCACGACGTGGTGATCTGGCGGATGTTTCACCTTGGGCTTCTTCTGCAGATCGGTGCCTTCGTCGGCTACCTGAGAATAGAGGAAGGCTCGCGCACGCCTCTGTGGACGGCGGTGCAGGCCTCTTTCGGCACGCTTGCGCTCGTTTGTTTCGGTCTTGCGGGGGTCACGATCCTGCGGCCGTTGCTCCACCTTCCTTCTACGTCTCGCCCGGCCCGTCTTGCTGCGGTCGGTTCGGTGCTCACGTTGGCGAGCACGCAGTGGTTGCACGCCGGCTCGCCACCTACCGGCACCCTTGGCGTCATCATCCGCAGCATCGTTGTCCTCTCGGTTGGTTCCCTTCTGGCGTCACGGATCTACCTGCATCATCCGTTGCTGGCCTTGGGTCGAACCGTTGACCTCATGCTGATCAGCGCGTGTTGCATCTTCGGTGTCGGACAGGTTGTGGCCTTCGTGGCCTTCGGTCCGCATCCGCCGCTTCGAGCGTTCTCCTATATGCCTCTCACCGCCGGTCTGATTGCGTCATCGTCACTGCGATCAGGCATGACCCGGTTGGGTCAACCCCTGAACGAGGTGTCCGATCGTCCCCTCACCCTCGTGACCCCGATTGTCATGCTGGCGGTGTTCGGGGTCGACGCGCTGTTGGTTACGTTCCTTCGGGGAGCGAACTCCACTCCGACAGTCGTTGTGATCATTTCGGTCATCGCAGCGGTTCAGTTGGTGGGCCTGGTGTGGCTTTCCGGCACGCTGATGACCATGCCCGGGCGGCAGACGACGCTTCGCGAGACCCGCGTTCGTCGTGAGTTCCGAGCGGCGGTTTCTCGCGGTGAGATTGACGCCCACTTCCAGCCGATCGTGCAGGCCGGCAATCTTGCCATCGCCGGATTCGAGACCCTTGCCCGCTGGCCCCATCCCAGGCACGGCGTGCTGTCGACCGCGCGCCTTCAGCTCCTGGCTACCGACTCGGGGTGTCAGGTGTCGCTCGACCGGCAGATGATTCGCCGAGCGGTTGAGGCCCTCCCGTTGCTGCGCACCTGGACTTCTGTCGTGGCTCCGTTCGTGACGGTGCCGATCGCCTCTTATCGCCTCCAGGAACGTGGCTTCGCCGACCAGATCCTGGCCGAGTTTCGTACCGCCAACCTCGACCCCAAAGGTCTGGTCTTGGAGATTGCGGAGACAGCTGCCGACGTTGACTGGGTTGCGTTGCGGGGTAACGTGGCCGTGTTGCAGCGAGCGGGCATCGGGTTGTCGATCGACGATTTTGGCGCTGGCGAAACCAATCTTGGCTTCCTCGTGAGTGTCGACCCCGATCTCGTAAAGGTGAACCATTTGCTGGTTGTGGCCGCGGTACGTTCGCAACGTGGCCGTGATGTGGCCACCAAAGTGATCCAAGCGGCCCGGCTGGCCGGCGGCCGAACCGTGGCCAAAGGCGTGGCCGATCCGGAGTGGGTTGCCCTGCTCGGTGAGATGGACTTCGACCTGCTTCAGGGTGAATCGATCGGCCCGATGGTGTCCCGCCCCGATGGTTGGTCCGATCAACTTTCCGCCTGACCGCATCTGACGGCCTACGGCGCAGCCACTAGCATCGAGCGGGTTTCCGCCTGTACCGGCGGCGATCGGCGGTCCTAAGGAGCTCCCATGGCCAACATCAACGTCACCATCTGGAACGAGTATCTGCACGAGGTGCAAGAGCCGACGATTGCCGAGGTCTATCCCACCGGAATCCACGGTGCGTTGGCCAAGCAACTGGCGGGTGCGGGCGATTTCACTCTTCGTACCGCAACACTGGCCGATCCGTCGCACGGGCTCACCGATGACGTGTTGGCCACCACCGACGTGATGATCTGGTGGGGTCACAAGGGTCATCATCTGGTCGACGACGCCATAGTCGACAAGGTCCATCAGCAGGTGCTCAGCGGTATGGGTCTGATCGTGCTGCACTCGGGTCACTACTCGAAGATTTTCCGTCGCCTCATGGGCACCAACTGTTCACTCACGTGGCGGGAAGCGAACGAGAAGGAACGGCTGTGGGTCGTCGAGCCGGCGCACCCGGTCATGACTGGAATTCCCCCGTACTTCGAGTTGGAGATGGAGGAAATGTACGGCGAGCGTTTCGACGTTCCTACCCCTGACAAGCTGTTGATGCTCAGTTGGTTCCAGGGTGGTGAGGTCTTCCGCAGTTGTGCCACCTGGCAGCGCGGCCACGGCCAGATCGTCTACCTGCGCCCCGGCCACGAGGAATATCCGACGTACCGCAACGAACACATCGTGCGCATCATTGCCAACGCCTGCCGCTGGGGAGCGCGCGCCGTCAACATCGCCACCAACGACGCGCCGAATGTCGAAGCGCTCGAATGGGTTCCCGGCGCCTCGGCCCGCGCCGTTGCTGCTGCGAAGGCCAACTCGGGCAGCGTCGGTAACTGATGGCGCGTCGGATCGGCATCATCGGCTCGGGCGGCATCGCGCAGGCCCACGTTGACGGCTACAAACTCGCAGGGGCTGACATTGTCGCGCTTGCCGACGTCAACCCGACCACGCTCGCGCAACGCCAGAACGGCTGGGACATTGCGAACGGCTATGCACGCTACGAGGATCTGCTGGCCGACCCCGCGGTGGAAGCCGTATCAATCTGCACGCCGAACTCCTCGCATCACCCCATCACGATTGCCGCGGCCAAGGCGGGCAAGCACGTGCTGTGCGAAAAGCCGGTGTCGATGAACCTGGCCGACGCGCAGGAGATGATCGATGTCTGCGCCACGGCAGGGGTCGTGTTCCAGGTCGGCCATCACATGCGCTCGTGGGCTGCGGCCGCCAAAGCCAAGCAAATCATCGACGCAGGCGGCATCGGCAAAGTCACCTATGCCCGGCTTCGCCAAGCTCACGACTGGGGCGGCGCGGCCGAGGTTCGCGGTGTGTTCGGCTCGAAAGCGCACTCGGGTGGCGGCACGCTGCTCGACAATGGCTGCCATCTCTTCGATCTGGCCCGCTATCTGGGCGGTGACGTGCGTGACGTGTACGCCCGTATTGCCACGATCAAGTTCGACATCGAAGTGGAAGACACCGCCATCTCGTCACTCGGCTTCGCATCAGGCGCGCTCGGACAAGTCGAAGTCGCCTGGACCGGCACGGGTTGGCAAGAGGCGTTTTGGATCTTCGGCACCGAGGGCTCACTTGAGTGTGACAACCGCGTCGGCGCCAACGTACTCACGCATCGCTTTCGAGAGTCAGCCGGAACCACCTGGGCTGATCTCGACATCGCCACCTACGACCTCAAGGGCCGGACGTCTCACTCACAGCATGTCGCCAATTTCCTCGCCGCCATCGACGGCACCGGCCCCGTCGTCTGCACCGGTCAAGATGGCCTGGAGGCGGTGCGCCTCGTGTTGGCGTCCTATGAAAGCGCCGAGTCCGGCATGCCGGTTGTGCTGGAGGACTGAGCCGGTCGCGTTCCGTTGTGAGTCGAGTGGCGATAGCCTTCCGGAATGCGTGAGGTTCTCCTTTTCCTGGTGACCTTGATGGGGGTAGGTGTGATTATGTTCACGGCCACGGTTGTGGTTGGTGTCCATCTTCTTCGCAAGCGAGTACGCCTCGCGAAGGGTCCTCGGGTGCCTTTGCGTTGGGCGGTCTCCACCAGCCAGGCCGCGCGCCTGCACCGACGGCTCCGTCGCGTCGACGGCATGGCCGCCTCGCTGATCCCGCCTCGCCGACGGCGTCGTACTGTTCTCCTGCCGTCGCAGGAGTTCGCTGGCTCCGTGCGCCGGGCGGCCCGTCGCCTTGACGAGCAGCTGCTCGTTGCTGCACGCGTCTCCCCGACCGTTCGTCGCACCCAACTGCCCCTGCTGCAATCCGGCGTGCAGGACCTCGAGATCTCAGTCATGCAACTTCAGAGCGTCGTGCAAACGCCCCTGGCCGATTGGCAGTCGCCGGTCGAGCGGATTGGTTTATTCACCGAGTCGTTCCACACCCTCGGCACCAATATCACCCGCTGAAACGTTTCTTACAGAATTCTCACACTCTGCTCACCATCCTCTTATGGCGTTCTGTCGTAATGGACGGGTGGCCACGGCCCGACGGTAACCCGGCGGGCTTGACCGGTAGGGTTTTCGTTACGGGCAGAAAGTTGTGGGTTTCCCATGGATATGGAACAACAAGAACGCCTCGCGCAATTGAGGAACCGCAAGTCGGCTCACCCGGCGTTCGCTGGCCGCATTGTGGCCGCCGGACTATCAACGTCTGCATTCCTTCTGGGGATCGCCAGTCTCGCTGCGTCGGCAAAGGTGGTGACGTCCACACAAGTTGAGTCGCCGACCGTGATCGACGTCGTGGCAGAGCCGGTTGCGGTTGAAGCAACCGATCCGCCCCCTACCGACGTCGCCACGATCTTGCCCACCACAGCCGTTTCCACCACGACGGCGGCACCGACAACGACACCTCCGACGACCCCGGCACCGGCCACCGTGCCAACGACCGAGGCAGTGCTCGTTGAACAGGAGGCACCGGTCGAGGCTCCTCCCGACACCGAAGCCCCGCCGGAGACCGAAGCTCCGGTGGTGCAGCAGACTCAGCCTCCAAGTCCGAAGGCGACAAACCCGCCCGCACCGGCACCTGTGCCCGCACCCAAGCCAGCCCCGGCTCCCGCGCCAAAGCCAGTGTGCACCGGCAGCAAGTGCTGACGCTGACCGTCAGGAAACGGCGGGCGTGGGTGTGACTGCGCTCGGGTGCACTTCTACTCGATTTCGACCGCTGTCCTTCGCTGCGTAGAGCGCGACATCAGCGCGAGTCAAGAGCGCTTCCCAGGTGTCGCAAGACGTTGATTCAGCCACGCCGATACTGACGGTCGCTGCAGGCATCGTTGTGTGACGTAGGTGCAGCGTCCCAACCAGATCGCAGATCGAACCAGCGATCTTGCTGGCCTGATCTCCCGTGCAATTCGGGAGCACCACGATGAACTCTTCGCCGCCCCATCGCACGAAAGAATCGGTTTCTCGCGTGGCGGAGCGCACCTCGGCGGCAATGCTGCGAAGCACGGCGTCGCCGACCAGATGACCGAATCGGTCGTTGACCTGTTTGAAGTGATCCACGTCGAAGATGAGCACAGACAACACCTTGCTTGTGCGGTTGGCTTCGGTGACGGCCTCACGCAGCAGTGACTCACCTTTAGGTCGAGTTTCAGGCCGACCCCCGTGATGCCGAGAAAGGTTCCGGCGGCAGACTCGGGTTGTGGCAATGGTGCGTGACCCGGGCCGTTCAGGATCACTGTGATCGGTCGTTGCCCGTTGATCGTGCATGGCTTGCTGGTGTGGTTGGTGAGTGTGATGGTGGCATTTTGCTCGTCTCCGGTCGCTTTCGCATCCAGATCCTCGGCCGTGCAGGAGCGGACGTTGATGGTGGGGTCGAGGATTGGTGCGAGCAGCGCGGCATTGGTTCCGTCGGTTTCCAGGAGCCGCCCGGTCTCGGTCAGTATCGGCGGTACGGTTGCCGGAAAGTTCGGGCCTGCGTTGAAGTGGTCGAAGCGGACCCAAGCGCCACTGGCTTCGCCGTAACCGAGGTAGTAGCCGTTGGTGCCGACGGAATCAGCGTAAACGACGGGGTGGCCGTCGACGTAGGAGAGTGACACGACCGACACGTTGTCACCCATGTGAGGCTCGCCGATCGGCCGCCACGCGCCTGCGGAGTTCAGTTCCCAGATCGATCCGTCATCTGCTGCCGCCACGACCGCATCGGGGTTCGCTGGCAGTTGCTGGATCACGGTGGCCGGCGTGTTGGAAAGCCGGACGATCCAATGGTTGCCGGAAGGCGACCAACTTCGGTCCACTTGTCGGTCTTCGGGTCGTAGACCTCCACGACCTGCGCTTGGTTCGATCCACCCACCGCAGAGTCGACTGGCCCCGACGCGGCGAGCCATGCGGTACCCGTCCACAGTGCAGTCCCGCCTGCCGATGGGCTTGCGATGGTGCGCCACATGTTCGTTGTCGGATCGAAGGCTGCGGTCGAACCGTCGGCTGCCAGGGTGATGACTTCCTTGCCGTCCCACTGGGCGACGTCGATGTTGTTGAGTGGTGCGGGCGCCTTGGCCATATTGGTCCACGTCTTCGTGTTGAGGTCGAGCATCGCTCCGTCGGTTCGTGTTGCTGGCCCCTGATAGGTGACCGAACCGGACGTTGTGTAGAGCTCCTTCTGGCCGCCGACGACCAGTACTCGGTCGCCTGCGGCCACGACCAGCGCCGCAACTCTCGCCGGAAGCCCTGATGCCGGCAGGCTCTCCCACGTGGGAGTGCCGGGGGCGAGTGGCAACGGGGCGAGCGCCGCGATCGTGGTCGTTGGCAGCGTGGTGGTTACCGGCGACTGGGTGGTGAGCGGTGCCGTGCTCGGGGGAGTGGTGTCTACCGTGGTTTCCGTGGTGCTGACGGAGGTTTCGGTCGTCGGATTGGGGGGAGCCGTCGGCGTGGTGGTTACCTGCTGCACCTTTCGCCCCTGCAGCACAAACCCAACCCCGATCACAAGGATCAGGCTGGCGGCGATCGCACCGAGCCAAAGCGGTCGTCGGGTCTTGGCAATGTGCGGCTGAAGCTGCAAGACCTCGGCCTCGCTCTCATCCTCAGTAGTTGCAGATGCAACAGAGTGCTCGGTAGCGCTCTCCTGTAGAACGCTGTCCCACAAGCGATCGCGCAGCGCGTTGTTGGGTGGGGGAGCGGCGAGTTCGAATATGTCTTGGATGTCGCTTTTCATCTCATGCCTCCCTTGTTCCGGTCTTTCGCAGCGTGCGAACGCCCCGAGCAATTAGTGATTCGGTTGCCTCCGCAGTGCGACCCAACTACGCCGCAATCTCTGCGGTGCTGTAGCCCTCGAGGTGGCGTAGGGCGACCGCAGCACGTTGATCGATGGGTAGCGTCGCCAAGAGCTCGCGGGCACCTTCGGTGGAGAGCAGCCGCTCCTCCGCGCCCGGAGGTGGCCAGGAGCTTCGATCGACGCTTGCTTGTTCCCGAGCGTCAGTTCGAGCTGATGATCGCACGTGGTTGAGGAAGCGGTTGCGGGCCACGACGGTGATCCATCCGCCATCGTGCTTCGGCGATCGTCCTCGGGCCAGATCCTTGGCGACCGACAGCATCACCTCCTGAATGAGGTCTTCGGTCAGCGCAATGTCGCCGCCCGTGATGCGGGCGAGGTAATGCCGCGCCTGTTTGAACGCAAGGTCATAGAACTCGCGCATCTCGGCCTGCCCAGCCGGACTCAACATCGACACCCCAACTGTTTCCACATCTAGCTAACACCGCCGACCCTACGCTTCCGTCGCGGCTTGGAGAGTTTTCTTCAGCAGGTGTCGCTACGGTCGGCCCGGTGACATTTGATCCGATCGCAAGGGCACGTTCACTGACCTCGGTTCAGGAGAACGAGGAGCTGTATCGGGAATGGGCGGCGACCTACGACCGAGACGTGTTCGACACGCTCGGCTTCAAGGGCAGTCATCGCATCGCCGATCTTCTGGCCACGTTCACAAGCGGCCACGTCGGCCGGTATGGCCGCCAAGGACTATCGCCGGATGGCGAAGCGCAAGACCGGCCCTTCATGTGCCGATGATGGCGAATCCTTCAGCGATCGCTCCGGCCCGGAGGAGTTTGTCGAACACAGCAATCGAGTCGATCGATGCGTCGACAGCACGGGCAGCGACTGCCGAAGCAAGTTGCACGGCGTCGTAGGCGCGGAGGCGGTGACGGGCGGCCTGTCGGGCGGCGTCGATCAGTACGGCCTCGGTCACCGGCACAACTGCGAATGTGGGGTCGTGGTCTGCGTCACCGTGATAGTCGAACTCGAATGCCGTGGTGAGCAACGCCGCGTCGTCGGCTTCGATCTCGCCGGTGCGATGTTTGCCCCAGAACGCGGCCGGCAGTTCGACCCGAGCCAACGATGAGACAACCAGCGGAGCATTGATCGCCCGCACTTGCTCATGGTCGGCCTCAGGAACGTAGAGCTTCACGATCGCGGAGGAGTCGGCGAAGACGCTCACCGACCGTCGCTGACGTGATCGGCAAGCGAGCGCCCGGTTGCGGCGCGTCGACCCGCAGCCTCGATGGCTTCGGTGGACGGGCGACGGCCGCTGAGTCGTGTCGGCGTGGCGAGAAGCCCAGCCCGTGCGAGACGCTCGCGCAGTCGAGCGGCCTCGGTGCCGGCAAGATCGGGGTTGGTGGCGGCATCGAGAACGGACGTGACGTAGTCGTTCATCGACCGCCCTGCCTCGAGCGCAGTGGCTTGGACGCGCCGAAACAGATCGTCGTTGGTTCGGATTGTCAGTTGCGCCATGACATCATGGTAGCAGGCATGCAGGCAGCAGCTGCCCCAGGCGTCATTGGGACCACTTGTCCTTCACTTGTATCTCACTTGTATACTTGGCTCATGTCCTGGGATCCGAAGCAGTATCAGCGGTATCGCGATGAACGCGGCCGACCATTTCATGAGCTGGTGGACCGCATCGTGGTCGACCCGGCCACGGTGGAGACTGCGGTCGATCTCGGCTGCGGGCCGGGTCAGCTCACCGCAACCTTGTGCGACCGATGGCCGGCTGCACAAGTGATCGGCCTGGACAACGACGCCAACATGCTTTCTTCTGCGGCCGACCTCGCCAGTGATCGGTTGTCGTTTGCGAGCGGCACCGTGCAGCGTTGGCGACCGGATGCGCCTGTCGATGTCGTCGTCTCCAATGCCACGCTGCAGTGGGTACCGGGTCACCTTGCCATGCTGCCTGATCTGTTGACGATGGTGCGTCCCGGTGGATGGTTTGCCTTCCAGGTACCGGGCAACCTCGATGACCCACACCATCAAGAAATTCGTTCGCTCTACCGCAGCCAGCCGTGGTCTGACATTCCTGCCGTCAAGGCACTTCCCGATCGCACCCACGGCTCGCACACGGTCCCTGCGTATCTCGACGTACTCGCCCCACTCTGCTCGCATATCGACGGCTGGGAAACGACGTACATCCACGTTCTTCACGGCGCCGATCCCGTCCTCGAGTGGGTGAAGGGAACCGCCTTGCGACCGGTCCTTGCTGCCCTCCAAACCGACGCAGCGCGAGTCGAGTTCTTGGCGCAACTCGCACCACGATTACGCGCCGCCTACCCCTCTCGCCCGTGGGGTACACCGTTCCCATTCAAGCGCATCTTCGTTGTGGCGCAACGCGCCGGGAACCAGACGGGTGCGTTGTAACGTCAGACTGCGATGTGTTGTCGGGCGTCGCTATGAGATTGAAGCGGCGGTGACGACCCATGCCGTCTTCAACTGCTTGGCTGACTTCAACGATGCGATCGTGTCGTAGTCGTGGTCGTAGTGAATCACCGTGAACCCGGTTCGCAGCGCGATGGCAACGATAAGCAGATCGCCGGGCTTTCGACCACGTTGCTTGTTTGACTTGTGCAGCTCCGTGCACAATGCGATCGCAACGTGGTCGTCGCCAGACTCAAGACTGACGACGGTCGGCAGCCGGTCCCACTTCGGGGTCCGGTTGCCCGCCATCATCTCCAACTTCGTGATGGTGGTGGTGAAGAGTTTGCCTTGGGAGGCAAGCGACACAAGGGCTTCGGCCACTGAGCTGACATCGAGCCGATTGATCACCGACGTATCGAGCAGGAACACTCAGCGCCACGCTTCGTCACGAGCAGAATCACGCTGCTCGACTGTCGTTTCGGTGAAATACGGGTCGGACGCCGCGGCGGAAAGCCACGCTCGGGTAGCTGCGACGCGTTTCGCGCCGTCGGACTCATCGGCCGCCAGGAATTCCTCCGCCAGCCCCGTCAGGATCGCCTGGACGGACTTGCCGCGACGATCGGCCGCCGCTGCCAGCCGATCTCTGAGCGCCTCATCTATTCGAAGTAAAACTTGGGCAGTCATGTGATATCTCTCCTCAATAAGGATGATATCAAGGACTGTCAAGTCGCGTGGCGTCGAGCTCCAGCCGCCGGTCTCGGCTGTCCCGGTAGCGTTGCGGCATGAGTGATGACGCGTTGTATCACGTCGGGTTTGGCGTCTCGGATCTGCCGAGCCCCGTACCGACGTTTGCGTTCTTGTCGGGTGACCCTGATCGGGCGAAGGCTGTGGCCGAGCAACACCTGACCAACCCGAGCAGGCTGTCGGATCATCGCGGACTGACCAGTTACCTCGGCTGGCTCGATGACGTACCAGTTCTGAGTTGCACGTCGGGCATGGGCGGACCATCCACGACCATTGTCGTGAATGAGTTAGCGCAGCTCGGCATGAAGACGATTCTGCGTATTGGCACCACCGGCTCCATCCAGCCGCAGGTTCCGGTCGGCGATGTCATCATCACTCAGGCTGCCCTGAGTCGTCAGGGCTCGGCCGACGACATTGCGCCGCCCGAGTTTCCGGCCGCCGCCAATCCGTTTCTCACCGTCATACTTTCGCAGGCCGCCGATGCGCTCAATGTGCGTCATCACGTTGGCATCACGGCCTCGGTCGATTCCTTTTTCGAGGGGCAGGAGCGCACCGAGTCATCGGCCAATCCGCACCTTCTCCGACGCTTGCACGGGATTACCGAGGAGTATCAGCACCTCGGCATCCTCAACTACGAAATGGAATCCGGCACACTGTTCAAAATGTGCTCGGTCTACGGCATCGCCGCCGGTTGCGTTCTGGCCGTTGTAGCGCAGCGCACCGTGGGGGAGTCGGTTCGCATGGATCTGAAGGACGTCGCCATCGAAAATACCATCAAGGTCGCGGTGGAAGGTGCCCGTCGCTGGTTGGCTCGGGGTTGACTACGACGGCCGATTCTGCGCCGCATCGAGCAGCCCGATGAGCGAAAAGAAGCCGAGAACTCCGTGACGGTTGGCCGAACCTTCGGGCAGTTGGAATGGTCAGGCGTCGCGGCGCTTCAGGACAACGGCTGCCGCGATGACGGTTCCGACTGCGTAGATCGTGAAGAGTCCGAACCCGTTCCACGGCATCATCTCTCGGGTCTCGGAGCCGAACGAAAGCAACGATTGACCGGCGGTTGACGGTAGGAATCGGTTGATACGGTCGGCCCAAACCTGGGACAGCGATGAGGCGATTCCCGGCAGGATCAGCATGACGCCGACGAAGGTTGCGATGGCACCTGCGATGTTGCGGATGAGCGCACCGAGGCCTACTCCCAGGATCGCAACGACAGTCAGATACAGCGCAACGCCAATCACCGAGCGGGGTACGTGGGGAGCAGTCCACGCCGTTTGGATGTGTTTGCCCGACAGGATTTTCTGCGAGGCGAAGAATGCAATGAGCGATGCCGGCAGCATGGTGACAAACGTGAGCACGGCCACCACCAGCGTCTTGGCCCACAGGACGGGGAGCCGCTTGGGCACGGCGCCGAGCGATGAACGGATCATGCCCGTCGAGTACTCACCCGCGATAAGGATGATGCCAAGAACACCGACAAAAAGCTGGGCCAGTTGGAATCCGACGAGTGAGTCGGCGAGCGGATTGAGGTGGTCCAGTTCGTGTGGATGCATGTGGGACCAGTCGGCGATCGTGGACCAGGACAGCGCAATGCCGGTGCCAGCCAACGCCCCGATGCCGAGGATTAGCAGGACCCACGATGAGCGAAGGGTGCGGAACTTCAACCACTCCGATTTGATGACCCGACCCTGCGTGACCTTCAACGCTTCTGCGGTTGCTGCGTTCATGCCGGGGACGTTCACGGTGACGGCTGGGGCGGTGGGTGTCATGGTGCTCATGCTGCAACTCCAGTGGTGGTGGTTCGGTATTCGACTGCATCCTTGGTCATGTCCATGAACGCTTCTTCCAGTGATGCCTGGTGCGGAATGAGTTCGTAAATGGCCAGGGCATTGGCGGCGGCGATGTCACCAATGGCCTCGCAGGTGAGGCCCGCAATGTCGAGGCGGCCGGGTCCGACCGCGATGATCTGAGCGCGTGGTCCAGCCAGCAGGGTGGTGAGTCGTTGGGGGTCGGCGGTGCGCACGTGCACAAGGTCGCGGGCGGCCTGTTGGGTGAAGTCGGCAACGGAGACGTCGGCCATCATTTTCCCTTTGCCGATGATGATGAGATGGTCGGCGGTAAGGGCCATTTCCGCCATGAGGTGGGAGGACACGAACACCGTGCGTCCTTCGCCGGCAAGGCTGCGAAGCAGATGTCGCACCCACAAGATGCCCTCGGGGTCGAGGCCGTTCGTTGGCTCGTCGAGGATGATGGTGGCCGGATCACCGAGTAGCGCTGCCGCAATGCCGAGACGTTGGCCCATTCCAAGTGAGAAGCCCTTGGTGCGTTTCGAAGCAACGTCGGAGAGGCCGACGAGCCCCAGCACCTCGTCAACCCGCGTCGCCGGAATTCCGGTCGTGGCAGCGATGGCGAGCAGGTGGTTGCGAGCAGTTCGTCCGGGGTGGATGGCCTTGGCTTCCAGCAGCGCACCGACCTCATGGATGGGTGCGCTGTGCCCGGCGTAGCGCATGCCGTTCACTGACACCGAGCCCGACGTTGGGGCGTCCAGACCGACGATCATTCGCATCGTGGTCGACTTTCCCGAACCGTTCGGGCCGAGGAAGCCGGTGACAATACCGGGCTTGATCGCGAAGGTGAGATCGTCCACGGCAACCACGTCTCCATAGCGCTTCCGGAGTCCTTGAGCATGAATCACAGCGTGTCCTTTCGGCGTCGCTCCACCGCACCATGCAGCTGAGCCGTGATCGATTGTCACCTACACGGCTCAGCGGCTGCTGTGAAGACCCTGACTATTTACTGAACCCTGGTTGTGAGTATCGGCACGCAAAAATGTGAGGAACCGATGCTCAAACGGCTGGTGGAAGGCGCAGAACGAAGTGGGCACCGTGGCTGTTGCTTTCCTCGCACACCAGTGTGCCGCCGTGCTCTACGGCGATGGCGCGACTGATGGCGAGCCCCAATCCACTGCCCCCGTCGCGACTGGTTCGTGCACTGTCGAGGCGGGTGAAGCGGTCGAAGATGCGTTCCCGCTGATCGCTCGGTACACCCGGACCTTGATCAGTCACGCGGGCAACGACGTGGCCGCCTTCCGTTCGCACTTCAAGAGTGACCGTTGCGTCATCGGGTGAATGACGCACTGCGTTGTCGATCAGGTTGGACAGGATTCGGCCAAGCCGTTCGGTGTTCCCGCTGACCGGCGCGGCCGGCACACCTGTGCGCTCAACGGTGACGCCCCGATTGGTCGTTGCGGTTGCAACTATGTGATCAGCGACGGTCGCGAGGTCGACCGGTTCGTAGTCGGTGGTCAGATGCGGGTCATCGAGGCGATCCATATTGAGCAGATCATTCACGAGCAGGCTCAGCCGGTGGGTGCCAGCCACCAGATCAAACAGGCGCTGGTCTCGTTCGGGGCCGGGCGTATCGTCTTCAACGAACCCTTCGGCCGCGGCCTGGATTCCTGCCGTTGGCGTGCGCAGTTCGTGGGATGCGTCAGCGACAAACCGACGCATCTTTGCCTCCGACCGCTCAAGTGAATCGACCATCGCGTCGAAGCTGGTAGCGAGCCGCCCGAGTTCAGTGTCAGATCGGTCGGGTCGCAGTCGAGTCCCTCGCGACCCCGCCGCGATCTGCTCGGCCGCTTCCACCATGTGATCGACCGGAGCGAGCGATCGACGGGTCAGCCACGACGCGCCGAGAACCACTGCCGCAAGCGCGAGCGCGCCGACGATTGCCTCCACCATCAGAAGAGTGCCAATGGTGTTGTCGATCCCATGATCATCGGCGAGGAGCGTCACAGCCGTGCCGTCAGCCAGCGTCGACTCCACTTCACGGCCGTGACGCGGTCCGTGATGTTGGTCGTCGCCTTCGACGGGCGATCCAATGATGACGTCGATGTCGCGATCGGAGAGTTGCGCAGCAAGATCAGCCGCAGGCATGTCGGCGCGAAGGAACCTTCACGGTTGTGTCCGGTCGAAGCGATACCCCATGCCTCGCACCGTGGTGATGTACTGCGGTCCGGTCGGGTCGAACTTCCGGCGAAGCGAACTGATATGAACCTCAACCAGATTCGGGTCGTACGAGTCGTAGCCCCAGACGTGCGTAAGGAGCTGCAGCTTCGTGACGGTGCGCCCCGCGTGCCGAATCAGGTGGCTGATGAGCTTGAACTCGGTGGCTGTCAGATCTACCGGGGAACCCGACTGAGCGACGATCGTTGCGTCGAAATCGATCTCAAGGTCGCCGATGACGACTCGCTCGTTTTCGACCGTGTTCGCCCGTCGCAGGATGACACGAACGCGGGCGAGCAACTCAGGTAACGCAACGGGTTTCACGACATAGTCCTCTGCCCCGATCTCGAAGCCAGCCAGCCGGTCGTCTAGCCCCGAGCGCGCCGTGAGAAACAACACCCGCGTGCCGGGCTCGGCACAGAGATGCCGTGCGATCGTGAAGCCGTCACAGCCGGGCAACATCACGTCGAGCACGGCCAGATCAGCCCGAAATGCCAGCATGGCGGGCAGTTCGTGGCCGTGCGCGAAATCTGCGACCTCGAAACCCTCCCGTCGCAGCATGGTGCTCACGGCGCGGCGCAGCGTGTGGTCGTCTTCAGCCACGAGAACCCGAGCACCAGTCACCCCGACGAACGTAGCCCTCCTCGCGGTCCGCTGGCTTTGAGCTGATGATCCTTCAGCGTTTTTTCAGCGATTTCCGCTTGCGCTCACAGCGCACGGGTCGAATGTAGAACCGGCGGGCACCCGGTTCGTGTTCCAAACTTCGAAAGGCATTCCTTATGAAACATCGTATTGCAGCAGTTGGACTTGTGGCTGGCCTCGCCCTTGGCGGCGCAGTAGGCGTAGCCCTCGGCACCCCAGGCATCTCTGGCGCGCAAACCACCACGGTCACCACCGTTGCCCCGGCTGCTGCGGCGACCCCGGTTGCCCCGGTTGACGACAGCAACAAAGACGCCGCCCACGAGGCCGCTGAAACTCCCGAAGAGGCTGCTGCCGAAGCAGCCGGCAAGGGCCACGGTGGCGGACACGGTCACGGTGGCAAGGGTTCGAACCAGGATCCGGCTCACGAAGCGGCCGAAAGCCCCGAGCGCAAGGCTGCTGAGGCAGCAGAAGACGCTGCAGATGCTGCAGCGACGGCCACCACCGCAACGACCAAGGCCTAGTTCAATCGGCTGCGACCGGGTCCGCCCGGTCGCAGCCGACACGGTCGGCAACAGCCGTCCGATACGGGTGCGGGCTACGCTCGCACACCGAGTTTCGTCCTGGCGGGACGAAGGTTGCGATGAAACGCATGCTGCTGGCAACGGAGGCCCAACGAAGGGGACATAGTTGTGAGCGTAGGTACGCAATCAAAGGTGGATGTCGCTTGCGCCTCGGGGCTTTGAACAAGGTCCCCGGAGGTCACGATCCTCTTTTGGATTATCAAGATCTGTTGCACGACGGTGGGCGAGACGGTGGCCGAAGACCTGAAGGTCAATCTCAATCCCGGGTTGACGGGCACATCGATCATCACCGGGGTGCTGCTCATCGCCGCACTGTCTGCACAGTTTTGGCCAAGAGCTACAGGCCCGTGCGTTATTGGCTGACGTTCGCCGTGATCAGCGTGTTCGGCACACTGGTCACCGACAACTCACCGACAAAGCCCATGTGGCGCGACCACGCGTATCACCGACCTTGAAGTCGCTTGGGAAGCCGGCCAAGCCAAACTGCAGGCGCGCAATGGGGCAGCCTGGACGGCCATCGACGGCAAGATCGACAAGGTACTTCGAGCCCTGCGATCCACCAGCCCGGTGGTCGCCGCCGAAAAGCAAACCCTCAACGACCTACTCACCACACTCGCCTGACAGTTGAGGCGGGACAAGGCCTAGTTTGGTTGGCTGCGATCGGGTCCGCCCGGTCGCAGCTGTAGGCCTTCTGCCACCGCTCGGGTGTCGTTACCGGCCCAGCCAGGACGACAGGATGCGGGTGACGCGGGGCATCACCACGTAGCTCATGGCGATGCTGCCGATGACGTTGCCCGTGAACACGGCGGGAAGGAGCGGAAGGTGAGGAGCCACGCGCGCTCGAACAATGGCGATGATCAACGATGTCGGGAACAACCCGCACAACACGGCAAGGGTCTGCTTCCAGCGCTTAACGGTTTGGGCGTTCGCGTTGGTGAACCAGCCGGCAAATCCGCCCACGACATTGAGATGGCGAGGGCCTTCGATCAGTGGCTCGAATCGAGCAATCAGAGCTTGGCGGGTGCCCGAGTGCAACCAGGCGTCCAGATGGGCTCGACTGTCGAACGAGAACACGACGACGGTGTCGGTCTGGAGCCCGTCCACCGCCTCGAAGAGTTCTGAGCGCAGGAAGCCCTCGGTTGTCCGCATGACCGCGCCGATCTCGGCGTGCACTCTTCGGTAGTCATCCATACCGCCGGGCTTGACCCGTGAAGAGATCACCGCGGTCACGGGACGGGTCCCGACGGGTCGATCAACCGCCAGAATTTGCTGGCGCGGATCGCCGATGGTGAGCGGCTCACCAGCGGCCACCAGTTCCCGCCGTTCGTCGGACTCCATCCACCCGTTCAACGAATGGCCGTCGCTGAACTGAAAAGTCACGACCCATTCGTCAGGATGTAAGTCGTCGGGGGGTTGGAAATCGGCGTGAAGAAAACCGGGTTGTCTCTCCACCGTTGTCCGCATGTGCTCCATCCACTCGGTGAACTCGGCCTCGCGGCCCGGCCGAACATGGCGAGCCACAATCACAGTCGGTATTCGCCGACCGCTCGAATCCAACCCGGCCAACGTGCTCATGTCACGCAGTGTGCCGACCGAATGCGGGTCCTGTCCATTGGTGCGCCTACGGTCGGGTGATTCATCGTGCCACCGAGCGGCATGGTTACCGTTGCGACGTCCTGACTTGCGCCTAAACATCTACGTGACGACAATCGCAGATCCCGTCGGGAATCAATTTGCAGAGCGCGGGAAGCAGGCCCGGTTGGGCCTGCTTACGGGTGTCTCGATTGCTTGTTCCGCAGGGGTTATTGGAGGGTGCGGGGTGGGCCGCGTAGAACGTGGCCTTCGGGTGTGGTGATGACGAGGTGTTGGCCTGGTTCCATCTTGACGGTCCAGCCGGCCTTGTGGACGGTCTTGTGGTGGGGGCCGCAGAGCAGGGCCATGTTGTCGATATCGGTCGGACCATGGTCCCGGTCGTACTCGGCGACGTGGTGGGCTTCGCACCAGATCGGTTTCATGGTGCAGCCCGGAAACGCACAGTGCCGATCCCGAGCGACCAGCGCCCGCCACTGTGCCGGCGTGGCCGATCGGACGGTTTGGGACATCCAGAGCGGTTCACCCTGCTCACCTTGCACAATGAACGTCAGATTCGCGTCACACAACAACCGCTTCACCCGGTCGGGGGCGAGCATCGTGCCGTCGGCGTATTTCGCGACTCCGCCGTTCACGTAGTCGTGAAAGTCGATGAGCACGGTCATTTCAACCGATCGACGCGCTGGGCTGGGAACGTTTTGCAACGCTCGCCGTGCCATCTCAACCAACGCTGCGGCTTGGCGCTGCGAGTACGGGAGTATCGGTTCGCCTTCGACGAGTTCGGGGAGGCAGGCGTTGAGGCCTTCTTCGACCACTTTCGCGTCGTCACCGGACACTTGCCCATCCAGTTTGAAACGTCCATCCATCAACGCCGAGAAGTGCAGGTGATCGGTCTCTGGCTCGGGATCGCGACCGGAATCGGCGTCGACCGCGGCTTTGGCGCGTGCGGCCCATTCCTTCATCACGCGCCCGGTCTGATCCAGGCTGCATTCCGCCAGCAACGGCACCATCTCGGCTTCAGCGTCGGCGAACAGGTCGATGGTTTTGTCGTTCACGTTCGCAGCGATCACCAAAGCCTGCGACGCGGCCAGCACACCTGACGCGAATGCTTCCTCGGTGACCGGGAGCGAGCGGAGTTGGCGCATCAGTTGGAGCATCCGATACGCGTCAGCCGACGAGCGACGCGTTTCGTGACAGAGCCAGCTGTTCAACGACTTGTACCCGTCGAGAGCCCACTCAGCACTCTGATCGAACACGGACAGGTCCTGAATGATCGATGCCAAACAACGATCGAACAGGGCCAGGTTGTTGCGTAGTCCGTGGCCCGTCGGGTCCGAGGTGATGGCCTCAAGTTCGAGAGTGGTCTTGTCCGCCGACATAGAACAATTGTACCCAATAACAGATAGGAATGCTATAGGTACGACCATGTTTCTTTGTTAAGAAATTACCTGTTGGCCTGGCTCTATGAGCTTCTAACAGCTCCGACCTGTCCTGATGGACGGCTGGACGTTCCAACCCTTGCGACCAGCAGAACGCAACACGCCCCGAGTTGGGATTCGTGCCCTTAGGTGTCTCGTTGTTTCAGCCGGAGCGGCGCAGGAATGACGCCTCGCTCGCTGGAACCCCACGCCAACGTGCTGCCACGCCCACGGAGGGCGTAGCAGCAGATTGGGTGGGCGTTGAATCCCGGGCGGTTCTACTTTGGGCTGCGGGGATCGTCGGCCGGATTCACATACGTCATCTGAAACGGCCCGACGGCGTGGACCTGTACCTCGGTGCGTCCCTTCGCCTGCGCGAAGTGATTGGCATTCGCCGGAGCAACGATGAAGTCACCTCGCTGCAACGTCGGGAGGAACGCATCTTTGTCAAAGTGATCGCCGAGCCCCACCTTGAACGCGCCCTTGATCACGGTGACGCTTTCGTCGGTTGGATGAAAGTGCGGCGGAATGACGTAGCCGTTCGGCAATCGCAATCGAACGGTGAAAATCTGTCCGGCAACCGAGGGGTCACCTTGCAGAACAGCCATCTCGGCGCCGGGCGGGAAGACATCCGGCGCCGGCCCGTAGACGATGTTGTTGCTGTGCTGTTCGTGATGATCGTGGGCTGGCACCGAGAGTGCCGGCGTCGGCGCGGGTGTGGCGGTGCCAGGGTTGGAGAGTGCTATCCCAGCGAACGCAACGATCGCGACCGAACCGAGCGCGTAGCGGATCTTGTTCATGTGAGTTCTCCGTTCACTATGCGTGGACCCGTCCGGCCTGAAGGTCTTTGACGTCCTGGGTTGTCAGGCCGTGGCCTCCGATTCCCCAGTCGCCGCTGTCGACTTCCTCGATGGCCACCCAGGTGACCTGACGCATCGATTCGCCCTCGATGCCGACCATGGTGTCGGTCAACTTGGTGATCATCTCGCGCTTCTGGTCGGGTGTGAAGACACCTTTGATGAGTTTGACGTTTACAAAAGGCATGTCTCTCGTCCTTTTCTCGTTGTTTGGCGTTGTTGCCAAAGACATCGTCGAACGAGCCCTTTGTGGCTTTGCGGTATGTGGCTGGCACCGGCGTTGCAACGTGCTTGCAGCACACTGCAAGCAAGACGAGCATGATGGATGTATGGATCTCCTCGTGAGGATCTTGGGACCAGTTCTTGTCGAGGGACTAGGGCTTGAGCGCGCCACGTTGGGACCCAAGCCTCGGCTGGTCTTAGGCGTTCTGGCAGCCCATCGCGGTGAGGTGGTTTCGATCGACCGTTTGTGTGACGCGCTATGGGGTGACGAGCCTCCGGCCGCAGCCGTCGCAACGTTACAGAGTCACTTGTCGCGCCTCCGTCGTGCGCTCGAACCGAGCGGTGAGATCGTGGCAACGGACGGTGGCTATCGACTCACGATCGCAGACGGAGGGCTCGATGTTGATCAGTTTGATCGGCTGACGAGACAGGCCGCAAGTGAGCCGGACGCCGCGAGGGCCGCCGATCTGCTTGGCTCCGCTCTGTCGTGGTGGCGAGGTCGAGCGTTTGGAGATTTGGCCGATCACGAATGGATTCGACCCGAAGCGGTTCGCCTCGATGAGTTGCGCCAGACCCAGAACGAGGCCTGGATCGAAAGCCGTCTTGCCAAGGGTGGCGACATGTCCTTGATCGGAGATTTGGAGCGTCTGACCGCCAACTATCCGTTGCGCGAATGCTTCGTCCGCCAGCTCATGATCGCCCTCTACCGAGATGGCCGCCAGGGCGAGGCACTTCGTCGAGCCAATGAGTTTCGTACCCTTCTTCGCGAGGACATGGGTCTTGAACCATCGGTGTCACTCCAGGAGAGCGAGCGCCGAATCCTGGCCGATGACGACACACTGAGTCGACCCGTCGAGCAGAAGGCATCGCGGCAACCACATCCGTTGGTTATTGACAATCCGACACCGCTCGTTGGCCGAGAGCAAGACTTGACGCGGATCGCAACTGCCCTTGATCGGGCGCAGCTCGTTACGCTGTCCGGACCCGGCGGCGTGGGCAAAACCCGCCTGGCGCGCCGAATGGCGGCCACCGACCTCGGCTTTCGCGACGGTGTGGTGTTCATCGAACTCGCGGCCGTCAGCAACCCGAATTCGTTGAGCGACGCGTTGGCTACGGCGCTTGATGTCCAACCACGCCAACACGTCACTATCGAAAGGGCGGTGCTCGACGCCCTCGCCGAGCGCGGGCAACTCCTTGTGTTCGATAACTGTGAGCATCTGCTCGACACGCTGGTTCCCTTCCTTGATCGCATCCGAGCGGAATGCCCAGATGTACGCATGCTCGCTACCTCCCGCGAGGCACTCGGCTTACCGGGCGAGGTGGTTCTTGCCGTCCATCCACTAGCGACGGTCGAACCGGACGAGATCAGCCTCGAGACGGTCGCGAGTGCTCCGGCCGTACAGCTCCTTGTGGAGCGAGTCGCAACCGCCGTTCCCGGCTTTGTGATCACACCAACCAACGCCGAGGTTTTGAACGAGATCTGTCGACGCCTTGATGGCCTGCCGCTCGCGCTGGAGCTTGTTGCTGCGCGGTTCCGGTCGCTGTCACCCGAGACCATCCTCGAGCGCCTCGACACGCCGTCGGTTGTTCTTAGCTCGAGCATGCGTTTGGCCGATCGCCGCCACCGAACCCTGCGAGACACCGTTGGGTGGTCCTTCCGACAGCTGAACCACGATGAACAGGTGCTGTTCGCTCGACTCGCTGCGTTCGCCGGGAGCTTCGACCTGGCAGCTGCGAAGGCGGTATGCGCCGAGCCAGGCTCCACGATTGTTGACGGCGCAGACGAGACTCCCGACGTCGTGGAAATGCTTTCGGCGCTTGTCGAAAAGTCGATGGTGCAACGGATCAGCCAGGAGCCCACCCGATATCGGTTATTGGAAACCCTCCGGACATACGGTCGTGAGCAACTCAACGAGTTTGAAAGCGCCAACCTCATCGACGACGCTCACCTTCACTGGTTCACTGAGTTGTCCGAGCGCGCTGGCGTGGGGTTGACGGGCCCGGACGAGGCTCGATGGTCGCAGCAGATCGAGTCGGATTTCGACAACTACCGTGCCGCCTTCGTCCGCAGCGTGCGCCTCGGCAATGTCGATGCGGCCCTCCGCATCGTGGCCGGACTTAGAGAGTTCGGATTTCGTCGGATTCGCTACGAGCTGAGCTCATGGGCAACGAGTTGCCTTGAGCTTCCCGGCGCTGCTGATCACCCTCGTTACCCACTGGTAATGGCGATTGTGAGTTACGGCCACTTTGTGCGGGGCGATCTCGAAGCCAGCCTCGATGTCGGTCTTCGCGTGATCGACATTCAGACGGCGGAGCGCTCTTCCAGCGGCCTGGCTGAACGCGCGCTCGGCAACACGCTGTTCTACGTCGGACAAACCGATGATGCCTTGGAGTGGATGGACCGCATGGTGGCCAACGCTCGCCAGGGGACACCGGCACGGTTAGCTCACGCGCTCTACATGCGTTCCGTAGCCGAAACAAGTATGGGGCGAAATGTACGCGGCGCCATCCTCGCTGGCGAAGCCCAGGCTCCGGCGACCGCCAGCGGGTCACCGACTGCGTTAGCCGGCGCCGCGTATGCGCTCGGACTTGCACTGGAGGGGTCCGAGCCCGCAGAGAGTCTTCGTCATCTACGGACTGCCGCTCAGCTCGCGCATAGCGTCGGCAACCGGTGGATGGAAGCCTTTGCGCAGACCGAGGTTTGGTGGCTCGAAGCCCGTAATGGTGACCTGCGAACTGCCCTAGCCGGATCGGGCGTCGTCATCGACACCTGGTACCGCGGCGGAGACTGGGTGAGCCTGCGACTGTCTCTTCGCCGCGTCGTCGATCTCCTCATGAAACATGGCGATCACGACGCAGCGGCCACTCTCTATGGCGCGCTCAGCGCCTCCGGTGCCACATCGGCCAGCCCATTTGCGCCGGGTGACCCCGACGACTTCGCAGTCGTAGTCGAGCAGGTGAAGGCGGCATTGGGTGCAGAACACTTCCACGAAGCCGTGCAACAAGGGACCCGCCTCTCCGAGAGTGCCCTGGTTACCTTCGTCCAGCAGCGCATCGAGCTCGCCAGCTGACGACGTCAGTCGGCCGAGCCCAAGCAGCCGCCGCCATCAATCACGATCTGTGTGCCCGTGATGTAGCGAGAGGCGGGCGAGGAGAGAAACAGGGCCGCTCCTATCACGTCTTGAGGAGTGCCAAGGCGGTGCATTGGGTTGGTGTGCTCGAACGGTGCCCGAGCCGCCGGGTCTCGCAGCCGTCCGCCGCCGATGCCGGTGATCGTCGGACCGGGCGCAATGCCATTCACCAAGATGCCGTACTTCGCCAGCTCAAGGGCGGCCTGCCGCACGAGCTGACCGAGCGCGGCCTTCGAGGCGACATACAGCGTGCTCACAAGGGTTTCGGTCTGCATCAGCGAGACGGTGGTCGTCACGATGATGCGCCCAGCGCCCTGCCGTTTCATGGTCGGAACCACGGCCTGCAACGAGGCCAACGCACCGCGAAGGTTCACGCTGACGGCACGGTCAAAGGTCTCGAGCGACAGATGCTCCAACACTGCGGCTTCGTTGCGGATACCGCTACCGGTCAGAAAGCCCGGCCCGGCGCTAACTCCGGCGTTGGCGAACAACACATCCAGTCGACCTTCTCGAGCGAGCACCGCGGCCACGGCGGCGTGCAAGGTGTCGGGCTTCGTCACATCCGCAACCTCGACGGCGACGTTGGCACCCTCTGCCCGCAGCCGCTCCTGCGCCGCTTGCAGCGCGTCGCGATCGACATCGACCAAGGTGACACGGGCACCGTTGTCCGCCATCACCTCGGCATACCCGAGCCCGATACCGCTGGCCGCGCCCGTGACCAGTACTGAGAGGCCATTGACATCAAACAGTTCGGAGGCTTTCATCCTAGGACTCGTAAACGGCCACGGCGTTGGCGTCGACCATGGCCTGCACGTACCGGTCGAGCATCGAGAGCGCCAAGGCTTGGCTGCGATCATCGAGTTGCGCGAACGAACCGGCAAGGCCCACGGGCCATGCGAGACCGAACCCGAGAACACGGCGATACTTGTCGAGCGCGACATCGCGAGACAGATCGATACCGTGCGCGTTCAGTTCGCTCAGGTAGGCCGACAGCAGCTCGTCGAAGTGCGCCTGGCGTGTGGCGGTGGAGAGCGACTGACTCATGAAGAATCCGAAGTCGACCATGCCGCAACCAACCGACAACATTTGGAAGTCGAGCAGCATCGGCGTGTCACCATCGAAGAGCAGGTTGTCGGCTCTGAAGTCGGAGTGCACCAGCGTGTCGGGCCCCATGAGCCCATCGAGTATCTCGCCGCTTCGTTCGACGAATCGGTCGCCGAACCCCACGATGTCGGCCGGAAGGCGCGAGCCGTAGATCTCTTTTGCGGTGTCCCAGTTGCCGCCGAACACCATCGGGAACGCGGTCTTGTTGAACTCCCCGTTCCATGCGAAGAAATGCTTCGAAAGTTCGCTGAGATCGTGACCCCACCATTTCGCATGCCACTGCGCCATCAGCTTTATGGCGGCGAACGCGTCGGTCACGTCGACCCCTGCGACCTGATCGATCGAACGTTGGTGGCCAACGTCTTCGAGGATGAGCAGGAAGTCGTTCGTATCGTTATCGATGGCGGCGTAGATGCACTTCGGCACTCGCACCGGAGCATCGTTGGCGATGGGGTGTAGAACGCGATCTCACGTTGATAGAGCTGTCCGGCGGTGGCGATGAATCGTCGGTGTTCATCAGACGTAGCGGTCTTGACGATGACCGACGTCGGCGCCGATGTAGCGCCGTCGTAGGCAAGGGTGCATCGCATGACCTCGCTCATCATGCCGCCGGCTGTTCCGAGTGGGGAGAACGTTGCCGATCGTACGGCAACGCTGTCGTCGAGATGGCCGCTTGAGCGGAGCAACGTCGTAAGCGACGCGGGGTCGAGCTCATCACGTCTTGGAATGTTCATCGTGGCCCCAAATCTCAGGTCGTTGGATGGGCTGCGTCGCGACCGGCTGCCAGGATGGCGTCGACCAGCGCGTAAGGCCGACTTCGATCGGTATTGGTCATGTGCGAAATCTGGCGGTTGCGCGTGGCCGAGGTGAGGTAGAACCGCTCGTACAGCGCGTTGCGGCCGCCGAGTTGCGAGCCCACAAATTCCCATCCCAACCGGAACAGTGCGGCCCGTTCCACTGCATCGACGCCGTCGGCTCCGTGCAGGAATTCGTCGATGAGTGGACGACACTCCGGATCGTTGAGCAACGCCAGACTTGGCGCCGCCAAAAGGTTGTGGCTGCCGATCATGGTGATGATCTCGTTCACCCGGGGGAACCACACCGCAAGCAGCGAGCGCATCGGGGTAAGCGGCCGACCGGCTGGGAAGAACACACCCGTTCCGATGTCGTAGCCCTGTTCGGTCGAGGTATAGATGGCATTCTTCGTGACGTCGATGTAGCTGAGGATTTCGCCCAGCATTTCTTGCGTTGCCGGGCTGTAGTCGCCGATGGCCTCGGCCATTCGGGTTGCGAGTCCATAGGCGAACTCGAGTTTCGTGAGCGCGCGAATGGTGGTCTGGGTGGTCATGTTGTCTCGCAGCCCGGACTTCCCGACGTTGTTGTAGATGTCTACCGTTCCCGGAGCGCCGTCGAGGAAGAGCATCTCGCGGGGAATCTCCACATCATCGAAGATGACAAACGCGTCCTGCTCATCGAACCGGCTCGACAACGGTCGGTCGAACGGGTTGGTGTCGATGGCGGCCGAGTCACGGCACAGGAACTTCAGCCCGGGAATGTCCATCGGGATCGAGAACGCAAGCGCGTAGTCTTCCGCGCCCTCCGGCAGCGGCAGCGCCGGGTACACCGCGAGTTCGTCAGCGAACGGGGCAAGCGTGGCAAGAATACGAGCGCCTCGCACGATGATCGAGTTCGCGGTTTCGCCCACCTTGTGCAGGGTCACCTTGTTGCCCACGATCGCGCCGTCGGTGCGTTTGTCGATGTTCGGTTGAATGATCGTGTGCGTGAGCGAAATATCGTTGCGCCGCAATCGCTTCTGGAACGCCACGAGGTTTTGTTCACCGTGCGTGTTGGCGCTTTCCTCACCCGCCCAATCGGCATGTGTCGCCGCCAGGCTGGCGAACTTCATGTTCATGTAGTCAGGCGTGCGCCCCATCAAGCCGACCGTGTGTTCCGCGATGCGCGTGAGGCCGCGAGCGCGACGCCGCAGGTCGTCGACCGAGCGGGCGTGCATATGACTGATGTTGATCAGCTCGCCCGTTTCATCATCAGGAATCAGACACTCGTCGGCCAACTCGTGCTGGCGGTCGAACACCCCGGCCAGCGATGTTGCCGCGCCTTTGGTGGCGCTGTCGATCGTGACGTCGGTGATGAGGCGACCGTCAATCGACACCCATCGCGGCCGGTCACGAAGGCCTTCCAGAAACTCTTTGCCGTTGCGCGCTGCCATCGGTTACCCCCCTCGCAGGAGCGGCGTAGGGCGCGCTCTCTGCTGGGCGCTACGTTAGGCGTCACGCCGACCGTAGTCCACACAAAACCGACTACAGTCAGAAATTATCGCCTCGGGTCGATGGGGCCGCATATGGGGGACCGAATGAGCCGCAACCAGATCCTTACGAGTCACGCGGGCAGCCTTCCGCGACCCGACGAACTGATCGCGGCGAACCGGGCGCGGTTTATCGGCGAGACCGACGATGAGGCGACGTTCCAGGCTGTCCTTCGCCAATCGGTCATCGACGTGGTCGACCGTCAGAAGACGGCCGGCATCACGGTTCCCGGCGATGGCGAGTTCGGCAAGGCCATGGGTCAGAAGGTGAACTACGGCGCTTGGTGGAGCTACTCGTTCAACCGGCTCGGTGGCCTTGACCCCGACGGCCCGAAGTTGTTCGACATGCCAGCAGTGCGCTCCAGCCCGGGCAATGTGCAGCTCACCAGCTTCGCCGATCGCCGTGATCGTCAACGGTTCGCGGCAGCCTACGGTGATCCGACGTCTGGTGCATCCCCCGGGGGCGGCAGTGGTGGTGGCAACACCTGGCCTCGCTGCGTCGGCCCTATCACGTATACCGGCCACGACGCGATCGCTGCCGATATCGCCAACTTCCGCGCTGCGCTCGACTCCGCCGGTCAAGCCACCGGCTTCATGACATCCGTCGGCCCGGCAAGCGCAGCACGCGTCGCCAATGAGTTCTACAAGACTGACGAAGAATTTGTGTGGGCTTGCGCTGAGGCCATGCACCACGAATACAAAGCCATCATTGATGCCGGGCTGATTCTCCAGATTGACGACCCTTCCATCGCCGAGAGCTGGGACCAGATCAACCCCGAGCCATCGGTTGCCGATTACCAGCGCTACACCATGCACAGTGTCGAGGCACTCAACCACGCCCTGCGCGGTCTACCGACCGAGCGGATTCGATTCCACCTGTGCTGGGGGAGCTGGCACGGCCCGCACACCACCGACATCGCCATGCGTGACATCGTCGAGGTAATGCTGGCGATCAACGCTGGTGGCTACACCTTCGAAGCGGCGAATGCCCGCCACGAACACGAGTGGACCGTGTGGAACGACGTGAAACTGCCTGACGGCAAAGTGATCATTCCCGGCATCGTCAGCCATGCCACCAACGTGGTCGAGCACCCGGACCTTGTGGCCCAACGGATCGTACGATTCGCCAACATCGTCGGCCCCGACAACGTAATTGCATCCACCGATTGCGGCTTGGGTGGTCGCATCCATCCCGACATCGCCTGGGCCAAGCTCGAGGCGCTGGCGGAGGGCGCAAGGCTCGCGTCGCAGCAACTGTCGTGACCAATTCGTGATGACGCGGCATGTGACCCATGGCCGGTGACGCCCTTGGCGACGAGGTCGGTCAGTGGCTGAACGACAATTGGAGCGACGACCGGCCGCTGCTCGAATGGCGAGGCATTCTGGCCGATGCCGGATTGGGCTGCCCCACGTGGCCCACGCAGTGGTGGGGCCGCGGGCTAAGGCCTGCTCGCGCCGCCGTAGTGGAGGCCGAGTTCACTCGACGAGGCCCGCGTGCCCGCTGGCAACATCGTGGGATCGGTCGGTGAAGGCTGGAGGCCTGCCAGCACAACGTTGGCATCCGAACGATTCCTCCCGAGTACACGGCGAATGTCGGCGGCCGAGGGCGACGAAGAACTCGATGGTTCCGATGTTTTGGAAGCCCACCGATTGCGCCAACCGAACGGCGTCATCATGCAATCGCTCGCGGCGTTCGTCGGAGAGGTTCGGTGCTGGCGCGATCTCGATCAGCTTCTGATGTCGACGCTGAACGCTGCAATCGCGTTCCCCTAGGTGCATGACCGACACGCCGTCGCCGACGATCTGTACCTCGATATGGCGGGCAATCGGCAGAAGCTCCTCCACGTAGATACACCCATCACCAAACGCGGCGAGGGCTTCAGAGGAGCAGCGGGCAAATGCGTCGGCAACGTCGGCCTCGGTGCGTACCACTCGCATGCCGCGGCCACCACCACCCGCAACCGCCTTGAGCATGATGGCCCCGTCGCTGCCATCGGCAACAAGCGAGCGGCGAAACGCTACGGCGCCGTCCGTATCGACCGGGCCGTCGCTGCCGCGGAGCACCGGAAGACCCGCCGCGACGGCGGCCTCTCGTGCCCGGGCCTTGTCGCCAAGTAACGAAAGCTGATCGGGGGTCGGCCCGACGAAGGTGACTCCGACCGCCGAACACGCACTGGCGAACACCGCGCTCTCGCTCAGAAATCCATAGCCCGGATGTACTGCGTCACAGCCCGCGGCCACGGCCGCCGCAACAACCGCGTCAATATCGAGATATGCAGCAGAGCCCCGCCCGGCAAGCATCACGGCGTGATCGGCAACGCGTGTGTGCAGCGAGGCACCATCGTCTTCGGGATGGATCGCGACACTACGAATGCCGAGCGAGCGAGCGGTACGCGCCACACGGATGGCGATCTCGCCGCGGTTCGCGATCAGGAGTGACCGAGGAAGTGCCATGGTTAGCGCCGCACGTCGACGACGATGCGACCGATAGCGCGTCGCTCGGCCACATCGCGAATGGCTTGGCCAGCTTCGGCGAGCGAATAGGTGTGTGACACATGCGGATGCAGTCGACTGTCGGCCCACATGGCCGTCAACTCGTCGAGCATGCTTCGGTACCGTGTCGGGTCATTTCGTTGCGCGCCGCCGAGCAACGCCCCCACCACCGAGGCACCCTTCAGCAGCGGCAAGTTGAGCGCAAGCTTCGGTACGCCTCCGCCCGCCGCAAAGCCAACGACGAGGAATCGGCCATTCCACGCAATGGCCCGAAACGCCGCCTCGCTGTAGTCGCCGCCGACAGCGTCGTACACAACATCAACGCCTTTACCGTCGGTAAGTTCCTTCGCTCGTTCCTTCAGGTTTTCGGTGGTGTAGTTGATCACGTCGGTCGCGCCGTAGCGGCGACACATTGCAAGCTTCTCGTCCGTACTTGCGGCGGCTATGACCCGTGCCCCGTGAAGCGCTGCCAACTCGACCGCCGCCAAGCCAACACCTCCGGCGGCGCCCAGCACGAGCACTGACTCGCCCGCTTGCAAGTTGCCGCGAGCATGCAGCGCCCAGTGCGACGTGGCGTATGCCGACAAGAACGCCGAAGCCTCAACGAGGTCGACGTTGTCGGGCACGCGCACCAGAAGTGATGCCGGCACCGCAACCATCTCCGCGAGCGCGCCGTACCCGGTCTTTGCGATTACTCGGTCGCCGACCGCGTAGTCGCCAACATCATCGGCCACCGCGCGCACAATGCCCGACAGTTCCGCGCCGGGAGCAAAGGGCAGGGGCGGCTGATGCTGGTACGCGCCTTGCATCATCAGCACGTCGGGAAAGCTGACTGCGCAGCCGTGCACCTCCACGACAACCCGGCCGGGCCGGGGCTTCGCGTCGTCGACCGTGTTGAGTTGCAGATTGAGATCGGTCCCAAGTTGGTGGCACCGCATGGTTCTCATCGGTGGATGCCACCATCAACGAGATATTCCTGGCCCGTGCAGTACCCCGCATCGTCGCTCGCCAGAAACAGCACGAGCTTCGCAACGTCGTCGGTCTGGCCGTAGCGCCGAAGCGCGATGCCGCGTTCGAGTTTCGCTCGTGTGGCCGGATCTTTGAACGACTTCAGTTCTGCCGTGAACTCGGTTTCGATGATGCCCGGATGCACGGTATTTACACGAATACCGAACTTCCCCAACTCTTGCGCCGCGGTACGCGTCATGCCACGTAAAGCCCATTTCGTGGCCCCGTAGGCGGTGTGCAGTTTCAAACCCTCAAGCCCCGCCACCGATGAGATATTGATGATCGAGCCACCGGAGCCCGCAGCAATCATGGCCCGCGCCGCGGTGCGAGTTCCGAGGAACACACCCGTCTGGTTGACGGCAAGCACCTGGTTCCACTCCTCGAGCGACGTCTCCACGAGCGAACGCTCCAGATCGATTGCCGCGTTGTTTACCATCACGTCGAGGCGGCCAAGTCGCTCGATGATCGAAGCCACGACCGCGTCCCAATCGCCCTCACGACGAACGTCGAGATGCATGTACGACGCCCGGTCGATTGACGCAGCCGTCGCGTGGCCGACGTCATCTAGAATGTCAGCCAGCACCACGGTTGCGCCCTCGGCCGCGAACAATCGTCCCTCTTCGGCACCCTGACCGCGGGCGCCTCCGGAGATAAGCGCCACCTTGCCGTCAAGTCTTCCCATGGCCGATGACGGTACTCACTTTTTCGAACCGACGTAGCGTGTCGTCGTGACGTGGGAACTGCTGGCATCCGGCTACGGACTCATCGAAGGGCCAACCGTCGCTGGTGACGGCACACTCGTCTTCAGCGACGTGCTCGACGGCGGCGTGTACCGCCTGGGCAGTGACGGCCTGGTCGAAACCGTCATACCGAAACGCCGGGGCGTCGGCGGCATCGCCGAGCACGCCGATGGAGGTTTCGTGGTCGGTGGCCGAGACCTGCAACACGTTCGGAACGGCACAACGCGCGTCGTGCTCACGCTCGATGGTGCGCTGGGCTTCAACGACTTCGGCACTGACGCTGCCGGGCGCATCTATGTTGGTTCGGTTCGTTATCGATCACTCGATCCGACCGCCAAACCGATACCGGGTGAGATGTGGCGAGTCGATCTCGATGGCTCGGCCACGATGCTGTACGGCGAGGTGCAGCAATGCAACGGCGTGGCAATCTCACCCGACGGCTCGACCTTGTATCACGCTGACACCCGCGCCGGATGCGTCTTGATGCATGATCTGATCGATGACGGCGCGTCGGTTCGTAACCCACACCACTGGCCACTCGGGAAACGAAGCCAACCCGACGGCATCGCCATCGACGTCACCGGTGCGGTCTGGGTCGCCGATCATGGCGCGGGACGCGTCGTACGTTTTCGCCCCGATGGAACGCTCGATTCGGTCCTTGACGTTCCCGGCAGACACGTCACCAGCGTGTGCTTCGACGGCGCCGACCTCATCGTCGTGACGGCGAGCAATGATGCCGAGCCCGCTCGCCGCGGCTCGATCTTTCGCACGACCACGACCACGTCCGGCGCCCCCGTTCACCTTGCGCGGATCTAGCCCGACGGATCGACCACGGCACTCGCTTCAGCGAGACCACGGGCCCAGGCCATGTCAACCTTGCCGTTGGGACCGCGCTGCACGCTCGGCACCCGAATGAGGGCTTTCGGAACCTTGTATGGGCGCGGACGTTGTCACCGATGGCTGCATCCGTCGCCTGTCCATCGGCTGCGATGATGGCAACCACTTCGGTACCCCATCGTTCGCTCGGCCGGGCACAGACCACGGCGTCGTACACGCTGGGGTGGGCGAGCAGGGCACGTTCGACCTCTTCGGCGAAGACCTTCTCGCCGCCGGTGTTGATCACCCCAGAGTCTCGGCCGAGAAGGTCGATGAGGCCATCGGCGCGAAGCAGCACCCGATCGCCGGGAAGGGAGAATCGCACGCCGTCGATGATCGGAAACGTGGCGGCGGACTTGGCCGCGTCGCCGAGATAGCCGAGTGGCACACGCTTCGTCGCAGCGAGCCAGCCGACCTCATCCGACCCGCCGGTCAGCACTGTCGTTCGGTCCTCCGAGAGCACGCAGGCTCGTGGCAACAACGTGAACGACCCACTCACAAACGGACCACCTGCCTTTGTGGAATGAGCGAGAAGCGCCCCCGTTTCAGATGCTCCGGCCGTCTCATAAATTTCGATATGGGGAAGCACGGCCAGTAACGCCTGTCGAGCTCGCGGCGACGCGGCCGCCCCACCGGTACCCACCCGCTTCAGTGACAAAATGTCGCGCGGCCGACGACGCAACTCATCAACGAGCGGCCAAATAAACGCGTCGCCGACGATGTTGGTTTGAGCGACGTTCTCGCATTCCACGATGTCGACGAATTGGCGGGCATCAAACGTTGCAGACAGCGACGGAACGACGAGCGTGGTCCCGGCGACCAGGGCGCGCACCGCTGGCCACTGACCCGCCGCGTGCATGAAGGGCGCTACGGGCATGTGGCGCACGCCGCCACCGGATGCGGCCACGATTTCTTCGACCGAATCCCACTCCGAACTGTCGGGTCGCCGGCCGCCGAACAGAGGCGGAAAGGCGTCGGCTTGCCGCCAGAGCACGAGCTTTGGCAGTCCGGTCGTTCCGCCGGTGTAGAGGCCATACAGATCGTCAGGCGACCGGTGGACATCGGGTGCGTGGGTCGGCTGCCCGGCTAGCAACTCATCGAACCACTGCGCGCCCCCGAGCAGAGGATGGCCCGACTCATCTGCGATCTGCACGAGGAGCCGAGGTCGCGTCACCATGTTCGCGATCACGTCGGCCATGACCGGAGCAAACTCGGATGTGAACACGACTGCGCCGACGGAGGCGTCATCGAACAAGAATCGCACCTCAGCCGCGAGGTAGCGATAGTTCACGTTCAACGGCACTGCCCGTGCACTAAAGCAACCGATCAGCGCCTCGATGTGCTCCTGGCGATTTCGTGAATAGATCGCCACATGCGGTTGACCCGATTCGTGACGGCCGAGCGCTGAGCGTTCACGCGAGACCGTGAGCCCGGCGCCAAGCAGTGCGTGACCGAACTGATTTGCCCGCCCGATCAACTCACTGGCGCTGAGGCGGCGCGATCCGAATACCATCGACTCGCGCTCCGGGTATGCGGCGGCGACCGCGGCAACGACGTCGTAGAGATTGAACTCCATCAGCGATCGGCGATGGCCGCGCGGGCGATCTTTCCATCGTTTTTCAGCGCAGTCTGGGCCGCGAAGATCTCGTATCCGACGGTGATCATTCGGAAACCCTGCGCATACCGTTTGGCCGCAATCTGCGGATTCGCGTGCACGCCGGGCACCACGCCGTGACGACGACAGGCATCAACGACTGCCACCAGAGCGTCGTTGAAAATCGCATCCTCGTGATCCATGCCCGGAGGCCCAGCGCGATAGAAAGGTCGGCCGGCCCGATGTACACCGCGTCGACACCGGGCACGGACACGATCTCGTCAAGATTCGCGAGTGCCTCGCGCGTTTCGATCATCGGAATCACCGTGACCTCGTCGTTGGCTCGCGACGGGTACGTGGGACCATAGCGATTGTTTGGCAGGGATGGTCCGAACGAGCGTGACCCCATGGGCGAATAGCGACACGACTCCACCGCTCGACGAGCCTCGTCGGCGCTGTTCACCATTGGAATCACGATCGCAAGCGCACCGGCATCGAGCATTCGGCCGATGATGCCCGGCTCGTTCCACGGCACCCGAGCCATCGGCACCGTGCCGGTTCGCGCGGTCGAGGCCAACATGGCAGTGGCCGTATCGAGATCCATCAAGCCGTGCTGCACGTCGATGCACACATAGTCGTACCCTGCCAACGCCGCGATCTCAGCCAGCAATGGTTCCCGGTAGGTCAACCACGCGCCGATTGTCGTGTCGCCCCCGGCCCAACGCGAACGCAGACTTTGAGGAAATCCACCCATGACCGAAGTGAATCACACCCACGGCCCTGGCACATCGTTTCGTCCAACCGATTTCGACGGACTAGCGCCCCGTGAAGTTCGGCTCCCGGCGTTCGCTGTTGGCCTTGATGCCCTCACGGAAGTCGGCCGTCGTGCGAAGGTGGTCCTGCTCGGCCTTTTCGTGATCGAGCGCAGCCTGCAACTCATCGAGCAGCGCCCGTCGCATCGTGGTGCGAATCGAACGGACAGCGAGGGGCGCCGCGCCGGCGATTTCACGCGCAAGTGCATATGCGGTTGATCGAATCTCCTCGGACGAAACGAGTCGATCGCATAGGCCTATGCGATGTGCTTCGGCTCCGCCGATGCGACGCCCGGTAAAGAGCAACTCGTGCGCAGCCTGCTGACCGACCGCTCTTGGCAGAGTGACGGAAAGACCGAAACCGTGGTGAAAACCCAGACGCGAGAAGTTCGCGGTGAAACGTGACTCACGCGACGCCACCCGAAAGTCGGCCGCCATCGCGAGGCCGAGGCCGCCGCCGACCGCAGAGCCCTGCACCGCTGCCACCACGGGCAACGGCTGCGCGAACAGCCGTACGGCCATGTCATAGAGATGCGGGCCGACGGGTTCGGCTTTGGATGCAAAGTTGGCCCCGGCACAGAAATGACGTCCGGCAGCACACAGAACAACCGCCCGACACCCGCGGGCTGCGAGCGCGTCGCAGGCATCGGCGAGCGTGCCGATCAACGCCGTATCGAAGAAGTTGTTCGGCGGTCGTTGGATTTCGACGGTGCCGACATGGTCTTCATCGAGCGAAGCGACGACATCGACGAACTCGATACTGGACTGCACGGATTCTGGCATGCTGACTATCTCCGTTTCGGAACGAGGCCGCGCAACTGGAGCTCGATCGAGTCGCTGAACTCGGTGCGACATTCAGTCGCTGTCGTGCTGCCGGCAACGCGGCGTCGAAGATGATGGGTGAACAACGCGTCGAGGTTTGCGGCGAGTGTCGCTATCGGGACGTTCCGTTGCAAGAGGCGATTCGCTATCGCAGTGCCGATGACCTCTTCCATCAATCGACGATGCGTCTTCAACGACTCGCTCGCCTCGGAGCGCAGTGGCCCTGAAATGAACGGCAGAATTTTCACGTACATGCTGAGAAGTTCTGGTGACTGTTCGCAGAAGTCAATGACGCTGAAGAGGAGGCATTCGATCTGACTTTGAAACGGTTGTGACGGATCGATACCGGCGACCGCGAGGTGCCAGGCCACATCCACCTGATCGCGGAACACGGCTACCAGCAAGTGCTCCTTTGTGGGCACGTACAGAAACAGCGATCCGGTACCGATGCCAGCGGCGCGCGCCACCTCGGTCGTGGTGGTTCCCTCGTAACCGCGCTCGGCGAACAGCTTGGCCGCGGCGCCAACGATGCGCTGCCATTTCTCGGCCTTGTTCTGTTCACGTCGCCCCAGTTGCGTCTTCTGGCTCGCCATGGCATCTAGTCTGCCCGACGGCATCACGGAGCGGCGACACCAATCAAGCCCGTCGGTACGGTGTTGGAGTTCGGCCTTCGACGATCTCGTCGGCCTCGCGTGGTCGGTGCCGCCCGAGTTCAGCAGGCGCAGGAGACGCAGGTCGGCGTGGCTGGCAGTGCATCCAATCGCTCGGCGGCGATCTCGCAACCGCAGATCGTGCAGGTTCCGTACAGTCCAACGGCGAGGCGTTGCTCGGCAGCGTCGATGTCGGCGAGGGTGCTTCTCGTCTCATCGAGGAGCGCTGCGATCTGCTGGCGCTCCCAGGCGATTGTGTGACCTTCTGGATCGTGCTCGTCATCGGTGGCGACGTCGCTCGCGGCCTCCACGATGTCATCGAAGCTGACCGCGAGACTCGCCGCGCGCCGCATGGCCGCGGCGCGCAGTTCGTTGAGTCGCAGGTGGGGATTGCCTGATCCGGCTTTGGAGCCCATTTAGGTGACGAGTCTGTCAGGCGTCAGGTCAGTCGGCGGTGGTGGCATCAATGTGCCGAGCCTTGGTCGACACGCGTTGTTCGCCAGCGAGGACCGGGACGGTGATCACGTTGCCCTCGATGGGGGCGGGGCACGTGGCGTGGTCGGTGAAGGCGAACCACATGTTCAGCGTTCGGTTGAAATCGAGCAGAACCTCACCGTTGCCATCAGGCGCGGGTCGAGAGAAGTGAAGCTGGCGCCACTGCTCGGTGAGGTCCCCGTTGGTCGGGTCACGGAACTCAACTCCCCAGCCGTACTTACCCTTGGTGACCGCTAGGCGGTGCTCAACTCCGCCGGCGTGAAATGTGATCTCGCCGAGTGGCCACATGATCTGCTGCAGGTCGGGCCGAATGGTATCGACTACCACTTCGCGCTGATCGGAGTACGGCGTGAACCGGCCCCTGAGACGCCAGGCAGGGTCGTACGGGAACGTGGGCACATGGGTGAATCGGTCCCGATCGGGCGAAGTCACAGCCCGTACTCGGATGGCAAGTCGCCCGCCACGGCGCAGCAATTCGACACGGACCTCTCCGTAGTCGACCCATGGTACCCGGCCGTATTCGGCGACATCGAGCGTGCTCGTGCCGTCCAACGGTGCTCCGTTGCAGGTGAGGCCCTCGGCCGCGGCCGCGTCAAGGGATGCGTGAGCCTGCGAGCCATCGGCCCGCCATCGGCCGGGCAGCCCCGGTATCGGTGACGGCTCCACCGGTAACCAATAGAACCCGCGCAAGGTCAGCCAGCCGTACGACTCCGTCAGCTCCGCCTCCCGCTCGGCTCGGAACACCCGAAAGTCCGCTGGCGTATCGATCATGGCAGCGACCATAGGCGACTCATCGTCGGGGGAACCCGCTGGCTCAGGATCGCTAGGGCAATGTCAACCCACGTGGCGATCGCGCGGTCGTCCTCCATGCCCAGTGGAGCTTTCTGAAAGGTCCATCGGCTCCGTCGGAGGTTGATCAGGGCGCTACAGACGACTGAAGCAACACCCTCTCAATCCCGATTGTGCGACATCAAGATGCCACCGTGACGCCGTGGCCAATCATGGACCGGTCGGTGACCGCGTCACGCATGGCCTTGGCGAGATCCGAGCGAGGGATCTTGCCGGCGCGAGTTCGGCGAGAACGCAATCGGCCTACCCGTGACCGGCCTCGGGTTCTTCGCGGTCGTCGTCGGTCGTTCTCGCCCTCGTGGACAAGATTTCTGACCGAACGCCCTGTTTCCCAGTATGGGAGATCTGGTACCGTTCTGGTGCGCAATGTTCGGGAAGTCGGTGTGAATCCGGCGCGGTACTCGCCACTGTGATGGGGAAGTGAAACCCGAAGTACCACTGGGTGCAAGCCTGGGAAGGTGGGTGAAGCGTTGATCCTTGAGCCAGGAGACCGGTTGCGCACTATCCACGAGAGCATGGAAGAGGCAACAACATGGCAATGGTAATCAACCCGAACAGTGACCCGCTTTCAATCGACATTCCCCGATGGACGTGGATGGTCATGGCACTGGCTGCGTTCGCGTCCTACGTGATGCTGCAGGAAAGTGGTTGGCTGACCTCTCATTGGATGGTGCTTCACGAGGCCTTCCACGACGGTCGTCATGCACTCGGCTTCCCCTGTCACTGACGGCACCGCTCCCATGAACAGCATCAAGGCGTACCTTGGCCGCGGCGCGCTCGCGGGCATGGCCGGGGGTAGTAGCGCAGCATTGTTTCAGTGGCTTGTGACCGAGAGTCAGATTCGGAAGGCCCTCGCGCTCGAAGCCGCCCATGAAGTCGGCGTGCATCAAGAGATGTTCTCTCGGACTACCCAGGTGGTGTGGGGCATGTTCGCAGCGTGCCTATACGGCACATTCCTCGGGCTCATGTTCGCGATTTTGTGCGCAGCAATCTGGCGTTACCTGCCGGGGCGAACCATGTTTGCTCGGGCCATGCAAACGGGTCTTGTCGTGTTTGCCACCTGGTCACTCATTCCTGCGTTGAAGTATCCGGCGAACCCACCATCGGTCGGGAACCCAGACACGATCAGCATGCGAACCACTGCGTATCTCCTGCTGATAGCGGTGTCGATTGTCGTGTCCCTTCTCGCCTGGATGCTGTGGCGAGAGGTCACGGCTCGAGGCTTCGGCGGCGCGAATCGATTTGTCGTGGTGGGATCGTTGTATGTCGCAGCTATTACTACGGCGTATTTGATCTTTCCGTCGAGCCCCGACCCGGTCGATGCCCCGGCGACACTCATCTGGCATTTTCGCATCGATTCTCTCGCTGGAAACGCGCTGCTCTGGCTGGTTCTGGCCACCTCGTTCGGCTGGCTCGGTGACCGGGCGCTCGCAAGGGCTGGTGGACCCGTCCTCGCTCGCCAGTCGTCGCTGGTTTGACCCACAGCACGTCTTTGTCGGTGCTGGTCTGTCGAGGGTGCTGTTGCGGCACTCAGGACGACGTCGATCATGAGCGGCACTTGGCGGCCATCACCGCGGCGACGGAGATGGCGTCGGGTCGCCTCAAAGTGACCAACTGCATTGGACCGTGTGATCGGAAAAATGTCGTCGTTGTTCGCACACGCCACGACCTCGGCCGGTGGACCTCGCGCTACTTCGGCGCCGTCACTGCCGAGGAGGTCGATGCGATGTGCCAGTGGTTCGCTTCCGGAGACTTCGGCGGTGCGGAACCGGCGCCGCTGACTTGTGTCCGATTCGACTGGCCAGTGCCTCGGCCAAGGCCGAGGCCGACTGGTTCAGCGCCAGATGGCGAAGACCTGATTGCTATTGAAGCAGTGGGTTTTCACGAAGGTGCTCCACTCCAACGACCGGCTGCAGGCTGAGAATGGTGCGGTGGACGCTTTGGAGAACGCATGAACCTTCCAATCCGGGTGGCCGATGGTGATCGACAGCCGATTGTTGACCGACTGTGCCGAGCGTGCGGCAATGGTTTACTCACCCTCGATGAGTTCGAGGAGCGCGTCGGTCTTGCCTACGCTGTGAAGGTTGTGAGTGGATGAAAATCACCGACGTTCGTATCATCGTTCACGAACGCAAGAGTTCACCGCGGCTTGGGCCGCCGCCGCTGCCGTTGGGTGTGCTGGTGCTTTCCACCGACGAAGGAGTCGACGGCCATACCTTCGTCGGGCATCCCGGGCCGAACGTGTTCGATCAGATTGTTCGCGCGGCCAAGCCCCTTCTGATTGGTCGGAACCCGCTCGACATTGGTGCGATCTGGCGGACGTTCCAAAACCGGCGGCGCATGTTCGACCCGTCGGTGCAGGGCATTCGGTCATACAAGCTGCACCCGCCAACGCAGCGTCGACTGTTTCAGGGCGAGGACGTACCGCTCGCACGAGGCATGCGCGTTGGTGCGTGAGGCAGTGGGGGAGGGTTACCCGCTCATGCTCGACTCGGCGTGGGCGTACACCTATCCCGACGCGCTCAAGGTTGGGTTTGCGATCGAGGACCTCGACTACACGTGGTACGAAGACCCGCTGCCGGCCGACGACATCTACGGCTACCCTCGGCGCCAGTCCGTAAAGCCCGCCGCGGCGATGTGGTGATCAAGGGCGGCATTACCGGCATGATGAAGATAGCTCGACTTGCCGAAGCGTTTCATTTGAACTGCGAAGTGCACGACGCGTACAACGCGCTCAACAACGTGGCCACACTGAACGTTGTGATGGCGATCGACAACTGTGACTGGTTCGAGATCATTACCATCCATGAGCCGGGTTCGTAAGATTTCGAGCACCTGTCGTACGGGCTTGCCGACCCGATCACGGTCGACACCGATGGCTATGTGCACGCCCCCACCGCCCCCGGCCTTGGTCACGCGATCGACTGGGACTTGATCAACTCGGGATCACGGGTGCAACTGACGTAATCACGTTAGTAGCCCAGGGCAACGCCCCAACCGATCTCGGCGCATCTGGTTGAACCGCATGAAGGACGCTCGAGCGTCGACAAGATCGATGAAGCGGGGGGAGCGAACATCGGCCCGTTCGGCAAGAAGACTGGCGCTGATGAACTGCTGAGCGCGTTCCTTCGCCGACCGGAAGGGCACTTGGTCGCCGACCTCCCGGGAACGACCAGACGCCACAATCGATAGAGCCAGCCGAGTTCCTCGTCATGACCAAAGACTCGAACCATGACGGGTGCCGTGGCCGTCGCTATTCGATACGTCGGAACGTACCGATCGGGAAGCGGAACAACTGCGAGCGGAGCCAAGCCAACCCGTTCGACAACCGATTCGATGAACGCCACAGACGGGCGACGACGGGGCGACCGCCAGATGAGGTGCACGACGGAAGCGACAACCAAACCCACACCCCAACCCGCCACGACATCGATGGGGAACTGAGCGCCCACGAACAGTCGCGAGAACCCGACCAACACCACCACATCGCGCTGACTCGCCGGCTGAAACGCCCGACGAAGGGCATGGCGGCAATGGCCAGTGCCGCCACTACCGCTGCGTGGGTGGACGGAAACACGGTCGTCTTCACCGGGTTACCGCGCAGGATGATCTGATCGACCAGTTCGTCGGGCGGTCGACGCCGAATAGCGAACGCCAGCACCTTGGCGATCAGCCATGCGACGGTGCCGCTCACAAGAAAGGCCCGTGACAAGGCGCGTCGGCGAAGGGAGATGGCAACCAGCGCAACGACGGGAACAGCCGAGATCGCCCAGCTCGATTGCCTCGGTGCCCAGAGCCGACGTCACGTCTCGCACTGCGGCCAAACCTACGCCTTCTGCCGTGTCCGCAGGCTGTTCAATCGGACCATCCGAGGGAGTTGACCCCGATGTGGAAGATGTCGACCGCAGGCCTATCCTCGAAGTGTCTGCACCCACAGGGGCAGGCAAGAAAGTGACTGACGATGCCTTGGTGGAGATCCGCCCACACCCCGGAGATCGATAGCGAACAACTCAACGCGGTCATCGACCGTAACGTTGCGTTGGCCCGAAGGTTAGGCGCGCCCGAGCGGGAACTGCTCGCCGCGCTCACCGTCGAACTTCTGCGGGCCAAGGATTGGGAGGCGGCCAACGAGTTCACGCTCACCCCCGAAATGACCGTCACGCTGGCCGCCAACGCGGCCATTCCGATCCTGGCCATCGGCATCGACGTCTACGACCGCGTACACACCATCATCGTGCGGCCAACGGCGGCGCGATCCTCCGGGCTGCGCGCGGGCCCCTCGGCCGGCACGGTGAGCGACGACGAAGTATGGACCGATGGCATCAGCCTGCCCGACCGGGGGCCCGTCGCCATTTCCTGGGATGTCGCCCGGCACGAAAGCCGTCACCCGGCTGCTGGACGCAATGTCGTCATCCACGAGTTCGCCCACAAGATCGACATGAGCGACGGCTTGGCCGATGGCACGCCCCCGCTTCGAGGCCCAAACCTCACCAACTGGGCAGCGCTACTGGCCGACGAATATGGCCATCACGAGCACCGCGCCTCCGACGACGTACTCCGCCCCTACGCATGGACAAACCCCGCCGAGTTTTTCGCTGTGGCCACCGAAACGTTCTTCTGCACCCCTCACGATCTCGCCGCCGCCAAACCCACCCTGTACCGAGCACTCGCCGACTTCTACCGCCAAGACCCCGCCTGAAGCTGGCCTCAGATCCCTTCAGGTTCCCGTTCCCGCCGACTCCCCTGGCGCCCAAGGCTGGGCGATGGCGATCGAGAAACCCGAAGCCCGAGTCAACGAACACAGCGGCTGAGCCATTTGATGGGGCAGGATCCGTCAACCGAATCACCGACGATCTACCAGGCACGATTTCCACTCCACGCTTCGCGGACTGGTAGGGCTGTTTGCTGGTGTTGCGCCGTCGTACAGTTGCGAAGTGCGACCCCTTCGGTACTCGATCAACGTCACTCTGGACGGCTGCTGCGATCATGAATACGAGTTCATAGTGCATCCCAGGCCCGCGGGCCACGGGCCGACGTTGTTCGCTGGGCTATCGAAGCATGTCGACTTGAAGCTTGTGAGTCAGGTGGAACTCGGCTCAGGCGCAGAGGCGATGCGGTACGAGCCGCGCAGGTAGGACCCGGATGACGTGAACTATCCGCCGCTCACTGCGCGGGTCAGTGTGTGGCGGGGGTGTCGTGGATGGAGTTGTGGGACACCGGGATGGCACCGGACTACGACGTGGTCCACGACAACCGTGACGAGCTGGTGGCGCGTATGCTTGGGACCACCCACCGAGTGGTGCCCAACCCTGACTTCGACCCTGGGAGGTGACCGCAATGCCGAGAATCGACCTCCCCCCGTTGGGCTTGCTTGCTCGCCTCACCGAATCAGGATGACTCTCGCAAAACGGTTATCAAGTTCGACCCCTTGGAGACTGACGCGGGCGACAACGGATCGGGTGTGCGGTCTTGGTCGGAGAGGTTCGAGACGAGGATCGTAATCGACGGGTAGCGGCGATCCGCTTGATCGATGAACGCATGCGCTCGCCGACTTGCCAAATATATAAACTTTTGTATACTTAGTGGATGAAGGACATTGTGTTCGTCGGAGGTTCCATCGACGATTTACGCGGCTTCCCTCATAGCGCACGGCAGCGTGTCGGCTATCAGCTTGACGTCCGTCCAACAGGGCGATGCCCCGCTCGATTGGAAGCCGATGCCGTCGGTCGATGCGGGCTGTAGAGAAATTCGAATACGCGATGCGAACGAAGCCCATCGGTCTTTTACGTTGCAACCGTCGGTGACTGCGTGTTCGTGTTGCATTGCTTCGAGAACAAGTCCCAACGAACCGCCAAGGCCGACATCGACCCGGCAAGCAACGGTACCGACAAATGAAATCGCTCATCGATGCGAGGGAGACACCACGAATAACGAGCGATACGCCAGCCTCTGGGACGCTATCGAGGACACTCCCGGTGCAGCCGAGAACATGAAGGTTCGCGCCGCGCTCATGCACGAACTCGTGACCTACATCACCAACACCCGCATGACCCAAAGCCAAGCCGCTCGTCAGTTCGGCGTTACCCAGCCCCGCATCTCCGACCTCACCCGCGGCAAGGTCGACCTGTTCAGCATTGACACCCTCGTCAACATGCTTACTGCCGCCGGCCTCCAACTCGATCTTCACATCCGAGCAGCCAGCTGATTACGGAGGCCGATGCGGGTCAGTTCTTTGCTCCCACCTTTGCCGATCAGCCAGCGTCGCTTTTTGATGATGGTTTCCGTGATTGTGATCTGGAGGGCGTCGGCAAGCTGTCGTTGAGTCCAACCGCGGCGCGGGCTGATGAGCGCATCGGCGAGTCCACGCCACGACGCCGCCTCGAAGGTTGGGATTTCGCCTTAACGCAGTGCTTCGTAATCCAGGCTTTGGTGTTGCGGTACTGGATGTCGTTGGTGATCATGGGCGGGTCTCTCGTGCGTCGATGACGATGACGTCGACCCCTGCTATGGCCGCGGCGCGTTCCATCAGCGGCGATCTTGTTGAGACGAGGATTGGGGCTTCGATGATCATCGAAACGCTGATGGCCTCGGCGGTTAGAAAGTTCACGGACGTCGGCGCGGCGACCGCGCTCATCGGTGGCACCAAGTCACGCGGGTGCAGCAGTTGGATCCTGCCCGTCAGGACTTCGAAGAGCAGTCGGTCGTCAACAACGATCACGAAGCAAGGTCGGGGTCGGACGCGGCCTCAGCAATGGCAGCATCCAGCTCGCCCGAAGTAATGATCGACTTTGCCCACTCACCAATGATCGGGTCAGGCCCGGTCGAGATGAACGGTTTCGGAGTGATCACGCCGCGGCGCAGACGTGCAACCTGGATGGTGCGGGCAAGATCAGAGGGCAGCGTGTCGAGGTCAACTCTCACGCTTCCATCGTAGCTGGGCTGTCCAGCCAACCCACACGGGAAGGCCACGTGATTGGGGCCAGTCCCGTTCGCGACTTCCCTCATAGCGAGCGTCAACGTGTCGGCTACATCGCGTAGCGACCGGGGTCGAAGGTTCCTGCACTGGCGCGGCTCTGGTCCTGGGTGATCAGGCCGGCGTCGCGCAGCACCCGCAAGGAGCGTGCGATCGTGTCCTTCGCGAGCCCAAGGTCGGTGGCAAGACGTGCGATGTAGTCGTCGGTACTCGTCAGTTCGGCATCCTGAAGGAGCGCTTTCCAGCACAGCCCACGCCGTCGCCCCGACCACACGACGAAGATGTGCCGCGCCCGGCAGCACGACCAGCGCGTGCGCTTCGTTCCGTGCTGCGTCAGGCCGCATCGATCGCGCTCATCTTTGGCACGGCAGCCTCGGCGAGCCGTACGATGCGACCGGTCATGGTCAACTCGATGAGCGCCCACCGAGGCACACGAATGCAGTTGAAGCATCGTCTGCACGAAGTGTCGTCGCCGCACTCATAGTGACCTACTTACACCCGCGTCATTCAAACCACAACGCGCGGTTTCTAACGCCTGCCGGACCAACTGATACGTGGCGGTACGTGGCTGTACGTCACCGTCATCGACGTTCGTCGCAGTAAGTCCGGTGCTCGGGAAGGTTTCTCTAATCCCGGCCAATCGACGGCCAACTGGTCTAGTCCCGACGGTGACTGCGGGTACGCGCGGTCCCGCCGTACTCTGTCGACGTTGTCGCTAGCGGTGTATCAACGCTGCGCGTTGCTCTCAGAGGGACCCGATAGAGTCTCCAAGCTCGCTCCAGAATCGTTCAAGCGTTCCCACCGCGAATCGTCGTGCCGTTGCCGGTCCGGGTTGCTGAAGGAAGTCGGCATATGAGCGTGGCCCAACAGCGTCGGTTGTCTCGAACTGTTCGCGGAGTCGACGAAGTTGCGCCCTCACCTCCGTGGCGAAGTCGCCCGACAACAACGGGCTCTCCATGACAAGCGAAGCGGCCGCGTGTGGGCCGAGAGCGGCAATGACCCACACGACGTCGTACGCGTCCTTGGGCTTGTTGCGACGCATGATGGCGTCGGCCTTCAGGCAGAGCCATGAGGTCAGTCCGGCAACGGGGAACTCGTAACTTAAAAGTCCGCGGCTGGTCTCGACCCGCCGCTCCACGAGGACCGTGTCGGTGGGTACGAGGTGTCCGTACCCGACTGCGAGTGCGGTGATCTGACCACTCGGTCCGATGTTGGCTTCCGCCGGGGTGTTGACCGCCGGTGATTCTGGTCGTCCTCCGCGCGTGCGAACCGGACACAGGAACTCGACTTGAAGATGAACGCCACGGTGCGTTCCGAGCCATCGCCATTTCACTGGTCGACCATCGACAAGGTCGGCGCGGAGGCCCAGGTCGCGAAGACCATCGATTATTGCCTGGTAGTAGTCGGCGGTCTCACCGTCGAGCAGATGGAGCGACAGGTGGAAATCGAGATCGGCAGTGCCGACGTGTGCGTCGATACCGGTCGGTACATGGTCAACGAGAAGGCTGGGCGCGGCGCCTCCGACGAGGGCGAGGTGTCGTCCGCCGAACGCGCTGCCAAACGAACGGAGTACGTCGGCGGCAAGGCCGAGAAGTCGTTCGCTCATCGGGTCGTGGTAGTGGTCTGCAGTTGCGTCGTCACCCACCATTGCGCATCACCTTCCAGAGTTGAGCGGCGAACTCGGTACCGCGTGGTTCGGCTTGAACATCACACCACACGCGAACGGGGTGCGCTATTGGTGCTTTCGTTCCTCCGTATGAGCGCATCGAGTGCCGATGCGTGCCGACGTGCCACGGGTCGGCCGACAACGTCACGTTCGACTCCTCCGCCGGAGCCGACTCCAATCCGAGCAGCGGTGCAACGTCGGCAAGGTCGCGGCCAGCTGTGTCGACCCACACACGCACGCCCGGCGGCGACGATGTTGACATGACGCCGAGGTAAGCCAGTGCGGTTCGACCGGTGACCGCTACTTCGATTTCGTGTCGTGCAGCTTGGTCACCGACGAGCGAGGAGACTTCCCACACCGTGCGCCCCCACACGTATCCGCTGACCGTTTGCTCGTTCGGCCACACCGACCGATCCGCGAGCAGTTCGGCGAGCTGCACTGGGTCGACTACTTCGATCACTTTTCTGCCACCGTGTCGGGACTTACCGACGAGCCCTTGCGCGACCAATTGCGCGACCGCCCGCGAGGCGCTCGACTGGTTCGAACTTGCCTGCTCGGCCAGCTCGCTAATCGTCAGAGTTTGCCCTTCGAGCGTCGCGGCAACGAGTTGTTGAATGACCCGGCCGTAACCTTTCTGGAACGGCAGGGGTGAACGATGCCGCTGGACCGCCTCGAAAGAGCGTGAACTGATCGCCTGAATCCGCGGCCAGTTGATCACGGTCACGCCTGAGAGATCAATGAAACTGATGCCGCTTGATCGAAGTCGAGCGCGCCACGGCAAGGGAACCGCGCCGGCCACTAATAACACGATGCCGGGTTTCGTCACGATGGCGTCGAGGAGTGCGTCGACCGAGTCAAAGGAGCCAGGATCTACCAGTTGCACCGCTAGTTCGATCGAATCGTCGTACCGCAGAACGTTGTCGCTCCCTCGGACGATCGTTAGGCCGTCGACGACGCGCTCGGACGCTGTCAACCAGGGGAGGTCCAGGGTAACCGTTGTCATGCATTAACTATATCAAGGGTCTTTAAACAGCAACTAGACGCCTCAACGAGCACTGCATCGGCCTGTAATTGCTGTTTAGCAAATACAAGCCTCATGCATCATGCCTACCTTCTAGTGAAGTCGGAAGATCGTTTGGGGAACAGCCGCCCGAGCGGAGAGCGTCGCCGCCGGTCTCTCGGGCTTCCCCTGTCGCTGCTTTCTTCGAAACACTCACAAAGGGTATTCGCCTGACGAAGGGGCGACGCCAGCGTCCCGCGGCGTTCAGCGCCGTCCGATACCCCGCAGTGGTGTTGGTCCGTACCCGCCACGAAGAAATCAGTACCCAAAAAATCGGGTTCCTTCGAGGCCGCTGAGGGCTACTTTGACAGCTGCCGACCCCTCTGGGGAAAGAAGTGGTTCCGGTCTTCTCCCCCGATTGAGGAGCGGCCGGATACAGCGCCGTTGGCCAGGTTGGTTGAACTCAGTGCGGAATAGTTACCAATGGGGTACAATATCCGCCATGGGTTCAACCATCGCCATTCTGGAAAGCCCGACCGGGCTGGATCGACGCGTGCCGACGTGGGCGGCGGGGCTCGTAGCCGGGATGTCGCGAGAGCTGCCGGCTGTCCTGACGCGTGATGACTTGGCGGAACGGCTCGTCCAGGCGGGAGCCGACCGGACGGTTGATTTGGCGGTGCATGGGTTGCGTCGGCTCGGATGGTTGGTCACGCTGCCCCTTCATGGCGTGTGGGCGTTCGTGCCACCGGGTGTTGGCGAAGTGCTCGATCCGTACATCGGTCTGCGGGCTTGGCGCGCTCGTGACCCCGATGTTGGCTTCATGCTCTGCGGCGCGACGGCCGCTTGGCATCTCGGCTACCTCGATCGCGATCCCGGCTCACCGGTGAGTGTCTGGATTCCATCGTCGACTCGGCTACCCGACGGGCTTCGGCCGTATGTCTCGATCGTGAGATTTGAATGGGCTGCGAAGTCGCACAAGACACTGGCTCCGTCATCGAAGTTCTTGATCGATCGCAAGCTTGACCTGTTGCGCTGGGCAAGTGCCCTTCCTGCGTTCGGTCCCGAGGCGCTTGTCGCCCAACTTGCCATCCGTCCGTCTTCGTTCGCTCCGTGGGCCGATCTCGTGGCTCACCTCGACCGCCTCGTTGATGACTGCGATGACGATCGGTTGGCTTCCTTACTCGATGGGCAACCGACGGCGGCATGGCAGCGGGCTGCGTACTTGCTCCACACCGGCGGCGCACAAGAGCGAGGCACCTCGCTGCTCGACCGTTGCTCGAACAAGGCCAAGCCGAAGACCCGATTCGCGCATCCGGCAATCGACACCGCCGATCCAGTGTGGGTTGCGGAGTACAACTTGATCGACGCGCTGGTTGCCCCGCTGCAAGCTGTCATCGGGAAGGCATAGCGTGGTCGAACTCACGCGCCCGTTGATCGCTCGCCACGGAATGGGTCGAGCCGACGCGTACGACGCGGCTTTGCTCGACGTCGCGCAGGCGCTCTGAGATCGCCTGTCGCATCCGTGTCTCGGCCCGATAGCTGAGCGTTTTACTTCGGTGGTCCCGAACCGGATGAACTCCAACCCAAGCAACGGTGAACGTCCGCCTAAACCGTCTTGCCATTCGCGACGATGTGAGTCACCGCGGGTTTCTGATTCCCACGACCCCAAGTTCAGCCGCGACATCAACCGATGAGTGGCAGCCTACGAGATCTTTGACTTCACGCAGCCCATACATTGGAGGAGAATTTCGACGCAAGGGGGAGCATCGGACATTGCGACTGCTGATCGTGGAATCCTGGATGGATGGCCGAAAACGAAGTTGGTTCTAGTCACGAAGGCGTGATGCAGCACGAATCCTGTGGTGGTCGCAAAGTGCCGGGATCCGAGGTGTGTTTTACACACATGGGGCACGAGAGTCGGGGTGAGTGGATGGCGGGCCTCGACCCATCTGAAGACCTCGGTGATCTGAACCTGCTCAGTGGGCTCGACCTGGTGGCTGGCGTGCTCGACGATCTGCGACCTCGGTTTGCCGTGCTTGGGGCGAACTTCACGAACGCCACGTTTCGTGATGTCGCTGACTTCCATGACCTGCGTCTCCACCATGCAGCGTTTTCGGGCGCGGCCTTTCACGGTACACAAATTTCGATGGAACCATATTTGACGGGCCGGCTCGATTCGAAGGCGCCAACTTCAGGTCGAAGGCCAGCTTTGCGCAGTCAGCTTTCACGGGTGCGGCCAGTTTCGAAGGCGCTCGGTTTTCATCCGTGGATTTTCGACGGTGCTCGTTTCGGCGCTGTGGCGCACTTTCAGGCATCATGTTTTGCTGAGGAGGCGAATTTTCGTGGCGCACAATTCGCGAACCGTGCCTCCTTCGACAGAGCAACGTTTGGTCGCAGCAATTTTCAGTGACGCGAAGTTTGGTCGCGAGACAAGCTTCAACAGCTGCTGTATTATCGGCGACGCCAACTTCGAGCGCGTAACGTTCAGTCAGCGCACGAGCATGTCGTTCGCGACCTTTCGTTCCAGGGCGATTTTTGCCGGTGCTACGGTCACGGACGGCGACTTTCGCGGTGCAAGGTTCGAGGGAAGCAGTTCGTTTTACGAGGCTCGCTTTGAAGGCACTACCAACTGCATACCGGCGTACTTCGAGACAGTCAGCTTTTCTGGCACCAGCTTTGGTGGGACAGCCATTTTCGCGAACGTGAACTTCGGAGGTGCGGACTTTCGCAACGTCGCGTTCGGTGCCAACGCCTCTTTCGGCGACGCTGCGTTTGCTACGAACCCGGAGTTCACAAAAGCATCCTTCGCCGCCGACGCTCACTTCAACTTGAAAGATGGTGGGGGAACTACGATCGACTTGGCGGGTTCGTCATTCTCGGGTCTTACGCGCCCGACGACTAATGTGCCGCTTGGGCTTGCCAGCATCGTCGTCAAGGAGCCATTAACCGTTGGTTCAGGGCGTGTAGGCAACGCTGCGATTAGCTCGCTGCAACATTCGACTCTCGAAGCCCCTTTGATAATCAGTGACGGCGTAAGTCTTGCCGACTGTCAACTCTCAAATGCAACAGGCCTAAGCAACCTGCGTGTGCTTGATAAGGGGGTCTGGCTATCAACCGACGGCGGCGAGTTCTCGCCGACGCGCTCATTCTGGCGGAGAAAGGCACACCCGATCAGATAGCGACGGTTGAGAACAGCTACAGGCAACTTCGCGCTGCCCTCGAAGCATCAAAGGACTACGCAGGTGCCGCCGACTTTTACTACGGCGAAATGGAGATGAGACTGCGCGGTGCTGAGCGATGGTCAGTTGAGCGATGGCTATTGTGGGGGTACAAGTGGCTTGCGGGCTACGGGCTGAGTGCTTATCGGGCCCTCGGAACGTACGTATTCGTTGTGTTCTTTTTTCGGGACCCTTCTCCGCGTGGCTACTCGCAACCTCGTTACCTTCGAGGCGGCACAGAACCGCGACGGCTCGCTCGTGCTGGATGCCGCCGGGAACGCTGTCGAAGTGGCACGAGCGGCAGGAAGCGCCGGGCTGCACTTCAACCGGTTCTGGGACTGCGTGGCCGTTAGTGCGCGTTCGACCGTTAGCTTCCTGTCACCGGTCACTGACGGACTCACTGGTTCGGGCACGGCAGTCTTCCTGCTCATGAAGATAGCGGGACCGCTACTGCTTGGACTTGTCACCTTTGCGCTGCGTGCTCGCGTCCAACGTTGAGCGCACGCCTTCTCGGTACCGAGCACCCAAAGGTTGCTGCTCCAGACCCTCTGAAGGAATACGCTGCCCCGCTCAAGTTCTGGTGCCGGCGGCCAAGTGGTGTTCGAGTTGTTCGACACGCTCGCATCATCGACCAACGGGAACCCGAGCGAGAGTTGCACAGAAGTCGATGGTGCCCTCGATGAGCTCGCAACTAGTTTCACACGCTGAGCTTCTTCACTAGGCGCCGAGCCCACCAGCAGCACACAGAAACCCTGAACAGGCTAAACACTCGGAGCGGGTGACGGGAATCGAACCCGCGTTCTCAGCTTGGGAAGCTGATGTTCTGCCTCTGAACTACACCCGCAGAACTGCTACAAGTACGCAGGTTAGCGCGACACGCCCGCAATTCTTAAGGCCCGCGGAATCGCTTGAAGGGTGACGGGCAGCAGACCCATCGGTTCGCCGTCGGCCCATAACTCGGCGGGGCCTCTGAGTTCGATGACGCGGCCCCGGTAGGTGCTTACCTGCGGGTGTGAGAGATGGGTTCCGTTGAACACGGTGGGAAAGAAACGCAGCAGTTCAACGCGTCCCAGTTTGCCGACGACGGTCACGTCGAGCAGCCCGTCGAACGGATCGGCGGCCGGGCAGATCTGCATATTGCCGCCGAAGTAGGCGCCGTTGCCTACCGCGATCAGCGTCACGGAGACCTCATGCGAAACCCCGTCGACCGTGAGCGTAAGCGGCAGAGGTCGCAGACCCGGCAGCTCCTCGATCGTTGCCCGTTTGTAGACCGCCGCGCCCCGCGGCCATCGCAGCCGGTTTGCTCGCTTGTTTACGGCTACGCCAAACCCTGCCGTGGCAACGGTGAGCGCCCATCCGTGCTCGGTTCGTATGGCGTCCACGTCGATCGCAGATTGCAGCGCCGCTTCAATTGCTGCCGTAGGCGACGCGGGCAGGCCAAGCGCGCGAGCCCCATCGTTACCCGTGCCGATGGGGATGATGCCCAGCACAACGCCCGTCATGGCCAGCGCATTGACCGCCAGGTGCACAATGCCGTCACCACCGATCACGATGACCCGTTCAACCTTGGTTTGTAACGCACTACGCAACGCAGCGTTCGTCCCTGCCTGAGAGTCGGGCGTGGCCAGCGTGACGTCGTGGCCGGCGGCAACAGCGGCCGCCACAACCGAGTTGGCCACAACCGAGGCCGATCCGTCGCCGGCATCCGGGTTCCCGATAATGCACACCGAACCCACAATTCATCCCCCGTTCCTGTGCCTCCAAAGATCATGCTTCGTCGGCTCCGACATCCTGCCCGATCGGAGGAGCCACATGTGGAACTTTGCGTTCCTCGGGCCAAACATAACTAACGTCTCGCTCGTGATCCTGTCTGATCGATCCCTTCGTGAACAGTTGGCGGCCGGGCGCATCGTGCTCGATCCGCTCGATGAGTCGTGCATTCAACCTTCATCGGTTGACGTGAAGCTCGACCGATTCTTCCGCATCTTTCGCAACCATTCGGCTGGCATCATCGACCTCAAGCAAGACATGCGCTTCTTGACCGAAGAAGTCGAAGTGGCCGAAGACGGCGTCTTCATGCTCCACCCCGGCGAATTCGTGCTCGGCGCCACTCTTGAGCGCGTGGGTGTTCCGGACGATCTGGTAGGCCGCATTGAAGGCAAGTCCAGCCTGGGCCGGTTGGGCCTGCTTATCCATTCCACTGCCGGATTTATCGATGCCGGTTTTGACGGTCACGTCACGTTGGAACTCGCAAACGTCGCCAATCTGCCCATCACGCTCTACCCCGGTATGAAGGTCGGCCAGATCAGCTTCCTTACCATGACCACTCCGGCCGACAAACCGTACGGCTCGGGCGCGGCCGGGTCGAAGTACCAAGGTCAACGCGGGCCAACCCCCAGCCGCTACCACGAAAACTTCAACTAGAGACCGAACCGCTGCGCGCCCGCGGAAAACGTGTTGACGACACCTCAGCCTTCGGTCAGGCGATAGATCAACAGCTGGAGTGACGGTGCGAGGTCCGGACCGTCACCCACGTGCAGCGCGCCGAGCGACAAGAAGAGCTCGGTCGGGTCTTCCTCAAGCGGGGGAACGGCGGGTTGGCGGCCGGGATCGTCGCCCAGCCACCCTTCAACCGTCGTCGGCGAGCGTCCGTCCGTGAGATCCTGCGCCCATGTTGGTCGTTCACGCGGCGGTGCAACGGTAGTTGCAACAACAACTGATCGCTCGCGGGCTGCTACGTCGAGTTGGTCTTGGTCGCCGGGCGCAGTGGCCGCATCGCCCAGCAGCGTCTGGAGCAGTCGATGGTTGCCATCCAGCTCGTTGGCGGCCGACAACGCCACGGCTACCGCGTGCTTGCAAGGGTCGCCCCAGTCGGGGCAGGTGCATGAGAACCGAAGCTGGCGCGGATCAGTCGGCAACTCACCACCCGAAGGCACATGGATGATGACCTCATACGGGTCGTGGCGTGAACCCCACACGACCGCTTCGATGCGTTCGGACGCAATGATGAGGTCACGCACGCGACCATCTTCCACCAGCTCATGTCCGCGCACCAGGCGCCCGCTGTCGGCTAGGGCGGCGAGCAGACGGCCAATGTGTCCCAGGGTCGGGCCGACACTCATCGCAGCACCAGCAGATCTCGGATTTCCGACGTGGTCAGTTCGGTGATCCAACCTTCACCCGAGCCGACCACACGGTCGGCCAGGTCCTTCTTGCCTTCGATCAACGCATCGATGCGCTCTTCCACCGTGCCCTGGCACACCATCTTGTGGACGAGCACGGTGCGCGTCTGACCGATGCGCCACGCCCGATCGCTGGCCTGGTTTTCGACGGCCGGATTCCACCAGCGGTCGTAGTGCACCACCTGGCTGGCAGCAGTCAGGTTGAGACCGCTGCCGCCCGCCTTCAACGACACGAGCAGGATGGGGCCGCCGGCGCCTTCCTGGAACTGGTCGACCATTTTGTCGCGCTTCGTCTTTGACACCCCGCCATGCAGGAACGGCACGTCAAGGCGAGTGTGCTCGCGAAGATGACGAGCCAGGATCAGACCCATCTCCCGATACTGCGTGAAGACCAGCATCTTTTCGTCGGCGTCGAGCAGGTCGCCGACCAACTCGTCGAAGCGTGCGAGCTTGCCGCTGCGTCCCGCCAAAACGCTGCCATCAGCCAGGTAATGAGCCGGGTGATTGCAGATCTGCTTCAGCCGCGTAATTGCCGCCAGGATCGCGCCACGTCGGTCGATGCCATCGAGATGATCGAGGGTGGAGAGGAGCACGTCGACGACCGACTGGTAGAGCGTCGCCTGCTCTCTGGTCAACGTTGCATACGCAACTTGTTCCAACTTGGGTGGCAGGTCGGGCACGAGCGAGCGGTCAGCCTTCGAGCGCCGCAACATGAACGGCTGCACCATCGCCCGCAACTCGTCAGTCCGCTCCACGTCACGGTTCCGCTCGATAGGCACCGCGAAGTGCTGTCGGAACCGGGTGGCGTTGCCCAGCAGACCGGGGTTGACCAGATCGCACACGGCCCACAGTTCGGATAACCGGTTTTCCACCGGGGTGCCAGTGAGCGCGACTTTCTGTCGGGCAGGAATCCGTCGTAGCGCGCGGGCGGCGGTCGTGCCGGGGTTCTTCACATTCTGCGCCTCGTCGGCGACGAGCCGATCCCAACGAAGAGCCGCAAGCGCCACAGCATCGCGTGTGGCGGTAGCGTAGGTGGTCACCACGAGGTCGTGACCGCGAACAGCCGCCGCGAGTTCGTCACCTTTGGGGCGACCGGGACCATGCAGCACCAGCACCTTCAACCCGGGTGTGAACCGAGCCGATTCGGTCTCCCAGTTCCGCACGACTGAGAGCGGACACACAACGAGCGTCGGCCACACCGTGGTGCCGCCTTGGCGTTCGTGGGCGAGCAGGGCCAGCAGCTGTGCCGTCTTACCAAGGCCCATGTCGTCGGCCAGGCAGCCTCCCAGACCGATGCGCTGGAGGAACGCCAGCCAACCAAGGCCGCGCTGCTGATACGGGCGAAGATGTCCAACGAAACCTTCGGGCTCAGGCAGGGGGGTAATGCGGTCATCGGGCAGACCGGCGAGCAACTCCTGTACCCATCCTTCGCCCGATACTTCGAGTTCGGCATCGGCACCGATCTGTACGACTTCGATTGCGCTTAACGTTGACCGCTCGCGTTTCACCCGGGTCAGCGCGGTGAGCACCTGGGCGATGCTGTCGGGGTCGAAGCGAACCCACTTGTTGCGGATGTAGACAAGCTCCTGCTTGGCCGTCGCCAGGCGGGTCAACTCCGACGACGTGAGCTTCTCGCCGTCCAGCGCCACCTGCCAGTCGACGGTGACGATGGAAGCCACATCGAGCCCGCCGGATGTGACGGGCGCATCGCTCGGTTTCGCCTCCCCCTTGACCTTGGTGCGCGGCTTTTTTGCCCACCACGTCGGCAGCAGCACCCGCACCTTGGCCAGTTCGAGGCGTGCCGCATCGGCGCGTAGAAACGTGATGATCTCGGCCAGCGGTAGTGCTGCGGTTGTTGCGTGATCATCGGCCAAGGCTGCAGCCAACGACGGCGCGGCACGAACGACCCTGCGCTTGGCCAGGTTGATGGCGCGCTCGACTTCGGCTGGTGTGAGGTTCAACAACGCAGCCTTGTCCGAATCCCCCAGCACGTCGGCCGCCGTTATCAACAAACTCTGGTCGCTCAGTGGCGCCAGCACCATCTCCACCAGCCACGGCAATTCCTCGGGATCGAGGTCGGCCAGTTCGTTGCCTTCCTGGATGTCGAGATCATTCGGTTCGACCACGCGCAGCATGACCGCAATGTCGGTGGTGGGCGACCGTCCCACGCCCGGCGATGTCCAGCGGGTCACCGATTGAGCGAGATGCTGCAACGCGGCGTGTTCGGCCGGCGACCGTGCTCCGACACCCGAATCGCGCGACGTCAGCGCGCCCAGAAAGCGGCGCGCTACCACGTCGTCGGCGCTGCGGCTATGGGGCGAAGGATCGGCCACTGGTGTTTCGGCCAGCGTGAGGCGAACCGCATCGTCGGTGAACGCGGTGGTGACCATGGAGGTGATCTGCCACGCTTCGAGCGATGGACGAAGGGCACCGACGACGGTCGGCATAGTGCGCGTGAGATCGGCCAGTCGACCACCGATCTGGTCGTTGATGACGGGCTGCCAACTCGCCACCCCGTGTCCGTCGGCGTCAACCATGAGCGACGGCAACACCAAACCGGCCTGAGCCACATCCTGACTCAACCGAGCGGCGCGTGCGAACCACGCGAGCGACGGGCTGAGGCTGCGCCACGGCACCCAGGCGCGCTGCAAAAAGGCCTCGGTCGCGTCGTGAATTTCGATGCGGAGTGAATGCACTTCAAGGGGCCCGCGCCGGCCCGGAGCCGCCAGTTCGAGCACGTTCGACTTCTGCTCATCGAGCCCTATGAACAGGGTCGACGCGAACGATTCAACGGTCTTTCGATCGAGTACTCGACCTCGATACCCAAAGATGACCAGCCCGTCATCCCAAACCGCATGCAGCACGCCTACAACCTATCGGGCTTGACCCAATACAGGGTCAGTACACGGGCCAGAATGGAACGGGACCAGCGAACTGCTGGACGAGGGGAGCCGGTAGCATGAGTCTGTGAGCGCACTTGAGCAGATGTACGGGCATCCTTACCACATGTCGCTCGATGAGTATTGGGGGTGGCAGGACACCCAGGAACTTCGTCATGAGTTCGTTGGCGGGGTGGTCTACGCCATGACAGGCGGGTCCCGCCCGCATGCCCGAATTGCAATGAGAGTCGGTGCGCTGCTTGACGCTGCGGCACGCCAACAAGGGTGCGAAGCGTTCGTGGCTGATTTGGCCCTCCTGGTCGTTGCCACGGGCAGCGTGTTCTACCCGGATGTGATGGTCACCTGCAGCGGGGAAAACAGTCGATTCGAGACCAGCCCGTGTCTCATTGTGGAGGTTCTGTCCCCCTCCACGCAGGGCATTGACCGCACGGTGAAACTCGGACAGTACTCAAGTATCCCGGCCTTGAAGAACTACCTGATGGTGAGTTCTGATCCGGACGAGCCGTTCGTCATCCGGCATCGGCGCGCTGGGGACCTTTGGGTACACACCCTGCACGGACCGGCAGACCTTCTCACCCTCGACTGCCCGGACATCACCTTCCAGGTCGCCGACCTGTATCAATAGCGGCCCGATACCGTCAGACTGCGGCTGCGACTCGGCGGAGATACTGGCCGTAACTGGACTTCCCGAGTGCTTCGGCCAGGACGGACAACTGATCTGATGTGATCCAGCGGTTCTCGAAGGCGATTTCTTCGATACACGCAATCTGCACGCCCTGGCGATGCTCCAATACCTGCACGAACGTGGCGGCTTCCAGCAGCGAATCGTGGGTGCCGGTGTCGAGCCAGGCCATACCGCGACCAAGCTTTTGCAGATGCGCCTTACTGGCCTCTACATAGTGGCGGTTCACATCGGTGATTTCCAACTCACCTCGTGGTGACGGCTTGAGCGCAGCGGCGACCTCAACAACAGTGTTGTCGTAGAAGTACAAGCCGGTGACCGCCATGTTGCTCTTAGGCGCCGACGGCTTCTCCTCGATCGAAAGGATCCGCATGTCGTGATCCACCTCCGCGACCCCGTAGCGCTCGGGATCCGACACGGTATAGCCGAAGAGCTGGCAACCGCCGTGGTCGGCAATGTCGTGGGCCGCCGACCGCAGGATCTTCGACAGGCCTTCACCGTGGAAGATGTTGTCACCCAGTACCAGGCAAACGTCGTCGGTGCCGATGAACTCGCGCCCGATGATGAACGCCTCGGCCAGGCCATTTGGCGCGGCCTGCTCGGCGTAGGAGAACTGCACACCAATGTCGGCCCCGGTACCGAAGAGCCGCTCGAACAGCGGCAGGTCATGGGGCGTGGAGATGATCAGAATCTCTCGGATGCCGGCCAGCATCAGCACCGAAAGCGGGTAGTAGATCATCGGCTTGTCGTACACCGGCAGCAACTGCTTGGAGACCGAACGGGTCACCGGGTGCAGACGCGTACCGGAACCTCCGGCCAGGACGATGCCCTTCATTCGCCAGCACCTGTCGCAGAGAGAGGCGCAAGCGGCGTCTCGGGTCTCGCCGCCATGGCCTCGCCCCGCTCGATGGCTTCGAGCAGGTGGAGCGAGATGTCGGCCACCTTGACCTCGTGCTCCTCCTTGCCTGCCGCCTTCACGCCGTCGTCCATCATGATGTAGCAGAACGGGCACGCGGTCGCGACGCGCTCGGCGCCGGTGGAAATGGCTTCGAGCGCTCGCTCGTCATTCACTTTGGTGCCGACATTTTCTTCCATCCACATACGCGCTCCGCCGGCGCCGCAGCACATGCCCTTGGTGCCGTTGCGGGGCATTTCGATGATGTCGATGCCCTTCAACGAACCAATCACCTTTCGCGGCGCGGTGTAGATGTCGTTGTGACGGCCGAGGTAGCAGCTGTCGTGGTAGACGATGCGCTCCTCAAGTGAAGCCGTTGAGACGTCGAGTTTGCCGGTGGCGATCAGGTGCTCAAGGAACTGGCTGTGGTGCACCACTTCGTAGTTACCACCGAACTGCGGGTATTCGTTCTTGATGGTGTTGAAGCAGTGCGGGCACTGGGTGATGATCTTGCGTACGCCCATGCCGTTCATCATCTCGATGTTCGGCATGGCCAGCATCTGGAACAGATACTCGTTGCCCGAGCGACGAGCCGAGTCACCCGTGCACATTTCCGACGGTCCGAGAATGGCCACGTCGACGCCAGCGCGCTTCATCAGCTTGGCCATGGCCTGGCTGACCTTCTTGTTCTTGTCGTCGAATGAGCCGGCGCAACCGACCCAGTAGAGGTACTCGGTGGTGATCGGCTCACCCGGGCTGACGACTTGCACGTCTGGGAAGTCTTTCGCCCAGTCGGCCCGCTCGCCTTGGCTCATCCCCCACGGGTTGCCCTGGTTCTCCATGCCGCGGAACGCACCGCCGAGTTCGGCGGGGAAGTCGGATTCCATCAATGTGAGGTAGCGGCGCATGTCGAGGATTTTGTCGAGGATTTCGATGTTTACCGGACAGATCTCATCGCACGCCCGGCACGACGTACAGGCCCATACTTCCTCGGCCGAGATGAGCTCGAACAGCGAGCTGGACGACACTTTGGCGTAACCGCTGATGGGCGGCGACACGTGGGCGTGTTGCGCAGAGCCGGCCATAACCGCGCCGGTCTTGAGGACAATTTCGCGCGGATCGAGTTTCTTGCCCGTTGCGTTGGCCGGGCACACGCTGGTGCAGCGTCCGCACATGGTGCATGCGTCGGTATCCATCAACTGCTTCCAGGTGAAGTCTTCCACCACCGACGCGCCGAACGTTTCGAGCTCGGTTTCGGTCAGGTTCGGCATGGCCTTCATGGCACCCTTCGGACGTTCACGATCCTTGAGATACATGTTGATGGGCGAGGTGATCATGTGGCGCAACATGGTGATGGGCAACATGATTAGGAAGCCGAAGAAACACACCACGTGCAGAATCCAAAAGCCTTGGTGCCAGCCGCGTAATGCACCGACGTTCTTCACCAGCGACGCCAGCGGGTAGCCGATGAAGCTCCACTTCTCGAAGCTCATGTTCTTGCCGTTGTGCCACTGCTCGGCAATGCGGAACATCTCGGCGCCAAAGCCCGACAGGCCGAGCACAAGGAACAGGCCAAGCCCGATGGCGTGCTCGGGGCGAGACTTCACGCGGATGCGGTAGGGCCGCTGAATATAACGACGAACCATCGCCCACACGATGCCGGCCAAGAACATGGTGCCGCCGATGTCGCCGACGAACGCGAAGCCCTGATAGGTACCGCCATGCAGGAACTTGCCAGCCGGTGGCATCTGATGATCGATCTCCGACACGGTGGTGACGGCGAGCAGGATGAGAAAGCCGAAGTACATCAGCGAATGCATGACGCCGGCGGCTGGGTCGCGCAGCAGGGTCTTCATGTAGACACCAGCGCGGAAGTCAGCCAGGCGCCGCCGGGCGTTTTGCGGAGTGGTGCGACGGTTGTCGGGTCCGCCGCGCTCCCAATTGCGGATGCGGTCGGCGAAGAGCAATGCGGTGTACACGAGCAGCACCGGCGTGACCAGGTAGAACATCAACTGGATGGGGCCGGGAATGCCGACGAACGGCTCGCGGCTCACCTCCGACTTGTCGTGCCACTTGGTGAGCAACGGGACAATGCCGGACACCACGGTGAAGAGACCGAACGCGGCACCAAACCCGGCAACGAGTTGGTACGGCTTTATTTTGCGCGGGCCCGCCGGAGCAGCCGCAGGAGCATGGGAATCTGCACTCATAGCAGGCCGAAAACTACTCGGCCAGACGAGCACACACCGATTCAGCCGAACATGGTCCGATCAAGGTCACGGATACGGCCTGCGAGCGACGCGAGCAATTTGCGCGACAGGGTCGGCACGTCGGCCAGCACTGCGGCGAAATGACGCTGGTCGATCACTAGCAGTGTGGTGGCACTGTTGGTGGTCACGGTTGCCGTGCGAGGGCCGTGGTCGAGTAGTGACAGCTCACCAACCATGGCGCCGGGGCCGACGATGGTGATCTTCTTGCCATTGCGCTTGACCAGCGCGGAGCCGGAAAGAATGACGAACGCCTCGCGACCTGTTTGCCCCTGGTCGCACAGCAGATGACCCTCGGGTACCGAAATTTCATCACCGGCTTTGGCGATGCGTTCAAGTTCTTTGGTGGAGCAGCTGCTGAACAGCGGAACATTCCGCAGGTGATCGAGATACGCTTTTTTGCTGGCCATAGGGGGAATCCTACGCGCGTGCATCGCCTCGCCGGAAGAATGAGAAGACGAGTTTGGCAAGAACCTGTTCGATGGTGGCCATCATGATGATGAGGTCGAGTGAGATCGACCAGTTGTCGACGTAGAAAAGGTCAAGCCGGCGATAGGCGGAAAAGCTTGGATTGTCGCGCGCTTCCACCTGCCAAAGACCGGTAATGCCCGGGAGAACCTTGGTGCGGTTGAGCAGGATGTCGTCAAAGTTGGCGACCTCGGCGGGAAGCGCTGGACGCGGTCCGACCATGCTCATTTCGCCGCGCAACACGTTGACGAGTTGAGGCAGTTCGTCGAGGCTCGAGTTTCGTAAGAAGTGTCCGATGCGCGTGATGCGAGGGTCACGGTCCATCTTGAACAGCGGTCCGTTTCGTTCGTTGGCGGCCTCAAGGGTGGCCAGTTGTGCCTCGGCGTCGACGACCATCGTGCGAAACTTCAGCACGCGGAAGTGGTGGCCGTCTTGGCCAACGCGAACCTGACGGAAGAAGACCGGCCCGCCGTCCTGCAGTTTTATGATGAAGCCGACCACCGCAAACAAGGGAGCTGCCAGGATCATACCGAACGCCGCCATCACCAGGTCGAGCGCCCGCTTGGTGAGATCCTGACCTCGAGCCAGCACCGATGACTCGATGTAATAGAAGGGCTCGTAGGCAATGGGCGTGGCCCGCATCCGACGGAAATCGGTCCCCTTCACGCCATTCGAAAGTTGGATGTGTATCTTTCGCTCCTGCAACCTGCGCACGAGATCGCCCAGTTCTTCGCTCTCGATCAAACTGGTGGAGATGATGACGCCGCCTGCACGGCGGCCTTGCAGCACGTCGAGGGTGTCGTTGGGACTGCCGCACCAGACATGACCGAGGCCGGCGGCAACCGCGTCGTCACGATCACCGACGAGCCCCACAACTCGGTAGCCGGCCTCGGGGTGATCTTCGAGCACGTCGAGAATCTCGGCTGATTCGGGCCCCGCACCCACAATGAGGACGTCTCGCAGGAACCGGCCATCTCGTCGACTGGCGGTGAGCCAGGCGCGGTACGCGCCGCGGCCGAGAAACATGAGCACCATGGTGAGCGTCATACCGACCACGATGTCGCGTTGCTGGAACCGGTAACCGATCAGACTGCGCGCAAGATAGTTGGCCACGCCGATAAGCACCACCGACCTACTCACCCGCGAAAGCTCCACCGTTCGAATGGTCGAGATGCGGGCCAAGTAAAGGTCGTGGATGTTCAAAAGCCACAGACCGGCGACGACGGAGCCGAGGATGATGATGGTGTTTCCCCAGAGCGGACGTTGGCTCCAGTGGATGAGCGCCGCAAGGACCCAGGCAGCCAAAAGCGCAGCAGTGTCGAAACCGATGAGGAGGGCACGCAGCCGATTGAACCGTGGGGGCGCAGCGCGACGAACGGAGGGGAGAGCTAGCACTGATTCGGGGCTGATACGTGCCGCCGAAAGCTGGTCAGCCAGGCTCATGTGAATCCTTCAACCCTTCAGTCCAGAAGTTGGGCTTGTTCGACCTCAAACTAAAGAATTGACCGTACATGAACAATTGTCTTATGAATTCACGAAAGTCCACGCTTTCGCGTTCTTCATAAACTATTGAGGCTATCTTGATTGTTGCGCGACGGCAGCTGCGGCTTTGGCGGCAACCTCGGGATCGGCCAGATACGCCGCTTCCCTGACAGTCAGGTTGTCATCAAACACGTATCGCCTGGGAAAGCCGGTCGGAATATTCAGCTCCGCAATGTCGGCATCACTGACCACTTCCAGGTGTTTCCAGAGCGCCCGTAGCGAGTTGCCGTGAGCTGCTACCAGCACCGTTAGGCCGGCTCGGAGTTGGGGAACGATAGCGTCATGCCAGTAGGGAAGCACACGGGCGACGACGTCGCGCAAACACTCAGCGGCCGGAAGGACATCGGGCGCCAGCAGCCGGTATCGCGGATCGTGGCTGGGATGCTCTGGCGAATTCGTGTCGACGGGGGGCGGTGGGACGTCGTAGCTGCGGCGCCAAAGATTTGTTTGTTCGGCTCCGTGTAAGGCTGTTGTTTCTTTTTTGTCCAGTCCTTGAAGCGCGCCATAATGCCGTTCGTTCAACCGCCACGAGCGTTGGACCGGCAGCCAAGGCTGGCCCAGCGCAGCGAGCGCAAGGTTGGCGGTGACAACCGCTCGGGTTTGCAAAGACGTGTGTCCGACATCAAAGAACAAGCCGGCGTCACGCATGGCGACGCCAGCCGCAGTTGCTTGGGTTTCGCCCTCAGCGGTCAGGGCAACATCGTGCCAGCCGGTGAAGCGGTTCTCTTGGTTCCAGGTGCTCTCACCGTGGCGGACAATGACAAGGGTCGAAGGCATGGCCGCGATGTTGGCAGACTGCGGTCGTCCTCGTCACGCTGCTACGACGAAGGGGGCGGCGGTGGCGGCACTCGGCTCCCGGCGGCGAGTAGCACCGACGGATCGGATGGCACCACCACGACACCAGCCTTCTCGAGCGCGTCGATGCGATGCACCGCAAGGCCGGTCTTACCCATCGACTTCTCCAGCTCCTCCAATTCCCGCATGTGCAGTTCGGAGCGGCGAACTTCGTCCTCGGGCACGACTGCGCCCAGCACGACGACTTTGAGAGCGAGGCTGATGCTGGCGAACAGGGGTGCAAGGCGGGCCTCCAACGCCTCCCGGACCGGCTCGCGGTTCCAGGTGGCAGCGTCCATTGCACTGTAACGACCAATGACGTCGTGCAGAGCCATCTCGACGAGCGGTCGAACTCGTTCTCGAATCGCCTCCGGTGTACCCAAGACCCACAACTTGTGATGGAAGTCGGGATCGTCGCGCTCAGCCGGATCGAGTTGGTATTTACAGAGCAACGAAACGTTCATGCGAATGCGATCACATGACAGTGCCCAGAACTCTTCCTTCGCCGGTGGATCCTTGTCGTGATGGTCGGCCTTCTCGGGCCGCTTGGGCACGTTGATCGCGTGGGCGACCAGCATGATCTTGCGGACGTCGGTCCGGCGCGCCACGAGGTAGTGGCCCGGCCCTTCCCAGGTCCGGCGCCGAAGACCCCGTTTGACCACATGGCCGAAGTCGGCCGCGCCCAATGTGCCTGATTCGAAGAACAGCCCAATGGCGAGGGGGATGAGGGCGAACACGATGACGGCAGCCGGGATGAGGCCGGCGATCACGAGAACGACGTCGAGCACCAGTAGCACGAGTGTGAGGACGATGCCGGCGGCGAGGTCTTCGCCGTCAATGAACTTCCAAGTACTCAGAATTGCGCGTACCGCCGCCGTCAGAATGCCGACGAGCAACACGATAAGGAGGGCCAGAAAGACCGCCTTGGTGAGTGTCAACGCCATTTCTTGCCGCCCTCCGTGGTCTCGTCGTCTGGGATTGGCTATGAGTCCTCTGAAACTTATGGCAGTTCTCAACATTCAGCAACGTTTCCAGATGAATTCCTACTTGAGTGGAATACGCTCAACTTTTCTGTTGTTCACGTTGCATACACTCCAAAGCCGTCATAGCCTTGGTTCAGAAGCAACCGCACAACCGATCTGGTTCGCTTGCGAGCTACCGCTCGCTTTACCGCTCAAACCCTTGGCCAGGAGGCCCCCATGCCCAAAGCAGTAGGTATCGATCTCGGTACAACCAACTCCGTCGTGTCGGTCCTCGAGGCCGGCGAGCCCGTCGTCATCCCCAATGCCGAAGGTGGCCGCACCACGCCGTCCATTGTCGCGTTCGCACGCAACGGCGAAGTGCTGGTCGGTGAGGTGGCCAAGCGTCAGGCCATCACCAACGGTGATCGCACCTTCCGCTCCATCAAGCGTCACATGGGCACCAATTGGTCCCAGGAGATCGATGGCAAGAAGTACACCGCGCAGGAGATCAGCGCTCGTACGCTCATGAAGCTCAAGCGTGACGCTGAGGCCTACCTCGGTGAGACGGTCACCCAGGCCGTCATTACGGTGCCCGCGTACTTTGACGATGCTCAGCGCACCGCCACCAAGGAAGCCGGCCAGATCGCGGGTCTTGAAGTGCTCCGCATCATCAACGAGCCCACCGCGGCCGCCCTTGCCTATGGCCTCGAGAAGGCCACCGATGATGAGACCATTCTGGTGTTCGACCTCGGTGGCGGCACCTTCGACGTATCGGTGCTCGAAATCGGAGACGGCGTGTTCGAAGTGAAGTCCACCAACGGTGACACCCACCTCGGCGGCGACGACTGGGATCAGCGCATTATCGACTGGCTGGTCGCGCAGTTCAAGGCTGCCCACGGGGTTGACCTGGCCGCCGACAAGATGGCAGTGCAGCGTCTGAAGGAAGCGGCCGAGAAGGCCAAGATCGAACTCTCGCAAGTGCAGTCCACCCAGATCAATCTGCCGTTCATCACCGCTACTCCACAAGGCCCCCTTCACATGGACGAGCAGCTCACGCGAGCCAAGTTCCAGGAGATGACCGCCGACCTCATCGAGCGGTGCAAGATCCCGTTCGAAAAGGCCCTTGCCGACGCCGGCATAACGAAGGGCGCGCTCGCGCACGTCATCCTCGTTGGTGGCTCTACCCGTATGCCCGCCGTGCAGGACCTCGTCATGAGCCTCACCGGCAAAGAGCCGAACAAGAGCGTCAACCCCGATGAGGTCGTTGCCGTTGGCGCGGCTGTTCAGGCCGGTGTTCTGCGCGGTGACGTGAAAGACGTACTCCTTCTCGACGTCACACCGCTCGCCCTTGGTATCGAGACCCGTGGTGGCGTGATGACCCGTCTTATCGAACGCAACACCACGATCCCCACTCGACGTACTGAGGTGTTCACCACCGCGGAAGACATGCAGCCCTCGGTGGAGATCCACGTGCTGCAGGGTGAGCGGGAGATGGCTAGCTACAACAAGACGCTCGGCAAGTTCCAGCTCGTTGATCTGCCACCCGCCCCCCGCGGTGTGCCTCAGATTGAGGTCACGTTCGATATTGACGCCAACGGCATCGTGAACGTGTCGGCCAAAGACCGCGCCACCAACAAGGAGCAGTCCATCACCATCACCGGTCAGTCGACGCTGTCGAAAGACGACATCGCCAAGATGGTGAAGGATGCTGAAGCGCATGCCGAGGATGACAAGCGTCGTCGTGAAGAGGCCGAAAGCCGCAACAACGCCGACTCTCTCGTCTACCAAACCGAGAAGGTATTGAAGGAGCAGGGCGACAAGGTTTCCGAGGAAGAAAAGGCTGCCGTCGAGGCACCGCTGGCTGATCTGAAGACTGCCCTGAACGGTAACGATCAGGACGCCATCAAGGACGCCACCGAGAAGCTCATGGCCGCCAGCCAGAGCTTCAGCCAGAAGCTCTATGAGGCTGCTGCCCGTGATTCTGGTGCGGCCGGTACGTCGGCGTCGGGTCAGTCGTCGGCACCGTCTGACGACGAGATCGTCGACGCCGAAATCGTGGATGCCGAAATCATGGACGATGGCAAGTGACAGAACCGAATAGCGTTGATGTTGAAGAGGTCGAGTTGGTTGCTGACGACGCGCTAGACGCGTCGTCAGGCGCCGACCCGGTTGAGGCCGACATCGCCGATCTCCTCTCCGAGCGGGACCAGTTCAAGGACATCGCCCTGCGTCTGCAGGCCGACTTCGAGAACTACCGCAAGCGCGTCGCCGGTCAGCAGGCCGACGAGGTAGACCGCTCCACCGGTCGTATCGTCGACAGTCTCCTGCCGGTCCTTGACGCATGCGAGGCGGCGTTCTCCCACGGCACAGTCGGGGTTGAGCCGATCTGGTCGGCGCTGCTGGGCGTGCTCCAAAAGCAGGGCCTCGAAGTGATGGACCTCGACGGAAAGCCCTTTGACCCAACCGACGCCGACGCAGTCGTGCACGAGGAAGGTGACGGTGGCGAGCCCGTCGTGGCCGAAGTGCTTCGTACCGGTTATCGCTGGAAGGGTCGCGTGCTTCGCGCTGCCATGGTGAAGGTCAAGGGATAAATCGTGGCTCCGCAGCGAGAGTGGTACGACAAGGATTACTACAAGACCCTTGGCGTCTCCGACAAGGCTGATGCCAAGGAGATCACCAAGGCGTACCGCAAACTCGCCCGCGAGCTACATCCCGATGCCAACCCGGGCAATGCCAAGGCCGAGGAGAAGTTCAAGGACGTTTCCGCCGCCTATGACGTGCTTGGTGATGACGCCAAGCGCAAGGAGTACGACGAAGTTCGCCGCCTCGGACCGATGGGAAATCCCTTCGGCGCCGGGGGCAGCGGCGGCGCGGGTGGCGGCCCGGGTGGTTTTAACTTCAACGTCGGCACCGATGGCATGGGCGATCTGCTCGGCGGTCTGTTCGGCCGTCAGCGCCGCCCCGGCGGCGGGAGCCGAGGGGTCGGACCGCAACGCGGTGAGGATCTCACTGCAAGCCTCACGCTTGAGTTCGTTGATGCCGCGCACGGGCTCACCACCACGTTGCATCTGACGTCCGACGCGTCGTGCACGACCTGTAGCGGTTCCGGGGCTGCGCCCGGTACGCAGCCTCGTCTGTGCGGGGTGTGCAACGGTCGCGGCGTTACCGATGAAAACCAAGGCTTCTTCTCGTTCTCGTCGCCGTGCGTCGTGTGCCAGGGCAAGGGCGTCGTTATCGACACGCCATGCCCGACGTGTCGTGGGAAGGGCATCGAACGTCGACCGCGTGAAGTCGCCGTGCGTATCCCTGCCGGCGTGGCCGACGGTTCAACCATTCGCCTGAAAGGTCGCGGCGGTCCCGGTCGCAATGGCGGCCCGGCGGGCGACCTGCTCGTCGAATGTCATGTGACACCGCACGCAGTGTTCAGTCGCGACGGCGTGAACCTTTTGCTTCGTATTCCGATCACCTACCCCGAAGCTGTCGCCGGTGCCGACATCGATATACCAACGCTCGACGGCAGCACCGTGAAGCTGCGTCTGCGTTCGGGCACACAGCCCGGATCCAAACACCGCGTGAAAGGCAAAGGCATCAGCACCACCAAGGCAACGGGAGATCTGATCGTCACCGTTGACGTGGTCGTGCCGGCCAAACCAACCGCCGAAGAACTTCAAGCCGTTGAAGCACTTCGTCTCGTCACTTCGTCATCCCCCCGAGCTCACCTGGAGGTGTAGCCAATGGAACTCCGATCCGATGCCCGAGCCGTCTACGTCATCTCCGTCGCAGCTGAACTGGCAGGCGTCCATCCTCAGACCCTTCGCATCTACGAACGCAAAGGTCTGCTCGAACCCGCCCGCACAACAGGCGGAAACAGGCGCTATTCCAATGCCGATCTGCAGCGTCTGCGCCGCATCCATGAGCTCATGGAAGAGGGCATGAACATCGCTGGCGTCACCCGCATTCTCGCCCTTGAAGAACGAGTCGCCGCGCTGCAAGGTGAACTGGTCGAGCTGCGCGAACACGCCCGCCGCGCCGACGACGAGGCCGTCCGCCGTCAACGCCGTGACCTCGTGCCGTTGCATCAATCCGTCGCCGTGTTCGGCCAGGTCCCCAGCATCCTGCGTCGAGATTGACGCGAGAGTCTTTCGTCCTCGGCCGTCCTGACCGTGGACCCTTCCCCAAGGGGCAACCGTGGGCTTGATTGGATACAACCATGTCGGTCGAGTTGGTTGAAGGAGAGTTGTGGCAGCGCTGAATCCCAACAAGTGGACACAGAAAACGCAGGAGGCCGTGGCCGCCGCACAAGAGCAGGCGCGAGCGAGAAGTAACCCTGAACTCACGCCCGATCACATCCTTGCTGCACTGCTTCGCCAGGATGGGTCGGTCGTGTTGCCGACGGTACAAAAGTTGGGGCTGGCGCCACTCATGTTGCGCAATCGCGCCGACGAGGCCGTCGATAAATTGCCGCAGGCTTTCGGTGGTGAATCGGCTCGTCTCGGCCGGGACGCGACGGCGATGTTCGATGCGGCTCTGGCTGTGCAGAAGGAACTGCACGACAGCTACCTCTCGGTTGAACACCTGCTGCTCGCCATGCCCGATCGGCTAGGCGTTGGTAAAGAGGAACTGCTTCAAGCGTTGTCCGAAGTTCGCGGTTCGCATCGCGTCACTTCACAGAATCCCGAGGACAGCTTTCAGGCCCTTGAGAAGTACGGCCAGGACCTGACCCAGCGCGCTCGTGACGGCAAGATCGACCCGGTCATCGGTCGCGATGAGGAGATCCGCCGCACCATCCAGGTGCTGTCTCGCCGAACAAAGAACAATCCGGTGCTCATCGGTGAACCCGGCGTCGGTAAGACCGCGATCGTCGAGGGTTTGGCCAAGCGCATCGCCGACGGCGACGTGCCTGAGGGTCTGAAGAACAAGCGACTTATTTCGCTCGACATCGGCTCGATGATCGCCGGTGCCAAGTACCGCGGTGAGTTCGAGGAACGGCTGAAGGCCGTGCTGAAAGAGATCACTGACGCCGAGGGTGAGGTCATCACCTTCGTTGACGAGTTGCACACCATCGTGGGCGCCGGCGCGGCCGAAGGGGCCATGGACGCTGGCAACATGATCAAGCCGATGCTGGCCCGCGGCGAGTTGCGAATGATCGGTGCCACCACGCTTGACGAGTACCGCAAGTATATCGAGAAAGACTCTGCGCTCGAGCGTCGTTTCCAGCAGGTGTATGTCGGCGAACCGTCGGTCGAGGACACCATTGGGATCCTGCGCGGTCTGAAAGAACGTTACGAGGTGCATCACGGCGTTCGCATTCAGGACTCGGCGCTGGTGTCGGCTGCCGTGCTGTCGAACCGCTACATCACCAACCGCTTCCTGCCCGACAAGGCCATCGACCTCATCGACGAAGCGGCGTCACGTCTGCGCATCGAGATCGATTCTCTGCCGACTGAGATCGACGTCATCGACCGTCGCATCATGCAGCTCGAAATTGAGCATCTCGCGTTGGACAAGGAGACCGACCAGGCCTCGAAGGATCGGCTCGATGACATCAACGAGGAGTTGCGAGACCTGAAGGACACATCGGCCGAGATGAAAGGGCGATGGGAAGGGGAAAAGGAAGCTATCGCTGCGATTCGTACGTTGAAAGAGGAGCGGGAGCATCTCGGTACCCAGGTCGAGCGGGAGAACGATTTGGCCAAGGCCGCCGAGATCCGGTTCGGCCGCATTCCCGAACTCGACCGCCGCATCGCGGAGGCTTCTACACACCTCGACGACCTGCAAAAGGGAAGTCGCATGTTGAAAGAAGAAGTCGACGCCGAGGACATCGCCCAGGTCGTTTCAAAATCAACCGGCGTGCCCGTAAGTCGGTTGATGGAAGGCGAGATGGCCAAGCTGGTGCAGCTCGAAGGCATGCTGCACGAGCGTGTCGTCGGGCAGGACGAAGCCGTCATCGCCGTGTCCAACGCCATTCGCCGTAGTCGTGCCGGACTGGCCGATCCGAATCGTCCGATCGGGTCGTTCATGTTCCTCGGCCCGACCGGCGTCGGTAAGACCGAGTTGGCACGGGCCCTGGCCGAGTACCTGTTTGATGACGAGCGGGCCATGGTCCGTATCGATATGAGCGAGTACATGGAAAAGCACGCGGTCAGCCGCCTCATCGGCGCGCCTCCCGGCTATGTCGGTTACGACGAAGGCGGCCAACTCACCGAGGCGGTTCGTCGTCGCCCGTACTCGGTGGTGCTGCTCGACGAGATAGAAAAGGCCCATCCCGACGTCTTCAACGTGCTGCTGCAAGTACTCGACGACGGTCGCCTCACCGACGGCCAGGGTCGCACGGTCAACTTCACGAACTGCGTGCTCATCATGACCTCGAACCTGCCGGGCGATCCCATCACGCATTTCCGGCCGGAGTTCGTGAACCGCATCGATGACATCATCCGGTTCCGGTCACTAACCGAAGCCGACCTCACCCGTATCGTCGGTATTCAACTGAAATCCATCCGCCAACGCCTGGCCGACCGCCGCATCACCATGGTGGTCACGCCAGCGGCAGAGGCCAAGTTGGCCCATGACGGTTTCGATGAAGCCTTCGGTGCTCGCCCGCTCAAGCGCGTTATCCAGCGCGAGATCGGCGACAGGGCGGCCATGGTCATTCTCGAAGGAAAGATCGGCGAAGGCGACACCCTTACAGTCGACGTCGTAGATGGCGCCTACGTGATTCGATAGGCGCACGGGGATGGTCAGCCTCTCAGACCGCACACGCTCTGAATGTAGGCGTCCACCCGTTCACCAGCGGCGGCCGAATCGGTCGTACCGAGTTTGCCGAATTCAACCGCAATGCCGCTGGCTGGGTCGGACATTTGCTGTTGAAGCTTGACGGTGTCGTAGCCGACCGACGCGTAGATCGCGGCCAGCCGATTGAAGTTCGCGGACAGAGTCGTGATGTCGGTCTTGATCTCGGCGGGTGCCCGCGCGGCCAGGTCACTGTAAAGCTTTTGGGCCACGTTCGTCGCCTGCTTCAGCTGCTCGGGACTCTGGCCGACCGGGACATCAAGGTCATCGAACGTGGTCTTCGTCCCAAGGTCAACGAGATAGCGGCAGAAGTCGTTGTCGGCGGCGCCGGTCAACTTTGGAGCAGCGTTGGCAGTGGTTGTCGCTGCCGACGCTGCTGTTGTGACGGTCACCGCTCCGGTCGTCGCGGTCGCATTTGCCGGTGAACCGGTGGACACCGCCTTTGATGATCCGCAACCCGCCAGAATGCTGACGGCAACACACCAACTCAGAACTTGTCCTCGCACGGGGACTCCTCCGATTTCGTTCGGGTCCCCCACCCTAATGGCCGATTTGGCTCTCCGGACCGGGCATCCATCTAGAATCCCTCGGTAAGCCGTCCCCGAGGAGGCCCTCTATGCCAGCAACAGTCGTCGTCGGAACCCAGTGGGGTGATGAAGGCAAAGGCAAGATCACCGATCAACTCGCCCATGAAGTGGCGATGGTTGTGCGCTATCAGGGCGGCCATAACGCCGGGCACACGCTCGTGGTTGATGGTGTGAAGTTCGCGTTGCACCTCATCCCCTCTGGCGTGCTGTACCCCTCGGTGGTGCCGGTCATCGGAAATGGCGTCGTGGTCGACCCCATAACGTTCCTGCGCGAGATCGACAATCTCGTCGAAAAGGGCGTCGACTGCTCCAAGATCAAACTGTCGAGCCGTTCACACCTGATCCTGCCGTGGCACTCTGCGCACGACGCGGCCGCTGAGCTGGCGCGTGGCGACGCCAAAATCGGCACCACGTTGAAGGGTATAGGTCCGGCCTATGCCGACAAGGCGCGTCGTGTCGGTATCCACGCCGGCGAGATGCTCGATCGTGCGTCGTTTGCGGCAACGCTCAAGGCCAGAGGTGAGGCCGAAAATGAGCTGCTCGTCGCCCTCGGCGTCGAGGCCCTGGATATTGAGGCCATCGTGGCGCTCTACGCCGGCGAGGTCGCCGACCGGGTCACGCCGTTCATTGCCGATACCGTTGGTCTCATCCACGACGCACTCGACGCCGGTCAGGACATCCTCTTCGAAGGCGCTCAAGCCACGTTCCTTGATCTTGATCAGGGCACCTATCCGTACGTCACGTCGTCCAACCCCGTAGCCGGTGGGGCCTGCGCCGGAGCCGGTATAGGGCCGCGTGACATCGCCAAGGTCATCGGCATCGCCAAGGCCTACTGCACCCGGGTTGGCGCGGGACCCTTCCCCACCGAAGACCTCGGTGAGGACGGCGACAAGTTGGTGGACATTGGGCGCGAGTTCGGGACCACCACGGGTCGCCGCCGACGCCCCGGCTGGTTCGACGCTGTCATGTTGCGTCACGCCGCTCGGCTGAATAGCCTCACCGAACTGGCCATCACCAAGCTCGACGTGCTTGACACGTTCGCAGAGGTAAAGCTCTGCGTCGGCTACGAGCGTGACGGCCAGCGCATGACCCACTACCCCGACCGTCTCGATGGTCTCGCCGCAGCCACACCTGTTTACGACGTGTTCCCCGGATGGCAGCAAGACCTTTCCCACTGCCGCACACCCGAGGACCTCCCGCCCAAGGCCCGCAGCTACCTGTCCGCGCTGGAGCGCTCGGTCGGGGTCCCAATCCGGTATGTCGGTGTCGGCCCCGGACGCGAGCAGATCGTCACCTTTCCGTGATCGAGCGCTACTCCCCACCTGAGATGGTCGCGGTCTTTGCCGACACGGCAAGATTCGCCCGTTACCTCGAGATCGAGATTCTGGTCGTCGAAGCGTGGGAAGCACTGGGCATTGCGCCCGTTGGTTCGGCAGTCGCCTGCCGTGCCCGAGCCCCGAAGATCGATGACTCGTTCGTGGCAGCCGTGGCCGAACGCGAACTCATTACCAATCACGACGTGGCCGCCTTTGTCGACGTGGTCCAAAGTGCTATCGGAGGACCCGAAGCTGCGTGGATCCACTACGGCCTCACGTCCACTGACGTGGTCGACACCGCATGGTGTTCGCTCATGAACGAAGCTGCCGGGCTGCTCGATCAGGCTGCTACCGACCTGCTCGCAGTACTGGTGGGCTTGGCCGACACGCACCGCAACTCCGTCATGATTGGTCGCACCCACGGTATTCATGCCGAGCCGACGACCTTCGGCGCTACCTGTGCTTTGTGGGCGCTCCAGGTGGATCGTGATCGTGATCGCCTTCGGGCTGCCCGGGTCGGAATCGCCGTGGGCAAGCTGTCGGGTGCCGTCGGTACGTATTCGAATATCGATCCCAGCATCGAGACGTTCGTTTGCACCCGGCTCGGACTGACGCCGACGCCGGCTACCCAGGTCGTTGCTCGAGATCGGCATGCTGCGTATTTGTATGCATGTGCAACAATCGGCACCACGGTTGAATTGATCGCAGTCAATCTCCGCCACTTGCAGCGGACCGAGGTCAGTGAAGTGCAGGAAGGATTCCGACCGGGGCAAAAGGGTTCGTCGGCCATGCCGCACAAGCGAAATCCAATTAGCGCTGAGACCTTGACCGGTCTCTCGCGGGTTCTTCGGGGCAACATGCTTGCCGGTTTTGAGAACGTGGCACTCTGGCATGAACGCGACATCAGTCACAGTTCGGTCGAACGCATTGTCGTGCCGGATTCGTCGACATTGGCCTACTACGTGCTCAAGCGTCTGAAGAACTTGCTAACCGGTCTGCAGGTCGACACCGCTCGCATGCGGGAGAACATTGCTTCTAGTCACAACGTGGTGTTTAGCCAGCCGGTATTGCTGACATTGATTTCAAGTGGCTACACCCGAGACGAGGCATATCGCATCGTGCAGGAGAATGCCGCCAAAGCGTGGGCGGATCGCACTGACTTCCGCATGCTTATGGAGGCCGATCCGCGCGCCAGTGCTTTGTCGAAAGCCTCGCTGGATGATGCGTTCGATCTCGAGCGCGCGGTTCTCGGTGCATCCCGCACGGTTGGTGCGGTGCGGAACCTCCGCTGAGACGGGATCCGACCGGGCTCCGATGGTTTCTCCGAAGGCACCCGCCCCCGGGAGAAACCATCGATCACGTCAGCGGTGAATGCCGGCTTTGGCTAGAATGGAGGGGTCGACCCCTACGGCACGCCAGGCTGCATGGGAAATGCCCTTGCGCTCGCTGTAGGCCTTGGCGGAGGCGACAAAGTCGGCTTCGAGGGTCGCAATATCGACCGTTTCACCCATGCCAGCCAATTCTTCATTCAGATCGAGACGCTCCTGAACGAGGTGAACGCGGGTCAACGCATCGGCAGCGACGAATTCTTCCTCAATTGAGGCCAGGCGCTTGGCGATGGATTCGGCGGTTCGCTTGCGCCCGCGCTTTGGTCGATTCGCAGTAAGCGCTTCGAGGTAGAGGCGCACTGACCGGCTCTCATTGCGACCAATAGCCATTGCTGCTTTATGCTCGGCCGTGACGGCCTTGGGGCCACGCTTTTTCGGGGCGGTATCTGTCATAGCCGGAAAGCATAGTGCGCGAACCAAGCTGTTGTTTGTTCGGCCGACGGTTTGACCATTAATTATCAATCAGCTCAACAGCGGGGCGACCTGTTCGGCAATGACCTGTAGTTGGTCGAGATCGTGGATGTCCATCATCTGAAGGTAAATTCGGGTGGCGCCCGCATCTGCCCAGGCGCGAAGCGTTTCGGCAACCTGACGGGGAAGACCGGCGGCTCCATTTTCCCTGAGTTCCTCTGGTTCGCGACCCAACATGGCCGCTCGGCGTTTGAAGTCGGCGACGCGGTCGCCACAGCAGACCGTTAATGCCGCCGAGAAGACCACGGAATCGGGGTCTCGTCCGATGATGTCACATGCCGCTCGCACCCGATCGCGTTGTTCACGAAATCGGATCAGGGGCTGGAAGGCGAGGTTGTATTCGTTCGCGAACATGGCGGCCATACGAGGCGTTCGGTGCTTGCCACCGCCACCAATGATGATGGGTACTCGTTCTTGAACGGGCTTGGGAAGGGCTGGTGCTCCGACGAGGCGATAATGCTTTCCGTCGTAGTCGAAGCTGGAGCCCACTTCGGTTTCCCATAACCCGGTGATGATTTGCAGTTGCTCGCGGAGGCGATCAAAGCGTTCGCCAAGTGGTGGGAACGGAATGGCATAAGCCAGGTGCTCGGCTTCGAACCATCCGGCTCCCAGGCCGAATTCGATGCGGCCACCGCTCATCTGATCGACCTGGGCCACGGTGATGGCGAGGGGGCCCGGTAACCGGAAGGTTGCGGACGACACCAGCGTGCCGAGACGGATGGTTCGTGTTTCGCGGGCCAGTCCCGACAGCGTCACCCATGCATCGGTTGGGCCCGGTAGACCTGTTCCAGATCCCATGGCCAGGTAGTGATCGGAGCGGAAGAACCCATTGAAACCGAGTGCCTCGGCCATCTGGGCCATGGCCAAAAGGTCTTCGTAGGACGCACCCTGTTGAGGTTCGGTAAAGATTCGCAACTGCACACCGACACAGTACGGTCGTGGACATGCCATCGGAGGAATTCTTGACACATCTGCTCACCCATTCGGTGAAGCGGGGCGATTTCACGTTGAAGTCGGGTGCGCGCAGTACGTGGTTCCTCGACACCAAGCAGACGGCATGTCGTGGGGAAGGGATGCTCCTGATCGCCGAAGCAGCACTCGCGTTGATTCCTTCGGAGGCAAACGCCATCGGTGGACTCACCATGGGCGCTGATCCCGTCGCTTTCGGCATTGCCGCAATCGCGGCGACGCAGGGGAGATTTCTACGCAGTTTCTCCATCCGGAAGGACGAAAAAGAACACGGCATGGGCGGTCGTGTCGCCGGCGCCCTGCAACCCGGCGACAAAGTCGTCATAAGCGAGGACACCGCCACCCGTGGTACCAGCGCCCTCGACGCGGCCCGAGCGGTTCGAGAGTTCGGCGCCGACCCCATCTTGATCCTGGCTCTCGTTGACCGCGGCGGCACCGGCAAAGCCCTGGCTGAAGCCGAAGGCATCAACTTCGTATCCCTGGCCACCGCCGAGGATTTAGGCTTCCCCTTCGGCAGTTAGAGACGTGCTGATGCCTCGCCTGTCGCTACCGCTCCTAGCGCTCGTTCTCGCTTTGCTCGGCAATGCTGCAAGTCTGCACCGACCGGGACCGCGCCGGACGCTTCCGGGGGCGTCGGCAGCATTGTCCGAGCGAAGCGAGTCCGAACGCCGCGTAGCGGGAGGTGAGCAACGAGCCGGAGCGCAGCAAGCGAGGCATCAGCAGCACCTGGACAGCAGAAGCGGGGGGCCCGACCGGGGGGCGGCGCGGGGGACCCCAGGGTGGTAGGGGGGGCGGACGCCCCGCCCCCACCGAA